>JAFEFT010000037.1 GCA_018240435.1 Pseudomonadota bacterium
TCGCCGCCAACTGCCGCAGCACGTATTGCAGGATGCCGCCGTGGCGGAAGTATTCGACTTCCTTCGGCGTCAGCAGCAGCACTTCGACGTGGAAGCGGGTCTGCACGCCTTCGCTGTTGGTGGCGATCACCTCGGCCTCGCGCGCGGCGCCGTCGTCGAGGCCGACGATGGCGAAGGTCTCCGAGCCGTCCAGGCCGAGCACCTGCGCGTTCTGGCCGTCCATGAAGCGCAGCGGCAGCACGCCCATGCCGACCAGGTTGGAGCGGTGGATGCGCTCGAAGCTCTCGGCGATCACCGCCTTCACGCCGAGCAGGATGGTGCCCTTGGCCGCCCAGTCGCGCGACGAGCCGGTGCCGTATTCCTTGCCGGCGATCACCACCAGTGGCGTGCCGTCGGCCTTGTAGCGCATGGCGGCGTCGTAGATCGACAGTTTTTCTTCGCCATCGATGCCGAAGTACAGGGTGTTGCCGCCTTCCTCGCCGCCGAGCATCAGATTCTTGATGCGGATGTTGGCGAAGGTGCCGCGCACCATCACGTCGTCGTTGCCGCGACGGGAGCCATAGCTGTTGAAGTCCGCCGGCTGCACGCCGCGGCTTTGCAGGTAGCGGCCCGCCGGCGAATCCTTCTTGATGTTGCCGGCCGGCGAGATGTGGTCGGTGGTGATCGAGTCGCCGAACAGGCCGAGCACGCGCGCGCCGTGGATGTCGGCGATCTCGCTCACGTCCATCGTCATGCCCTCGAAATAGGGCGGGTTCTTGATGTAGGTCGAATCGGCGCTCCACGCGTACTGGTCGCCGTCCGGGGAGGCGATCGCGTTCCAGCGGGCATCGCCGGCGAAGACGTTGCCGTAGTTGCCCTTGAACATGTCCGGGCCGAGCGAGGCGCCGATGATGGCGGCGATTTCCTTGCTGGTCGGCCAGATGTCCTTCAGGTAGACCGGCTTGCCGTCGCTGCCGGTGCCCAGCGCATCCTTGGTCAGGTCGATGTCGATGGTGCCGGCCAGCGCGAAGGCGACCACCAGCGGCGGCGAGGCGAGGTAATTCATCTTCACCTCGGCGTGCACGCGGCCTTCGAAGTTGCGATTGCCCGACAGCACCGCGGCCACCGCCAGATCGCCCTGGGCGATGCCCTTGGACACCTCATCGGGCAGCGGCCCGGAATTGCCGATGCAGGTGGTGCAGCCGTAGCCGACGAGGAAGAATCCGAGTTTTTCCAGATCGTGCAGCAGGCCGGCCTTGCGCAGGTAATCGGTGACCACGCGCGAACCGGGCGCCAGCGAGGTCTTCACCCAGCGCTTGGTCTTGAGCCCCTTGGCGGCGGCATTGCGCGCCAGCAGGCCGGCGGCGACCAGCACCGCCGGATTGGAGGTGTTGGTGCAGGAGGTGATTGCGGCGATCACCACCGAGCCGTCGCGCAGCTGGCAATGCTCGCCGTCGATGCAGATGTTGGCGTGGGCATCGCCGGCCAGGTGATCGGACTGAACCTGGCTGCCGCCTTCGGCATCCATGCGCTTGGCTTCGGCATTGATCGGCTTGCGGTTGGCGGTGAGCGTCTTGACGTTGCTGCGGAAGTTGCTCTGCATGTCGCCGAGCAGGACGCGATCCTGTGGCCGCTTGGGGCCGGCCAGGGACGGCTTGACGTCGGCCAGGTCGAGCTTGAGCGTCGCGCTGTACCTGGCATCGGTCGCACCCGGCTCGTGCCACAGGCCTTGTGCGCGGGCATAGGCCTCGACCAGGGCGATCTGCGCCTCGTCGCGTCCGGACAGGCGCAGGTAGCTCAGGGTCTCGTGGTCGATCGGGAAGATGCCGCAAGTGGCACCGTATTCGGGTGCCATGTTGCCGATGGTGGCACGGTCGGCCAGCGGCAGGTGTTCCAGGCCGTCGCCGAAGAACTCGACGAACTTGCCGACCACGCCGAGCTTGCGCAGCATCTGGGTGATGGTGAGCACCAGATCGGTGGCGGTGGCGCCCTCGGGCAGCTTGCCGCTCAGCTTGAAGCCGACCACCTGCGGGATCAGCATCGACGAGGGCTGGCCGAGCATCGCCGCCTCGGCCTCGATGCCGCCCACGCCCCAGCCGAGCACACCCAGGCCGTTGACCATCGTGGTGTGCGAGTCGGTGCCGAACAGCGTGTCCGGGAACGCCCAGTTGGCGCCGTCGATGGGGCGCGTCATCACCACCCGGGCGAGATATTCGAGGTTGACCTGATGGACGATGCCGGTGTTCGGCGGCACCACCTTGAAGTTGGAGAACGCCTTCTGGCCCCAGCGCAGGAAGCTGTAGCGCTCGTGATTGCGCTGGAACTCGATCTTGCCGTTGAGATCGAGCGCCGCCTCGTTGCCGAAGGCGTCGACCTGCACCGAGTGGTCGATCACCAGTTCGGCCGGCGACAGCGGGTTGATCTTCTTCGGGTCGCCGCCGAGCGCGATCATCGCATCGCGCATCGCCGCCAGATCGACCACGCAGGGCACGCCGGTGAAATCCTGCAAGATCACCCGCGCCGGCATGAAGGCGATTTCGGTGTCCGGCTCGGCGCCCGGGTTCCAGTTGGCCACCGCTTCGATCGACTCGCGCGTCACGCTCACGCCGTCCTCGTGGCGCAGCAGGTTCTCCAGCAGCACCTTCATCGAATATGGCAGCCGGGCGATGTCGAAGCGCTCGCCGAGCTTGCGCAGGCTGTGGTAGTGGAAGGTCTGGCCGTTGACGTCGAGCTGCGCGCGGGTGGCGAAGGAATCGCTCATGGAGGGCTCCGGAAGATGGGCGGACACGGCAGCCGCGAACGGCGCGCCGGCAGCCGCTAATTATGCCGCAATGAGGGCGTGCCCGCAGGGTGTGCGGGGCTGGATGGCACTGGAATGACGGCGACAGGCTGGATCGGCGATCAAGTGCGACAGGCTGCTAGGCTTGCGCGATCCGCTGGCGCCATGTCTTGTCGAAAACGCCAAGCCCGCGCCGGGCTATCAAGCCCCGCCAGCCCAAATCCTTCGAAAAGCAGCATCGCGCAAAGGACAAGAACACGATGGCACAGAACGATTCAAGCAAGAACGGCAACGGGGGCAACCTCGGTTTCGAGGCTGATCTTTTCAAGGCCGCCGACAAGCTGCGCGGCAACATGGAGCCCAGCGACTACAAGCATGTCGCGCTCGGGCTGATCTTCCTGAAGTACATCTCCGACGCCTTCGAGGCCAAGCACAAGGCGCTGTTGGCCGATGACGCGCAGGCCGCCGAGGACAAAGACGAGTACCTCGCGGACAACGTGTTCTGGGTGCCGAAGGAGGCCCGCTGGTCGCATTTGCAGGCCAACGCCAAGCTGCCCACCATCGGCACCTTGATCGACGACGCGATGCGCGCCATCGAGAAGGACAACGAGTCGCTCAAGGGCGTGCTGCCCAAGGACTACGCCCGACCCGCCCTCAACAAAGTGATGCTGGGCGAACTGATCGACCTGATCTCCGGCATTGCGCTCAACGAGGAAGGCGACCGCTCCAAGGACATCCTCGGGCGCGTGTACGAGTATTTTCTGGGCCAGTTCGCCGGGGCCGAAGGCAAGCGTGGCGGCGAGTTCTACACGCCGCGCTCGGTGGTGCGGGTGCTGGTCGAAATGCTGGAGCCGTACTCCGGCCGCGTGTACGACCCCTGCTGCGGCTCGGGCGGGATGTTCGTGCAGTCGGAAAAGTTCGTGCAGGAGCACGGCGGCCGCATTGGCGACATTGCGATCTACGGGCAGGAGTCGAACTACACCACGTGGCGGCTGGCCAAGATGAACTTGGCTGTGCGCGGCATCGACTCCGACATCCGCTGGAACAACGAAGGCAGCTTCCACAAGGACGAACTGCGCGACCTCAAGGCCGACTACATCCTCGCCAACCCACCGTTCAACATCTCTGACTGGGGCGGCGACCGCCTGCGTGAAGACGTGCGCTGGAAGTTCGGCGCGCCGCCCGTGGGCAACGCCAACTACGCGTGGTTGCAGCACATCTACCACCACCTCGCGCCGGGCGGCACGGCGGGCGTGGTGCTGGCCAATGGCTCGATGAGCAGCCAGCAAAGCGGCGAGGGCGACATCCGCAAGGCAATGCTCGAGGCCGATGCGGTGGATTGCATGGTGGCGCTGCCCGGACAGCTCTTTTACTCCACGCAAATCCCCGCTTGCCTGTGGTTCCTGGCCCGCAACAAGAACCCCGGCAAGGGTCTGCGTGACCGGCGCGGGCAAGTGCTGTTCATCGACGCCCGCAAGCTGGGCGTGCTGGTGGATCGCACCCGGCGCGAACTCACCGATGAGGAAGTCCAGAAGATCGCCGACACCTACCACGCTTGGCGCGGCGAGGAAGGCGCGGGCGAGTACGCAGACGTTGCGGGCTTCTGCAAGTCCGCTTCGATGGACGACATCCGCAAGCATGGCCATGTGCTAACGCCGGGGCGCTACGTTGGGACTGGAGACCTCATCAAAGACGATGAATCCTTCGAAGAACGGATGACTCGACTCACGACCGAGCTGGGGGAGCAACTCGTGGAGTCTGCGAACCTGCAAGCGACGATGCGAGATCAACTGAAGCTCCTAGGCTTCCCCATCGCGGAGCTTGAGCAATGAAGTTGTCCGATCTGATCGATTTCAATCCGAAGCGTCCCATTGAGAAGGGTTCCATTGCGCCATTTATTGAGATGGCGGACTTGCCCGAGGGGGAGCGAGACGTCTCAGGAATTGGCAACCGTGTCTTCAATGGTGGCGGCAGCAAATTCAAGAATGGCGACACATTGTTCGCCCGGATTACGCCTTGTCTCGAGAACGGAAAAACCGCGAAGGTGAGCGGCCTGCCCGAAGGCAATGTTGCTCATGGCTCAACCGAATTCATCGTCATGGCCGCGAAAGAGCTTGTCGTCGATGAAGATTTCGTCTACTACGTTGCGAGACACCCCGAATTTCGTGCCTTCGCGCAAGGACGGATGGAAGGAACGTCCGGACGGCAAAGGGTGTCTTGGCAGGCAATTGCGGACTACAAGATTCCGGATTTCTCCAGCGTTGAGCGAAGTGGAATCGGACGTGTTTTGTCGTCGGTGGACAACCTCATCGCCAACAACCGCCGGGTCAATCAAGCGCTGGAGGCGATGGCGCGGGCCTTGTTCAAGGCGTGGTTCGTGGACTTCGAGCCGGTGCGCGCCAAGATGGAAAACCGCTGGCAGCGCGGCCAATCCCTGCCCGGCATGCCCGCGCACCTCTACGACCTCTTTCCCGACCGGCTGGTTGATTCGGAGTTGGGAGAGATTCCGGAGGGGTGGCGCTTTTTTGCATTCAGCGATGTGGCGCAGCAGGGCAAAGGCTCTGTGAATCCGGGAAATGCACCTGAAGACATTTTCACGCACTACAGCCTGCCAGCTTTCGACTCGGCTCAAGCACCCGTTATCGAGCTGGGCGGGGCAATTAAAAGCAACAAGACACCAGTGCCAGACGCGTCTGTATTGGTGTCAAAGCTCAATCCGCATATTCCGCGCATCTGGCATGTTGGAAAGGCTGGAGCAAATGCCGTTTGTTCGACAGAGTTCATCGTGTGGACGCCGAAAGCGCCCGCAAATAGTGCGTTCCTGTTTTGCTTGGCAACATCACAGGAATTCAATAGCGCAATGCGCCAATTGGTGACGGGAACGTCTAACAGTCATCAACGCGTCAAACCGGAGCAACTTGGTGGTATTCGAGTTTTCGCCGCCAGCGAAAAAGCGATTGAAGCATTCTCCGAGTTGGTTCGGATATCAATGGAGCAGGTTCTACAGAATCGCATGCAATCCCGCACCCTCGCCCAACTCCGCGACACCCTGCTGCCCAAGCTGATCTCCGGCGAACTGCGCGTGCGGGAGGCCACGCGCATCGCAGAGGAAGCTTGATGCGCAAGGCGCCCACGAAGGGTTGGGTCGGCGTGCTAGGATTAGGCACAGCGAGGTGTGCTTAGGGGTTGATTCGAATGAAAGATGTTTCAAATCAGCAAGTTGAAGAACATCTTAAGCGGTTGAATCCCTGGTGGGCGGGCATCGGCATGGATGCCCAGACGACGGCGTTGCGCCCGCGGGCCTACTTGGCGCCGGTGCGGGCGCTGCTCCTGGAGGCCAAGCTGCGGCGGGCGGTGGTGTTGCTGGGGCCGCGGCGGGTGGGCAAGACCATCCTGATCCGGCACCTCATCGCGGATCTCTTGAAACAAGGCGTGCCGCCTTCGCGCGTCGCCTATGTGGAGATGGATCACCCGCTGCTGCATGGGCAGTCGTTGGATGCGTTGATCCGCCAGATCGAGGCCGCCACGCCGGGGGGCTCGGGTCCACGCTATCTGTTTTTCGATGAGATCCAGTCGCACAAGGACTGGGAGAAGCACCTCAAGCCGCTGGTGGATCACCGGCCGGAGCTGCGCATCCTGGTGTCGGGTTCGGCGGCGGCGGCGTTGAAGCGCCAAAGCACGGAATCCGGCGCGGGGCGCTTCACGGACTTCCTGCTTCCGCCACTCACCTTTTCGGAGTACCTGGATCTGCGCCCGGAGTCGCCGGCCATCCACGAGGAATCGCCAGGGCTCTACGCACTGGAAGACATCGCGCGACTGAACGGACAGTTCACGGACTATGTGAGTTTCGGCGGCTACCCCGAGCTGGCGCTTTCTCCGGCGGTGCGGGGAAACCCGGAGCGCTTCGTCAAATCCGACATCGTGGACAAGGTGCTGCTGCGCGATCTGCCGCAGCTCTACGGGATCAAGGACATCCAGGAGCTGAACGCGTTGTTCACGCTGCTGGCGTTCAATACGGCGGAGGAAGTCTCCTTCGAGCAACTCTCCCAACGGAGCGGCGTGGGCAAGCAGACCATCCAGAAATACATCGAGTATCTGGAGGCGGCCTTCCTCCTCAAGCGGGTGTTCCGGGTGGATCAGGACGGCAAGCGCTACCAGCGCGAGCGGCATTTCAAGGTCTACCTGACCAATTCCGCCATGTACACGGGGCTTTTCGGGCCGCGGCAGGCGAATGATCCGGGCTTCGGGCATCTCGTGGAGACGGCCCTGTTCGCCCAGCGCTTCCACGAGGATGCGCGTCTGAACTACGCCCGGTGGGGAGCGGAGGACAGCGAGGTGGATCTGGTGGAGTCCTCATCCCTGCTGAAGCCGGTATCCGCGCTGGAGATCAAATGGAGCGACGCGCATGTGGACAAGCCGGAGAGCCTCAAAGGGCTCATGCGCTTCGTGCGAGGCAACAAGCTGAAGCTGGCCTGGGCCACGACGCGGACGCGCTTCGGCCAGTCGGCGGTGGAGGGTGGCGAGATCCGCCAATGGCCGGCCGCGGTGCTGGCCTTCCACTACGGCGCGCGCGCGGTGCAGGGGCGTCTCGCCGGGTTCGAAGCGAAGGTGAAGGGCGTGTCGTCATGAGGATGCTTCGCGGCCATGGGCTGAACCGGGAGGGATCTGATGGCTTTCCTGTCTGAAGCCGAGGTTGAAGCCGCGCTGCTGGATCAATTGCGCGCGCTGGGATACAGCATCGAGCGCGAGGAGGACATCGGCCCCGATGGGCATCGGCCGGAGCGCGAAAGCCACGACGAGGTGGTACTCAAAAAGCGGTTCGAGGACGCTGTCGCGCGTCTGAACCCTGGCCTGCCGCTGGAGGCTCGGCAGGACGCGGTTCGGCGTGTGGTCCAGTCCGAACTGCCCTCGTTGCTCGAAGAGAACCGCCGCATCCACAAGTTGATGATCGAAGGCGTGGATGTCGAGTACTACGCGGACGACGGCACCCTGACGGCGGGCAAGGTCGCGCTCATCAACTTCGAGCACCCAGAGCAGAATGACTGGTTGGCGGTGAGCCAGTTCGTGGTGATCAATGGCCAGAACAACCGGCGGCCCGATGTGGTGGTGTTCGTGAACGGCCTGCCACTGGCCGTGATCGAACTGAAAGCGCCGGGCAGCGCCGGGGCAAATCTCCTGGGCGCGTTCAATCAACTGCAAACCTACAAGCAGCAGATCCCGCAGTTGTTCAACATCAACGCGCTGCTGGTGACTTCGGATGGCCTTCAAGCCCGGATTGGGTCGTTATCGGCGGACCTTGAACGCTTCATGCCCTGGCGCACCACCGACGGCGCGGAGATCGCACCCAAGGGCGCGCCGGAACTGCCGACGCTGACCGAAGGCGTGTTCGAGCAGCGCCGAATGCTTGATCTGCTCGCCCACTTCACGGTGTTCGGCGAAACCGGGTCGGGCCTGGCCAAGATCATGGCGGGCTACCACCAGTTTCATGCCGTTCGGCATGCCGTGGCGTCCACGCTTCGCGCGGCGGGTTATGGCATCGCGGAAGACCCCGCCGCGTATGGCTTGCCTTCGGTTGCGTCACAGAACAAGGGCGACCGTCGCGCAGGCGTGATTTGGCACACCCAGGGCTCCGGCAAAAGCCTGCTGATGGCCTTCTACGCCGGGCAGCTGGTCAAGCATCCGGCCATGGCCAACCCGACCCTGGTGGTGCTGACCGACCGCAACGATCTGGACGACCAGCTCTTCTCGACGTTCTCGATGTGCCGCGACCTGATCCGGCAGACGCCGGTGCAGGCCGAGAGCCGCGACGATCTGCAGAAGGTCTTGAGCCGGGCATCGGGCGGCGTGATTTTCACGACCTTGCAGAAGTTCGGCGAGATTGCGGAGCCGCTCACCACGCGCCGCAACGTGGTCGTCATCGCGGATGAAGCGCACCGCAGCCAATACGGCTTCAAAGCCAAGATGGACGCCAAGACCGGCGAAATTTCCTACGGCTTTGCCAAATACATGCGCGACGCCCTGCCGAACGCATCCTTCATCGGCTTTACCGGCACGCCCATCGAGGCGGACGATGTCAACACCCCGGCGGTGTTCGGCAACTACATCGATGTCTACGACATCAGCCGTGCTGTCGAGGATGGCGCGACCGTGCCGATTTATTACGAGTCGCGGCTGGCGCGCATCGAACTCGACGAGGACGAGAAGCCGAAGATCGACGCCGAGGTCAACGAATTGACCGAGGAGGACTCCGAGGCCGACCAGGAGCGCTTCAAGAAGAAGTGGTCAACGGTCGAAGCCCTGGTTGGCAGCGACAAGCGCCTTGGCCTGGTAGCCAAGGACATGGTCGCCCACTTCGAGGATCGCGTGGCGGCGCTGGACGGCAAGGCGATGGTGGTGTGCATGAGCCGCCGCATCTGCGTGGCCTTGTACGAGGCGATCATCAAGCTTCGCCCGGACTGGCACAGCACCGATGACAATGCGGGCGCGGTCAAGATCGTGATGACGGGCGCGGCCAGCGACCCTTCGGCGTGGCAGCAGCACATTGGCAACAAGGCTCGGCGCGATCTGCTGGCCAAACGCGCCCGCGATCCCAAAGACCCGCTCAAGCTGGTGATCGTGCGGGATATGTGGCTGACCGGCTTCGACGCGCCCTGCATGCACACCATGTACGTGGACAAGCCGATGCAGGGACACGGACTGATGCAGGCCATTGCACGCGTGAACCGCGTGTTCCGCGACAAGCCTGCCGGGCTGATCGTGGACTACATCGGCATTGCGCAAAACCTGAAGTCGGCCCTGCAGCAATATTCCAAGAACGACCAGGACAACACTGGCGTCGACGAAGCGCAGGCCATCGCGGTGATGATGGAGAAGTACGAGGTCGTGCGGGACATGTACCACGGCTACGACTACGTCTCCGCGATGAGCGGCACGCCGCAGGACCGCCTGGCGATGATGGCGGGGGCCATCGAGTGGATTCTCGACCTGCAACAGAAGCTGGCTGCGAAAGAGAAAACCAAAGAAGGCAAGAAGAACGCTCACCGTCGATATCAGGACGCCGTGCTGGCCTTGTCCAAGGCGTTCGCCTTGGCGTCCGCGTCCGACGAGGCCCGCGCAATCCGGGAGGAAGTCGGTTTCTTTCAGGCCATCCGTGCCGCGCTGGTCAAGAGCAGCACGGGGTCTGGCGTGACCCAGCAAGAGCGCGAGTTGGCGATCCAGCAAATCGTCAGTCGTGCGGTAGTGTCTACCGAGATCGTGGACATCCTGGCAGCAAGCGGGCTCAAGAGCCCGGACATCTCCATCCTCTCCGACGAGTTCCTCGCCGAAGTGCAGCAGATGGAGAAGAAGAACCTCGCGCTGGAAGCCTTGCGCAAACTGATCAACGACGGCATTCGCTCGCGCAGCAAGGCCAATGTGGTGCAGACCAAGGCGTTCTCGGAGCGACTGGAGGATGCCGTGGCGCGCTACCACGCCAACGCCATCACCACCGCCGAGGTGCTGCAGGAGTTGATCCAGCTCGCCAAGGATATCCGTACGGCGCGCCAGCGTGGCGAAGAGCAAGGATTGTCCGATGAGGAAATCGCCTTCTACGACGCCCTGGCCGAAAACGACAGCGCCGTGCAGGTGATGGGCGACGACAAACTCAAATTGATCGCCCACGAACTGCTGATGAGCTTGCGCGAGAACGTGTCGGTGGACTGGGCGCACCGGGACTCTGCTCGTGCCCGGATGCGGGTGCTGGTGAAGCGCATCCTGCGCAAGTATGGCTATCCACCCGACCTGCAGGATGCCGCCGTGCAAACAGTGTTGCAGCAGGCGGAGGCGTTGTCGTCGGGGTGGTCAGTTTCGCATCGCGGAACCACATGACCGGAACAGGAAAGAGACATCACGGATGGGAAAAGGAAAACGATGAGCAACCAGCCGACCACGCTGCAAGCAATACGACAGCAACGATCGACCGCCTGAAAAATTGCCATTCCCCTGGTGTCGTTCGCTGGATGCTCGGCTGCCTGTGCTTGGTGGAGGTGGCGGTAACGGGCGACCCGGCATGGCATGAAGGAAACGCACAAAACGGTTGCAACGATGCCCGCCATCGCGACGACGGCAATCAGCGCCTGTCTCCAGCAGATCGTTTTCCGCCGTATTTGATCGGGCACAAAAAAATCTGGCGCGCAATCAACGTGCTGCGTTCAGCCACTCTTTGGCTGCTGCGAGCATGTGCCGGCGACGCAGGTACAAATCCCACTGGCTGCCGCCGAGTTGGCGCCACAGCACGGCCGAGCGCAGTGCGCCGAGCAGCACCGCGCGAATCTCGGCGACCACCGGCGGCTGCTGCAGGTAGACCGGATTGCCTTGCACCATGATCCGCGGGCGCAGGTTGCTGATGGTTTCGGCGTATAGATCGCCGAGGCGGCCGAGGATGGTCGGATGGGTGGCGCCGAGGTGTTCGCGCTGCCGGGCGATGTGCTCCAGGCCCTGGCGCAGCTTGTCGGCCAAAGTGCGCTGGGCATGGTAGCTGCGCTCCACCCGCAGCACGCTGGCGAGCAGGCGCAGCAGCATGGCGTCGCGGTCCTGGCCGCCGTCGATCTGGGCGATCAGCAATTCCAGCCCGGGGCGCAGTTCGGTGGCGCTGCCGTAGACCGCTTCGACCGAGTCGGCATCGAAGCGGAACAGGCTGTCGACGCAGGTCGCCAGCGGCGCGGTCTGGGCGTCGCCGGTGTCGGCGATCTGGCGCACCAGCTGGCAGGCTTGCAGCAGGCCGGCGAAGGCGAGGGCACGGTCGTTCATGGGGGAAGTTTGGTCATGCGCGCAAGAGTCTCACGGTAGCGCAGGGTCGCGCGAGTCGATGGGCAGCGCCGGCGCATCGGTGGCGGCGATCACCGCGCCGCCGAGGCAGGCCTCGCCATCGTAAAGCACCAGTGATTGTCCAGGCGTCACCGCGCGCTGGGGCGCGCTGAAAACCACCGCGAGCGTGCCATCGTCGCGCGCCTGCACGCGGCAGGCGGCGTCGGTCTGGCGATAGCGGGTCTTGGCGGTGCACTCGAAATCGGCGGCCGGTGGCGCGCCGGCGACCCAGTGCGCAAGTTCGCTGCGCAGCGTCGACGATTGCAGCCATGGGCTGTCGTGGCCCTGATCGACATACAGGATGTTGGTCGCGACATCCTTGCCGACCACGAACCACGGTGCTTGCGGGCGGCCGCGCACGCCGCCGAGGCGCAGGCCTTCGCGCTGGCCGAGGGTATGGAAATAGACGCCGCCGTGGGTGCCGAGGACACGATTTTGCGGGTCACGAATCTCACCTTGCTGCATCGGGACGTAACGCGACAGGAACTCCCGAAAATCGCGCTCGCCGATGAAGCAGATGCCGGTCGAGTCCTTGCGTGCGTGGGTGGACAGGCCGGCCTCGCGCGCCAGCGCGCGCACCTGCGGCTTGCGCAGGTGGCCGATCGGGAATTCGCTGACGGCGAGCGCGTCCTGCCCGAGCAGGTGCAGGAAGTAACTCTGATCCTTGTCGGCATCGACGGCGCGCAGCAGCCGCCAGCGGCCGTGCTGCCGGTCGATGCGGGCGTAGTGGCCGGTGGCGATGCCGTCGGCGCCGAGCACGCGGGCCTCGTCGAGGAAGGTCTTGAACTTGATTTCACGATTGCACAGCACATCCGGGTTGGGCGTGCGCCCGGCGCGATATTCGGCGATGAAATGGGCAAACACCTCGTCCCAGTATGCGCGCGCGAAATTGGCGGCATGAAAGGCGATGCCGAGCGTGCCGCACACCGCCACCGCGTCGCGGCGGTCGTCATCGGAGCGGCAGCCCGTCGATCCATCCTCGTCCCAATTGCGCATGAACAGGCCTTCGACCTCGCGCCCGTCCCTTTGCAGCAGCAAGGCGGCGACCGACGAATCGACGCCGCCGGAGATGCCGACCATGACCTTGCCCGCGTGCATGCCCGGCGCGGCTCAGGCCAAGTGCGTCAGCAGCGACAACGGGTAGCGGCAGCCGGCGAGGAAGTCGTTGGCGGCACGCCACACCAGCGGGCTGCGATGGTGCTCGCTGGCTGCCTGCAACTCGGACGGCGTCAGCCACAGCGCACGCACGATGCCATCGTCGAGGCGGCGTCCGGCGTGGTGCTGGACAGGCTCTGCCGCCAGCGCCACGCGCAGGAAATGGCGGCCGTCGCGCGGGCTCTTCCACTGGTAGATGCCGACCAGCGCGGTCGGCGCCACTTCCCAGCCGGTTTCTTCCAGCGTCTCGCGCACGGCGGCGGCCAGCAGCGATTCGTCGGGTTCGAGATGGCCAGCCGGCTGATTGAGTACGAGCCGCCCGGAGACGCTTTCCTCGACCATCAGCAAGGCGCCGGCGCGGACGACCAGGGTCGCGACAGTGACATCGGGGCACCAGACGCTCGTGGAGGGCGCGGCGATCGCGGTCTGGGCAGTGGCCATCGTGTGCAGGTCAAGGCGGCGCCGACGCGCACGCGGAACCTCTATGGTGCCCGTGATCCGGGTCCGCCGTCCATGCCTTTCCGGTGGCGGGTCGATGCCTATAATCCATGCATGATCGAAGTCCGCTTTCCTTCACCCGTGCACGCCGGGCCATCGCGTCGGCGTGGCCATGACGCCGAGCCGCAGCATGGCGTGGCGGTGGAGACCGCCAAGCCGGAAACGGCGCGGCCGCCGCTGTACCAGGTGCTGCTGCTCAACGACGACTTCACGCCGATGGATTTCGTGGTGTTGGTCTTGCAGCAATTCTTCGCGATGGACCACGAGAAGGCGGTGCAGGTGATGCTGCATGTCCATACCCGAGGCCGCGGCGTCTGCGGGGTGTTCACGCGCGAGGTGGCGGAGGCGAAGGTCACGCAGGTGAACGAATTTTCGCGGCAGAACCAGCACCCGTTGTTGTGCACGATGGAAAAAGCGTGACCGTTCGCCCGCTTCCGGCGACCGTCGCGCGGTTGCCGGCCTGCCGGCACATCACCCGGACATGGAAAAGGCGTAGCGTGTCCCCATAGAGGTAGCCAGACGTTCAGGAGTACGGATCTCCATGTTCAGCAAAGACCTCGAGTACACCATCGGCCAGTGCTACAAGCAGGCGCGCGAATCGCGGCATGAGTTCATGACCGTCGAGCACCTGCTGCTGGCGCTGCTCGACAATGCCTCGGCGGCCTCGGTGCTGCGCGCCTGCGGCTGCGACACCCGCAAGCTCGCCGAAGATCTGCGCAAGACCATCCGCGAGACGGTGCCGGTGCTGCCCGAGGACGATGCCCGCGACACCCAGCCCACGCTCGGTTTCCAGCGTGTGCTGCAACGCGCGGTCTACCACGTGCAGTCGTCGGGCAAGAAGGAAGTCACCGGCGCCAATGTGCTGGTGGCGATCTTCGGCGAGAAGGACTCGCACGCGGTCTACTACCTCGCCCAGCAGGACGTGACCCGGCTGGACGTGGTCAACTACCTCTCGCACGGGGTGGCCAAGCTCGGCAACGACGAGCACCCGGCCGAAGCCGCCAAGGCCGAGCCGAACAAGGACGGCGAGGCCGGCGACGAGCCCAAGGGCAGCGCACTGGCCGAGTACGCCACCAACCTCAACGAGCAGGCACTGGCCGGCAAGATCGATCCGCTGGTCGGCCGCGCCGAGGAAGTCGAGCGCACCATCCAGGTGCTGTGCCGGCGGCGCAAGAACAACCCGCTGTACGTCGGCGATGCCGGCGTCGGCAAGACCGCGCTGGCCGAGGGGCTGGCCAAGCGCATCGTCGAGGCGCAGGTGCCGGCGGTGCTGGGCGATGCGGTGATCTGGGCGCTGGATCTGGGCGCGCTGGTGGCCGGCACCAAGTACCGTGGCGATTTCGAGAAGCGTCTGAAAGCGGTGATCGCCGAACTCAAGAAACTGCCCAACTCGATCCTGTTCATCGACGAGATCCACACCATCATCGGCGCCGGCTCGGCCAGCGGCGGCACCATGGATGCATCCAATCTCATCAAGCCGGCGCTGGCATCGGGCGAGCTGCGTTGCATCGGCTCGACCACCTTCCAGGAATACCGCAGCGTGTTCGAGAAGGATCGCGCGCTGGCGCGGCGCTTCCAGAAGATCGACGTGGTCGAGCCGACGGTGGCCGAATCGGTGGCCATCCTCAACGGGCTGAAATCGCGCTTCGAGGAGCACCACGCGGTGAAATACACCGCCGAGGCGGTGCAGGCGGCGGTGGATCTGTCGGTCAAGCACATCGGCGACCGCCTGCTGCCGGACAAGGCGATCGACGTGATCGACGAGGCCGGCGCCCGCCAGCGGCTGGTGCCCAAGGCCGAGCGCAAGACCGTGGTGGACGTGCCGGAAATCGAGTTCATCGTCGCCCGCATGGCGCGGATTCCGACCAAGCAGGTCTCGGCCTCCGACAAGGACGTGCTCAAGAACCTCGAGCGCAACCTGAAGATGGTGATCTTCGGCCAGGATCCGGCGATCGAGACCCTGGCCGCCGCGATCAAGCTGGCGCGCTCGGGGCTGAGCCAGCCGGACAAACCCATCGGCAACTTCCTGTTCGCCGGCCCCACGGGTGTCGGCAAGACCGAAGTCACCCGCCAGCTGGCGATGCAACTGGGCATCGAGCTGGTGCGCTTCGACATGTCCGAATACATGGAAGCCCATTCCGTGGCGCGGCTGATCGGCGCCCCGCCGGGCTATGTCGGCTTCGACCAGGGCGGCCTGCTGACCGAGAAGATCGTCAAGACCCCGCACTGCGTGCTGCTGCTGGACGAGATCGAGAAGGCGCACCCGGATGTCTACAACGTCCTGCTGCAGATCATGGACCACGGCACGCTCACCGATACCAATGGCCGTGAAGCCAATTTCCGCAACGTCATCCTGGTGATGACCACCAACGCCGGCGCAGCGCAGGCGGCGCGGCGCTCGATCGGCTTCACCAAGCAGGACCACGCCACCGATGCGATGGAAGTGGTGCGCCGGCAGTTCTCGCCGGAGTTCCGCAACCGCCTCGACGCCATCATCCAGTTCGGCGGCCTGACTTTCGAGCACATCCTGCGCGTGGTCGACAAGTTCGTGATCGAGCTCGAAGCACAGTTGCACGACAAGCGCGTCACCGTCACCGTCGCCCCCGAAGCGCGGCAATGGCTGGCCGAACACGGCTTCGACCCGCTGATGGGCGCCCGCCCGATGGCGCGGGTGATCCAGGAGAAGATCAAGCGCCCACTGGCCGACGAACTGCTGTTTGGCAAACTGGTCGGCGGTGGCCGCGTCACCGTCGATGTCGCCGATGGCGAGCTGCGCGTGCGCGCCGAGGAAGAAGCCCCGAAACTGCTGACGGCGACGGTGGAGGGCTGAGGGTCGGGAATCGGGAATCGGGAATCGGGAATCGGGAATCGGGACTCGGGACTCGGGAATCGGGAATCGGGAATCGGGAATCGGGAATCGGGAATCGGGAATCGGGACTCGGGACTCGGGACTCGGGACTCGGGACTCGGGACTCAGAACCCGGAACCCGGAACCCGGAACCCGGAACCCGGAACTCGGAGCTCGGAGCTCGGAGCTCGGAACTCAGAACTCGCAACTCGCAACTCGCAACTCGATAAGCGATCCCCGATTGCGCAACATCGCGTCGGAGGGTTCCTTCCCCCGCTTGCGGGGGAAGGGCAGGATGGGGGCGATCGGCCGTGCCGATCCCTATCGACGCGTGCGTGCGTCGAATCCGGCAGCCCGGCGCGCCCTGCAAACCGTTACACTGCGCGCCCCTTGGCTTGCCGGATCGATTCGATGCGCGTGCTGCTTGCCCGCCACGGCGAAACGCCGTGGAACGCCGAAGGTCGCTATCAAGGCCAGACCGACATCCCGCTGTCCGCGACCGGCGAGCAGCAGGCGTGCAAACTCGGCGCCCGGCTGGTCGACGTCGTCATCACCCGCGCCGTGGCTTCGCCGCTGGCGCGGGCCCGGCGCACCGCGCAACTGGCGCTGGGCGAGACGCGTGCGGCCATGCTCGGCACCGACGCCGGCCTGCTGGAGATCGGCCACGGCGACTGGGAAGGCAAGCTCGCCGGCGAGATCGCTGCCAGTGATGGCGCGCGTTTCGCGGCCTGGCGCCACGCGCCCGACACGGTGACCATGCCCGGTGCGGGCGGCGAGTCGCTGCAAGGCGTGCTCGATCGCGCCTGGCCGGCGTTCGCAGATGCCTGCGCCGGGCTGGGCGCGGACGATCTGCTGCTGCTGGTGGCGCACGATGCGGTCAACCGCGTGCTGTTGTGCCGCATCCTCGGCATTCCGCTGGCGCGGGTCTGGGGCTTCCGGCAGGCGCCGACCACCCTCAACCTGCTCGAAGGCCAAGATCTGGATTCGCTCGAAGTGGTGCGCCTGAACGATTGCGCGCATCACACCGCATTGTTCGGCGAGGCCGTGCATCGCGCGTTGTGATCGTTTCCGACCCGTCGCGATGGTCGCTGGCGATGCCCGACGGCCCGGCTGTCCGCGGGTACAGTTCATCGCCGTTGGATGGTATGGTGTCGATGCGGGTCGGCGCGCGCCGTGTGCGCATGCAGCCGCCCTGCGACGACGCCGGAAGGCGGACGTTCCCGCGCGTGGGCCGGTCGTGCCGCTCCGGCGATGCACGGCGGGCAGCGTTTGCGGGAACGCGATCGTTGCGCTCGCCGTCATCGTCGAGCGGTGTCTGGTCACTTTCATTTCTGCACAGGAATCAACCATGTCCAGCAACTACATCCCGGCTTCCGAACTGCCTCCTGCCAGCGCCGTCTGGGTGACCGACCTCACCCCCGAGGGGCGTGCCGGGCTCGATCGTTTCCTGGGCGAACATGCCAAGCATTACAGTGGCCACCCCACCGAGCTGGAGCGCTGGATCAACCAGGGCGTGCTCGATGCCTTCGCCGAAAACATCCGCGCCGGGCAGCCGTTTGCTTACACCCTGGCCAAGGACGCTGCCAAGGATGGCCAGGAGCACGTGTTTGCGCCGGCCGCAGCCGACGTGTTGTGCGAGGCCTTGCAAAATCCGTTCTGAAACGAACCGGTGACGCCCGGGCACGGCCGTCGTGGCCTGCGTGCGCGGCGGTGGATGCGGCGGGCGGCACCGGCGCGTGCGGGCCTGGCGCCTGCTTGACGAGCCTGTGCCGGCCTGTCTGGGAATGACCGGATTCGCGCCTTGGGTCACTGATCGGCAGCGTTTGCCGGCGCGATGCTGGTGGCGAGGAGGGTGATGACACCTCGGCAGCCGGCAGCAGACTCGACCCGCGTGCACGCGATCGTTCCCGAGCCCGAATTCGTCCTGAAGGCGACGCCGCCGCGGTTGCCGCGGGCCGCGTTGCGACGCGAACGGCTGATGCAGCGTTGGCAGGAGGTGCGCGATCGGCCGCTGTTGATGGTGGTGGCGCCGGATGGCTACGGCAAGTCGACGCTGTTGTTGCACTGGCGCCGAACGTGGCTCGAACACGGTGCGTTGGTGGCATGGTGCACGGCCGATGCCCGCGACGACCGCGCCCGCTTCCGGATGGCGTTGGCGCATACCCTGCAGCATGCCGCCGGGCGCTCCCGCGCCGAGGCGCTGGCGGCACGCCATGCCCCCAAGCCGGACTGGCACTGCGAGGGCTTCACCGACCTGCTGGCGGCGATGGCGCGCGTGCGCGGCCCGCTGGTGCTGATGATCGACGAATGCGAGCGGTTGCCGCCGGCGACCGTGCGCGAGGCGCTGTCCTACCTGATCCACAACGCGCCGGCGAACGTGCACATCGTGCTCGCCGCCAACGCGCCGTTGCCGTGGGCGGCGCAATCCGATCCCGGCGAGCGGGCGCTGGTGCTGGGCGCCGACGATCTGCGCCTGTGCCTGGAAGATTCGCTGGCGATCCTGGCCCGGCGCGCCTGCGAGCGCATCGACGGCGACGACGGCCGGCGCCTGCACCAGGCCTGCGAAGGCTGGCCGATGGGCTTGCAGATGGCCGCGGCGGCGATCGAGCAGGCACAGGACTCGCCGCGCGCGGTCGAGTCGGTGGTCTGGCTGCGCGGGCCGCTGCCGACGCGCTTTCTCGACGCGCTGCTGGCGCGCCTGCCCGCCGAATTGCTGGAATTCCTGAGCCGTGTCGCCATCCTCGACCACATGAATGGCGAGTTGTGCGTCGCCGTGACCGACAACCCGGCGGCGCTGGCGTTGCTGGCGCGCGCGATGCTCGACACGCCGCTGCTGATCGTCGGCCAGACCAAGGATTGGAGTTGCCTGCACCCGCTGGCGCGCCACGCGCTGTTGCAGCGAACCGCGCGGCTGGCGGTCGGCGAACGGCGCAGTCTGCATCGGCGTGCATCGGCATGGTTTGCGCACGCCGGTCGCCTGCACGATGCCTTTCACCATGCCGAGCAGGCCGGGGACGCCGTGGCGGCGCGTTCGCTGTACGCGCGTCTGCTCTGGCGGCTGGCCGCCCAGGGACGATTGGCGGAAGCGCGCGAAACGCTGGCGCACCTGCCCCAGGCCGAGCGCGAGCGCGAGCCCCAGTTGCGGCTGATCGCGGCCTGGTTGGCGGCGTGCAGCGATCGTCATGGCGATGGCCTGACGCAGGCGCGGCAACTGCTCGCCGACGCCCAACTCGATGCGCCGGCGCGCCTGGTGGCGGCGCTGGTGGCCGCCACTGCGGCCGCATACGGTGATCGCGTCGGATTGATTCCCGCGTTGCTGGCGCCCTGGCCGGAAGGCTCGGCGGCGATCGAAAATTCCGGCCATGCCGCCATTTACGCGAACTGCATGGCGATCGACGCCCTGCATCGCGGCGACATCGCCCGCGTGCGCGCGATCGAGTCGCGTTCGCCGGCTGCCGGGCACCGCCACTCGTCGGCGCTCGGGCAGGCGATCGGGCGCGTGCTGGTCGGGCTGGGGCACCTGTGGGAAGGCTATCCGGATCGCGCCGAGGCGGTGCTGCGCCCGGCATTGGCGCAAGCCGAGCAGGCCGAGGGCCGGCGCAGCGCCATCGCCAGCATGTTCGCGGCGGTTGCGGCGACGGCGCTGCTGCAGCGCAATCAGGCCAGTGCCGCACTTGGCCTGCTCGCCGGGCGGCTGGACGTGATCGAGGCGACCGCCTTTCCCGATGTCGTGTCGTGCGCACGCCACACGCTGGCCAGCGTGGCCATCGATCAGGGTGACGAGGCACAGGCGGTGCGCATCCTCGATGGCTTGCACGATCTGGCGCAGGCGCGCGGGCAGCCGCGCTTGCAGATGCATGCACTGGCCGCACGGATCCGCATCGAGGCGCTGGCCGGGCGCGTCGCCGCGGCGGCGGCGCTGGCCGCCGAACTCGACCGCCTGGCGGCGTCGTTCGTCGCCTCCGAGTTCGGCAGCCTGCGTCCGCAATACGACCTGCTGGCGGCCATTGCTCAGGCTCATGTCGGTCTGGCGTGCGGCGACGTCGGCCTGGCCGACCGCCATCTGCTGGCCGCCGATGCCATCGCCAGCGATCTGGGCCGTGGTCGCGATCTGCTGATCGTGCGCGTGTTGCGCGCGGTGGTGGCGCGTCTGCGGGGTGCGCGGCTGGCCCTGCGCCTGCTCGGCGAGGCGCTGATGATGGCCAAGCTCGGCGGCAATCGGCGGCTATTGGCCGACACCCATCCGCTGGCCGAAGAGATGGCGCGCGAGTTGCGCCAGACCTCGTCGAGCGGGCGGCGGACACTGCCGCGCAGCGAGCGTGGCGAGGCGCCCGAGCCTGCGCGCGGGCAGGTGCCGGTGTCGGCGCCGTCGCTGCTCACGCCGGCCGAACTGCGCGTGCTCGAGTGCTGCCACCGCGGCATCGCCATCGCCACGATCGCTGCCGAGCTGGCGCTCAGCGAGGGGCTGGTGCAATGGCATCTGGCGCATGTCTGCGCCAAGCTGGCGGTGGCCGACCCGGCGGCGGCGGTCGAGCGTGCGCGCCTGCTCGGCTTGGTCGATGTCGGCGAGGCCGCGCGACGGGTATCCGGGCAGCGGGCGGGCGCGTCGTGATCTCGCCGATCAACCGACCTCGATCCGGCCCAGCCGCTGCCCCAGCTGCACCGCCTGTCCTGCCGCCAGCGCCGCGTCCAGTTCGACGCCGGCGCGCGGCAGCAGCACGATCACGGTCGACCCGTAATTGAAGCGCGCCATCTCGGCGAAGCGTTCGATGGTGATGCCCTTGCCGCGCCAGTCCTTGCGGATCGGTCGCGTCGCGTAGTTCGGAATCTCGACGCCGCTCCACACGGTTTCCACGCCCGACACGAGAATCGCGCCGACCATCACCACGCACAGCGGCCCGAAATCGGTATCGAAGTGGCACACCAGCCGCTCGTTGCGGGCGAACAGGCGCGGGATCGCGGCGACCGCGAACGGGGCGACGCTGAAGATGCGTCCGGGGACGTGCAGGGTTTCGCGCAGGGTGCCGGTCCACGGCATGTGCACGCGATGATAGTCGCGCGGCGAGAGGTAGACGGTGGCGAACCAGCCATCGGCGAACGGTTGCGCGGCGGCGGCGTCACCCAATAATTCGGCGGCGGTGTACGACTGTCCCTTGGCCTGAAAAATGCGTCCGGTTTCGATGCGGCCGAGCTGGCTGATGCGGCCGTCGGCAGGCATCAGCAGCGCGCGCGGATCGGCGTCGGGCGTGCGTGCGCCGGCTTTCAGGGCACGGGTGAAAAAGGCGTTGAAGCTGGCGTAAGCGCGCGGATCGGGCTGCGCGGCTTCGCTCATGTCCACGCCGAAGCGGCGCACCACGGCGCCGATCAGCGCGTCCTTCCACGGCCGCCAGCGCCAGCGCGCCGCATGCAGCGCCAGCCGCGACAGCAAACGGTGCGGCAGCAGGTATTGCAGGGCGATGGCCGGGCGCAAGGTCAACGCCACTGCGTCAGTGTCTTCATGTCGGCGGCGATCGCGGCCGGATCGAACGGTTGCGCCGGCGGCGGTGCCGGGCGAATCAGGCCGGCTTCGTTGCCGTCCGGGTCGAGCACCGCCACCGCCGCCGAATGATCGACGGCGTAATTGCCACCTTTGCCGGCATCGACGAAATAGACCAGCCCGAGGTCGTGCACGAATCTTTCCAGCGTCGCCGCATCGCCGGTGACGCCGTCGATGTCCTTGCCGAAGTAGTGCGCGTACTGGGCGGTGTGCGCCGGCGTGTCGCGGCCCGGATCGACCGACACGAAAACGATGCGCGGGCGCTTGCCGGCGGGTAAATCGGCCCAGGATTTTTCCGCCACGCCGAGCATCTGCAAGGTCGTCGGGCACACGTCCGGGCAATGCGTGTAGCCGATGTATACCAGCGACCAGTGGCCCTTGAGCGCGGCCGGGGTGAGTTTGCTGCCGTCGCCTTTGTCGAGCGCGAACGGCGAAATCGCACGGGTGATCGGGAATAGATCGACGACCTTCAGTGGCGGCGGCGGGATCGGCGCGGCGGGAGTGAACCAGCGATCGGCGGCCCACAGGCCGAGGCCGGCGGCGAGGGCGGCGACGAGAATCAGCAACGTCGATTGCAGGGTCGTGCCGCGAACATGCGCGCGCCGCATGTGGAAAGAAGCCTTCGGACATAGTGCCATGCGCCAATTATAGCGGGCCGCGCCGTTATACTTCGAAATCCACCGGCCCCCGCTCGCGCACTCGCATGCCCGTCGAACTGTCCACGATCATCGACTTGATCCGCTACGGCGGCAGCCGCTTCAATGCCGCCGGCCTGACCTTCGGCCACAACTGCGACAACGCGCTCGATGAGGCCACCCAGATCGTCCTGCACGCGCTGCACCTGCCGCACGATCTCAACCCGGTGTACGGCCAATCGCGGGTGACGGCGGCCGAAAAGGCGAAGATCCTGACGCTGTTCGAACGCCGCATCGACGAGCGCATCCCCGCTGCTTATCTCACCGGCGAGGCGTGGTTTGCGGGTCTGAGCTTTCGTACCGACCCGCGTGCGCTGGTGCCGCGTTCGCCGATCGCCGAGCTGATCGAGGCCGGCTTCCAGCCGTGGCTGGGCGAGCGCGACGTGCATCATGCGCTGGATCTGTGCACCGGCTCGGGCTGCATCGCCATCGCGATGGCGCATTACCACCCGGATTGGCAGGTGGACGCGGTGGATCTTTCGCCGCCGGCGCTGGCATTGGCGGCCGAAAACGTCCTGCGCCTGCACATGCCGAACGTGACGCTGATCGAATCCAATCTGTTCGCCGCGCTGGGCGATCGCCGCTACGAGCTGATCGTCTCCAATCCGCCCTACGTCACCCGCGACGAGGTCGCCGCGCTGCCGCCCGAATATTCGCACGAGCCCACGCTGGGCCTGATCGCCGGCGACGACGGGCTGGATCTGGCGCTGAAGATCCTGCGCGACGCGCCGGATCATCTCGATGAAGGCGGCTTGCTGATCGTCGAAGTCGGCGAGGCCGAGCGCGCTTTGGTTGATCTGCTGCCGGAAGTGCCGTTCGCGTGGATCGAGTTCCGCGTCGGGTCGATGGGCGTGTTCGCGATCGGCCGCGAGGACTTGCTGGCGCACCACGCCCGCATCCGGGAGCTGGCCGATGCCCGCTGAAGCGCGTCATGGCCGCTAACACCTTCGGTCGGCTGTTCGCGGTCACCACCTTCGGCGAAAGCCACGGGCCGGCGATCGGTTGCGTGATCGACGGCTGCCCGCCTGGCATCGCCATTGCGGTCGAGGATTTCGCGCACGACCTCGCCCGTCGCGCCACCGGCCGCACGCGGCATACCTCGCAGCGCCATGAGACCGACGAAGTCGAGATTCTCAGCGGTGTATATGAGGGAGTCACCACCGGCACGCCGATCGCTTTGCTGATCCGCAATGTGGACGCACGCAGCAAGGACTACGCGAAGATCGCCGCGCAGTTCCGCCCCGGGCACGCCGATTACACCTACTGGCACAAGTACGGCATCCGCGACCCGCGCGGTGGCGGCCGTTCGTCGGCGCGCGAGACGACGATGCGCGTCGCCGCGGCGGTGATCGCGAAAAAGTGGCTGGCGGAAAAACACGGCATCGCCGTGCGCGGCTGCATGAGCCAGATCGGTGAGGTGACGCCGCGCGATTTCGCGCGCGATCGTCTCGACGCCGCGAGCATCGATTGGAACGTCGTCGAAGCCAATCCCTTCTTCTGGCCGAACGCAGCGCAAGTCGATGAACTCGAACATTACATGGATGCGCTGCGCAAGTCCGGCGATTCGGTCGGCGCGCGCATCGAGGTGATCGCAACCAATGTGCCGCCCGGTTGGGGCGAGCCGATTTACGGCAAGCTCGACGCCGAACTGGCGGCGGCGCTGATGTCGATCAACGCCGTGAAAGGCGTGGAGATCGGCGACGGCTTCGCGGCGGTCGCGCAGCGCGGCAGCGAACACCGCGATGCGATGACGCCGGCAGGATTTGCGTCCAATCACGCCGGCGGCATCCTCGGCGGCATTTCGTCGGGGCAGGCGATCCGCTGCGCGGTCGCGTTCAAGCCGACCTCGAGCCTGCGCCTGCCGGTGACGAGCATGGACGTGCACGGCGACGCCGTCGAGGTCGTCACCACCGGCCGCCACGATCCCTGCGTGGGCATCCGCGCGACCCCGATCTGCGAGGCGATGGTGGCACTGGTATTGATGGATCAGGCGCTGCGGCATCGCGCCCAGTGCGGGGATGTGGGCGAGGTGGTGCCGCGGATTCCGCCGGGCAATCCCTGAGCCATTTTTGACGAGAACAGGAACAACGAAGGCAATGAGCAAAATGTTCAAGGTAGCCGTCGTGGGCGCCACCGGCGCGGTCGGGCAGGTGATGCTGTCGGTACTGGCCGAGCGCCGGTTTCCGGTGCGCGAAATCGTCGCCGTCGCCAGTGCGAAATCGGCGGGCAAGTCTGTGCAATTCGGCGATCGCCAGATCGTCGTGCAGGATCTGGCCAGCTTCGATCCGGCCGGCATCGACATCGCCCTGTTCTCCGCCGGCGGCTCGATTTCAAAAGAATACGCACCGAAATTCGCAGCCGCCGGCGCGGTGGTCATCGACAATTCGTCCGCCTTCCGCTACGAGGACGACATCCCGTTGGTGGTGTCCGAAGTCAATCCGCAGCAGATCGCGAATCGTCCGCGCGGCATCATCGCCAATCCCAATTGCTCGACCATGCAGATGCTGGTGGCGCTGGCGCCGATCCATCGCGCGGTCGGCATCGAGCGCATCAATGTCGCCACCTACCAGTCGGTGTCGGGCACCGGTCAGAAGGGCATCGACGAACTCCATCGCCAGCACGCGGCGCTGGCGAGCGGGCAGGCGGCGCGCGCCGAGGTGTATCCGGTGCAGATCGCCTTCAATGTCATCCCGCACGGTGGCGACTTTCTCGACAACGGTTACACCACCGAAGAAATGAAACTGGTGTGGGAGACGCGCAAGATTCTCGGCGACGATCGCATCCAGGTGAATGCGACGGTGGTGCGGGTGCCGGTGGTGTATGGCCATTCCGAGGCGGTGCACATCGAGACCCGCGAAAAGATCAGCGCCGCCCGCGCCCGCGAGTTGCTGGCGCAGGCCCCTGGCGTGGCGGTCGTCGACGAGCGTCGCGGTGGTGGCTATCCGACCGCGCTCAGCCACGCCGCCGGTCGTGATCCGACGTATGTCGGTCGCATCCGCGAGGACATCTCGCATCCGCGCGGGCTGGATTTGTGGGTGGTCTCCGACAACATCCGCAAGGGCGCCGCGCTCAACGCCGTGCAGATTGCGGAATTGCTGGCACAGGCGTATAGCTAGCGCCAATTGCGTGCTGCCCGCCGCGGCCGGTCGCCGGCGTTGCGGGCATTGCCGCCCAATTTTCGGGGTAATGCGAATGCAGCTGGAATCGTCGAATCTTCGCGGCCTGCGGCCGGGTATTCTCGTCGCCGCCGTCACCGGTGCGCTGGCGATGGCGCAGGCGCAGGCGGTCGGGCTGGGCGGCATCGACGTCCAGTCCAAGCTCAACGAGCCGTTCGTCGCCGAGATCCCGCTCAACGTCGATTACCGCGGGCAGATGGACGAGATGCGCGTGCATCTGGCCTCGCCCGAGGAGTTCGAGCGCGTCGGCCTGCAGCGCCCGCCGCAGATGTCGGCGAACCTGACCTTCAAGATCACCCGCAACGCCCGCGGCGAGGCGGTGGTGCGGGTCACCACGCCGCAGAAGATGACCGACCCTTACGTCAGCTTCCTGCTCGATGTCGAGTGGAGCAACGGCAAGATGGTGCGCGAGTACACCGCGATGCTGGCGCCGCCGCATGTGACCGAGGTGCCGCACGTGGCGATCGCCGCGCCGACGGTGGCCTCGACGCCGATGCCGGCGCCGGTGGTGTCGCCGCCGGTCGCCAGCGCCGTGCCGCCTGCGTCGCCGCCGACACCGCCGCCGGTCGCCACCGCGCCGGCACCGGCGCCCGAAGTCGCCGCGCCGATGCCGGCGCCGCCGCCTCCGGCCGCCGAGGCGCCGGCGTCCGAGCCGATCGCCACGGCCGCGCCGCCTGAGCCGGCCGCGCCGGAACCGGTCGCCGCGCCGCCACCGCCGGAACCGTTGCCGCCACCGCCGGCAGCCAGCGCGCCACCGCCGCCACCGCCGCCACCGCCTGCCAGCACGGCGAGTTCGGCGGCGGCGATCTCCGTCGGTCGCGGCCAGACCTTGTCGGCGATCGCCGATCAGGTCGACGCCACCGGCGCTTCGCGCAACCGGGTGATGATCGCCCTGCAGCGCGCCAATCCCGACGCCTTCATCAACGGCAACATCAACCTGTTGCGCGAAGGCGCAGTGCTGCACGTGCCCGACGCCGACGCGCTGCGCGCGATCACGCCGGAGGAAGCCAATTCGCTGGTCCACGAACAGGTCGAGAGTTGGCGACGTGGGCATGGCGCGCCGCCACAGTTGCAGCCGGTGGAGGGCGCCGCCCATGCCGCAGCGGTGGCCGCGGCTGCGCCGACCGGCTCGGCCGGGCGCGCCGCCGATACGCGCGCGCAGGCGGCAACGGGCGGTCGCGCCGGCGGCCCGCGTGGC
Source organism: Pseudomonadota bacterium (assembly GCA_018240435.1). GTDB lineage: Bacteria > Pseudomonadota > Gammaproteobacteria > Xanthomonadales > Xanthomonadaceae > SZAS-103. Next base: position 26,709 of record JAFEFT010000037.1, read on the forward strand.
GCACGGCTGGAAATCCTGCCACCGGCTGGGCAAGCCGGCGGGCGCGGCCAGTCGGGATCGGCCGAGGGCGGCGCCGGCAGCGAATTGCGGGCGCAATTGGCGCAGTCGAAAGAAGATCTCGCGGCCCGCCAGGCCGAGATCCGCGATCTGAAGGCGCATGTCGCCGACCTGGAAAAGATCAAGACCGACAGCCAGAAGATGCTCGCGCTCAAGGACAGCCAGATGGCGGCCCTGCAGGCGCGTCTGGCCGAGTTGGAAAAGAAGGACGCCGCCGCGGCCGCGCCGGCGGCTCCGGGCGCGAGTCCGGCCAGCCCGGCGTCGCCGCCGGCGATGGCCAGTGCCGCCAGTGCAGCGGTCGCGACGAGCGCCTCGCCGGCGGTCGTCGCCTCGCCGGCCGCGGCACCGGCGGCGCCCAAGCCGTCCACGCAGCGCGCACCCGCTGTGCCGCCGCCGCCGGCGACGCCGTGGTACATGCGCTCGTACGTGCTGATCGGCGGCGGTTTGCTGTTGTTCGCCGGCCTGCTGGGCGCCATGCTGAAGCGTCCCGGCAAGGGAAGGACGCCGCCGCAGCGATCGGTCAAATCGGTGCCGGAGCCGCGCCGGCGCAATTTCGACGTGATGCCGCGCGCGGCCGGAATGCCGGCCGCCGGCGTGTCCTGGCCGGCATCGGCCGATGCCGGCGCGCCGGCGTCGGCGGCCGCCGATGTCGAAGCGGCGAAGGTGACCGCGCCAGTCGAGGCGGCACCGTCGGATTGGAGTGGTCAGGCCGAGCCGGCGGCGCATGGGTCGACGCCGACGTCGTCTTGGCAGCCAGCCACCGTCGCCGAAGCCGAGCCTGAGCCCGAGCCTGAGCCCGAGCCTGAGCCCGAGCCCGCGCCTGAACCCGCGCCCGAGCCCGAACCCGCGCCGGAGCCGGCCGCGCCGGCAGCGGCCGCGGTGGTGACGCCACCGGCCGATGGACAGTGGACGGTGCCGGCGCGCATCGAGGCGGCGCGCGCCTATATCGAGAACGGCGACATCGACAGCGCCCGTACCATGCTCGAAGCGGCGCTGATCGATGGCAACGCCGCGCAGCAGGAAGAGGCCTTCAAGCTGCTCGACATGATCGACAGTTGGTGATCGTGGCGGCACTGCCCGCAGGGCGCGGTGCCGTGGCATCCGACGATCTGGCATGCGTATCGCGCTCGGCATCGAATACGACGGCACCGGCTTTCACGGCTGGCAGCGGTTGTCGCACGCGACCAGCATACAGGCAGCGGTCGAAGAGGCACTGTCGTTCGTGGCCGATGCGCCGGTCGAGGTGCAGTGCGCAGGGCGTACCGATGCCGGCGTGCATGCGATCTGCCAGGTGGTGCATTTCGATACCGATGCGCCGCGTTCGCCACGCGCGTGGGTGCTGGGTGCCAACGCGCGCTTGACTCACGCCATCACCGTGCGCTGGGCGCAGGTCGTGGACGATGCCTTCAGCGCCCGCCACAGCGCACGCGCGCGGCGCTATCGCTATCGCATCTGCAATCGCCCGCTGCGGCCTTCGCTGCAACGCGATTACCTGAGCTGGGAGCGACTGCCGCTCGATGCCGATTCCATGCACCGCGCGGCACAAGCGTTGCTTGGTGAAAACGACTTCAGCGCGTTCCGTTCGTCGCAATGTCAGGCCACCCACGCGATGCGGCACATGCAGGCGATCGCGGTGCGTCGCGACGGCGAGGAAGTGATCGTCGATGTGCAGGCCAACGCCTTCCTGCACCACATGGTGCGCAACATCGTCGGATCGTTGTTGTTGATCGGTCGTGGAGAAAAGCCCGAATCGTGGCTGGCCGAACTGCTGCATGGCCGCGATCGCACCGTCGCCGGGCCGACCGCGCGGCCGCAAGGGCTGGCCTTCATCGGGCCGTTGTATCCCGCGCATTGGGGTCTGCCAGCCGAGGCGACGCTGTGAGCTTTCTCGATTCCGGCGAGGGTGCTGGCGATGCGCGGGCGCGCACCCGCATCAAGTTCTGCGGCATGACTCGCATCGAGGATGTGCGCTTGGCTTGCGCGCTGGGTGTGGATGCGATCGGCGTGGTGTTCGTGCCGCGCAGTGCGCGCTGCATCGATCTCGACCGCGCGCGGGCGCTGCATGACGTGATCGACGGTCGCGCTCGCGTCGTTGCGCTGGTGATGGATGCGCCGGCTGATGCCGTGGCCGCGATCGTGGACCGGCTGCGTCCGGATTTTCTGCAATTCCACGGCAACGAAGACGATGCGTTTTGCGCCGCGTTCGGATGCCCGTTCATCAAGGCCATCGGCCTGCGCGGCATCGGCGTCGACGATGTGCCGGTGCAGTTGGCGCGCTATCCTTCGGCGACGGGGTTCGTGCTCGATGGCCATGCCCAGGGCGCGCTCGGCGGCAGCGGCGAGCGCGGCGATTGGCATGCACTCGGCACGGCGCAAATGCATCGCCCGTGGCTGCTTGCCGGTGGCCTGGATGCGGGCAACGTCGCGACGGCGATCGCGTTGACGCGACCGCAAGGCGTCGACGTGGCGAGCGGCATCGAGCGCGCGCCCGGGATCAAGAATGCCGACAAGATGCGCGCATTCGTCGAAGCGGTACGCGCGGCGGATTCATCTCTCTCATCGAGCTTGCTCCCGCAAGGGGAGAGCGGCTGAACTGGAATTGCGAGCGACTTCATGAACCAAACCAACACCCTCGACTTCTGCGCCTATCCCGATGCCCGCGGTCACTTTGGCGATTACGGCGGCATCTATGTCGCCGAGACGCTGATCGAGCCGCTGGCGCAGCTCGCAGCGGCGTATCGCAAGTACAAGGACGACCCGGATTTCCAGGCCGAATTGGCGCACGACTACCGGCACTACGTCGGCCGCCCCAGCCCGATCTACGAGGCAAAGCGGTTGAGCGCGCACGTCGGCGGCGCGCGCATCGTGCTCAAGCGCGAAGATCTCAATCACACCGGCGCGCACAAGATCAACAACACCATCGGCCAGGCCATGCTCGCCCGGCGCATGGGCAAGACCCGCATCATCGCCGAGACCGGAGCCGGCCAGCATGGCGTCGCCTCGGCCACGGTGGCGGCACGGCTGGGGCTGGAATGCGTGGTCTACATGGGCGCGGTGGACATGCAGCGGCAGGCGATCAACGTCTATCGCATGAAGCTGCTGGGCGCGACGGTGGTGCCGGTGACCTCCGGTTCGCAGACCTTGAAAGACGCGCTCAACGAGGCGATGCGCGACTGGGTGACGAATGTCGATGACACCTTCTACATCATCGGCACCGTCGCCGGCCCGCATCCGTATCCGTGGCTGGTGCGCGACTTCAACGCCGTGGTCGGGCGCGAGGCGCGCGCGCAAATGCTGGAGGAATACGGTCGCCTGCCGGACGCGATCACCGCCTGCGTCGGCGGCGGCAGCAATGCGATCGGGCTGTTTCATGCCTTCCTCAATGATCGTGACGTGCGCATCGTCGGCGCCGAGGCGGCCGGCGAGGGCATCGCGACCGGCAAACACGCGGCCTCGCTCGCGGCCGGTCGCCCGGGCGTGCTGCACGGCAATCGCACCTATGTCATCTGCGACGACGACGGCCAGATCACCGAGACGCATTCGGTGTCCGCCGGCCTGGACTATCCCGGCGTCGGCCCCGAGCACGCCTTCCTCAAGGATAGCGGCCGCGCCGAATATGTCGGGGTGACCGACGACGAGGCGCTCGCCGCCTTCCACCTGCTGGCGCGAACCGAAGGCATCCTCGCCGCGCTCGAATCCAGCCATGCCATCGCGCAGGCGATCAAGCTTGCGCGCGAACTGCCGAGCGCTGCGATCGTGCTCGCCAACCTGTCCGGACGCGGCGACAAGGACGTGCACACCATCGCTGCGCGCGAGGGCATCGCGTTGTAGATTGGGTTGGCGTCCTGCGCGAACCCCGTTGGCGGCGGTCGCCGGCAGGGCGCGTCGGCCACATCGGGAGGGCTGCGACGATGATCATGCGTTCATTGCTGGCAGCGGCTGGATTGCTGGCCCTGGCGGCGTGCTCGGACCCCTCCGTACCGCGCACCGCCGAGCAGGTTTGCGCCTCGCTGCACGTCGGCCAGGAGCTGCGCAGCGCGCGGGCATCGCTGCGCCGGATTCCGCGCAGCATCGTCAGCATCGGCGACGAAGTGGTGTCGATCCAGTTGCGCGGCGACGACGGGCGCTGGCGGATGTGCACCTTCCACCATGCCGGCGGCAAGCTCACCGATCTGGCGGTAACCGACGCGCCGCCGTGATGCCGATCGGCGGTGTCGATGCCGTCAGCTGGCCGCAGGCGCAGGCGCCGGTGCCGGAAAGGCCGGATCGCCGCTCGGCGATGGCGCGCGCGGGCCGGGACACTGCGTCGACTGGCCGTCCAGATGTTGCTGCTGGCGCTCGAAGCTGGCGCGCACGCCATCGCTGCCGCGGCTGATGCGGATGACGTAGATGCCGTCGTAGTCGCCATAGGCCCAGCCCGGCACCTGCCCGGCGTTGCCGCCGGCGTCGGTCAGCAGCCGGCGCGCGAGCTTGACCAGTTCGACGTGCTCCCACGCCACCAGCAGCAGCGAGTTTCGCCAACGCGCGCGTTCCAGTTCGCCGGCGAGGGCGTCGGTGTCGGCATAGCCGAATTGCGTATTCACCGGCAGCCCGAAGCTGATCGCGGTGGGTTCGACGGTGGCCAGCGGACGCACGTAATCGTAGGAGCGGATGTGATCGGGCTTGGCGTGCGCCGGGTCGGGCGCGAACACCGCGTCGGGGCGGCCGAAGCGCGCGCCGATGACGCCGGGCAATGCCAGCGACCGATTCAGTCCGCGGCAGTCGAGCTGGCCCAGGCCCGCCGACGGTTTCTCGCCGTGGCGGATCAGGACGATGGTCTGGACGTCGGTGGCGGCCACCGCGGCCGGCCCCCCGATCGACAGCAAGGCGGCAAAACACGATACGACCACGGATCGCATGTCGGGCTCCGGTGCGCTGGCGGATGTGCAGCGCGAATTAATCCTCGCAGGGTACGATAGCCGCGTTCGTTTCCGCATTGGAATCCTCGGCGATGATGACGCCCGCCCATTTCGACGACTCGTCGCGCCGCGACCGCGCCGGCCAGAGCCCGCGCCGCGGGTGGTTCGGCCGCTGGCTGGATGCGCTCGAACGGCTGTCGGCCACCCGAACCAACAATCGCATCAGCATGGTGCTCGATGTCGTTACCCCGGGCGTGCTGTTGTCGCTGGCGGTGATCTACGGCCGGCTGCGACCACTGCCGGCGCTGGGGCTGGTGCTGGCCGGGCTGCTGCTGTTCAGCTTCATCGAATACGTCTTCCACCGCTGGATCTTTCACGGCGAGCGCACGCTCGATGCCTTCCGCCAGGGGCACGAGAACCATCACGTCGATCCGTTGGTGGACGCGGCGCTGCCGTTCTTCCTGCCGCCGGCGATCGTGTTGTTGCTGACTGCGCTGATGGCGCTGGCGATGCCGTGGGGTTACGCGGCGCTGCTGCTGGGCACCGTAGCCTTTGGCTATGCCTGCTACGACTGGAGCCACTACATCATTCACATCCGCCGCTTCCGGCATCCGTGGCTGCGCGACTGGGCGGCGTTCCATCACATCCATCACCATCATCCCGAAACCAACTTCGGGGTCACCACGCCGCTGTGGGATTACCTGCTGGGCACGCGCTACATCTCGGCGAGCCGACGGCCGCGGCGGGCCTGATCGCGTGCGGCGACCGGCCGTGGCTCAGTCGGGGTGCCGGGATGCGTTGGCACGGCAGTCGGCATCGGCGCGAACCTCCAGCGCCGCATAAGGCTTGAATGCCGGCAGGCTGGCGGCCAGCGCGTTCTGGGTTTTCTGCAAGGCGTCGAGGTGGTCGCAGATCGCCAGCGCTTCGGCGCGAAGCTGCTCGCGTGCCGGCTCGGCCCGCGCCGAGGCGTCCTTGCCGCCGCCGGTGACCGCGTCGGCGACGGCGTGGCCGGCCAGTTTCACCCCGGCGACCCCGGTGCGGATGCCGGCCGTGCGCACGCCCACCAATTGGTCGTGCCAGGCCTTGAGCAGGGCGCGTTGCGCCGGCGTCACCGGCACCGGCTTGCCGTCGATGGTCAGCGTGCCGGTTGCATCGACGACGGCATCGGGATGGCCGTCGGCGTGGGCGGTGAGCACGTCGTCGCGCAGGGTCAGCGAGTGACCGGCGCGGTCGCCGATGTAGGTCTCGCCGCCGCAGCCGGCGAGGGTGGCGACGAGCAGGGCGGTCAGGGTGAGGCAGCGCAGGGATTTCATGGGGGAGCGTCCTGGCGTCGTGTGTGAGGTTGGGGTGGCGGGCTTGAATCCGGGCTGGCGTGGATAGGATGCGGCGCTGGATTTCGTTCGTGGTTCGACAGGCTCACCACGAACGGGGGAAGGGTCACCGCGAATGGGGGTGAGGTTGCCGTTCGTGGTTCGACAGGCTCACCACGAACGGGGGGAGGTCATCACGAACGGGGAAGGGTCATCACGAATGGGGAAGGGTCATCACGAATGGGGTGAGGTTGCCGTTCGTGGTTCGACAGGGTCACCACGAACGGGGGGAGGGTCACCGCGAATGGGGGAAGGCTCACCACGAATGGGGCGGGCGAGTCGGCTCAGCCTTCGTCACGCCAGCGGCGCAGGCGGGTGGCGACTACCAGCATCGCCACGCCGGCCACGACACCGATCCACAGTTCCGGATTGGCCAGGCCGCGCAGGGTGTCGCCGACCGAGAACAGATGGCCCAGCTGTTGCGCATCGCTGCTGCCGGGCAGGGCGTGCGAGCCGTCGCCGTAGCGGTAGAGCTTCTCCGCGGCCGGGGCCAGCCCGCCGAGGATGCGGCCGACGATGTTGCGCCAGTACCAGCCGTCGTCAGAGCCGAACGAGCGCATCAGGCCGGAGATGGCGAGCATGATGCCGCCGACGATGGGAACCAGGGTGGCCCACAGGAACGGTACCCGCCGCGACCACGCCGAGCACAGCATCAGCCAGCCGATGGTCGGCAATGCCCACAAGGCCGTCACCGGGATCGTGACGATCAGGTTGGCGCAGGCCGCGGCCATGCCGGAAAGGTTCCACAGCGGCAGCGGATTCTGGCCGTGGGCGAGGACGAACAGCGAGGCGATGATCACCAGCCCCAGCGCGCAGGCGATGGCGACGGCGGTGGCAATGGCTGGCGCCACCAGCATGGCGCTGGCGATCTTGGCCAGCACGCTGTCGCGGTCGGACAGCGGCAGCGACTTCCAGAACAGGATGGACTTGTCCTTGCGCTCGTCGTACAGGCAGGAAAGGCAGTAGAAGAACACCACGAAGGTGCCGACGATCAGCGGCAGCGAGGCGAGCATGGTGAAGCCCACTTCCACGCCGGCGCTGACTTCGCGGGCCTTGCTCGGGTCCGATGCGTCGTGGACCATCTGCGCCAGGCCGGAATGGAATCCCTGCGGATCGGCGGAAACCGCCTGATGGCCCATCACCGTGGCCAGCACTGCCATCAGCATGTAGATGCCGGCGGCAATCACCGGCGCCCAGAAAAACCCGCCCTTGTGTTCCCAGAATTCGCGTTTGATCAGCCACTTCATGGTGTTCGTGCGTGCGGTGTTCATGCGTAGGTTCCCTTCATCGTGGCCACGAACAGGTCGGCGATGCCGACGTTGCGGGTTTCGCCCAGCGCGGCCAGTTGCGCGCGCGGCACGCCGTCGAACAGCAAGATCGCCTTGCCGAACACGGCGCGCTCGTCGATCGGCTTGAGGGCGCGCGCGGCCTCGATCTTGTCGGCACCGACCATCACCTCGGTGAAGCGCTCGCCGATCTCGTCCATCGTCGCCGACAGCGTGATCTTGCCGTCGCGGATGAACATCAGGTCGGTGAGGATGTGCTCGATCTCCTCGACCTGATGGGTGGTGACGACGATGGTCTTGCCCTCGTCGAAATAGTCCTCCAGCAGGTTCTGGTAGAACTGCTTGCGGTAGAGGATGTCCAGGCCCAGCGTGGGTTCGTCGAGCACCAGCAGCTTGGCGTCGATCGCCATCACCAGCGCCAGGTGCAGTTGCACGATCATGCCCTTGGACATCTGCTTGACCTTCATCGTCGGGGTCAGCTGGGTGTGGGCGATGTAACGCTGCGCCTTGGCGCGGTCGAAGCGCGGGTGCACGCCGGCGACGAAGTCGATGGCATCGCACACGCGCAGCCAGCGCGGCAGGATGGCCACGTCGGCGATGAAGCACACCTGCTCCATCAGCGCATCGCGCTGGGTGCGCGGGTCCAGGCCCATCACCTTGAGTTCGCCGTCGAACGGAATCAGCCCCAGCGCGGCTTTCAGGGTGGTGGTCTTGCCCGAGCCGTTGGGCCCGATCAGGCCGACGATGCGCCCGGCCGGAATTTCGAAACTGATGTCGTCCACGGCGAGCTTGGCGCCGTAGCGCTTGCTCAGGCCGCGGGCGGCGATGACGGCGCTCATGATTGCTTCTCCGGCGTGGCGATGGCGCGCAGCAACTCGTCCACGCGCAGCCCCAGGCGGACGATGCGTTCGACCATCGCCGGCCATTCCTCGCGCAAGAAGCGCTCGCGCTCGGAAGCCAGCAGCTTCGCGTTCGCCCCTTCGGTGACGTACATGCCCAGCCCCCTTCGTTTTTCCACCAGTGATTCGTCGGCCAGCTCCTGATACGCGCGCGAGACGGTGATCGGGTTGAGCTGATAGTCGGCGGCGATCTGCCGCACCGAAGGCAGTGCATCGCCGGGCTTGAGCTGCCCGTCGAGCATCATCACCACGATGCGCTCCTTGAGTTGCCGGTAGATCGGCGCGTTGTCGTTCCAGATGACGGTCATGGCATCGATCCGTCAGTCGGCGCGCCGATCGGATTTCATCAGCGAGAACGAGTAATAGGGCATCGACAGGCTCAGGCGCAGGTCGTGGTGGCCGCGCAGGATGGTCACACCCATGCTGGCGCCGGCGTCATCATCGTGGCTGGGTTGCGCCAGCAGGTTGCCACTCGGCAGGGCGGTGGCGTCGAGTGGACGCCCGAGCATCCAGCCGGAGGCCATGAACAAGGTGGCGGCGATCAGCGCGGTCAGGGTGTTGCGGGTCTTGCTGTACATGGCTCCTCCTTGGGGTGAGCTATGTGTTAGGTGTTGTAGTGAACTATAACACCATTCCGAAACATGTCAAGCACACCTGAAAGGAATTTCCCCCAACTGATGGCAGGGGGAGGGCGCGGGGGGCTGGAATCTGCTGGCCTGGCGCCTGTGGCGGTCCGGGATGCCCTGCAGGTGGACATTCGTCAGGTCGTCGACGCCGGCCAGATCATGAATGGATGCCGCCGCGAACCCGGATGCGGCAACACCGAGCATTGCCGCCGCGCACGTTGCCCGCGACAATATGCGGCCGGCGCTGGCCGCCGTGCGCCGCCCTCTGCGTCCTCCCCCTTTTCCGGAGTCCTTCATGCCGTTTCTCACGCGCCGCCCCGTGTTCATCGCCATCGCCGTGCTGGCCACCGCCGCCGCCACCGTTCATGCCGCCACGCCGGCGCTGACCACCGACAAGGACAAGACCAGTTACGCCATCGGCATGCAGATGGGCGCGCAGCTCAAGTCGATCAAGGACGAGATCGACGTCAATGTCGTCACCCGCGGTCTGGTCGCCATGGTCAATGGCAGCAAGACCGACATGACGGTGCCTGAGGCGAAGGCGCAACTGGAGACGTTCGGCAAGAAGATGCAGGCCCGGCAGCAGGCTCAGGCGCAAGCCGAGAGCAACAAGAATCTCGCCGCCGGCAACGCGTTCCTGGCTGCCAATGGCAAGAAGCCGGGGGTGAAGACGACCGCCTCGGGCCTGCAATACCAGGTCATCAAGATGGGCACCGGGCCGCGGCCCAAGGCCAGTGATGCGGTCAAGGTCAACTACGTCGGCCAGTTGCTCGACGGCACGACGTTCGACGCCTCGGCGCAGCACGGCGGCCCGGCGGTCATGCAAGTCAACGAGGTCATCCCGGGCTGGACGGAAGGGCTGCAATTGATGCCGGTCGGCAGCAAGTTCGTGTTCTGGATTCCCGGCAAGCTCGGCTATGGCGATCGCGGCACGCCCGGCGGCCCGATCGGGCCCAATGCAACGCTCAAGTTCGAGGTCGAACTGCTCTCGATCGGGCGCAAGTGAGTGCCAGCGTGGTCGGCGCCATCGGGCGCCGTCCGCGGGCATGACGATGGCAGGCGCGATCCGGCGAGGTCGCGCCGTTCCCGGGATGCGACGAAGCGATTCGTCGCTACCCGTTCGGTGGAGTAGGCAATGCGAGCAACCCTGTTCGGAACCGGTTACGTCGGCCTGGTGACCGGCGCCTGTCTGGCCGAAGTCGGCCACGACGTGATTTGCGTGGACATCGACGCGGCCAAGATCGAAGGCTTGCGCCGTGGCGTGGTGCCGATCTACGAGCCGGGCCTGGAAGATCTGGTCAAGGCCAATCACGAGGCCGGGCGCCTGCGCTTTTCCACCGATGCGGCGGCAGGCGTGGCGCATGGCGAGGTGCTGTTCATCGCGGTGGGTACGCCGCCCGACGAGGACGGCAGCGCCGATTTGCGCCATGTGCTGGAGGTCGCGCGCACGATCGGCGAGCACATCGACACGGCAAAAGTGATCGTCGACAAGTCGACGGTGCCGGTCGGTACCGGCGATCGCGTCCGCGCCGCCATCGCCGAACGTTTGCAGGCGCGCGGCGCAGCGATCGGTTTCGAAGTCGTCTCCAATCCCGAGTTCCTCAAGGAAGGCGATGCGGTCAAGGACTGCATGCGCCCGGATCGCATCATCATCGGCACCGATTCGCAGCACGCCATCGAGGTGATGAAGCGCCTGTATGCGCCGTTCAACCGCAACCACGAGCGGCTGGTGGTGATGGACATGCGCTCGGCCGAACTGACCAAGTACGCCGCCAACGCGATGCTGGCGACCAAGATTTCGTTCATGAACGAGATGGCGAACATCGCCGAGCGGGTCGGCGCCGACATCGAGATGGTGCGCCAGGGCATCGGTTCGGATCCGCGCATCGGCTATTCGTTCATCTATCCGGGCGCTGGCTATGGCGGTTCGTGTTTCCCGAAAGATGTCCAGGCACTCGAACGCACCGCCCGCCAGCATGGCTATCCGGCGCGCATCCTCGCCGCCGTCGAGCAGGTCAACCACGCCCAGAAGGCGCGGCTGTTCGACCAGATCCAGCGCCATTTCGGCGGCGACCTGCGCGGGCGCTGTTTCGCGCTGTGGGGGCTGGCGTTCAAGCCCAATACCGACGACATGCGCGAGGCATCCAGTCGCACGTTGCTGGATTTGCTCTGGCAGGCTGGCGTGCGCGTGCGCGCCTTCGATCCGGAAGCGATGGACGAGGCGCGGCGCCTCTATGGCGAAGGCCGCGCCGATTTCGTGTTGTGTCCGAGCGCCGGCGAGGCGCTGGACGGTGCCGACGCCTTGATCGTGATCACCGAATGGAAAGCGTTCTGGAATCCGCGCTTCGCCGATCTCGCGCAGCGTCTGGCCGCGAAGGCGATCTTCGACGGGCGCAACATCTACGACCCGGCGGAAGTCGAAGCCGCGGGCCTGGCCTATTACGGCATCGGTCGCGGCCGTTCGGTGCAGCAGCCATGAACGAACTGCCTGCCGAAGCGATGGAGCGGTTGATCGATCTGGAATCGCGGATCGCCTTCATCGAGCGCTCGCTGATCGAAATGAGCGATGCGCTCGCCGACGCGCGCATGGAGTCGGTGCGCGATCGCCTGCGCATCGAGAACCTGTTGTCCGATCTGGGCGAATTGCGCAGCCTGCTGCCGGGCGAGGCGCAGGACGAACCGCCGCCACCGCATTACTGACGGCGTCGGCGTGGCGGGTGTTTCCCGATGCCGGTCGCCGGCGCATCATTGTCGTACTGCCTTGCCGCCCTTCAACGAATCACGGTCATGACGCAATCGATGAAGGATCTGCTGCTCGGGCTTGGCTTCAAGCCGTCGGCGACTGCCAGGGAGCCTGAGGCGCGCACGCGGCCTGCGGCGGCATCGCGTCGCGAGCGACCGCGGCCGCACGCCGACGCCAGAGGCCGGCCGACGCAATCGCAGGATGCGCGCCCGCAGCCGGCGCGGCCACGGCCGGAGGCCGGGGCGCGCAACGAGGAGGATTTCGATCTCGCCCGCGCTTTCGCCCTGCGCGCGCAGCAGGAAAAACGCGAGCGCGAGGCGGCCGAGCGGCAGCGGCAGGAGGCGGCGCAGCGCAAGCGCGAGGCCAAGGCGAAGGTCGTGCAATTGCTGGTCGGCCAGACGCGCAACGACACCAGCGCCGAGATCGCCCGCCACTTCGAATACAACGGCAAGATTCGCCGCGTTCATGTCACCGCCGAGCAACTCAAGGCGCTCAACGCCGGCGAACTGGCAGTCGTGCAGATCGACGGCCGCTATCTGCTGGTCGATGCGGCGATCGCCGCGCAAGTGCATGCGCTGTTGCCGAGCCTGATCGCGCTGCGCATCGACCCGCAGGCGCCGGCAGCCGATGACCCCTACGCCGACCCCAGATACGCCATCCCCGACGACCTGGTGTGGTGATGCTGTCCGCCTGGCGCGTCAAGGTTCGCGAGTTCGGCAAGGCGCTCGGGCCGGGAGTCACCACCGGCGCGGCCGACGACGACCCGTCCGGCATCGCCACCTACTCGGTGGTCGGCGCCCAGTTCGGCACCCAATTCCTGTGGGCATCCTGGTTCACCTGGCCGCTGATGGGCGCGGTGCAGATGATGTGCGCTCGCGTCGGCATGGTCACCGGCATGGGTCTGGCTGGCGCCCTGCGTGAAAAATTTCCGCGCTGGGTGGTGGCACTGATCGCGCTGTCGTTGCTGCTGGCCAACGTCATCAATATCGCTGCCGACTTGTCGGGCATGGCCGATGCCGCGCACATGCTCGGCGCCGGTTCGTCGCATGTGTGGGTGTGGCTGTTCGGTCTGGGTGTGTGCGTGGCCACCATCTGGCTGCGTTACCACCAGATTGCAAAAGTGCTCAAATGGCTGGCGCTGGCGTTGGCGGCCTATGCCATCACCGCCTTTTGGGTGACCTCCGACTGGGCCGGCGTGCTGCGGGCGACGGCCCTGCCGGAACTGCCCAAAGGGGGTGCCGCATGGGGTGCGCTGGTCGCCATCCTCGGCACCACCATCAGCCCCTACCTGTTCTTCTGGCAGGCCGGGCAGGAGATCGAGGAAGAAAAAGCCAAGGGCCGCCTGCTGCTGATCAGCCGCAAAGGCGCCACTGCCTCGGAGCTGCACGATCGCCGCATCGACATCGGCGTCGGCACGTTTTTCTCCAACATCGTGATGTTCTTCGTCATCCTCACCACGGCGATGACCTTGCACGTGCATGGCATCACCACGATAAACACCACCAAGGACGCCGCCTCGGCGCTGCGTCCGCTGGCCGGCGAGGGCGCCTATCTGCTGTACACGCTGGGCCTGGTCGGCACCGGCTTGCTGGCGATCCCGACGCTGGCCGGATCGGCCGCGTATGCGTTCGCGGAAACCTTCGACTGGGCCTACGGGCTGGACGAGAAGTTCCGCAACGCGGTGTCGTTCTACGCCGTGTTCATCGTCGCCACCATCGCCGGCGCCGCGCTCGACTTGTTCAATGTCGATCCGATCAAGGCGCTGTACTGGTCGGCGATCGTCAATGGCTTGCTGGCCCCATTCCTGCTGGTGGCGCTGTACCTCGTCGCCACCGATCGCACGATCATGGATGGCCAGACCAGTTCGCGCATCTCTCGCTGGATGGTCGCCATCACCACGGTGGTGATGTTCGGCGCGGCGGTGGGAATGTTTGTGTTCTGAGGACAGAGGACAGAGGACAGAGGACAGAAGACAGAGGACAGAAAGCGGGAAGCGGGGGGCGATGGCTTCCCTGGCTGCTGCGGGCATGGTTCGCGGTGAACCGATTGCCGCCGTGATTCGCGAAGGCGCCTACTCCGGGTCGTAGTCCAGATTCGCCGCCAGCCAATACTCGGCCTGCGTCAGGCTTGCGCCTTTGCGATGGGCAAAGTCTTCGACTTGTTCCTTCGACAGTTTGCCGACCACGAAATACTGGCTGCGCGGGTGCGAGAAGTAATAGCCGCACACGGCGGCGGCCGGGGTCATCGCGAAGCCGGCGGTGATGTCCATTCCGGCGTGTTCGCGCGCGCCGAGCAGGTCGAACAGTTTGGGCTTCTCGCTGTGATCCGGGCAGGCCGGGTAGCCCGGTGCCGGGCGAATGCCGCGGTAGCCTTCCTTGATCAGTTCCTCGTTGCTCAGCGCCTCGTCCGGGGCAAAGCCCCACAGGTCCTTGCGGACGTGGCGGTGCATGTATTCGGCCAGCGCCTCGGCCAGACGATCGGCCAGCGCCTTGAGCAAGATCGCCGAATAGTCGTCGAACTCGGCGCGGAAGCGCTCCAGATGCGGCTCGATGCCAAGGCCAGCGGTGACGGCGAAGGCACCGATCCAGTCGCGCACGCCAGACTCTTTCGGCGCGATGAAATCGGCGAGGCAGAAATCGGGGCGCTCGGCGGGTTTTTCGGCTTGCTGGCGGAGGAAGTGGAAGAGCCGGGAATCGGGAATCGGGAGTCGGGAATCGTTTGAATCAGAAGCGGCATCGTCGGGGCTTGCAGGCGCCCGATCGTCCGATTCCCGATTTCCGATTCCCGATTCCCAGGTGTAAACCTCGACATCATCGCCCACCGAATTCGCCGGCCACAGCCCCACCACGGCCTTCGCGGTCAGCCATTTCTCGTCAATGACGCGATCGAGCATCGCCTGCGCATCGGCGAACAGCGAACGCGCCTGTGCGCCGACGACGGCGTCGTCGAGGATCGCCGGATAGTGGCCCGACAATTCCCACGCCTGGAAAAATGGCGTCCAGTCGATGATCGGGCGCAACTCGGTGAGCGGCACGTCATCGAACACATGCAGGCCGGGCTTGTTCGGTGTCGGTGGAACGTAGTTCGCCCAGTCGCCGTCGAAGCGCTGCGCGCGAGCCTGCGCCAGTGATACCAATCGCTTGTTGTGGCCGTGGTCGCGATGGCGTTCGCGGATGGCGCGATATTCGGCCTCGGTGTTGGCGGCCAGCGTGGCGCGCAGTTCGGCGCTGACCAGCGACTGCGCCACGCCGACGGCGCGCGAGGCGTCCTTCACCCACAGCACCGGCGCGGCCTTGTAGTGCGGGGCGATCTTCAGCGCGGTGTGCGCGCGCGAAGTGGTGGCACCGCCGATCAGCAACGGCACCTGCACGCCTTGCCGCTGCATCTCGCGGGCGACGTGGCCCATTTCCTCCAGCGATGGCGTGATCAGGCCGGACAGGCCGATCATGTCGGCGTTGACCTCGCGCGCGGTGTCGATGATTTTCTGCGCCGGCACCAGCACGCCCAGATCGATCACGGCGAAGTTGTTGCATGCCAGCACCACGCCGACGATGTTCTTGCCGATGTCGTGGACATCGCCTTTCACCGTCGCCATGACGATGGTGCCGTTGTTCTTGCCGACATCGCCGGTGCGCACCTTTTCGGCTTCGATGAACGGCAGCAGATGCGCGACGGCTTTTTTCATCACCCGCGCCGATTTCACCACCTGCGGCAGGAACATCTTGCCGGCGCCGAACAGGTCGCCGACGACGTTCATGCCGTCCATCAGCGGGCCTTCGATCACGTCCAGCGGGCGCGCGACCTGCAGCCTGGCTTCCTCGGTATCGGCGACCACGAATTCGTCGATGCCGTGCACCAGCGAATGGCTCAAGCGCCCTGCCACCGGCAGCGATCGCCATTGCTGTTCCCTGGCTTCGGCGGCCTTGTTCTTGCCGCCTTTCTTGAACTTCTCGGCCAGCGCCAGCAACCGCTCGGTGGCATCGCTTCGGCGATTGAGCACCACGTCCTCGACGTGTTCGCGCAACCGCGCGTCGAGATCGTCGTAGATCGGCAGCGCGCCGGCGTTGACGATGCCCATGTCCATGCCGGCACGGATGGCGTGGTAGAGGAACACCGCGTGGATCGCCTCGCGCACCGGATTGTTGCCGCGAAACGAAAACGACACGTTCGACACGCCGCCGGAGACATGGCAGCGCGGAAAGCGGCGCTTGAGCTCGCGCGTGGCCTGGATGAAATCGACCGCGTAGTTGTCGTGATCCTCGATGCCGGTGGCGATGGCGAAGATGTTGGGATCGAAGATGATGTCTTCGGGATCGAATCGGGCCTGCGTGGTCAGCAGCGCGTACGCACGCGAACAGATTTCGACCTTGCGCTGCGCCGTCTCGGCCTGGCCCTGCTCGTCGAAGGCCATGACGACCACGGCGTGGCCGTAGCGGCGCACCAGCCGCGCCTGGCGAAGAAACTCGGCCTCGCCTTCCTTCATCGAGATCGAATTGACGATGCCCTTGCCCTGCAGGCACTTCATCCCCGCCTCGATGACGGAGAACTTCGACGAGTCGATCATCACCGGTACGCGGGCGATGTCGGGCTCGGCGGCGATCAGGCGCAGGAAGGTGACCATCGCCTGCTCGGAATCGAGCATGCCCTCGTCCATATTGACGTCGATCACCTGCGCGCCGCTCTCGACCTGCTGGCGCGCAACGACGACGGCCTGGTCGTAGCGGTTCTCGGCGATCAACTTGCGGAACTGCGCCGAGCCGGTGACGTTGGTGCGCTCGCCGACGTTGACGAAATTGATCTGCGGGGTGATGACCAGCGGTTCGAGGCCGGACAGGCGGGTGAGGTGCCAGTTGCTCATGTCGGGATCTCTTGAATGGCTGTGGGTGATGCGCGCCAAGGTACGGCGTGCCCCCACCCCAACCCTCCCCCGCAGGCGGGGGAGGGGGAGCCAAGTGCGATGCGATGATCCAGACTGACCCTGGCAGCACGGGTAGGCACTCCTTCCCCCGCTTGCGGGGGAAGGTCGGGATGGGGGCGTGTGTTGCCGACTATCGAAACCATCACGAATCCACGATCTCGGTGTCGGTGCCGGGCAACGCCCGCGGCGGCAAGCCGGCGACGGCCTGCGCGATCGCGCGGATGTGCTCGGGCGTGGTGCCGCAGCAGCCGCCGACGATGTTGAGCAGGCCCGAGAGCGCGAACTCGCGCAAGATCGCGGCCATGTCTTCAGGCGTTTCGTCGTAACCGCCGAAGGCGTTGGGCAGGCCGGCGTTCGGATGTGCGCTGACGTGGCACTCGGCGACTTCGCCGAGGATGTCGACGTGCGCGCGCAGATCTTTCGCGCCGAGCGCGCAGTTCAGCCCGATCGCCAGCGGTCGCGCGTGCCGCAGCGAATACCAGAAGGCATCGGCGGTCTGTCCCGAGAGCGTGCGGCCGGATTTGTCGGTGATCGTTCCGGAGATCATCACCGGCAGGCGCACGCCGGCGGCGGCGAAGGCATCGTCGATGGCGAACAGCGCTGCCTTGGCGTTGAGGGTGTCGAACACGGTCTCGACCATCAGCACGTCGGCACCGCCTTCGATCAAGCCATCGGCCGCTTCGCGATAGGCGGCGGCGAGGGTGTCGAAATCGATGTTGCGAAATCCCGGGTCGTTGACGTCGGGGCTGATCGAAGCGGTGCGACTGGTCGGCCCGAGCACGCCGATGACGTAGCGCGGGTGCTCGGGGTCTTTCGCTTCGGCAGCGTCGCAGCAGGCGCGCGCCAGTTTCGCGCCTTCGCGGTTGAGCTCGCGCGCCAGATGTTGCAAGCCGTAATCCGTCTGGCTGATCGAGGTGCTGTTGAACGTGTTGGTTTCGACGAAATCGGCACCGGCATCGAGGTAAGCGGTATGGATGCCAGCGATGATCTCGGGCCGGGTGAGGGTGAGCAAGTCGTTGTTGCCGCGCAGGTCGCAATGGTGCGCATCGGCGCAGGCGTGCAGGCTGTCGTGACCATCGGCAAAGCGGCGGCCGCGAAAATCGTCCTCGCTCAGTTCGTGGCGCTGGATCATGGTGCCCATCGCGCCGTCGATGACGAGAATGCGGCGGGCGAGATCGGCTTGCAGGCGGGCGACGCGCTGCGGGTTGCGCCACGGCAGCTCGGGCATCGTCGATACCGACACGTTTGCGTCGAAGGCGGGGTCGGGCAGGTTCATCGCATCATCCTTTCACGGCATGCAGGGCAAGTACTTCGAAATGCGGCGGGCGTTTTTCGCGCATGACCGAGCCGCACGAGGTCACATGCAATCCGGCCTTGCCCGCCATCTTCGTCAGCTCTTTGGCGGTGAAGCCAAGATTGGCGTGGCCATAAGGCGCGACCACCTCGCGGTGTTCGTGGCGGGCGATCGCGGTCACCACCAGCCGACCGCCAGGGCGCAGCACGCGCGCGGCCTCGGTCAATGCCTGCGACGGTCGCGGCGACCACGCCAGCGCCTGCATCAGCAGGGCCAGATCGAAGCTGGAATCCGGCAGATCGAGCGTGTGCATGTCGCCGACCAGCACGCGCACGTTGCGCAATTTTTTCAGGCGATCACGCGCGGCGGCGGCGACGCGCTCGCTGGCATCGACGCAGACATAACGCTCGGCGTGTGGTGCCAGCAATTCGGCGAGCGCGCCATCACCCGAGGCGATGTCGATCACCGCGCCGGGCATCAGCAGCGGCAAGGTCGCGCGCGCCATCGTCTCCCAGGTGCGGCCCGGCGAGTAGTGACGCTCCATGTCGCCGGCCACCGCATCGGCCCAGTTCTGCTCGGAGGCGCGCAGCGCCAGCACCGCCGGCAGCCGCTCGCCGTCCTGGCGCAGCAGCGGATCGTCGGTGCCCTCGCGCAGCGCGCGCCACAGCGCGGCCTCGGCACCATCGAGATCGTCGCTGAAGCGGTAATAGGCAGACACGCCGGAGCGGCGATCGCGCACCAGCGCGGCGTCCTTGAGTTTGGCCAGATGGGTCGACACCCGCGGTTGCGCCAGCCCGGTGATCGAGGCCAGTTCGGCGACCGTCAGCTCCTCGCGCTCGAGCAGCGCCAGCAGCCGCACCCGCGTCGGGTCGGCCAGCACGCGCAGGCAGGAGGACCAGTCTTCGAGGTGCATGAATATCCCTTTATCTTGATCTAAAGATATAAGAAAAGGGTGATGGAGGCAAACCGATGGAGGCAAACCGGGACACGCCCGCGCGCGACCCGATCGATGCGCTGTCGACCGCCAATGGAGGTGATCGGGCGTTGGTGTTCGACTCACCGGCTCGCAGGGTTCTGGTCGAGACCTTGCGTGGCGGGATGCACGAGTCCGCAGCGTTCGTCGATCGTTGCGTTGTCGATATCGACTTGCACCGGGCGGTTGACGATCCGTGGGTGGTAGACCCAATCCGGACTGAACAAACTCCACGACGATCGTGGCTCGGGAAAGTGATTCCCGCCATGTCTGCCAGCGACTCGAAGGTGTTCTGGCTCATGCTGCGTTTGCCGGCATTGGCACGCACGGCGGCAACGCGCTGCGGAAACGCGGCCTGATAGGAATCGGAATACCACGCCAGCGCGGGGATCTCGTATTCGTGGCGCGTCCCGTGGCCGTGGCTCTGCAACGTGCAGGTGGCGGTGGGAAGCGATTCGCCGTGATCGGACTCGAACCACAGCGCCGATATCGCGCCCTCGTCCCGCAGGATGCCGATGATGGCAGCAAGGATGTGGTCGGTGTAGGCGATGGAATTGTCGTAACTGTTGACGATGCGCTGGTTCGTCGCGGTCACGCTGGCGTCGGCCGCTGCGGGGTCCGATTCGGTTGGCCGCCAGCGTTTGTACGCGATCGGGTATCGGTAGTCGTAGGTCTGGTGGCTGCCCATCAGGTGCACGACGATGAACAGGTTCTCGTTCGAGCCGTGCAGGGTTTCCCGCAACGGCTTGAGCAGCACCTCGTCGAACGTGCCTGGCGCCGACAGCGTCGTGTGGTTGAGAAACATCCGGTGTTGCGCTTCCAGCGTGATCGCCGACAACGCCGAGCCGGGCTGATCGATCGCCAGTTGGTTGGAAATCCAGTAGGTCGTGAAGCCCGCCTCGGCCATCGCGCGCAGGATCGACGCTTCCTTCCACCAACTGAGGCTGGTGACGGTGGCCGGCTTGCGCGTGAGGATTATCGGGATGGCGGTCATCGATTCGGGCCAGGCCGAATCGAAATCGCGGATCGGCACGAGGTTGGCGGTCCGTGCCAGTTCCGGGGTGGTCGGGCGTGCGTAGCCGAACAACGACCAGTGGTCGCGGCGACTGGTTTCGCCGATCACCAGCACGTACACCTGGCGCCCAGGAACCGCCGCGGCGGCGTGCGCGCCGAAGCGAAAGCCATTCAGGCGGGCGACGTTGGCGTGCATCTGGCTCCATTCGCGGTGGAAGATCAGCAAGCGGCTGATCAGGCCGAATGGCCAGCCGTACTGGATCACGCCCAATTCCGCGGCTCGCCTGCTGCCGGCATGCAGCCGCGTATTGCGGTTCCCGCTGCCGCTGCTGGTGGTCGCGGCCGCGGCAAGCAGCATGGCCAGCGCCAGCGTTGCCATCGCCCAGCGCGTGCGCGCCGGCAGACGCAGCCTGACCCGACGGCTCGCCCATGCCGCCGCCAGCGCCAACGCCAGTGCCGCGAGCACGCACAAAGCCATCGGCACGATCAGCGGGCCGATGTATTCGCGCATTTCGCGAGGGTTGCTGGCAACCAGCGTGGCGATGATCTGTGGCGAACTCGGCCGCTGGTAGGAGGCGATGTAAAAACTTTCCAGCGGCGTGAGTGCCGCGAAGGGCAGCAAGACGAGGCAGGCGCCCCACAAACGCCCGCCGAGCACGGCCAGCAGCGCCAGCAGGAACGACGACGGCAGGATGACCGGCGCAACCCACGGATGCGGCAGATCGCTGCCGACCGCCAGCCAGAGAAGATTGGGCGCCATGACCAGCGCCAGCAGGATGAACAGCAGGGCAATCGCCAGACGGTGGTCACGCGGGAGCGGGGTCGATGGCATCGCGATCGGTCGGAATGCAAGCGGGTGTCGGCGATCAGTTTGCCGCACATCCGTTGCAAGCGTCGCGGGGTATCGGGGTGACGAAGCAGGATGACCGGACGCCCGCCGATGCCGGTCGCGAGGT
Source organism: Pseudomonadota bacterium (assembly GCA_018240435.1). Taxonomy (GTDB): domain Bacteria; phylum Pseudomonadota; class Gammaproteobacteria; order Xanthomonadales; family Xanthomonadaceae; genus SZAS-103. The sequence goes on from JAFEFT010000037.1 coordinate 47,743, forward strand.
GGCGTGCGCATCAGCGCCCGCCATCACGGCGGGACGGTCAACGCGACGGCAGGCCGTGCGCGGCGGCCATGCGAAGGGTTCGGCGCCGCCTATACCCGGGCAAACACCAGACTGGCATTGGTGCCGCCAAAGCCGAAGCTGTTGGACATCACCGTGCGCAAGGCGGCGTCGCGGCTGGCGCGGATGATCGGGTGGTGCTGCGCGCGCGGATCGAGTTCGTCGATGTTGGCCGAGCCGGCGACGAAGCCGTCGCGCATCATCAACAGGCTGTAGATCGCCTCGTGCACGCTGGCCGCGCCGAGCGAATGGCCGGTGAGTGCCTTGGTCGAGGAAATCGGCGGTTGCCGGGCGCCGAAGGCTTCGCCGATGGCCTGCAATTCGACGATGTCGCCGAGCGGGGTGGAGGTGCCATGGGTGTTGATGTAATCGATCGGCGCCTGCACGCCGGCCAGCGCCATGCGCATGCAGCGCACCGCGCCTTCGCCGCTGGGGGCGACCATGTCGCCGCCGTCGGAGGTGACGCCGTAGCCGATCAGTTCGCCGTGGATGCGCGCGCCGCGCGCCTTGGCGTGTTCGTAGTCTTCGAGCACCAGCATGCCGCCGCCGCCGGCGATGACGAAGCCGTCGCGGTGCGTGTCGTAAGGGCGCGAGGCGTGCTCGGGATCGGCGTTGTAGGCGGTCGACAGCGCGCCCATCGCGTCGAATTGCGCGGTCATGCCCCAGTGCAGTTCTTCGCCGCCGCCGACGAAGACGATGTCCTGCGCGCCGTGCCGGATCAGGTCGGCACCGGCGCCGATGCAGTGCGCCGAAGTCGCGCAGGCAGCAGAAATCGAATAGCTCAGGCCGAGGATGCCGAACGCGGTGGCGAGCGTGGCCGACACGGTCGAGCACATCGTCCGCGGCACCATGCACGGGCCGACCTTGCGCACGCCCTTGGCGCGCAGCAGATCGCCGGTTTCGATCTGCCATTGCGCCGAGGCACCGCCGGAGCCGGCGATCACGCCGCTGCGCGGATGCCGGATCTGCTCGATCGCCAGCCCGGCATCGGCGATGGCATCGCGCATCGCCACGTAGGCGTAGGCCGCGGCATCGCCCATGAAACGGCGCAGGCGGCGGTCAATGAGTGCATCCAGATCGATCGACGGCATCCCGGCAACCTGACTGCGCAGGCCGCGCAGGGCGTAGTCGGGCATCGCGCGCAGGCCGCTGATGCCCTCGCGCAGGGCGTGGCTGACGTTGTGGACGGCATTGCCGATGCACGAGACGATGCCCATGCCGGTGACGACGACGCGACGCATCACAGGTTCTCCGTATTGCGGAACAGGCCGACGCGCAAATCCTTGGCGAGGTAAATCTCGCGGCCATCGACGAAGGTGCGGCCATCGGCGATCACCAGTGCCAGCTTGCCGCGAATGACCCGGCGCACATCGATGACGTAGCGCACCAGTTTCGCACTCGGCAGCACCTGCCCGGAGAACTTCACTTCGCCGACGCCGAGCGCGCGGCCACGGCCGGGCTCGCCCAACCACGGCAGGTAGAAGCCCGTGAGCTGCCACATCGCATCCAGGCCCAGGCAGCCGGGCATCACCGGGTCGCCTTCGAAATGGCAGGCGAAAAACCACAAATCGGGATGGATGTCGAGTTCGGCTTCGAGCACGCCTTTGCCATGCGCGCCGCCGGTTTCGGAGACGTGCACGATGCGGTCGAACATCAACATCGGCGGCGCGGGCAGGCGCGCGTTGTCGGCGCCGAACAGGCGGCCTTGCGCGCAGGCGTGAAGCTGCTCGCGATCGAGCGATTCGGGGCGATTCATGGCGGACAAGGCAGGGCGGAACCGGCGAGTGTGGCGTGCAGCATCCGGCCTGATGTTGACTCAGGTCAAGCCCGCACGGCCATGCGCTCGGGTATGGATGCGGAGGTGTCGTCCTCGCGCCAATGCGCGCCGAGGCTGCGGTCGCGGCGCAACGCGGCTTGCACGATGGCGCCGGCCAGTCGCGCCTGCCAGCCCTCACGGCCGGCCTGCAGGCAGGCCGCCCAGGCATCGGCGAGGTCGCGGCGGGTGCGCACCGGGCCGGCGGCGTTCCACAGCAGTTGTCGCAGCCAACGCAGGCGGTGCTCGTCGAGGCCGGTGCCGCGTTCGATCCAGCGCGAGCTGCCGCGCGCCGGCCAGCCGTCGCGCATCGCCAGCGCGGTGCCGAGGCGGCGTCCGCACAGCACGCCTTCGAGCAGCGAGTTGCTGGCCAGCCGGTTGCCACCGTGGACGCCGTTGCAGGCCACCTCGCCGATCGCGTGCAGGCCGGGCACGCTGGTGTTGCCGTCGGCATCGACCGCCAGCCCGCCCATGTGGAAATGCGCCGCCGGCGTCACCGGGATCGGCTGCTCGCGCGGATCGATGCCGTGCTGGCGGCAGCTGGCGAGCACGGTCGGGAAGCGTTCGTGCCAGTCGCCGGCGACCTTGCGTGCATCCAGCAGCACCCGCTGCCCTCGTTGCGCGGCGCGCCAGACCGCGCGCGAGACGACATCGCGCGGGGCCAGATCGCCGCGTGGGTCGATGCCGTCCATCAGCGGCGATCCGTGCTCGTCGCACAGCCGCGCGCCGGCGCCGCGCAGCGCCTCGGTGATCAGCGGCAGGCAGTGCACGCCGGGCAGGTCCAGCGCGGTCGGATGGAACTGCACGAATTCCATGTCGCGCAGCTGGGCGCCGGCGGCGATACCCAGCGCCAGCCCCGAACCATCGGCACCGGGCGGGTTGGAAGTGCGCGCGAACAGTGCGCCGATGCCGCCGCTGGCCAGCACCACCGCCCGCGCCATGATTTCGCAGGTGCTGCCATCGCCGGCGCGCACGCGCACGCCACGGGCGGCCTGTCCGCGCAGCAGCAGCGCCTCGACATCGACCCCTTCGCGCCAGTGCACGTGCGCGGCTGCCCGCGCGCGTTCGCGCAAGGCCTGCATCACCCGCGCACCGCTGGCGTCGCCGCCGGCGTGGACGATGCGGGCGACGCCGTGGCCGCCTTCGCGCCCCAATTGCAGGCGACCATCGGCGGCGCGATCGAAGGCCACGCCCAGGCTCGCCAGCCAGGCGATCGCCGCCGGCGCCTGCGCGCACAGCCAGTGCACCCGCGCCGCATCGTTGTGCCCGGCGCCGGCGACGAGGGTGTCGTGCGCATGCGCCGCCGGGCTGTCGCCGGCGCCGATCGCCGCGGCGATGCCGCCTTGCGCCATGCCGCTGGCCTTGCCGCCGTCGCCGACCGAGCGGCTGAGCAGCAACACCGGCGCCGGCGCCGCTGCCAGTGCCAGCGACAGGCCGGCGATGCCGGCGCCGACGACGACGATGGGTTCGACGATCGCTTCGCGCATCAGGCCCCCGGCCGACGACCGACCGCCAGCATGCGCTGCAGGGCGCGGCGGGCACCGGCGGCGACATCCGCGGGCACTTCGACGGCATGGCGGCCGTGCAGCAGGGCGGCGTGGATGTTCTGCAGGGTGATCTTCTGCATGTGCGGACACAGGTTGCAGGGTTTGATGAACTGGGTGGCCGGAAAGCGCGCGCGCAGGTTGTCGGCCATCGAGCACTCGGTGATCAACGCCACCCGCGGCGGCTGTTCGCGCTCCAGCCAGCCGGCCATGGCGCTGGTCGAGCCGACGAAATCGGCTTCCGCCAGCACCTCCGGCGGGCATTCGGGATGCGCCACCAGGCGGGCGTCGAAACGCTCGCGCGCGTGCCGCGCCTGGGCGGCGGTGAACTTCTCATGCACCTCGCACTGGCCGTGCCAGAGGATGAGTTCGACCCGGGTCTGGCGGGCGACGTGCTGGCCGAGGAATCGATCGGGCAGGAAGATCACCCGGTCGGCGCCCATCGCCTCGACCACGTCGACGGCATTGGCCGAGGTGCAGCAGGCATCCGATTGCGCCTTCACCGCCGCCGAGGTGTTGACGTAGCTGACCACCGGCACACCCGGATGGCGCGCGCGCAAGGCGCGCACGTCGTCGGCGGTGATCGACGAGGCCAGCGAGCAGCCGGCTTCGGGATCGGGGATCAGCACCGTCTTTTCCGGTGCGAGGATCTTCGCGCTCTCGGCCATGAAATGAACGCCGCACAGCACGATCAGGTTCGATTCGCAGCGGCTGGCCGCCTGCGCCAGCGCCAGCGAATCGCCGGTGAGGTCGGCGACGCCGTGGAAGATCTCCGGCGACTGGTAGCTGTGCGCCATGATGGTCGCGCCGCGCTCGACCTTGAGGCGGTTGATGGCGTCGATCCACGGCAGGTGCAGCGGCCATTCCAGGCACGGCAGCAGCGGTTCCAGGCGCTGGCCCAGCTCGGCGTATTGCGTCGGCAGTTCATCGCGCCAGCGCGGGCGGGCCAGTTCGGGAGCGACGGGTGTTGCGAAGACGTTCATGGCGTGAATCCGTAGGCCAGCCAGGTCAGGTGCCGCGCCAGGCGGTGCGCGCGGCCTGCGCCCAGCCGGCGGCGCGATGCAGGACGATGCGCTGCGCCAGCGGCACGTCCTGCCACGGCAGCTGGTCGAGCAGGTTGCGCGCGGTCAGGCCCAGTTCGACATCGCCGGTGACGACCAGCCGGCGCTGGAAGAACAGGGTGTCGGCATCCTCGCGACGGCTGGCCAGCAGCAACAGGTCGACGGCGTCGCCGCGGACGCTGGCCTCGGCATCGCCGCTGGCCGCCACGTGCAGCCGACGCTGGCGGACGCTCAGCACCCAGCGCAGACCTAGATCGACCACTTCGATGCCGATGCGACGGCCTTCGAGCAGGTCGAGCGCGCCCTGATCCAGCGGCGCCCGCAGCACCTGCGCGAACACCGTTTCGAGCAGCCGCGCCTGGGCGGCGCCCGGCATCCAGCGCAGCAGTGGCGCCCAGCGCCTGGGCGGTGGCAGCCAGCGCAGCCAGGCATGTGGCGGTGGCGTGGGCATGGTGTTCTCCGAACGGTCGGCGCCGGCGTCGCCATGGGCGTCGGCGGGCGCCGGCAGGCCCTGCTGGCGGCGGGCGTCGGCGATCAGGGCGCCGGCGAGGCGATCGCTGCTGTCCGGCGGCACCCCGAGGGCGTTGCCGAGGCGGCGGGCACGCACCCGCACCGAGCGTTCGCGGGGGTGGTCGGCGGCGGCGATGCCGGCGGCGTCCTTGGCACGGGCGGCAGCGCCGACCAGATGGCGACGGCCGGCGAACAGCAGCACGAGGCCGTCGTCGACGGCATCGATCAGGTGGCGCAGCGCCTTCAGGCGGGCGGGCGGCGATGGCATCAGGCGGCGACGTCGACGTGCGCGTGCAATTCGCGCCGGCCGTTGAGCGAATTGGAGATCAGGCAGCTGTGCTCGGCCTTGTGCAGCAACCCGGTGGCGACTTCGACATCGCCGGCGACCGCGATGACGAGCCGGGCATGAACGTCGAAGCGGGTGTAGCGGATGCCTTCGGGCGTCTTTTCCAGCACCCCCTCGACCTCGACGTCCAGCGCCTGCCACGCCAGTGCGCGGGCGCGGGCGATGGCGCGGAAGGTAAGCACGAAGCAATCGGCGATCGCCGCCACCAGCAGCGATTCGGGCGTCCAGTAGCCCGGCGGGCCGCCGAATTCCGGCGGCGACTGCGAGGGCAGGTCGGTGGCGCCATCACTGGAGAGGATGACCTCGCCACTGCCACCGGCGCGAGCGCGAACGCGGTAATGATGCGGAAGCGGTTGCATGGGCGGCTCGGCGATGGGTGGCGACGGCCGGCGCGCGCGCCCACGGCGGCGGCCGATCCGTCAGCCGCCCATGCTAGACGCGCTGTCGCCGCTCGCCTTGACCGAGGTCAAGGTGGCGTGGCGGCACACGGGCGCAGGCCCGTCACGGCGGCGGAACGCCCGCCGCCGCGGCTCACCAGACAAAGAAGACGAGGTACCAGATCGCGCCGATCAGCGTCGGCGCGGCGGCGTAGACGATCGATGCCGCGATGCGCCGGGCCAGCGTAACCGGCGGCAGCAGCCGCCACGCCAGCGCCAGCGAGAACACCGCGCCGGCGAGGAACAGCGCGATCCGCGGCGCCGCCAGCCAGCCGAGCGGAACCTGTTCGGCCTTGAGCTGGGCGATGGTCAGCATCGACAGGCCGAGGATGATGCTGGCCGCGCCCAGCGGCACCAGGGTCAGCGCCAGCCGGTTGAAGCCCAGACGGGTGCGGCCGCCGGCGAGGCGGTGCGCGGCCAGCACGATCAGCGCCAGTGCGACGCCGATCAGCGCGCCGCCGCCGAGCAGGTAGGCGATGATCAACCCGCCGTCGAGCCAGGTGAACACGTCGTTCGCTGCCGGCACGTGGGTCAGCAGCCACCACGGGGCGTTGTTCTGGAGCAGGCCGTCGTGGCCGCGGTCGAGCAGCCAGCTGGCGATCGCCAGCTTGGCCTGCACGAACCACGGGCTCGACGACCACTGGAAGGCAGCGGTGGCAACGCCCAGCACGCCGAACAGCAAGGTCGCCACCTCGACGTTGCTCGCCTTCACGGATGGGTCGAGCAGTTCCGCCCACGGCGTCCGCCACGACCAGCGCACGGCATCGCGATGGCCGCTGCAGCGACCGCAGGAATGGCAGGACGACGCGCTTTGCATCTGCCGGATGTTGATCAGCGGCGCGCAGTCGACCGCCTTGGTGTGCCGTGGCGCCGCATCCCACGCCGCCATGTCCACCCGGTAGTGCATCGGTGCGATCTTGGCCAGCAGCGCGAACACGCCATTGGCCGGGCACAGGTGCCGGCACCACACGCGCTTGCCCTTGCCATAAAAATAGCCGACCGCCAGCGCCGCCAGCGTCGAGCCGCCCAGCACCAGCAACGCCGCCTGCGGATATTCGTACACGCTCACCAACTGCCCGTAGACGGTGGTGCCGAGGAAGGCGACCAGCGGCCAGCCGCTCCAGCGCATCCAGCGCGGGATGGCGCCGCCGCGGCCGTGTCGGCTGGCCCATTCGGTCAGTGACCCTTCCGGACAAAACAGACCGCACCAGGTGCGCCCGAGCGTCACCGTGGCGACCATCACCCCCGGCCACCACAGGCCCCAGAACAGGAACTGCGCCGCCCGCGTCAGGTTGTTCCATAGGTGCGTGTCGTCCGCCGGCGGCGGCAGGAACGCCGGCACCGCCACCAGAAAGGCATAGCTGACGATCACCGCCCACTGCATGCGCCGGATGCCGACATGATGCGCGGCCAGCCAGTCGCCCAGCCGCGCCAGCCGTGAGCGTGGTGCCGGCATCGGGGCGATCTGGATCATGTCGATGTGGCGGCTGCCGTCGGCCATGGCGTCAGCGGGCGATCATCCGGCCCTGCGCCGTCTGCGGGTGGAACTCGCCGAAGAAGGTGTAGGTGCCTGGCTTCAGCGGCTGGAAGACGAGGAAGCTTTGCGCGCCCTCGGCGAGCACTTTTTCCTTGCGCAGCGAGGCACTCTCGAACTCCTCCGGGCCCGGCCCTTCGTTGCGGATCTGCAGCTTGAAGCGGGTATTGGCCGGCACGACCAAGGTGTCGGGAATGAAGCGGCCGGCCTTGATCGTCAGATGGACGACCGGCAGTTCGGCGGCGGCCGCCGGCATCGCCGGAAGCGCGAAACCCAGCGCCAGCAGTGCGGCCAGAGTGAGATGTCCGGGCAGATTCATGGCGGATTTGTCCTCAGTAGTGAACCTGTGCGCGCAAGCCGAACACGGTGACATCCTTCGCGCCCGGATTGCCGCCCATGTTCCAGATGTGCTGGATGTCCGGCGACAGGTGGACTTGCCCGGCGACGCGGAAGCGGTAGTACGCCTCGACGACGCGCTCGGCACCGCTCGGCAGGAAGGCGAAGAAGCCCGGATCGCCGGGGTCGCACAGGCCATCGCCATTGCCATCGCCGAAGGTGCAGCCCGAGCCGCCGGCGGCCCGGTAGGCGCCGCTGGCGGGCAGCCAGGCGGCGGCGATGCCGAAGGCGTCGTCACCGCGATTCCAGCGGGCGCCGCCGAATTCGGCGCCGATTGTCAGCGCGCGGCGGAACGGCAGCTGCCCTTTCGTCACTTGTCCGTAGCGGGCAAACAACGCGTCGGTAGCGTTGATGCGCTGGTCGATGGAGATGCCCCAGCCGTTGTGGCGGGCTGGGGTTCCGTCCAGTTGCAGGCCCTGGCCGGTGCTCCAGCCGTAGATGCGGTAGTGGCCGGCGAGCTCGCCCAGACGCAATTCGCGCTCGGCTTGCACCATCAGCAGCGGCGCCGTGAAGAAGCGCGAATAGTCGGCGCCACGGCCGGTGCCGAACAGGCCCAGCGACAGTCGCCACGGCTCGGCCGAATGGGTCTGGTTCAGATACGAGACGATCGCGCCGGGCTGGAAACCGTTGGCATCGGTGCCGACCTCGCCGCCGGCATCGAGCAGCGGGTTGTGCACGAACACCGAGTTGAGGAACTGGCTGGATTCGTCGCCGGCGACGGCGTTCTGGTCGAAGAATCCGAACAGATCCATCTTGCCCAGCGTCAGCTCCAGCGATTGTCGTGAATTCGGCTTGAAGCCGCCGACCGGCAACGGGATGCTGGCCTGATACCACGCCTGGCCGAGGATCGCCGCCGAATCGTCGGCATTGAGGCCGCTGGCGCGGAAAGCGGCGGCGTCGGGCGCGCTGGCGAACGCGCCCAGGCGCGTGAAAGCGGCGTTCAAGCCTTGCCCCTGTCCGAGGCGAAGCTGCGCGTACAGCTTTTGCTCGGCGTTGCCGATCGCCTCCAGCGGCACGGTGATGCCGATGTCGGCGCGGTAATTGAGCTGGCCGCCGCCGTCGAGCGTCCCGGTGGGCAGCCCTTGGGCGGTCTGTGCGACCGTCGTCAGACTGGCGTCGATGGCCAGGCCGTCGAGGGCGTCGATGCGTGATGCCGCTTTTCGCATCGCCAAGGCGTCGTCTTCGACCGCCTTCACCCGCGCCGTCAATTCCGGCTCGTTCTCGCTGATGGTGTCGGTGTCGAGGCTTTGCGCGATGCGCGTCTGCTCGGCCTCCAGCGCGCCGATCCGCCGTTCCAGCGGTGCCGTGCTGGCCGCGCGCGTCGCGGCAAGCTGCTTTTCCAGTTCGGCATTGCGCTGCTCGAGCTGGCTGACGCGGGCATCGAGCCGCTGCACCATCCGCAGCAAGCGCGCCTCGCTGGCGTCACTGGCGCGGGCGCCGCCGGCGCAGGCGAGGGCGCCGGCCAGCAGCACCGGGGCGAGCGTGCGCACCGTAGGCATGACTCAGTACCCGCCCTTCTTGCCGATGCCGACATAGGTGAAGTCGTACTCGACGGTAAACGGCTTGAACCACGGCCGCACCCCGGTCAGGCGATCGGTATGGCGGCCGAAATGGGCACCGGCATTGGCCGATGGCGGCGCGATGGCGTATTTGACGTGGTACTTGCCCGGCCCGGCCAGCTTGACGTTGTCGCCGTAGTGCGGGCCGTCGTTGGCGACCATCGGCATCAGGTCGCCGCTGATCGGGGTGCTGCTGCCGGCCTTGGTGATCTGGTAGGTGATGACGAGATAGGGCATCCAGGCGCCTTCCTCGAAACCGTTGGGATTGTTGGCCAGCGCATGGATGTCGGCCTCGATGTGGATGTCGGACTGCTCGGCCTTGCGCATCATGCCGTCGGGTTCCATCGTCACCGGCTGCAGGTAGACGGCGGCGATCTCCATGCCATTGCGCTGCTGCGGCGTGCCGATCGGATATTCGATGGCCTGCGCCGGCAGGCTGGCGATCAGGGCAGCCGCCACTGCGGCGATGGACAGGGGGGAACGGACGGGCATCGTGGTCTCCGAATACGGGCCGGCAGGGCGGGGATGGCGTGACGAAGCGAAGCGTATGCGAATCATTCGCAAATATCAATGATTATCGTAAAGCTTCTCGTGCGCGGGAGTGGCTCTGCATCGCCGGGCCGGATCGCGGCCTGGGATAACGGCTGGCCGGAATGGCGCTCAGCGCGGATGCCCGGCCTGTCGCCGCGTCGCGGCGGGCTTTCGACGGCGATGCCGGGCACGGCTGCCGGCGACATCGCGGCCGCGTCGACGCCTGCCGGAGGATGGCGGCGATGACCTGCGGCGCCTGCCTGGCTGCGGGCGCGCGCGGGTGGCTCAGCCGCGGGTCACGGGGCGGCCGGCGTGCCCAGCCGCAGCGACAGGTCGACCGCCTGCACGTGCTTGGTGAGGGCGCCGACCGAGATGCAATCCACGCCACTGGCCGCCAGCGTGCGTACCGTGTCCAGGCCGACCCCGCCGGAAACCTCCAGCGGCACCTTGCCATCGGCACGGCGGACGGCTTCTGTCAGGTCGGCCAGCGAGAACTCGTCGACGAGGATGCGCTCGGGGCGACCGGCCAGCGCCTGATCGAGCTCGGCCAGCGTCTCGACCTCGACGATCAGCGGCACGCCGGGGTGCCGCGCTCTTGCCGCGGCGATTGCCGCTGCGATCGAGCCGGCGGCGAGGATGTGGTTTTCCTTGAGCATCATCGCGTCGTGCAGGCCGAGGCGATGGTTGCCGCCGCCGCCGGCGCGCACCGCGTATTTTTGCGCCAGGCGCAGGCCGGGGATGGTCTTGCGGGTGTCGAGGATGCGTGCGCGGGTGCCTTGCACCGCCGCCACGAAGGCGGCGGTGGTGGTGGCCGTGGCCGACAGCAATTGCAGGAAATTCAACGCCGTGCGCTCGCCGCTGACCAGCGCCCGCGAGCGCCCGTGCAACAGGCACAACACGCTGCCGGCGGGCACCGGCTCGCCTTCGGCGACGCGCCAGTGGATGACGACGGCCGGATCGAGCTGGCGAAACGTGGCATCGAACCACGGGCGACCGGCGATCACCGCCGGCTGCTTGCAGACGACGAAGGCATCGGCGGGCGCGTCGGGCAGCAGGTCGGCGGTGACGTCGCCACTGCCGATGTCCTCGGCGAGGGCGCGGGCGACGTCGCCGGCGACGAGGTCGAGATCCGGTGGCGAGAGGGCGGCAGACATGGGCGCCAGTGTAGCGGTTGCGCGCCAAAGCGGGTCACGCCGAGGCGTGAAAAACGCACAGCCTCTCAGGCGATCCTGGCGTCGTCGCCGTCGGCGCGGGCCGCGTGCAGGGCGTTGCCGAGCGCGCGTTGCAGCGGCGGGCCGTCGCTGTCGACGATGCTCGCCAGCCCCTGTTCGATCGCGAACGCCAGATCCTCGGGGCGCTGTTCGCTGATCTTCAGGCCGTTGCGATTGACGAACAGGCAACGACCCGAGTAGGGGCTCACCCACGACAGCTTGGCGCGTTCACTGCCCTTGCTCTGGTCGGCGAAGGTGAACCAGGTGCCCGGTCGCAGCGTGCGCACGCGCGCCAGCACTTCCGGGTTGACGTTGCGCGGCAACGGCTGTTCTTCGACGCTGCCCGGATCGGTGGCCAGACTGCCCGGCGCGCTGCCGGCCGGCGGCGCCGCCTCGATGAACGCCGGCGCCGGCAGATCACCGATGCGGTAGCGCACGAACTGCTGCAACTCGTCGACCAGTTGCCGGATTTCCGGGTCCTGATATGCCACCGTCGCCAGGCCTTGGCGCAGTTGCGTCTCCATGATCGGCAACATCGCCCGCATGCGCAGCTGCTCGACCCGGTTGGCGCCGGCAGTGGCGCACCACACCAGCGATTCGGCAAAGCCCAGCGCATCGCGGTAGACGGATGATTCCGGCCCCTGGCGCAGCCACAGCAGCACCAGGCAGTTCATCCACGGCCGGGTGACGAGGTATTGCACCCACGACGGGATGGCCGCCTTGCCGATGGTCTGCAGCAGCGCCTGATTCACCTGCCGCCGCGCCTGCCACAGCCGCTCGCGGCCGGCATGGGCCTCCACCGCGCGCTGTTCGGCCAATTCCGAGCGGCGGCGCTGCTGCTCGAGCTGCGCGCGCAAGTGCGCCACGATCGGCTCGGCATCGCGCGCGCTGTTGCTGCCGGCGATCTTCTGCAACGAGTAGTGCAGATCGTTGAGCGCGCGCGCGTCCGGATCGACGCTGGTGCACCAGCCGATGGCGGTTTCGGCGACCAGATCGAGCAACTGCCGCAACGGGTGGTCGTGCTCGGCGATCAGGCCCGGATGACGCAGCGAGGCGCGCATTACCGGCACCGTCAGCGTCTGCATCACCGGCTGCATCGGCTCGGGAATGCTCTCGTCGTGGCTCAGCGCCTCGAACACGCGGCCGACCATGTCGACCGTCGCCGTCTGCTGCGGCGGCAACTGCGCGCCGTCGAAGGCCTGCGCCACCTCGTCGATGATCTGCCGCGCCAGCGTGCGTGGCGAGGACAGCGACTGCCCGGCGTGGGGCGACGCGCCGTGGCGGGTGAGCGCGGCTTCGATGGCGTCGGCCGATTGTGCCGATGGCGCCAGCCGCGATTGCGCGGCCAACGCGGCGGAGGTTTGTTGCACCAGCAAGTTGCGCAACGCGCCCAGCAATTCGCGCTGATCGTCGTCCAGGGTCGAGGGAGGGGCGTGGTGACCGGTCAGCAGGTGCGCCGCCAGCGGTTCGGCCACGATCGGGGCCGGTTCATGCGCCGGCGCGCCCGGGTGCGTGCCGCGGCCGCGTGCATGGCCGAGCATCGGCAGCACGCCGATCGCCGCCAGCCGGACGTTGATTTCGGCATAGGCCGGTTCCAGCGCGGCCAGCACCTGGCGTTCGAAGATCTTGTAGAGGATCAGCCGCGTCTGCAGGTCGATCGACAACGGCCGCGCCGCCTCGCGGAAGGCCAGACACAGGCCCGGTGGCCCGAACGGGTTGCGCGCCGGATCGACCGCGCCATCGCCTTGCAGCCACGCCATGCGCTGGTCGAGGGCGTGCAGCAGATGCGAAAGGCGTTGCGCGACGCGCGCCGCCATGCTCGCAATCGCCAGATCGTCTTCGAGTTGGTCGGAGTCGATCAGGCTCAGTTCGCCATCACCGGCGGTCTTCGCCGGCGCCGGTGGCGGCTCGCCGATCGTGGCGAGGAAGCGTTCCTGAATGGCGTTGCGCTCGCGGCGCAACTCGCGCAGGGCGTCGAAGTGGCGCTGCTGGATCTCGCCCGAACGGGCGCGTTCGCCGAGATCGAACAGGGTGTCGTCCATGCCGTCGAACAGCGCCACCAGCGGCTCGCGCAGGCGCGCGCGCAGGCAGTCGGCCAACTCGCCCAAGGTGCGGGCGACGGTTGCCGTCGGCAGCGGGAGGGCGCGCGCGTCGCTCATGGGCGAACCAGATCGGTCGAGGCGTTCATCGCAAGACCGCCACTCGGGGGATGCTGGCACGTTAGGCCGCTCACGCCGGGAAATCTGTGACCTGCGCGCAGGAAATGGATTCGTCGGCGAGCAGAATCGGGATGCCGTCCACAATTCGGTACACGAGTTTGCGGTCGCGGGTGATCAGGCCCTCGCGCAAAGGGTCGGCTTGCGCGGTACCATCGGCGCGCCGCAGACTGCCGACGGCGACGGCGCGATTGATCGCCTCCAGCTCGGTCGATTGCAGCATCGCCAGCGGCTGGCGGGTGCTGGGACAGCACAGGATGTCGAGCAAACGGCGATCCATGGTTCCTCCGTCGGGTCGGCAGCGACATCGCCGCGTCAATCATGGACAACGAAGTTTGTCCGCACTGGCGGGCATTTACAACAAAATTTTCACATTTCCACCGAACTCGCGAGACTGCACCTCATGAAGCAAGCCACGCCCGCGCCCCGCATCGGCATCGTCATGGGCTCGCGTTCGGACTGGGAGACGATGCGCCACGCCAGCGAGCGCCTGGAAGCGCTGGGGGTTGCCCACGAAGTCCGGGTGGTCTCGGCGCACCGCACGCCGGATCTGCTGTTCGACTATGCCGCGACGGCGGCGGCGCGCGGCCTGCGCGCGATCATCGCCGGTGCCGGCGGCGCCGCGCATCTGCCCGGCATGCTGGCGGCCAAGACGGCGCTGCCGGTGCTGGGCGTGCCGGTGCAGTCCAAGGCGCTGAACGGCCTGGACTCGCTGCTGTCGATCGTGCAGATGCCCGCCGGGGTACCGGTGGCGACCTTTGCCATCGGCGTTGCCGGCGCCACCAACGCCGCGTTGTTCGCGGCCGCGTTGCTGGCGCATGACGACGCCGCCGTGGGCGAGGCGCTGGATGCCTTCCGCGCCCGCCAGACCGGCGACGTGCTCGCCGACCCCGATCCGCGCCTGGCGGTCGCCGCTGCCGCTGCCGGCGCACGATGACCACCGTCGGCATCCTCGGCGGTGGCCAGCTCGCGCGCATGCTGGCCTTGGCCGGAGCGCCGCTGGGCCTGCGCTTTCTCGTCCTCGACAGCGCCGCCGACGCCTGTGCCGGCCAGTTCGCGCCGCTGCTGCAGGCGGACTACACCGATCATGCGGCGCTGGCGCGGTTCGCCGAACAGGTGGATGTGGCCACCTTCGATTTCGAGAACGTTCCGGCGGAAAGTGCGCGCTGGCTGGCGCAGCGCGTGCCGGTGTTTCCCGGCCCCCGCGCGCTGGCCGTCGCGCAAGACCGGCTGGCGGAAAAATCCATGTTCCGCGAGCTGGGCATCCCGGTGCCGGAATTCGCCGACATCGCCACCCGCGCCGATCTGGATGCCGCCATCGCCCGCATCGGCACGCCATGCATCCTCAAGACGCGGCGGTTGGGCTATGACGGCAAGGGGCAGTTTCGCATCCGGGACTCGGGACTCGGAAACGCAAACGCGGATGCGGCGTGGGCGGCCTTGGGGTCTCAAGCGGGCACGGTCGGGCTGATCCTGGAAGCGTTCGTGCCGTTTGAACGCGAGGTTTCCGTGGTCGCGGCACGTTCGCGTTCGGGCGAGTTTCGCGCCTGGCCATTGACCGAAAACTGGCACGATCACGGCATTCTTGCCGCCAGTCTGGCCCCGGCGGTGGTCCATGTGGCCATCGCCGACAAGGCCATCGCGCATGCGCAGGCGGTCGCGCAGGCGCTCGATTACGTCGGCGTGTTCGCGCTCGAGTTGTTCCTCGTCGGCGATGAATTGCTCGCCAACGAGATGGCGCCCCGTGTGCACAACTCCGGGCACTGGACGATCGAAGGCGCCGAAACCTCGCAATTCGAAAATCACCTGCGCGCCGTGCTCGGCCTGCCGCTGGGCGATACGCGCATGGTCGGCCATGCCTGCATGCTCAATTGGATCGGGCAATTGCCCGACGCGACCGCCGTGCTTTCCGATCCCTGCGGGCACTGGCACGATTACGGCAAGTCGCCGCGGGAAGGACGCAAGGTGGGGCACGCCACCTTGCGCGCCGATGGCCCTGACGAACTGGCCGCTGGCTTGCGGCGCGTCGGAGCGGCGCTGGCGCGGCCGGCGCAGGTGGCGCCGGTGATCGCGCGACTGCGCGACTGATCGCGCCCGCCTTGGCCTTGCGAGCGTCCGCAAACGACGACGGCCGGATCGCTCCGGCCGTCGTTGCATGCATCGATCCGGGCGCCGATCAGCCCAGCTTCTTCATCGCCCAGTCCCAATTGACCAGGTTCCAGAACGCCTCGACGTACTTGCCGCGGGCGTTGCGGTAATCGACGTAGTAGGCGTGCTCCCAGACATCGCAGGTCAGCAGCGGCTTGTCGGTGCCGGTGATCGGGGTGGCGGCATTGGCGGTGCTGACGATCGCCAGGGTGCCATCGGCGCGCTGCACCAGCCACGCCCAGCCCGAGCCGAAGGTGCCCAGCGCGACCTTGGTGAACTCTTCCTTGAACGCGGCGAACGAGCCGAACGCCTTGACGATGGCGTCGGCCAGCTTGCCCTTGGGCTCGCCGCCGCCATTGGGCGACAGGCTGTTCCAGTAGAAGCTGTGGTTCCACACCTGGGCGGCGTTGTTGAACATGCCGCCCTGCGCCTTCTTGACGATCGTCTCCAGCGTGGCGTCGGCGAACTCGGTGCCGGGGATCATCTTGTTGAGGTTGTCCACGTAAGCCTGATGATGCTTGCCGTAGTGGAAATCCAGCGTCTCGGCCGAGATGTGCGGCGCGAGCGCATTGCGGGCGTAGGGCAGGGGAGGCAGTTCGATGGCCATGAGTCAACTCCTTGTGTCACTGCGGCGATGGCGTCATTGCGTGCCGCAGGGGTTACAATTCTAGCAGTCGTCGGGCACGCGGTGCCTTGCTGGACGCACCCCGAGCTGCCGCTGCGCGCGGCCCATGCAGGAACTTTCCGGATGAACGTGATGGATCGGATTCGCTCCGAGGTCGAGTCCCACCCGATCGTGTTGTACATGAAGGGCACGCCCGAGCACCCGATGTGCGGCTATTCCAGTCGTGCCGTCGAGGCGCTGGCGCAATGCCATGCAAAGTATCTGGCGGTCAACGTCATGGCCGACCCGGAGGTGCGCGCCAACCTGCCGCGCTTTTCCGGCTGGCCGACCTTCCCGCAGCTGTTCATCAACGGCGAATTGATCGGCGGCAGCGTCATCGCCCTGGAACTGCACGCCAGCGGCGAGCTCAAGCGGATGGCGGCGGAGGCGCAGCACGGGTGACGGCGGCGGATCTTGGCGCGGGTGTGGATGCGCGAGCACAAGGCGCGCTCGCTGGACGCGTCGTGCTCGTCACCGGCGCCAATGGCGCGCTCGGCGAAGCGGCGGCGCGGGCCTGCGCGCTCGCCGGGGCGACGGTGGTGCTGCTCGGGCGCCGGGTGCCGCGCCTGCAACGGTTGCACGACGCGCTGGCGGCGATCGGGCCGCCGCCGGCGATCTATCCACTCGATCTGCTCGGCGCGACCCCGGCCGACTACGCGCAGATGGCGACCTCCATCGGCGAGCAGCTCGGTCGGCTCGATGGCGTATTGCATGCGGCGGCCGAGTTCCAGGGCCTCACGCCGTTGCAGAACACCGAGCCGTCGGAATTCGTCGACGCCCTGCACGTCAACGTCGGCGCGCCGTTCCTGCTCACCCAGGCCTGCCTGCCGATGTTGCGGCGTGCGCCGCAGGCGGCGGTGGTGTTCGTGCTCGACGATCTGCAACGGGTCGGCCGCGCCTACTGGGGCGGCTATGGCGTGGCCAAGTTCGCCCTGCAGGGCATGCTGCGCATCCTCGCCGACGAGCTGGAGAACTCGCGCGTGCAGGTCAGCGCCTTGCAACCCGGGCCGATGCAGACCGGGCTGCGCGCCAAGGCGTTCATGACCGAAAGGCCGGGCACCTGGCCGCCGGCCGGCACATATGCCGATGCCTGCGTGCAACTGCTGGCCGGCGCCAGCCGCGAGCACCACGGCAAGGTGTGGACGCCGGCGGTGACATGGCCGCCAGCCACCACGCCGGTTGCCACGATCGATCTGCCGATGGCGGCGCCGGCGCCGGAGCGTTCGCGATGAGTACCTGGTCGGCGGCGCTGCTGCTGTTGCTGGTGCTCGATCCGCTCGGCAACATCCCGGTGTTTCTCGGCCTGCTGCGGCCGCTGCCGCCGCGCCGGCAGCGCATCGTGCTGGCGCGCGAGCTGCTGATCGCGCTGGGCGTGTTGATGGCCTTCCTGTACGGCGGCCAGTACGTGCTGGCGGCGATGCACCTGCGCCAGGAATCGGTGAGCATCGGCGGCGGCATCGTGCTGTTCCTGATCGGCATCAAGATGATCTTCCCCGGCCCGGACGGCATGTTCGGCGATGCCCCGGAAGGCGAGCCGTTCATCGTGCCGCTGGCGATCCCGTTCATCGCCGGCCCGTCGGGCATGGCCTCGGTGATGCTGCTCAGCCACTCCGACCCGCATCGTCAGGTGCAATGGACGATCGCCCTGCTGCTGGCGTGGCTGGCCACCGCGGTCGTGTTGTTCGCCGCAACCTACCTGCACAAGGTGCTCGGCACCCGCGTGCTGGCGGCGGTCGAAAAGCTGATGGGCATGCTGGTGGTGACGCTGTCGGTGCAGATGTTCCTCGACGGGGTGATGGCCTACCTGCACGGGCGGTGAGGGGCCGGAGGACAGAGGACAGAGGACAGAAGACAGAAGGCAGAAGGCAGAAGGCAGAAGACAGAAGACAGAAGACAGAAGACAGAAGACAGAAGACAGAAGACGGACTTCGGTGACTGGGTGCGTTTCGGGGCAGGCGGCCGTTGGGGATGCGGGTCGCCGGCGTTCAGGGTGGGCGGTGGCCGTCGCCGAAATCGAACTCGGCGTTGGCGGTCAGGACCGACCACACCGGTGCGAAGCTGCGGCGGTGGATGGCGCAGGGGCCGCGCTCGCGCAGGATGGCCAGGTGCTCGGGTGTCGGGTAGCCCTTGTGGACGGCAAAGCCGTAGCCGGGGTATTGCTGGTCGAGATCGCTCATCACGCGGTCGCGATGGACTTTGGCGAGGATCGAGGCGGCGGCGATCGCGCGCACCCGGGCGTCGCCACGGACGATGGCCTGTGCCGGGCAGCGCAGGTGCGCGGGCAGGTGATTGCCGTCGATCAACGCCAATTCGGGTTCGATTTCCAGCGCCGCCAGTGCGCGGCGCATGCCGTCGAGCGTGGCCTGCAGGATGTTGAGCCGATCGATAGTGGCGGCATCGACGACGACGATCGCGTGCGCCAGTGCCTTGCCCAGGATCTGCGGGGCGAGCCGCTCGCGCTGCGCCGGGCTGAGCGCCTTGGAGTCGGCAATGCCGGCGATGCGCCGCTTCGGGTCGAGGATCACCGCGGCGACCACAACCGGACCGGCGAGAGGTCCGCGGCCAGCTTCGTCGACGCCGGCGATCAGCCGGCCGGCGATGGGCGGCAACGCCTTCATTGCGTCAGGGCGAGCAATTCGTCGACGGCATCGGCGGCACGCGCCGAGCCATTGCAGCGCAGTTGCGCGTGCAGCTCGGCGAAGCGGTCGAGCGTCGCCCGGGTGCGGGCCGGGTCGTCCAGCCAGGCCAGCACCGCTGCCGCCAGCGCGGCCGGCGTGCAGGCGCCTTGCAGCATTTCCGGCACCAGTGCAGTGCGGGTTGCCGCCGGGGATGATGTCGTCGGCAGGGCTGCATCCAGCACGTTGGGCAGGCTGTAGTGGTCGATCTTGAGCAGGCGCAGGCCGCGGACGATGGCGGCGGTGCTGCGCGCGAGGCGGTAGGCCACCACCATCGGCCGCTTGGCCAGCATCGCCTCCAGTGCTGCCGTGCCGGAGGCGAGCAGCACCACGTCGCTGGCGATCAGCGCCTCGTGGGCACGACCATCGAGCAGTTGCATCGCCGCACCCAGGCCGCCGCCATCGCTTTCGGCGGATACCTGCGCGAGCTGGCGGCTGAACAGCGCACGGCATGCCGCATTGGCCATCGGCGCGATGAACTGCAGTTGCGGTAGCTGTGCCCGCAGCAGGGCACAGGCGCGCAGGAAGTCGGGGCCGAGGCGCTTGATCTCGCCCAGCCGGCTGCCCGGCAGCACGGCGACCACGGTGCCTGGAAGCGGCATCGCCAGCGCGCGCCGGGCGCCTTCGCGGTCGGGTGCCATTGGCAGGCGGTCGGCGAGTGGATGGCCGACGAATCGCGCCTGCATCCCATGCCGGGCATAGATCGGCGGCTCCATCGGAAACAGGCACAGCACGCGATCGGCGCTGCGGCCGATGGTCGCGGCGCGCCTTTCCTTCCACGCCCAGATCGACGGGCTGACGTAATGGATGGTGCGGATGCCTTGCTGCTTAAGCGCGCGTTCCAGCCCGAGGTTGAAATCCGGGGCGTCGATGCCGATGAACACGTCCGGCCGCTCCGCCAGCAGGCGCTGGCGCAGGCCCCGGCGCAGGCGCAGCAGGCGCGGCAGGTGGCGTGCGACTTCGGCGTATCCCATCACCGCCAGCTCGCTGCAGTCGTGCCAGGCGTCCAGCCCGGCTGCGCGCATCAGTGCGCCGCCGACGCCCATGAAGCAAGCGTCGGGATGGCGTCGTTTGAGTTCGGCGATCAGGCCGGCGCCGAGCTGATCGCCCGAGGCTTCGCCGGCGACGAGGGCGATCTTGAGGCCGGGAATCGGGAATCGTGAATGGTGAATCGAAACGACGTTGCCCACCCCCGACGCTGCATTCAAGGGTCGTGATGCCCGCGAAGCCGATGCTTCCAGCTCTGGCTTCTCACCATTCACGATTCACCCATCACGGCTTTCACCGCAACAACGCCCGCTCGCTGCCGCTGATGAAATCCAGCATCTGCTTCACGTCGACCGCCTGCGCGTATTGCTCGGCCAGCTTCTCGCGCGCCTGCGCCAGCGGCATGCCGGCGACGTACAACGTGCGGTAGGCGCGCTTGATGGCGGCGATGCGGTCGCCGTCGAAACCGTGCCGACGCAGGCCTTCGGCGTTGATGCCGCGCGGTTTTGCGTAGTTGCCGGCGACCATCACGAACGGCGGCACGTCGGCGTTGACGAGGCTGCCCATGCCGATGAAAGCGTGCGCGCCGATCTTGCAGAACTGGTGGATGCCGGAAAAACCGCCGAGGATGGCGAAATCGCCGATCTGCACGTGGCCGGCGAGGGTGGCGTTGTTGGCGAACACGGTGCCGTTGCCGACGTCGCAATCGTGGGCGATGTGGACGTAGGCCATGATCCAGTTGTCGTCGCCGATCCGCGTCACCCCGCCGCCGTCGGCGGTGCCGCGGTTGATGGTGCAGAACTCGCGGATGGTGTTGCGCGCGCCGATCACCAGCTCGCTGCGTTCGCCGCGATATTTCTTGTCCTGCGGATCGCCGCCGATCACCGCGTGGGCGTGGATGCGGTTGTCTGCGCCCAGTCGGGTCGGGCCGTCGATCACCACGTGACTGTCGATGCGGCAGCCATCGCCGATCTCGACCTCGGCGCCGATCACGCTGTACGGGCCGATCGCAACGCCGGCGCCGATGCGCGCGGACCGATCGACGACGGCACTGGGATGGATGGCCACGGCGGCCTCAGACCTTGCGCGCGCAGAGGATTTCGGCGCTGGCCGCTTCCTTGCCGTCGACCAGCGCGCGGCAGGCGTACAGGCCCATGTTGCGCAAGGTGCGGATCAGTTCCACCTCGAACACGAGCTGGTCGCCGGGCACCACCACGCGGCTGAAGCGCGCCTTGTCGACCTTGACCAGATAGAAGATCGATTGATCCGCATCCGGGTCCGCTGGCGTGGAGACCTGCACCAGCAGGCCGGCCGCCTGCGCCATGCCCTCGATGATGAGCACGCCGGGCATCACCGGATGCTTGGGAAAATGTCCCTGGAACTGCGGCTCGTTGAAGCTCACGTTCTTGATCGCGCGCAACGACTTGCCGGTTTCGTACGACAGCACGCGATCGACCATCAGGAACGGATAGCGGTGCGGCAGCATCGCCATGATCGCTTCGACATCGCGGACTTGCGAGGTGGCGACATCATTCATCGTTCGGACTCCTTGGCCAGCGCCGCCAGCTTGCGCGCCAGCTCGTCGAGATGCTTGTAGCGCGTGGCGTTGCGGCGCCAGGCGCGGTGTTCTTGCAGCAAGGTGCCGGAGGCGTATTCGCCCGGCTCGGTGATCGACGACAGCACGACGCCGGCGGCATGGACGACGACGTTGTCGCAGATTTCGATGTGGCCGTTGATGCCGACCGCGCCGGCGATCAGGCAATTGCGGCCGATCCGGGTCGAGCCGGCGACGCCGACGCAGCCGGCCATCGCCGTATGCGCGCCGATGCGGACGTTGTGCGCGATCTGGATCTGGTTGTCCAGGCGCACGTCTTCTTCGAGCACGGTGTCGTCGAGCGCACCGCGGTCGATGGTGGTGTTGGCGCCGATCTCGCAATCATCGCCGATGACCACGCCGCCCAGTTGCGGCACCTTGATCCAGCGCCCGCCGTCGCGCGCCAGGCCGAAGCCGTCGGCGCCGAGCACGGCACCGGGGTGGATCAGCACGCGCTGGCCGATGCGCACACGCGTGACCAGGGTGACTCGCGCCACCAGTTCGCTGCCGGCGCCGATCGCGCAATCCTCGCCGATCACGCAGCCGGCGCCGACGATGGCGCCGGCTTCGACCACGCTGCGCGCGCCGATGCTGACGAAGGCGCCGATGTGAGCGTCGGCCGCGATGCGCGCGGACGGGTCGATGACGGCGCTGGCGTGGGTGCCGGCCGCTGGCGGCTGGCGTGGATCGAACAGCGCCGCGATCCGGGCGAAGGCGACGTAAGGGTCGCTCGCGATCAGGCAGGGCACAGGCGAGGCTACGGCATCGCCCGGCCGCAGCACCACCGCGCTCGCTTGGGTGTGCGCCAGTTCGGAGCGGTAGCGCGGGTTGGCGAGGAAGGACAACTCGCCGGCGCCGGCGCGAGCCAGCGTGCCCACGCCGGCGATGGTGGTCTGGCCATCGCCGTGCAGGCCGAGGCCGAAACGTTCGGCCAGTTGAGACAGGGTGTGTGCGGTGGGTGCCATCGCCGGCCGGCGTCGGCTCAGAACGAGCTGCCGAAGGTGAACTGCAGGCGCTCGAACTGGTCGCCGCGATCGCTCAGGAATGGTTGCGCGTAGCTGATGATGACCGGGCCGATCGGCGCCCGCCATTGCAGCGACACGCCATAGGAGGCGCGATAGGAGCGGAACTGGAAGTCGCCCGGCTTGGTGTAGACGTTGCCGAAATCGATGAAGGTGGACAGCCGCGCCGATTCGGTGTTGATCAGTTTCGGGAAGAAGGTTTCGATCGAGCCGGTGGTCTTGAGCGCGCCGCCCAGCGGCTGCTCGTAGGTGGTGCCGGGAACGACCGCGTACGGGCCGACGGTGTTGTCGCGGAAGCCGCGGATCGAGGTCACGCCGCCGGCGTAGAAGTTCTCGAAGAACGGCAGGCCGAGGTGTTTGGCGTTGCCGTAGCCGCCGCCATAACCGATGTCGGCGGCGGTACGCAGCACCAGCCACGGGCGCAGCGGCCAATAGCGTTCGAAGGTGTAGGAGAACTTGTAGTACTCCTGGGTCGAGCCGGGCAGGGCGACGAAGGCGCCGAAGCGCTGGTAGGTGCCGGCGGTGGGCGCGAAGAAGCTGTTGCGGGTGTCCTTCGCCCAGGACAACTCGGCGCTCCAGTTCTTGAACGTGTAATGGCCCACGGCGTCGAGGTAATCGACGATCACCTGCGGCGTCAGCCCGAACAACGTGAGGATCTTCTGCGTTTTGGCGCCGAAGGTCAGGCCGACGGTATCGGTTTCGGTGACCGGAATGCCGAAGGACACCGCCGCACCGTAGGAATTGCTCGAATACTGTGCGGTGTTGAAGTTGGAGTTGTTGAACTGGCTGTAGAAGACGTTGTAGCCGACCGACACGCCGTTGGGCGTGAAATACGGGTTGACGAAATTGACGTTGACCGACTTCTGGAAGACGCTGTTGGACAGCGACACGCCGAAGCGGTTGCCCGAGCCCAGGAAGTTGCTCTCGTTGAGGCCGATCGAGGTGATCAGGCCGGCCAGCTGCGAATAACCCAGGCTGAAGGTGAACTGGCCGGAGTTGCGCTCCTTGACCGTCAGCACCACGTCGACCTGATCGTTGCTGCCGGGCACCGCCGGGGTATCGACGTCGACCGTGTCGAAATAACCCAGCCGCTGCAGGCGGATGCGCGAACGATCGACCGCCGCCTGCGAGAACCACGTGCCCTCGAGCTGGCGCATTTCGCGGCGCATCACGTAATCGGCGGTACGGGTGTTGCCCTTGAAGACGATCCGCCGCACCATCACGCGCGGGCCGGGAATGACCTGGAAGTCGATGCCAACGGTGCGCTTGTCCTTGTCGACGTCCGGCGCCGGGTTGACCTTGGCGAAGGCGTAGCCGATGTTCGACAGCAGCAGGGTGATGTTGTCGACGGTCGCCTCCAGCCTGCGCCGCGAGAACACCTGGCCTTGCTTGACCAGCACCAGCTTCTCCAGATCGGCGACCGGCACCACGGTATCGCCGCTGACCTTGACGCTGGAGACGCGATACATCTCGCCTTCGCTGATGTTGGCGGTGACGAACATGTCGCGCCGATCCGGGGTGATCTCGACCTGGGTGGAATCGATGTTGAAGTCGATGTAGCCGCGATCGAGGTACCAGGCGTTGAGCTTTTCCAGGTCACCGGAAAGCTTTTCGCGCGAGTACTGGTCGTTGTGGCTGTACCACGACAGCCAGTTGCGGGTGCCCGATTCCCACTTGTCGAGCAGCTGCTTGTCGGTGAAGACCTTGTTGCCGACGATGTTGATGTTGCGGATCTTGGCCGGCTTGCCTTCGACGATCTTGATGGTGATGTCGACGCGGTTGCGGTCGAGCACGCCGATGGTCGGGGTGATCGAGACGTTGTACTTGCCGCGATCGTCGTACTGGCGGTTGAGTTCCTGGGTGACGCGATCCATCGTCATGCGATCGAAGGTCTCGCCTTCGGCCAGGCCGATCTGCTTGAGGCCCTTGAGCAGATCCTCGGTCTTGATTTCCTTGTTGCCGGTGACGGTGAGCTTGTTGATCGCCGGCCGCTCGGTGACCTTGACCACGAGGATGTCGCCCTGGCGGTCGAGCTCGACGTCGTTGAAAAAGCCGGTCTTGAACAGGGCGCGCACGGCGGCGGCGGCCTTGCTGCGATCGACGGTGTCGCCGCGTTCGATCGGCAGGTAGGTGAACACCGTGCCGGGGGCGATGCGTTGCAGCCCGTCGATGCGGATGTCGGTCACCCGGAATGCCTCGAAGTTCTGCGCGTGGGCGCCAGGCGCGAAGGCCAGGGCGGCAGTCAGGGCGAGGGCGAGCAGGCGGGGGGCTGCGATACGCGTCATCGGTGCATCCGGTTGACCGCGGAGGACTTCCGCGGGATTGCGATGGGTCGAAGGGAACGTGAAATATCAGGTCGCGTGACGGAACAAGTCATTATAGAACGCCACGCACATCAGCCCCGCCAGCAAGGCGAGGCCGATGTATTGGCCCACCGCCAGCGTGCGTTCGCTGAGCGGGCGGCCTTTCACAAGCTCCATAAGGTAATACAGCAGGTGCCCGCCGTCCAAGATCGGGATCGGCAGCAGGTTGATCAGGCCCAGCCCCAGCGACAGCATGGCCAGGAAAAACAGGAACCAGGCGACGCCTTGCCGGGCGGCGGCATCGGCGGTGCTGGCGATGGACACCACGCTGTGCAGGTTGGCGGTGGCGCCCTGGGTGAATACCCGCGCCAGCATGCTGGCGTTGGCGGCGAGCTGGCGGCCCATTTCGCGCGCGCTGGCCGGCAGCGCGGCCAGCGGCCCGTAGCGGCGCAGGCCGTCGTAGGCGGCGGTGACTGGCTGCGGCGAGATGCCCAGCAGCAGGCGCTGGCTGCCGTCGCCGGGGTCGCCCAGCTTCGGGGTGACGTCGATCGTGAGGTCCTGGCCGTCGCGGCGCACGCTCAGATGCAGGGGGGTATCGGCGCGCGCCTGCTCGTGCATGACCCGTTGCAGGTCGGTGAACCAGCGCGTCGGCTCGCCGTTGACCGCGTCGATGCGATCGCCGGGCCGGAGCAGGCGCGCGGCACCGTCGGGGGCGACCTTGCCGACGATGGCGGGAAGTTCGAACTGCTGCGGGAACAGGCCGAGGCGGTTGATCACCTCCTCGTCGCCCAGCCGCGGCGGCAGATCCTGCATGGCCAGGCGGCGCAGGGCATGACCGCCGTCCTCGCGGGCGACCTCCACCTCGATCGGCTGGCGATCCATCGCCGCCGTCACCAGGGTCATGCCGGCATCGGTCCAGGTTTCCACCTGCTGGCCATCGATCCGCAGCAGGCGGTCGCCGGACTGGAAGCCGCCCTGCGCCGCCAGCCCGCTGACATGGCCCACCAGCGGCTGGTAATCGGGCAGGCCGATCACGAACGTCGTCCACAGCAGGCCGTAGCAGAGGATGAAGTTGAACGCCGGCCCGGCCAGCGCGATCAGCATCCGCTGCCAGACCGGCTTGCGGTTGTGGGCGCGCGGCAGGTCGGCTTCCGGGACTTCGTATTCGCGCTCGTCGAGCATCTTGACGTAGCCGCCGAGCGGGATCGCCGACAGCACGTATTCGGTGCCGTCCTTGCCGACATGCTTGAACAGGGGTGTGCCGAAGCCGATCGAAAACCGCAGCACGTGCACGCCGAATCGGCGCGCCACCCAGAAATGGCCGAATTCGTGGAAGGTGATGAGGATGCCGATGCTGACGATCAGCCAGCCGATCGAACCGAATACGCCGCTCATGCCCGCGCCTCCACCCGCGCCGTCGCCGCGCGCCGCGCGGACGCATCGGCCGCCAGCAACGAGCCGAGGTCGGCGGCGCCGAGGTCTTCCGCCGCGTCGAGCGTCGCGCGGATAATCGCCGGGATGTCGAGAAAGCCGATCCGGCCAGCGAGGAAGGCCGCCACCGCGACCTCGTTGGCGGCGTTGAGGGTGGCCCCGGCGCTGCCGCCGGCTTTGATCGCGGCGTAGGCCAGGTCGAGACAGGCGAAGGTGGTGCGGTCGGGTGCCTGGAAGGTCAGCGCGCCAATGGTTCCCAGATCGGGTGCGGCGACGCCCGAGGCCACGCGCTCGGGCCAGGCGAGGCCGCAGGCCAGGGTGGTGCGCATGTCCGGGCGGCCCATCTGCGCCAGCACCGAGCCGTCGACGTGTTCGACCAGCGAATGGACGATGCTCTGCGGGTGCACGAGCACGTCGATGCGCGCGGCCGGCATGCCGAACAGCCAATGCGCTTCGATGACCTCCAGACCCTTGTTCATCAACGTCGCCGAATCGACCGAGATCTTCCGGCCCATCTTCCAGTTTGGATGATTGCAGGCCTGTTCGGCAGTGACGGCCGCCAGTTCGCCGCGGCTGCGGTTCAGGAACGGCCCGCCGGAAGCGGTCAGGATCAGCCGGCTCACCTGCGTGAGGTCGGCCGGCGCCCCGCGCAGGCACTGGAAGATGGCGTTGTGTTCACTGTCGATCGGGATCAACTCGGCACCGTGCTGGCGACAGGCGCGCAGCAGCAACTCGCCGGCGAGCACCACCGATTCCTTGTTGGCCAGCAACAGGCGCTTGCCGGCGCGTGCCGCGGCCAGCGTCGAGGCGATGCCGGCGGCACCGACGATGGCGGCGATCACGGTGTCGCAGGCGTCGCTGCCGGCCAATGCCGCCAAGGCTTCGCCGCCGGCGTGTGCCTGTGTGGCCAGGCCAGCCGCGGCCAGCCCTTCGCGCAAGGCGGCGTGGTGCTGCGGCTGGGCGATCACCGCGTGCTGCGGACGATGGCGCGCGCACAAGGCCACCAGTTCGTCGACGCGGCCGTGCGCGCTGAGCACACTGGCGGCGTAACGATCGGGATGGCGCGCGATCACGTCCAGCGCCGAAGCGCCGATCGAGCCGGTGGCGCCGAGCACGGCGACGCGCTTCATGGCGTCTCCCGATTCGCGGGCCAGGGATGGCCCGCGCGCCGCGCAGGTCGACCTGACCTGCACGGCGGAGTCGAGTCCGGGCATGTGCCGGACTCGACTCGCAAATGTCGGGCAGGATGCTCGATCATTTGCACCGTCAGAGACCCAGATAGCCCTTGGCGAGCCACAGCACCGGCAACGCCGCCACCACCGAGTCGATGCGATCGAGCACGCCGCCGTGGCCGGGGAACAGGGTGCCGGAATCCTTCAGCCCGGAATGGCGCTTCATCAGGCTCTCGAACAGATCGCCGACCACCGAGGCGGCGACGGTGACGGCGCCCAGTTCGAGCACCTGTGGCCAGCGTGCGTCCGCGATGCCGAGCCTCGGCATGCACAGGAAGGCGACCACCAGCCCGCCGGCGATACCGCCCCACAGGCCCATCCAGGTCTTGCCGGGGCTGATGCTCGGCACCAGTTTGCGCTTGCCCAGCGACGAGCCGACCGCGTAGGCGCAGCTGTCGGCGGCCCAGACGATCGCCAGCGCGAGCAGCATCCAGCGCGGGCCGGCGGGGTCGGGGTGGGTGAGCGTGCCCTGGCCCAGATGCAGCAGCACCAGCGCGCACCATGCCGGGACGATCGCCAGGGTGCCGGCGAGCAGCTTCACCGTGCGCGTGAGCACGCCGCCGTCGCGGCCCAGCGCCGGGCGCAGCAGCCAGATCAGGGCGCCCAGCCACCAGGCGACGCCGATCAGGCTGACCAGACTGAACAGCGGCAGCGCGCGCGCCCACAGCAGCCCCGTCATCAACGCGATGTTCGCCATCAGATAGACGGCACGCCACGGCCGCGCCTGGATGCCGACCAGATGCGACCATTCCCACAGGCCGCCGAGAAACAAGGCCGCCGCCAGTGCGGCGACGTAGGGCGTGGCCAGGTACAGCGTGGCCAGCACCACCAGTGGTGCGAGGATCGCCGCGGTGATGACGCGCTGGATCATCCGCGCAGGCTCCGGCCTGAAGCGCATTGGGCGCCGGTGAGGCCGAAGCGGCGCTCGCGGCGGGCGAAATCGTCGAGCGCGTGTTGCATGTCGGTGGCGGAAAAGTCGGGCCACAGCGTGTCGGTGAACCACAGCTCGGCATAGGCCAGCTGCCAGAGCAGGAAGTTGCTGATGCGGCGATCACCGCCGGTGCGGATGAACAGGTCGGGCGGCGGCAGTTCGGCCAGCGCCATGCGTTGCGCGACCGCCGCCTCGTCGATCGCGGCCGGGTCGAGTCGGCCGGCGGCCGCTTCCTGCGCCAGCTGCCGCGCCGCCTGCGCGATGTCCCAGCGGCCGCCATAGCTGATCGCCACGGTCAACTGCAATGCCGTGTTGGCGGCGGTGCGGCGTTCGCCCAGTTCCATCCGCTTGCGGATCGCCGGCGACAGATCGGCGCGTTCGCCGATGAAGCGCAAGCGCACGCCGTGCTCGTGCAGTTCATCCACTTCGCGGTCGAGCGAGCGCATGAACAGGCTCATCAGGGCGCCGACTTCCTCGCGCGGGCGCTTCCAGTTCTCGCTGGAAAAGGCGAACAAGGTCAACGCCGGAATGTGCCGTTCCAGGCAAAGGCGGACGCACAGGCGCACCGTTTTCGCGCCGGCGCGATGGCCGAAGGTGCGCGGGCGACCACGACGCTGCGCCCAGCGGCCATTGCCGTCCATCACGATGGCGATGTGGCGCGGCAGGTCGCTGGCGTCGGCGTCGGCGGAAGCGGGCGTGGGGTCGGTCATCGGCAAGGTCGTGGGCGCAGGGAAGGCGACGAATCAGATCGCCAGCAATTCCTGTTCCTTGGCCTTGACCACGTCGTCGACTTCCTTGATCGCCTTGTCGGTGAGCTTCTGGATCTCCTCGCCGGCGCGTTTTTCCTCGTCCTCGGTGATGCTCTTGTCCTTGAGCAGTTCCTTGACCTGATGCAGCGCGTCGCGGCGCACGTTGCGCACCGCCACCTTGGCATTCTCGCCCTCG
Organism: Pseudomonadota bacterium; assembly: GCA_018240435.1. GTDB lineage: Bacteria > Pseudomonadota > Gammaproteobacteria > Xanthomonadales > Xanthomonadaceae > SZAS-103. The sequence goes on from JAFEFT010000037.1 coordinate 76,890, forward strand.
TGGGCGACGTGCTTGCCCAGCTCGCGGCGGCGTTCTTCGGTCAATGCCGGCAGATTGATGCGAATCACCGTGCCGGCGGTGTTGGGCGTCAGCCCCAGATCGGAGGCGAGAATGGCCTTCTCGACCGGCCCGACCATGTTCTTTTCCCACGGCGTGATCTGGATCGAGCGCGCGTCGGTGATGGCGACGCTGGCGACCTGCGTCAGCGGCGTATCGGTGCCGTAATAATTCACCTTGAGGTGATCGACCAGCGCCGTGCTGGCGCGCCCGGTGCGAACCTTGGTCAGATCGTGACGCAGCACCTCGACGCACTTGTGCATGCGCGCCTGCGCGTCCTTCTTGATCTCGTTGAGCATGAGCCGATTCCGGTTTGCGGCGAACGGGAGATTATAGCCGGCTGCAGGGACCTGCGAACGGCCGCAAGCCGGTCATCACGTTTGCCTGCGCACTCCCGCACCGACAACTGTCCACCGCTTACTTTCTGTCCTCTGTCTTCTGTCCTCTGTCATCTGGCAACCAGCGTCCCCACCGCCTCGCCGTGCAGGATGCGCATCAGGTTGCCGGCGCGGGTCATGTCGTAGATGCGCAGCGGCAGGTCGTGGTCGCGGCACAGGGCGATCGCGGCGGTGTCCATCACCTGCAGGTTGCGGGAGATCACCTCGTCGTAACCCAGTCGGTCGTAGCGCACCGCGTCGGCGTGCTTTTTCGGGTCGCGGTCGTAGACGCCGTCGACCTTGGTGGCCTTGAGCAGCAAGTCGGCGCCGATCTCCACCGCGCGCAGCGCGGCCGCCGAATCGGTGGTGAAGAACGGATTGCCGGTGCCGGCGGCGAAGATGACGATGCGGCCTTTTTCCAGATGGCGGATGGCGCGGCGGCGGATGAAATCCTCGCAGACTTCGTTGATCTTGAGCGCGCTCATCACCCGCACTTTCGAGCCGAGTTTTTCCAGTGCGTCCTGCATCGCCAGCGCGTTCATCACCGTGGCGAGCATGCCCATGTGGTCACCGGTGACGCGGTCCATGCCGCCGGCGGCAAGCCCGGCGCCGCGAAAGATATTGCCGCCGCCGATGACCAGCCCGACTTCGATGCCGGCCTGCTGGACTTCGATGATTTCGCGCGCCAGTCGGCCGATGACTTCCGGGTCGATGCCGTAGTCCAGCCGCCCCATCAGCGCCTCGCCGGAAAGTTTGAGCAGGATGCGGCGGAAGGCCGGCCGGGTGCCGGTGGCGATGCTGGCGGTCATGCAATCCTCGTCGGGCGGGCAAACGGCGGAATTCTAGCCGTTTGCGGCGGCCGGCGGTGAACGCGATGGCCGTCCCGCGACGCCCGGGACGGTTCAGGCGAGGCGGACTTCGTGCTCGGGCGCGGCAAATCCGACGGTCAGCGCGCCTTCGCCGACGTTGACCATGCCGGTCAGACCCATCACCGTTTCGCCCAGCGGCACGCCGTGCTCTTCGCAGGCGCGCGCCAGTACGTCGTAGCCGGGCAGGGCGCGCATCTTGTCGAGCTCGCCGCCGTAGCTGAGGTTGACATAGGGGGCGAGCAGCCCCTTCTTGACGCGATCGGCGGTGTAGGTGAGCAGTTGCCGGGCAGCGTTGTCGAAGCCCTTGGCCTTGCCGACGGCGGCGGTGTCGTTGCGGTAGGCGCGCAGGATCGGCTTGATGTCCAGCAATGTGCCGAGCGTGGCCTTCATCCAGGTCACGCTGCGATCGCCGCGCTTCATGGCGCGGGCGCGCAGGTATTTCACGTCGCGCGGCACGGCGTAGCCATAGGTGTTCTTGGCCAGTTCGGTGAGGCGGTCGTAGATCGGGTTGTACTCGATCCCGGCCTCGATCATGCGGATGCCTTCGAGCACCGTGATCGCCTGTCCGGCGAACAGCGTCTGGCTGTCGATCACGCGCATCTGGAAGATGCCCTTGAGGCCGGCATCCTTGCGGATCGGATGATAGAAACGAAGGATCTCGCGGCTGGCGGCGACGGTGTTGTCGTACACCGGGCTGCGCGACGACATGATGCACATGCAGAACACGAAATCGTAGTCGAGCACCAGCTTGCTCAGGAACAGCTCGCGGATCTGCTCGACGCTGAACGGCGTGGATTCGGCAGCGTGGCCCTGTTCGCCGAGGTGTTCGCGGTAAAAACGCAGGCTTTCGACCGCATTGCGCTCGTCGTGGAAAACCGCCTGCCCCATGTGAACCTTGATCGGTTCGAGGATGACCTTGTGCGCATCCAGCCACTCGCGCGACAGGTCGCACGTCGAATCCACCACCATCCCGATACGCATCGCTTTCCCCTTGCGCCGCCGTTTGCGGGCGGCAATGGACGAACCACGCGGGCGATCTTTTCAAGGCTCCTGGCTATTCATTTCACGAAAATGCGCATTTGTCCAGTGGTCGCGCCTGCCGTGTGATCGCGATCAACAAAAAGGCCACGGGGGTCGCCCGTGGCCAGGATTTTGTTGCATCGCAGCGAATCGGCGCGCCAGCGGCGCCCGGCCCAGCCTCAGGCCAAACCAGCCTGCTTCATCACTTCGGCGGCGAAATCCTCGTCCTTCTTCTCGATGCCTTCGCCGACCGCCAGGCGGGTGAAGCCGCGCACGCTGGCGCCGGCCGCCTTCAGCACGGCCTCGACGCTGGCATTGGTGTCGAGCACGTAGGCCTGGCCGGTCAGGCACATCTCGTTGATCACCTTGTTGACCTTTCCGGAAACGATCTTCTCGAGGATCTGCGCCGGTTTGGCCTTGTCCTTCTCGGACACCTGCGCCATGGCGATTTCGGTTTCCTTGGCCACCACCTCGGCCGGCACCTGCGCGGGCGAGACGTAGGGCGGATTCATCGCCGCCACGTGCATGGCCAGGCCGCGCGCCAGCTCGGCGTCGCCGCCGGTCAGTTCGACCAGCACGCCGATGCGGCCGCCGTGCACATAGGCGCCGACCACGCCATCGCTGTCGATGCGCGCCATCCGGCGCACCTGGATGTTCTCGCCGATCTTGGCGACCAGCGCTTGCCGGCCTTCCTCGACGTTGACGCCGCTGGCGGTCGCCACCGCCTTGAGCGCTTCCACGTCGGCCGCGCCGCTGCGCAACGCGGCGCTGGCAACGGCCTCGGCGAAGGCGATGAAGTTGGCGTCCTTGGCGACGAAGTCGGTTTCCGAATTGATCTCGACCAGTACGGCCTTGCCGCCGTCCTGCGCCAACACGATGCGGCCCTCGGCGGCGACGCGGGCGGACTTCTTGTCGGCCTTGGCCAGGCCGGTGACACGCAGGTGCTCCATCGCCGCTTCGATGTCGCCGCCTTTTTCGGCCAGCGCCTTCTTGCATTCCATCATGCCGGCGCCGGAGCGCTCGCGCAGTTCTTTCACCAGGGTGGCGGTGATTTCCATGATCTTTCCTCTTGGTCGATGACGGCGCCCGTGCGCACGTCGGCTGTGGGTGGGTTGCAGATGGGGCGGCGCCGGCGAACCGCAAGGCCGGGCCGTGGCGCGACGCGTGCGCGACCGCCGCGGCGCGGCGTTGACGCAGGTGCGGCGGCGGAGCGCCCTGGCTCCGCCGCGCGCGGCGCCGGGGCTTACTCGGCGCGCTCGGCCTGCGGGCGACGCGGGCCGCCCGGGCGGCCCTTGTTCGGCGGACGACGATCGCCGCGATCGCTGCGGCCACGCTCGTTGCCCGGACGACGCTCATCGCCGCTGGCGCGCTTCTTGCCTTCCTCGCTGGCGACCGGATTGCCGTCGGCATCGAGTTCGACGAATTCCTCGTCGCCACGGCCCACCATCGGTGCCGCTGCCTTGCCTTCCAGCACGGCATCGGCGGCGGCGCGGGCGTACAGCTGCACGGCGCGGATGGCATCGTCGTTGCCGGGGATGGCGTAATCGACCAGCGACGGATCGTAATTGGTATCGACCACCGCGATCACCGGAATGCCGAGCTTCTTGGCTTCCTTGACGGCGATGTCTTCGTGGCCGATGTCGATCACGAACAGCGCGTCGGGCAGGCGCTCGAGCGCCTTGATGCCGCCCAGCGAGGCGTCGAGTTTCTCGCGCTCGCGACGCAGGGTCAGCACTTCGTGCTTGACCAGCTTTTCGAAAGTGCCGTCGGTCTCGGCCGACTCCAACTCCTTCAGGCGCGACACCGATTGCTTGACGGTGCGGAAATTGGTGAGCGTGCCGCCGAGCCAGCGCTGGGTCATGTAGGGCATGCCGCAACGGATGGCTTCTTCCTTGATCGCCTCGCGCGCCGAGCGCTTGGTGCCGATGAACAGAATCTGGCCGCGCTTTTGCGCGATCGCCGACAGATAGTTCATCGCGTCGGTGAACAGCGGGACGGTCTTTTCGAGATTGATGATGTGGATCTTGCCGCGCGCGCCGAAGATGTACGGCGCCATCCGCGGGTTCCAGTAGCGGGTCTGGTGGCCGAAATGCACGCCGGCTTCCAGCATCTGGCGCATGGTGACTTGAGGCATTGTGTTCACTCCTGAAAGGGAACCGGGTGCGTTGGCTCGGCGAGCGACCGCGAAGGTTGCGGTCATTCGACACTTGCGTCGTTCGCAAAGGCCGTCCAGCGTGGGACGGGGTGCTTGGCGTGCGACACGCACGGACGATTCCGGGGTTGGGCTTCCGCAGATCCCGCGGCAACGACCCCTTGCGGGGACCCCGGTGCCGGTTGACGACCTGCGTGTGGATTCGCCGATGACGCACGGCGTGGGCGGCGATGCGGGCGAGCTGCAAAGCTTGCCGACTATACGCGAACACCGGCGCGAGGGCAAATCGAATCGATGGAAACTTCCCGAGTCCCGAGTAAAAGCCCCCCATCCCAACCTTCCCCCGCAAGCGGGGGAAGGGGCATTTTCTTGCCGGGTCCCGAGTCCCGAATAAAAGCACCCCCATCCCAACCTTCCCCCGCAAGCGGGGGAAGGAGCATTTTCTTGCCGAGTCCCGTTTCCCGCTTCCCGAGTCCCGCTTCCCGAGTCCCGCTTCCCGAGTCAAAAGTCCCAAGACCCAAGTCCCAGTCCCGTTGTTGGCTGCGACGGCGGCCTTTGCGCCATCGCTCCATCGTGCGCCGCGCGTCGCCGATGGCGGCGCGCGCTATGGCAAACTACGCACCTTCGCCAACATCGGTGTCGCATCCATGCTGATCTTCGAGCAGTCCCAGCCCGGGCGCACCGCCGCCGCCCAGCTTCCGGCCGCCATCGCAACGCCCGATCTGCCCGAACGATTCCTGCGCACCACGCCGATCGGCCTGCCCGAGGTGTCCGAGCTGCAGGCGGTGCGCCACTACACCAACCTGTCGCGCAAGAACTTCTCGATCGACACCCAGTTCTACCCGCTGGGCTCGTGCACGATGAAGTACAACCCGCGCGCCTGCCATACGCTGGCGATGCTCGATGGCTTCCTCGGCCGCCATCCGTATGCGCCCGAGTCGCTGAGCCAGGGCTTCCTGTCGTGCATGTACGAGTTGCAGGAAATCCTCGCCGATGTCACCGGCATGAAGGGTGGCGTCAGCCTTGCGCCGATGGCCGGTGCCCAGGGCGAGTTCGCCGGGGTGGCGATGATCGTCGCCTACCACAAGCATCGCGGCGATCTCGAACGCACCGAGATCATCGTCCCCGACGCCGCCCACGGTACCAACCCGGCCACCGCGACGGTGTGCGGCTGCAGCGTGCGCGAGATCCCGACGCTGGCCAACGGCGACATCGACATTGAGGCGCTGAAGAAGGTGCTCGGCCCGAAGACCGCCGGCATCATGCTGACCAATCCGTCGACCATCGGCGTGTTCGAGCGCCGCATCGTCGAAATCGCCAAACTCGTGCACGAGGCCGGCGGCCTGCTGTATTACGACGGTGCCAACCTCAACGCCATCCTCGGCAAGGTGCGGCCCGGCGACATGGGCTTCGACGCCATCCACATGAACCTGCACAAGACCTTCAGCACGCCGCATGGCGGTGGCGGCCCGGGTGCCGGTGCGGTGGGTGTGAGCGAAAGGTTGAAACCCTTCCTGCCGATTCCGATGATCGAAAAACTCGAGCATCGTCCGCACGCGGCGGCGGCTGTCGCGCCGGCGCACAAGGGCGGCCGTTACACCAAGGCCAAGCACAAGCCGGCCACGGTCGCCGCGCCGGTGGCGGTGGACCATCACGACGCCGGCCCGTGGTATCGCTTCGTGCGCAAGAAGGATCGGCCGCTGTCGATCGGTCGGTTGTCGGCGTTCGCCGGCAATGCCGGCGTGCTGCTGCGCGCTTATGTGTACGCACGCATGCTCGGCCGCGAGGGCATGCCGCGGGTGGCCGAGTACGCCACCCTCAACGCCAATTACCTCGCCGCGCAACTGCGCAAGCGTGGCTATACGCTGGCCTATCCCGAGCGCCGCGCCTCGCACGAGTTCATCGTCACCGTCGCCCCGCAGAAGAAGGCCAACGGCGTCACCGCGCTGGATTTCTCCAAGTCGCTGCTCGATCACGGCATCCACGCGCCGACCAATTATTTCCCGCTGCTGGTGCCCGAGTGCCTGTTGATCGAGCCGACCGAGACCGAGAGCAAGGACACCCTCGATCGCTTCGTCGTCGTCATGAAGATGTTGCTCGACAAGGCGGCCAACAATCCCGAGTGGATGAAGGGCGCGCCCTACACCTTGCCGGTGCGCCGGCTCGACGATGTCAAGGCGGCGAAGGAACTCGATCTGGCCTACATCCCCAAGACCGCCTGAGCCGGACCGGTTACGGGGGCCGCCACCATGCCAGCCGAACTCAACTCGCACTTGCCGCGTGGGCCGGCGGGCGCATGGCGGGCGCTGAAGTGGTCGCTCAAGGGCATCGGCATCTGCTGGCGCACCGAGGAATCGTTCCGTCTGGAGGGCTGGCTGCTGCTGGTGTTCGTTCCGGCCGGCATCTGGCTGGCGCACGATGGCATCGAACGCGCCATCCTGCTCGGTTCGCTGGCGCCGGTGCTGGCCGCCGAGCTGCTCAATTCGGCGATCGAGGCGCTGATCGAGCGGTATGGCGCCGAACACCATGAAATGGCCGGACGCGCCAAGGACATGGGCTCGGCGGCGGTGTTCCTGCTGATGATGAACGTGTTGCTGTGCTGGGGCTTGATCCTGATTCCGCGCTGGCTCGCGCACTGACGACGACAGGAACGGCCCCTTGGACTGGATCTTCGAAAGCTCGACCTGGATCGCCCTGTTCACGCTGGCGGTGCTGGAGATCGTGCTCGGCGTCGACAACCTCGTGTTTATCTCGATCTCGGTCAGCAAGCTGCCGCCCGAGCGGCGGCCGCGCGCGCGCCGGTTCGGGCTGGCGCTGGCCTGCCTGACCCGGATCGCGCTGCTGATCACCCTGGTCGAACTGGCGCGGTTGACCCGTCCGCTGTTCATGCTGATGGACCATCCGGTGTCGATGCGCAACCTCGTGCTCGCCGCCGGCGGCCTGTTCCTGCTGGTCAAGGGCACGCTGGAGATTCGCGATTCGATCCAGGGTCGTGGCGAGGACGAGGACATCACCGCCAAGCCCTCGGCGGTGTTCGCGATGGTCATCGCGCAGATCGCGGTGATGGACATCGTGTTCTCGCTCGACTCGGTCATCACGGCGGTCGGCATGGTCAACGAGATCCCGGTGATGGTCGCGGCGATCATGCTGGCGGTGCTGGTGATGGTGTTCGCGGCCGATCCGATCGGCGATTTCATCGATCGCCATCGCACCGTGAAGATGCTGGCGTTGTCGTTCATCGTTCTCGTCGGCGCCATGCTCATCGCCGAGGGTATCGGCATCCACGTCGACCGCCGTTATCTGTATTTCGGCATGGGGTTTTCGGCGGCGGTGGAAATCCTCAATCTGATCGCCCAGGCGCAGGCCGAGCGACGCGCGCAATTGCGTGCGCATCGGTCCGAGCGCGACCAATGACCTGCTGAAGGAATTGCCATGGCCTTGCTGTTGCGCGTCGTCATCCTCGTTCTGCTGCTGGCGTTGAGCTCGTGCGGTTACAACAAGATCCAGGCGCTCGACGAGCAAACCAAGGCCAACTGGTCGGAGGTCGTCAACCAGTACCAGCGCCGCGCCGATCTGGTGCCCAACCTGGTGGCGACGGTGAAGGGCTACGCGCAGCAGGAGAAGGACATCCTGATCCAGGTGACGCAGGCGCGCTCGCGCGTCGGCTCGCTGCAGATCACGCCGGAACTGGCCAGCGACCCGGAAAAACTCAAGCAGTTCCAGGACGCGCAGGGCCAGCTCGGCGCGGCGCTGTCGCGGCTGCTGGTGGTGAGCGAAAATTATCCGAACCTGAAATCCGACCAGTCCTTCCGTGATCTGCAAGCGCAACTGGAAGGCACCGAGAATCGCATCACGGTGGCGCGCAACCGCTACATCCAGTCGGTCGCCGACTACAACACCTACCTGCGCTCGTTTCCGCAAAACATGACGGCGAAGATGTTCGGCTACCAGATCAAGCCCAACTTCGCCGTCGCCAACGAGGCGCAGATCGCGGCGCCGCCGAAGGTGGATTTCGACGCGCCGTCGGCGCCCGCCGCGTCGCCATCGCCGGCAGGAGGCTGAGCGCGCGAGGCGACGCCGATGTCGCGACCGGTTCACGCCGCGCTGGTGATGCTGCTCGTCCTGCTGGCCGGGCTGGCGATCGCGCAGGCGGTGCCGGTGCCGGCGCTCTCCGCGCACGTCACCGACCAGACCGGCACGCTCGACGCCAATCAGCGACAAGTGCTGGAAGCGAGCCTGGCCGCCTTCGAGCAACGCAAGGGCAGCCAGGTGGCCATCCTGATCGTGCCCACCACCGGTGACCAGACCCTCGAGCAGTATTCGATCCGCGTGGTGGATGCCTGGAAACTCGGCCGCAAGGGCGTCGACGACGGCATCCTGGTGCTGGTCGCCAAGGACGACCACAAGGTTCGCATCGAGGTCGGGCGCGGGCTGGAAGGCGCGGTTCCGGACGCGCTGGCCAATCGGATCATCGACGAGGTCATCGTGCCGAAGTTCAAGCGCGGCGATTTCGCCGGGGGTCTGGACGATGGCATCGCGCGCCTGATCGGTTTGGTCGACGGCGAGCCGTTGCCGCCGCCGGCCAGTGTGCACGGCGCCGGCGACGATGCGACCGGGGTGGTCGGTGCGAGTTTCATCGTCTTCTTGTTCGGCACGGCGATACTGGGCTGGTTGCCGGGCATCGTGCGCGGGCTGCTGATCGCGGCGGCGATCATCGGCGTCGGTCACGCCAATCACGCACCGTTGGCACTGTCGCTGGCGTTGGCGATCGTCTCGTTCATGCTGTCGCTGGTGAATTGGCGCGGCGGCGGTGGCCATACCGGCAGTGGCGGGTCGGGAAGCTGGGGCGGCTGGAGTGGCGGTTCCTCCGGCGGTGGCGGCTTCGGTGGCGGCGGCTTCAGCGGCGGTGGTGGCGGCTTCAGTGGCGGTGGTGCTTCGGGAGGATGGTGATGCCGCGTCCGATCCACGACATGCGTTCATCGATGCGCCTCGTTGCGCTTCTCGCGCTGCTGTTGTTCGCCTGCGGCGCGGGAGTCGGCGCGGCAAGGGCCGAAGTGGCTGCGGTACCCGGGTTGAAGGGGCACGTCGTCAACCTGACGTCGATGCTCACCGCGGCGCAGGTGCAGGCGCTGGAGGCGAAGCTGGCCGCGTTCGAGCAGGCCAGGGGCCGGCGAATCGCGGTGTTGCTGGTCGAAAACACCGGTGACGAAAGCGGCGCGCAATACTCGAACCGGGTGTTCGATGCATGGAAGCTCGGCGACAGCGACGTGCTCATCCTGGTCACCGAAAATCCCTACAACGAACGCATCACTCCCGGTCGTGCGCTCGGGGCCGTGTTCACGATTCCCGTCATCAAGCGCATCCTCGATGAAGACATGTCGTGGCCGCGCGTCAAGCTGGGCGACATCGATGGCGAGATCAACGGCGGCGTCGACCGCATCATCCGGCTTGAAAACGGCGAGGCCATGCCGCCGCCGCCGAAGCCGGAGGGCAGTTTCAAAGGGTCGCTGCGGGACGCCATCTCGCCGCCGCCATTGGCGATGGGCCCGTGGCTGTGGATGATCGTCGGCCTGCCGTTCGTGTTCGCCTTCGCCTCCGCTTTCCTCGGCGGCAAGGCCGCATTGTTGCGTGGCTGCGTCACGTTGCCGGTGATTGCAGGCTTTGTGCTGCTGCTCGGAGCGGGCTGGCTGTTCGCGCTGCTGCTGGGTGCGATCGCTTTCCTTCTTGCGATGCGATTTGACATGGGCGCATTGCCGGAGGCCAGCGGAGATTCGGTCGATCGACCGGGCCATGGGGGCTCGTTGGGCAGCGTCGCCTGGTCGTTGCTGCGCATCGCCGGCAGCGGCGTCCTCAGCCGTGGCGGCGGTTTCGGCGGTGGCGGTGGCAGGTTCGGTGGCGGTGGCGCATCGGGGAGATGGTGATGGCAGGCACATTCGCGCGAACGATGAAACATCTGGGCACGGGGACCGGCGCCGTGCGTCGCCGTTTCGATGGCGCGGTGATGGCGCGCATCGGCGATGCCATCGTCGCGGCCGAGCGCGGCCATGCCGGCGAGATCCGTTTCGCGGTCGAGGCGGCGCTGCCGGTGCGGACGCTGGCGCGCCATCCGGATGCGCGCAGCCGCGCGGTCGAGATGTTCTCGCAACTGCGAGTCTGGGATACCGAGGACAACACCGGCGTGCTGGTGTATCTGCTGTGGGCCGAGCGAGCGATCGAGATCGTGGCCGATCGCGGCATTTCCAGGTTGGTCGCAGCCGATGCCTGGCAGGTGCCCTGCAACCGCCTGGCCGCGCGCCTGCGCCAGGGCGACGACGTCGCCGAGGCGGTGTGCGAATGCGTGGCCGCCATCGGCGACATCCTGCGCGGCGCGCTGCCGGCGGCGGGGCAAACGCCCGACGAGCTGCCGGACACGCCGGTGATCGTCTGAGAGACTGCGAATTTCCGGCCTCCGGCGCTGGCGCCGGCGGCCATCTGCGACAATGGCCGCCTGATTCAGGCTCTCCGACAGGCATGACCCACTACTTTCACGACATCGATCCGATCGCTCTGCGCCTGCCGGGCTTCGATCTGTTCGGCACGCACTACCAGCCGGCGATCCACTGGTACGGGGTGATGTACCTGCTGGCATTCATCGCCGCGTGGTGGCTGGGCGCGCGTCGGGTCCGGGCAGGCCGCTTGCCGGGAGTGGACGCGCAGTCCTACGGCGATCTGATGTTCTACGGCATGCTCGGCGTCGTCCTCGGCGGCCGGCTGTGGTACATGCTCACCTATGTCTCGCCGGTCTGGATCATCCATGACCCGGGTGCCATCTTGCGCGTCTGGGATGGTGGCATGAGCTTTCACGGCGGCCTGCTGGGCGTGCTCACCGCCTGCTGGTGGTGGTCGCGTCGGCACCGTCTGCATTTTTTCGACACGATGGATTTCATCGCGCCGCTGGTGCCGCCGGGATTGTTCTTCGGCCGGCTCGGCAACTTCATCAATGGCGAGCTGTGGGGCAAGCCCAGCCAGGTGGCGTGGGCGGTGATCTTTCCCAAGGGCATCACCGCCGGGCCGTACCAGAATCTCGATGAAGGGCAGTTGCGCACGCTCGCGCATCAGGGCGCGCTGGAGGCGTGGGCGCGGCATCCGTCGCAGATCTATGAAGCGGCGCTGGAAGGGCTGGTGATGTTCATTGTGCTGTTCGGCTGGTCGGCGACGCCGCGGCGGCGCTACACCATCTCCGGCTTGTTCGCGCTGATGTATGGCTGCTTCCGCTTCGCGGTGGAATTCGTGCGCGTGCCCGACGAGCAGCTCGGCTATCTCGCTTTCGGCTGGTTGACGATGGGGCAGGTGCAGTCGATCCCGCTGATCGCGCTCGGCATCGTGCTGTTGTGGCTGGCGCGCAAGTCGCCGGTGCTTGTTCCAGAGGACAGAGGACAGAGGACAGAAGGTGGGCAGTAGTCAGTACGCCGTCGCGAACCAGGAACTACGAACTACGAACTACGAACTACAAACTCACCCAATGCGCCAATACCTCGAACTCCTCCGTCACGTGCTCGAACGCGGCGCGCACAAGTCCGACCGCACCGGCACCGGCACGCGCAGCGTGTTCGGCTGGCAGATGCGGTTCGATCTGAGCGAGGGCTTTCCGCTGGTCACGACGAAGAAGCTGCACCTGCGCTCGATCGTGCACGAGTTGCTGTGGTTCTTGCGTGGCGAAACCAACATCGCTTACCTGCGCGACAACAAAGTATCGATCTGGGACGAATGGGCCGATGCCGACGGCGAGCTCGGCCCGGTGTACGGCAAGCAGTGGCGGCGTTGGGCGGGTGCCGATGGCGTGGAGATCGACCAGCTGCGCTGGGTGATCGACGAGATCGGTCGCAACCCGGATTCGCGGCGGTTGATCGTCTCGGCCTGGAATGTCGCCGACCTTCCGAAGATGGCGCTGATGCCCTGCCACACGCTGTTTCAGTTCTACGTCGTCGACGGCAAGCTGAGCTGCCAGCTCTACCAGCGCAGCGCCGACATCTTCCTCGGCGTGCCGTTCAACATCGCCAGCTATGCGCTGCTCACCCACATGGTGGCGCAGGCATGCGGCCTGGGCGTGGGCGATTTCGTGCACACGCTCGGCGACGCCCATCTGTACGACAATCACCTCGAGCAGGCGCGCGAGCAGCTGTCGCGGGCGCCGCGCCCGCTGCCGAGACTGCGCTTGAATCCGGATGTCGGCAGCGTGTTCGCGTTCCGTTTCGCGGATGTGGCCGTCGAACACTACGATCCGCATCCGGCGATCAAGGCGCCGGTGGCGGTGTGAGAGGCTACCGCGGGGAGGCGGACATGCACGCACGACATTTCACGATGGCGTTGACACTGGCGATGGCGGCATCGCCCGCGGCTGCCGTGGCGCAACGGCTCGACACCTTCGCCGGCACGATCGATCTGCCGTTCGCCTTCCACCGGCTGGAACGGATCGACCGCGCCGGCAACAGCGCGCTGGAGTTCTCGGCCGACCAGCGACAGTGGCTGGCGATCGACTCCGGCGCGCAGGCCGGGGCGCAGGCGCAGGTCGAGGTGAACTACTGGGTGCCGGCGAAAGGCGCGGCCGACGAGCGGCTGCGTGCGCTGCTGCGGCAGCCGGGCGTACACCAGGTGCAGGCGGTGAAGCTGGCCGCCTTCCCGGCATCGCGGTTCATCCGCCGGTGGCGTGATGCCGACGGCGAGGAGCGGGCGGCAACGGTGCTGGTGGCGACGATCAACAATGCCTTGCTGACGGTGCAGCTGGAAGCGCCGGCGACGGGCGACCCTGACGCCTTGGCAGCGCCGGCCGTGAGTGGATTCGCGCTCGATTTCGACTCCGCCCTCGCCAGTCGCCGCCGTTTCGATGCCGCGGCGGCCGAGGCCAGCGCCGGCATGCGCATGCGCACCGCGACCGGCGACTACGCCGCCGGCGGCATGACGCCACGGCTGCTGGATGTCTGGACGCAGTACGCCGGCGACGGCCGCGTGCTCGCCGAGCGCACCGCCTATTCGTTTGCCCGTGCCGGCTTCTGGCGCGGCCAGGTGATGAGCTTCGCCAGCGCCTGCGGCATCGCCGATGGTGCCGTGGCGGCGAGCCGGCTGGCCCATTTCCAGCCCGATTCGTCGTTCTCGCGGGTGGTCGCGCAAGACCCGCCGGTGGCCACGCGCATCGGCGGCCTGCAGGCCAGCGCGTACGGTTTCAAGATGGTCTCCACGCACGGGTCGTTCGGCCCGGCGCTCGCCGGCACGCGCACGATCGCCACGGCGGGCGCTGCCTGGTACGCGTTCGATTTCATCAGCAGCGACGGCGCGGCGTTCGTCACCGATCTGCGCGCCCAGGTCGATGCGCGAGCGCTGGCCTGTGCGCCGCGCGCGCTGCTGACGCTCGACCCGCCGCCAACGTCGGCTCCTTGAACAGCGTTCGGCGAGCGCCCCGTGATCGATCTCATCGCCGCCCTCGATCGCCGGTATGCCATCGGTCGTGGCAACGCCTTGCCGTGGCATCTGCCCGACGACCTGCGCCGCTTCAAGGCGCTCACCCTCGGCAAGACGGTGCTGATGGGCCGCAAGACCGCACAATCGCTCGGTCGCGCCTTGCCGGGCCGGCGCAATCTCGTGCTCACGCGCGCCGGTCGGGCGCCGTTGCCCGGCATGGAAGCGGTGCCATCGATCGCCGCCGCGCGGACGCTGGCCGCCGACGGTGGTGCCGGCGATGGCGACCTGTGCGTGATCGGCGGTGGCGAAATTTTCGCGCTCGCGTTGCCGCTCGCCAGCCACCTGCATCTGACCTGGGTCGATGCCGAGGTGGAAGGCGCCGACGCGTTTTTCCCGATGTTCGACACCCGCCGCTGGCGCGTGCTTGCCCGTCAGGCGCATGCGGCCGATGGCAAGCACGCCTTCGCCTTCGAGTTCGTCGACTACGTGGCCGATCCGCCACCGGGGCCGTCGCCTTGATCGGCGCCGCCGCGATGGCTCGCGGGCGCTGTGCTGGCCGCGCCTGTCGGCCGTGGCCGGGCAAGGCCCTGCCCGCCACTCACGGCGAGGGTGTACCGTGCGCCATGTTTCGATTCTCCCCTGTGCCGCCGATGCCAATGCCATGACCGATACCTGCATTCCCGCTTCGTCCACCGACGCGCCGCGCGCCGGCAGCACCGTCAACGCGTTGGTGTCGCCACGCGGCGGGCTGGATGTGCTGTCGCGCGCCGAAGTGGCGCGCCTGCGCGACGCTGCCGCCGGCAGCGTGCTGCACGATTTGTTGCGACGATGCGCACTGGCGGTGCTGACCACCGGCAGCGCCCTCGACGATGCCCGCGCCGCCTCCGCGCTGTACCCGGATTTCGACGTGTTCATCCGCCCGCACGATCGCGGCATCAAGCTCGAACTGCGCAATGCGCCGGCGCAGGCGTTCGTCGACGGGCAGATCATCCGCGGCGTCGCCGAACTGCTGTTCGCGGTGGTGCGCGACATCGTCTACACCACCACCGAGGTCGAGGGCGATGCCAAGTTCTCCGCCGCCACCGGCGCCGGCATCACCAGTGCCGTGTTCGAGGTGCTGCGCAATGCGCACATCCTCAAGCCGCGCAACGAGCCCAACCTGGTGGTGTGCTGGGGCGGGCATTCGATCTCGCGCGAGGAATACGACTACACCAAGACGGTCGGCTACGAGCTGGGCCTGCGCGGTCTGGACATCTGCACCGGCTGCGGCCCGGGCGCGATGAAAGGGCCGATGAAGGGCGCCACCATCGCCCACGCCAAGCAGCGCCGGCAGGCGCCGCGCTACATCGGCGTCACCGAGCCGGGCATCATCGCCGCCGAATCGCCCAACCCGATCGTCAACCACCTGGTGATCATGCCGGACATCGAGAAGCGGCTGGAGGCCTTCGTTCGCCTCGGTCACGGCTTCATCGTCTTCCCGGGCGGCGTTGGCACCTGCGAGGAAATCCTGTTCATCCTCGGCCTGCTCACCTATCCGGACAACGTCGACGAGCCGTTCCCGCTGGTGTTCACCGGGCCGCGCGCGGCGGCGGCATATTTCCAGCAGATCGATCGTTTCCTGAAGCTGGCCTTGGGCGAGGCCGTCTGCCAGCGCTACCGGATCATCGTCGATGATTCGGAAGCGGTGGCGCGGGCGATTCGCACCGGCGTGGATACCGTTCGCCAGCGCCGCGTGCAGTCACAGGACGCCTACTTCTTCAACTGGTCGCTGGTGGTGCCGGAAGACTTGCAGCATCCCTTCGAGCCGACCCACGCGAGCATGGCGGCGCTCGATCTCCACCGCGGCCAGCCCGTGCACCAGCTCGCCGCCAATCTGCGCCGGGCCTTCTCCGGCATCGTCGCCGGCAACGTCAAGGAGGAGGGCATGAAACGCATCGAGCGCGAAGGGCCGTTCGAGATCCATGGCGACCCCGACATCATGCGCGCCCTCGACGACCTGCTGCGCGCCTTCGTCGGCCAGGGGCGGATGAAGATGTCCGGCGATTACAAGCCCTGCTATCGCGTGGTGGTGTGAGGCCATCGCCGTGAGCGATCGCCGCCGCCGGGCCGACCGGCGCGGCGTTCGCGCAACAACGGCCGGGCGCGCGCCGGCGTACCATCATCGCCTTTCCCCTCCGAGGAGCAACCCATGCAAGTCGCCATTTTCGACGCCGTCGTGCGCACGCCGCTGCGGATGCTGCACAACCTCGACGCCATCCTGGGCAAGGCCGAGGCGGCCATCGCCGAGGGCCGCCTGGCCGAGCCCGACGTGCTGCACGCCAGGCTCGCTCCGGACATGTTCGACTTCACCCGCCAGGTGCAGCTCACCACCGACTTCGCCAAGAGCCCGCCGGCGCGCCTGGCCGGCGTCGAGGTGCCGAAGTTTCCGGACGAGGAGACCACGCTGGCGCAGCTGCGCAGTCGCATCGGCAAGGTTGCGCAATTCGTCGGTGGTTTCCAGGCGACGCAATTCGAAGGCGCGGCGCAACGCCGGGTCGTGATCCCGTTGCGCGATCGCACCCTCGACATGGTCGGCAGCGAATATCTGTTCGATTTCGCGATTCCGAATTTCTACTTCCACTACACCACCGCCTACGGTCTGCTGCGTCATCTGGGGCTGGCGATCGGAAAGCGGGATTTCGTCGGCGGCTGAGCCCGGCGTTGCGCGCGCCGGCCGCAGTCGGTAACGGGTGAGCGAGGGTGGATGCGCGGGCGCGCACACGGTCGCGGCAGCCGCTACACTCGGCCGCATTCCATGGAGGGTGGGGGCCTGCATGCCGTGCGATCCTGGTTTGCTGGAAGGCGTGCCGTTGTTCGAGCGGCTGGACGAGGACGACCGTCGCATCCTCGCCGATGCCATCGACCTGCGCCCACTGGCGGCGGGTGCGACCTTGTTTCGCACCGGCGATGCCGGCGATTCGTTGTACGTCGTGCACGGCGGCCAGATCGAGCTTTTCATCCGCGATACCGCCGGCCAGAAGATCGTGTTGACCATCGTCGACCACGGCGAGGTATTCGGTGAGCTGTCGATGCTCGATCAGGGTGCGCGCACCGCCACCGCGATCGCGTTGAGCGATGCCGAATTGCTCGAACTCGACCGCGACGACCTGCTGCTGGTATTCCGCAAGTCGCCGGAGGCGGCGCTGGGGATGCTGGCGGCGATGGGCCACATGACCCGCAAGGCCGATGCCTTGCTGCGCACGCGGGTCTCGCGCAACGCCAACGAGGAGGTCGAGTCGGAATCGACCTTCGGTGAGCGGGTTGCCGACAAGGTGGCGGCATTCGGCGGCTCGTGGGCGTTCATCTTCACCTTCTCCGCCTTCATGATCGTGTGGATGGGGTTGAACGTGCTCGTCGCCGCGGTCAAGTGGGACGAGTATCCGTTCATCCTGCTCAATTTGATCCTGTCGTCGATCGCCGCGCTGCAGGCGCCGGTGATCATGATGAGCCAGAATCGCCAGGCGGCGAAGGATCGCCTGCGTTCGGACATCGAGTACGAGGTCAACGTCAAGGCCGAGCTGGAGATCGCGCACCTGCACGAGAAGACCGACCAGATCCATGCGCAGATGCACGAACATTTCGCCGCGCTGAAAAAACAGCTCGACGCGCTGCGGCCATCGCGCTGACGGCGGCGCTATTTGCTGCTGATGGTGGTGCCGGCGATCGCTGGCGGGTGACTGCAATGGCCGGCGCGCAAGCCGTCGAGGAAGGCGATGGCCAGTGTCGTCGTCGCGTTCTCGGCGGCGGTGCGGGCAGCGAAGCCGACGCCGGCGAAATTCATGTGGGTGGCGCCGTCGACGACGCCGAGCCAGGCGCAGCGCGAGGACAGCGCATCGAAGGCGCGGGCGCGATCGGCATGGCTGGCGCCATCGACGGTGGCGTCGCGGGTGCCGGTGAGCATCAGCATCGGCGCACGGATGGCGCGGTCGGCGTCGGGCGGGAAGCTCGCATCGGTCGCCGGTGGCGAAAGCGCGACGTAAGCGTCGAAGCGATCGGCACCATGGATGCGAAGGTTGTTGCCGGCGCCGGCTTCCAGCACCACCGTGCGTGCGCCCATTGAGTGCCCGAGCAGCGCCTTGAACGGCGCGCGGCAGTGTTGTCCGGACCATGCCAGTGCAGCGCCGATGTCGGCCAGGCGGTCGCGATAGGCGACCGGATCGGCCACCAGCGCCTGCACGCCGCGGCGGATGCCGTGGGCCCGGCGCATGTCCTGGCGCAATGCCGCCATGCCGCTCTCGCGGTGGCCGAGCACGATCGCCTGCCAGCCGTCGTCCGCCAGCGCCTGCGCCAGATAGGCCAGGCCTTTCTCGTTGCCGCCGGCGCCGGGTGAGAGCAGCGCCAGCGGCGGGCAGCCATGCGTCGCCGTTGGCTCGTAGACCATCGCCGGAGTACTGGCGCCATCGCTGCGCGGCAGCGATACCGCTTGCTGGGCGTGGATCGCGGCAGATGCGATCAGCAGGACGGGAATGGCGGCGATGGCATGCATGGCGGTGCGCGTTGGGCGTGGCGGTCGGGATTCGGGTCGTGCCGGACCTGCGGGATGGATCAGGCGACCGGCGCTGGTGGCGGGTCGGCGACACGCAATTCGGCGATGAAGCCGTGCGGCTGTGTGTTGCCAAGGCGCAGATCGCCGCCGTGCAACTCGGCAGCGCAGGCGGCGATGCTCAGGCCAAGGCCGATGCCGCCGCGTGCGGCGTCGCCGCGCACGCGAAAGCCATCCTGCGCGAGATAGCGTTCGCGCAGGTTGCGCAGGCGCAGATCGTCATCGACCACGAGCAGGGCGGCAGGATCCATGCCATGCAGGATGTCGCCTCGCCACGGCGTCGGCAAGCCGATGCCTTCGACAACTGTAAACGAATGTTTCCCGGAGGCGTTATCGCAACATCCGTTCACTCCTTTGCACAATCCGATACGCCTGTGCGGTGATACCCGGAGACGATGGCGCCACGCCGGAGACCGTTGGTTCGGCCGGCGCCTTCGAACCACTTTCCTCCATCCAGGAGCAGGCAATGCAACCGTCTTCTTTCCTTCATCCCGACGCGATCGTGTTCGCCGGTGCGTTGGCCCTGGTGCTGGTGCGGCCGGGGCAGGCGGCGATTCGCGGCCGTTTCCACCGCGGCGAATCGGCGGCGCCGGTCGTCGCCGGCTCCCGCGGCGTGGTCGCCGGCTGCGGTGCCAGCGGCGGCAGCGTGGACAGCAACGGCAGCTACACCCGCAGCAGCGATGGCAACTGGAATGGCAACAGCGCCACCAGTGCCAGCGGTGTCAGGGGCAGTTACAGCGGCAGCACGACGGTTGCCGATGGCAGCGGCAGCCACGACACCACCATCACCAATGCCGCCAGCGACACCTGCATCGGCCAGACGACGTGGACGAAAGGTCAGGGCCATACCCACGTCGGCACCTGCACCGACGCCCAGGGCAACGTGATTTCCGGTGGCCGTTGACGGTCGCCGAGGCAAGGCGTGCGCCTCGGGCTGACGCCGTCTGCATCCATTCGCGGCAGCGACCTTCCTGAAGGACTCGACTTCGATGAAATACCCAACCCACCGTTTCGCCACGACCGTGATGACGCTCGCCGCGGTGACCATCCTCGCCGCCGTGCCGGCTGCGCCGGCGGTGCAGGCCGGGCCGTTCCGCGCCATGCTGCAACAACGTGCCGGCAATGGCGCCGGCGATGGCCGCGCACGGTTCGGCGCGCACGAGGATGCGCCGCCGCTGCGGCTGCCTGCCGGCGTGCACGTCGCCCGCGATGTCGCCTACGGCAACGCGCCACGGCAGAAACTGGACATCTACGCGCCGGCCGGCGCCGACGATGCGCCGGTGATCGTGATGGTGCATGGCGGCGCCTGGATGCTCGGCGACAAGGCGGCGAAGAACGTCGTCGAGGGCAAGGTCAACCGCTGGGTGCCGCGCGGCTTCGTGTTCGTGTCGATCGACTACCGGCTGGTGCCGCAGGTGCAGGTGGCCGACGAGGCGCAGGACGTGGCGGCGGCGCTGGCCTATGTGCAACGCCATATCGCATCCTGGGGCGGCGACGGCCGGCGGGTGGTGCTGATGGGCCATTCGGCCGGTGCCCACCTCGTCGCCCTGGTCAGCGCCAGCCCGATCCTTGCCAGAGCGCACGGCGTGCAGCCGTGGCTGGGCACGATCGCGCTCGACAGCGCCGCCTTCGATGTCGTCACGATCATGCAGCGCCCGCACCCGCGCTTCTACGACCGTGCCTTCGGATCGGACCCGGCGGTATGGCGTGCCGACTCGCCGACCCTGCAACTCGATCGCCGCATCATGCCGGTGCTGGCGGTGTGCTCCAGCCAGCGCGACGATTCCTGCCCGGCGGCGCGGCAGTTCGTCGCCAGGGCGGGCTCGCTCGGCGGCCATGCGCAGGTGCTGCCGGAAGACAAGACGCACGAGCAGATCAACAAGGATCTCGGCGCCGATGCGGCCTACACCGCACAGGTGGAGGCGTTCATGGGCCAGCTCGATCCGTCGGTCGCGCGCCTGCTGGGGCACTGACCGGCGCGCCGAGGCGGGCGTTCGTCGGCAGCGTGTATAGTCCGGCGATCGTTGCCCGCCTCGGGATCAGCTACCCGTGCCAAACACCCGCGTCATCCGCATTCAGCCCTCCGACGACGCCACGATGGCGCAGGGCGTGGCACAGATCCAGCGCGAACTGCGCCTGCCGACCGCATTCCCGGCGGAAGTGGAGGATCTGGCGGCACGAGCGTCCGCGAATCCGCGTCTGCCGGAGCTCGATCGCAGCGACATCCCGCTGCTGACCATCGACCCGCCCGGGTCGATGGACCTCGACCAGGCGATGCACCTGGAGCGCCGCGACGGCGACGGTTATCGCGTGTACTACGCGCTGGCCGATGTCGCCGCGTTCGTGACCGCCGGCGACGCCATCGACGACGAGGCCCATCAGCGCGGCGAAACGCTTTACGGCGGGCTGTCGACCATTCCCCTGCACCCGACCGTGCTGTGCGAGAACGCCGCCTCGCTGCTGCCGGGGCAACTGCGGCCGTCGATCCTGTGGACGATCGATCTGGATCGCACTGGCGAGATCGTCGCCATCGACGTGCGCCGCGCCCGCGTGCGCAGCCGGCAACAGTGCGATTACCCGACCGTGCAGCAACAGCTCGATGCCGGCCGCGCCGATCCGGTGTGGGATCTGCTGCGCGAAATCGGGCAGCGCCGGCAGGCATTGGAGAAGCAGCGCGGTGGCGTCAGCCTGTCGCTGCCCGATGCCGAGATCGGCTGCGACGGCGGGCAGTGGGATCTGGAATACCGCTTGCCGTTGCCGGTGGAGGACTGGAACGCGCAGATTTCGC
The DNA here is from genome assembly GCA_018240435.1 of Pseudomonadota bacterium. Classification (GTDB taxonomy): domain Bacteria; phylum Pseudomonadota; class Gammaproteobacteria; order Xanthomonadales; family Xanthomonadaceae; genus SZAS-103. The sequence continues at coordinate 98,170 of JAFEFT010000037.1, forward strand.
TGCTCACCGGCATGGCGGCGGCGAAAATCATGCTGCAAGGAAACGTCGGCATCGTGCGCACGTTGCCGCCGCCCGACGCGCATTCGCTGGCGCGGCTGCGCCTTGGCGCGCGCGCGTTGCGCATCGACTGGCCGGACACGCAGCCCTATCCCGATTTCATCCGCACGCTCGATCCGTCGCAGCCGCATCACGTGGCAATGATGTTTTCCTGCACCGCCGTGCTGCGCGGCGCCGGCTATGCCGCCTTCGATGGGCAACTGCCGGCGCAACCGTTGCAGGCGGCGATCGCCGCGCCCTATGCGCATGTGACGGCGCCGATGCGGCGGCTGGTCGATCGCCATGCCAACGAGGCCTGCGTGGCGCTGTGCGCCGGCGCGGCGGTGCCGGACTGGGTGCGTTCGGCGTTGCCCGGGCTGGTCGAGACGATGGCCACATCCGATCGCCGCGCGCACCAGTACGAGCGCGCCATCATCGACCTGGCGCAGGCGGTGATCCTGGCTCCGCGCGTGGGCGAACCCTTCGCCGGCGCGATCGTCGAGGTGCGTCAGGCCAGCCACGGCGATGACGGCGCTGGCGCGCGGACGGGGATCGTCATGCTGCGCGACCCGCCGCTGGAGGCGCACGTCGAATCGGCGACGGCGCTGGAACTGGGCGGCGAGATAACGGTGCGCCTTGCGCAGGCCGATCCGGCCAGCCGAACGGTGCGATTCGTGGTGGCCGACTGAGAGGCCGCGGCGTTGTGGTGCCTCGGCAAGGCGCGTCGGGGCAGGTAGCGGACGCGACGCGGATCGTTGCCAGCGATCCTGGACGATCATGGACTCTGCGTGATCCGCCGCCGCCGCCGGCGCGGTGACATCAATCCCGGCGTCGCGACCAGCGCACGCCTTGCGCGGTGTCCTCGAGCACGATGCCGGCGGCGGCCAGTTCGTCGCGGATGGCGTCGGCGCGTCTGAAATCCCGCGCCTTCTTGGCGGCGGTGCGTTCGTCGATGCGCGCCTGGATGCGTGCCGCCTCGTCGTCGTCGGTGCGGATGCCGCGAGCGAACCATGCCGCCGGATCCATCTGCAGCACGTTCAGGGCGCGCCCGGCGCCGAGCAGTGCCGCCTTGCGGGCGGCGCGTTCGGCGGGGTCGACGGCTTTGCGTGCGGTGGCGGCGATCTCGGCGATGGCGGCCAGCACGGCCGGCGTATCGAGGTCGTCGTCGAGCGCCGCTTCGATCACGGCGGGGATCGGTGCATTGCCGCCGTCGACGGTGACGTCGGCCAGGTCGCGCAGGGTGCCGTAAAGGCGATCGAGGGTGCGGATCGACTGTTCGATCAGCGCCTGGCTCCAGTCCAGCGGCTGCCGGTAGTGGCCCGACAGCAGGGCATAGCGCAGCGCCTCGGCCGGGTAGTGGGCGAGCAGGTCGTGGACGCGGAACGTGTTGCCCAGCGACTTGGACATCTTGGCGCCGTCGAGGTTGAGCATGCCGCTGTGCAGCCAGTGCCGTGCGAACACCTTGCCGCCATGCGCGCACTGGCTTTGCGCGATCTCATTTTCGTGATGCGGGAATTGCAAATCCATGCCGCCGCCGTGCAGGTCGATGCTCTCGCCCAGATGCGTGGCCGCCATCGCCGAGCATTCGATGTGCCAGCCGGGACGGCCGCGGCCCCAGGGCGAATCCCAGCCGGGCAGGCTGTCGTCGGAGGGCTTCCACAGCACGAAATCGCCAGGGTCGCGCTTGTACGGCGCGACGTCGATGCGCGCGCCGGCGAGCATTTCGTCGGGATCGCGACGTGAGAGTTGCCCGTATTCCGGAAATCGTGCGACCGCGAACAACACGTGACCGTCGGCCGCGTAGGCGTGGCCGCTGGCGATCAGCCGTTCGCACATGGCGATGATCGCGCCGATGTGGGCGGTCGCGTAGGGCACCACGTCCGGTGCGAGCAGGCCCAGGGCGCGCATGTCGTCCTGGAAGGCGGCATCGAAGCGCGCCGTCACCGCGCCGATCGGCACGCCCAGTTCGCGCGCGGCGGCGTTGATCTTGTCGTCGATGTCGGTGATGTTGCGTGCATACACGACGTTCGGGAAGCGGCGCTTGAGCGTGCGCGCCAGCAGGTCGAACACCGTGAAGGTGCGCGCGTTGCCGATGTGGATGTAGTTGTAGACGGTCGGGCCGCAGACGTAGAGCGTCACCCGCGCCGGGTCGGCGGGGACGAAGTCTTCGACCCTGCGGGTGAGGGTGTTGTGAAGGCGCACGGGTCGGTAGGTGAACGATGAGGAAACCAGTGTAGCAATCGACGATTGTTCACAAAACGTTATCAGGCGTGGTTAAGCGATGCGATGTTGCAATGAGCCCGTGTCGCATTCGTCGCCGAACCCAAGGAGCGCAACGATGAAAACCTCTTTCCTGCTGGCCCCGTTGGCGATGGCGATGGCCGTCGTGGCGTCGTCGCCGGACGCTGGTGCGCAGGCCTACGATGGCCCGCCGCCGCAATATGCGCAGCAACGGCCGCCGGTGAGCTTCGGTTATGCCAACGTGCTGCGGGTGACGCCGGTCTACGACACCTACATGACCACCGAGCAGCAGTGCGATGGCCCGCCGCAGCCGGTGCGCAAGGACACCACCGGTGGCACCGTGCTCGGTGCGATCATCGGCGGCGCCTTGGGCAACACCGTCGGCAAGGGCGATGGCCGCAAGGCCGCCACCATCGGCGGCGCCGTGATCGGTGGCGCGATCGGCCACGACGTGGCCAGGAACAGCGGCCCCGACTACGTGCCCTCGGGTTGCCGCATGGTGCAGGTGCAGCGCGGCGGCGACGGCCCGCCGATCGGCTTCGATGTCGAATACGACTACAAGGGCGACGTCTATACCGCGCGCATGCCCTACGACCCCGGCAATCGCATCCGCGTGCGGGTGTCGGTGGTGCCGACCGACGAGCCGCCGCGGTATCGCCGCTGAGTCGTGAAGTCCTGATCTGCAAACCACGCCCCGACTATGTTCGGGGCGTGTCGTTTGGCGGGCGCGCGATCGCGACGCAGGGTTTGGTGGTGGGCCGGAAGCGCATTCGCGTGCTGCGTGTTGCATCGCAGCGAACTTTCGTGCAAGACTCATCCCCATGCATCGCATCCGCGCCGTCGCCGCCATCCTCACCTCCGCCCGCATGGCGGCAGGCATGACCTCGCGCGCGCGCCGACCGTTCTCGACCTCATCGCGAGTCGGGTAGCGGCGTCCTGCAGCCATTGCAGTGCTGACCAAGCCCGGCCTCGCGCCGGGCTTTTGTTTTTCGCGCCCGCGCATTCACGCACCACTCCTCCAGCCGTCACCCAACCTCACCATGAAGCCGATTCTGTCGTCGCATCCCCGCAATTTCATCGACACCCAGGACTGGAGCCGGCCGGCGCTCGATGCGCTGCTGGCGCAGGCGACTGCATTCAAGCGCGAGCCGCGCGGCGAGCATCTGCGTGGGCGCACCATCGCGCTGGTGTTCTTCAATCCGTCGCTGCGCACCCGCACCAGCTTCGAGATCGGCGCCTTCCATCTGGGCGGCCACGCCGTCGTGCTGGCGCCGGGCAAGGATGCCTGGCCGATCGAGTTCGAGTTCGGCGCCGTGATGGATGGCGATGCCGAGGAATACATCGCCGAGGTCGCGCGCGTGCTCTCGCGCTATGTCGATCTGATCGCGGTGCGTGCGTTCCCGAAGTTCGTCGACTGGTCGATCGATCGTCAAGACAGGGTGTTGCGTGGCTTTGCGATGCACGCGACGGTGCCGGTGATCAACATGGAGAGCATCGTCCACCCGTGTCAGGAGCTGGCGCACGTGCTGGCACTGCGCGAGCACTTCGGTTGCGACGACTTGCGCGGGAAAAAATACGTGCTGACGTGGACGTACCACCCCAGGCCGCTCAACACCGCCGTCGCCAATTCCGCGCTGACCATCGCCACGCGCTACGGCATGGACGTGACCTTGTTGTGCCCGACCGATGACTATCTGCTCGACGATCGCTACATGCAGCGCGCGCATGACAACGTACTCGCGCACGGCGGCTCGCTCACCATCAGCCACGACCCGCAGCAGGCCTATCGCGGCGCCGATGTCGTGTATGCCAAGAGCTGGGGCGCGTTGCCGTACTTCGGTCGCTGGGAACAGGAAAAACCCATCCGCGATGCGCATCGCCATTTCATCGTCGATGAACAAAAGATGGCGCTGACGAATTCGGCGGTGTTCAGCCATTGCCTGCCGCTGCGCCGCAACGTCAAGGCCACGGACGGCGTGATGGATTCGCCGGCCTGCATCGCCATCGCGGAAGCCGGCAATCGCTTGCCGGTGCAGCAGGCGGTGATGGCGGGGTTGCTCGCTGCGCGAGCGGGAATCGTGAATCGTGAATCGTGAATCGTGAATCGGGAATCGGGAATCGGGAATCGGGAATCGGGAATCGGGAATCGGGAATCGGGAATCGTGAATCGTGAATCGGGAATCGGGAATCGTGAATCGGGAATCGTGAATCGTGAGTCGTGAGTCGTGAATCGTGAGTCG
>JAFEFT010000038.1 GCA_018240435.1 Pseudomonadota bacterium
GACAGAGGACAGATGACAGAAGGTAATCGGTGGACGGTGGACTGTTGGTGAGCGACGAGTGAATGCGTCCATACCCCTCTTTCTCCCGCAAGCGGGGAACGCAAGCCCCTCTCCCGTCGGGAGAGGGGTTGGGGTGAGGGGTCGCAGCACCCGCCAACTCCACGATAGAGAGTTGCGACCACCCGCCGGCAGCCGCTATAATGCCCGACTTTTCCCGCCACTTTGCAGGCGCGTCATGAAAGCCGATATCCACCCGAACTACCGTCCGGTCGTGTTCCAGGACGTGACTTCCGAATTCTCGTTCCTTACCCGTTCGACGCTGGCGAGCAAGGAAACGGTCAAGTGGGAGGACGGCCAGGAATACCCGCTGGTCAAGATCGACGTGTCGTCGCATTCGCACCCGTTCTACACGGGCAAGCAGAAGATGATGGACACCAGCGGGCGTGTCGATCGCTTCCGCAAGCGCTACCAGAAGTAACTGCCAGCGCCGGCGAGCCGCCGCTCGCGACGTGCGCCTTGCACGCAGCGACGTTGCGCTGCCTCGTCGTGGCCGCAAACGCGTGCGCGGGCGTGGCTGCCGGTCGGCAGCCACCGCGCCTCCGAGCACCTTGCATTGGCCACGCGCACGTCTGGCTGCTGCCGGCAAGTGCGAGCCATGCGATAATCACGCATTCGACCGCCACCCGGCCACGCCCTGAATTGCCGGGTATCGCGCCCGTGTCGCGGGCGCGCCCGTTTCAAGCAAGGAGTACCCCGTGACCGATACCAAGAGCGTGCTGCTGAGCGACGCGGCGACCGGCAAATCCGTCGAGCTGCCGCTGATTGCAGGCACCGTGGGGCCGTCGTGCATCGACATCGGCAAGCTGCCGGCGGCGACCGGCCATTTCACCTACGATCAGGGCTTCATCGCCACCGCCAGCTGCAAGTCGGCGATCACCTACATCGACGGCGATGCCGGCGTGCTGATGTACCGCGGTTATCCCATCGAGCAGCTCGCCAAGCAGTCGAACTTCCTCGAAGTCGCCTACCTGCTGATCAATGGCGAACTGCCCAACGCGCACGAATTCGCCACGTTCGAGCATGAAGTCACCCATCACACGATGATGCACGAGGCGTTCCGGACGTTCCTGTTCGGATTCCGCCACGATGCCCATCCGATGGCGATGCTGACCGGCATGCTCGGCTCGCTGGCGGCGTTCTACCACCACGGGCTGGATCTGGAAAACCCGGAACTGCGCCGGCTGGCGGCGATCCGCCTGATCGCCAAGGTGCCGACCATCGCCGCCGCCTGCTTCCGCTATTCGGCCGGGTGGCCGCTGCGCTATCCGCGCAACAACCTCGAGTACGTCGACCGCTTCTTGCACATGATGTTCGAGGTGCCCAGCGAGCCGCTGCAACTCAATCCGGTGGTCGCCAAGGCGCTGGACCTGCTGTTCATCCTGCATGCCGACCACGAGCAGAACGCGTCCACCTCGACGGTGCGTCTGGTCGGCTCGACCGGCGCCAACCCCTACGCCTGCGTCGCCGCTGGCGTGGCCGCGCTGTGGGGGCCGGCGCATGGCGGCGCCAACGAGGCGGTGCTGCGCATGCTGTCCGAGATCGGCCGGCCGCAGGACGTCGGCAAGGCGGTCGAGCGGGCCAAGGACAAGCACTCCGGCTTCCGCTTGATGGGCTTCGGCCATCGCGTCTACAAGAACTTCGACCCGCGCGCGACCATCATCCGCGAGATGACGCACAAGGTGCTGGCCGAACTGGGCGTCAACGATCCGATGCTGGAAGTCGCGCTCAAGCTGGAAGAAGCCGCGCTCAAGGACGACTATTTCATTTCCCGCAAGCTCTATCCGAACGTCGATTTCTACTCGGGCATCATCTACAAGGCGCTGGGCATTCCGACCGAGATGTTCACCGTGATGTTCGCCATCGCCCGCACCGCCGGCTGGGTCGCGCACTGGCTGGAACAAAGTGCCGAGGCCGATTCCAAGATCGGCCGCCCGCGGCAGGTCTACGTCGGCGCCACCCATCGGGATTTCGTGTCGATCACCGAGCGCTGAACGGCCGGCGCGAGCCAGCCAGTACGCGCCCGGGCGGGGCGCACTCGCGGCAAGCGTCTTCGATGGCGCTGCTGGTGGTCGCGGCGATTTCCGCGGCGGCCAGCAATTCTTCCAGTGCGGCCAGCGAGGCGCGCGGCATCGGGCGCTCGTCGATGCGGTCCAGCGGCGCCTGCCGCAGCGCCGCGCGCGGCAGCACGGTCAGATCGAATGGCAGGTCGTCGGCGCTGAACAGCCACACCGGCGCGTCCAGGCTGCGTTCGCGATCCAGCCGCAAGCGCCGGCTGGACACTTCGGCCGGGATGGCGTGCTCGGCAAGCAGCAGCGCCACCTGTTCGGGATCGTCGACGTACAGATGCAGGCACACCGCCGAGTGCGCATCGGCGGTGCCGTCGAGCACGGCGCCGACCAGGCGCGGCTGGAAGCGCGCGAAAAACGCCATCGCGCGCGCTGCCGCCTCGCGCCGGCGCTGCAACTGGCAGGCCTGGCTGGCGCCGTGGAACAACCGCTGGTAATCGCGCAGCGCCTGCTGGATTTCGCGATTGCGCGGCAGGCTGGCGTCATCAAAGATGCCCAGCCGATGCGCGGCCTTGCGTTTGGCGAGATGGAAATCACGGATGCCGCCTTCGGCGATCAGCCGCGCCGCTTCGATCGCGAGCCGCTGGCGGCGCTCGTGGGTGCGGGTCTGCGTATGCGCCAGGGCGTGGACGTGCCGGGTCGAGACGGGGGCGTGTCGCATCGGCGGCCTCCGGGTTGCACGACCGATCCGAGGGCGTCGGACGGAACCGGCGAACGCCGGTCAGGGCGAAGATAGCACGCGCCGATGGCGTTGCCGCAACGGCTCGTGGCCGCGCGGCAGCATCGGCTCGGCAGGTCATCAGAAAATATCGAATGCCTGCTCGTTGGTCGCGTTCTGGTCGTTGCTCGCCGGCAATTCGTTGCGGAAGCGTTCGAGATCTTCCGCCTTGAAATACTCGGTCAAGCCGCCGGTCGAGCCCGCCGGCAGGATGTGGCCGCCGCCGTCGATCTGCACGGTGACGACGCCCGGCGGCGGCGTGATCGCGCGCTCGGGCACGTTGTTGAGCGCCACGCGCATGTAGTCGATCCAGATCGGCAGCGCGGCGCGGGCGCCGAACTCGCCGCGGCCGAGGGTCTGGAAGCTGTCCTTGCCGACCCAGACGGTGGTGACCAGATGGCCACCGTAGCCGGAGAACCAGGCATCGCGCATGTCGTTGGTGGTGCCGGTCTTGCCGCCCAGATCGGCGCGATGGAGCACCAGCGCCGGCGTGCCGGTGCCGTGCTTGATCACGTCCTGCATCATCGACTCGACGAGGAAGGCGGTGCGCTCGTCGATCGCGCGGCGGGCCGGGAAGGTTGCCGGCGGGCCGACGAAATCCGGGTCGATCGGCGGCGCTGGCGGCGCGACCACGGCCGTCGCGCTGGCGTCGGGCGCGGCCGGTGAAGCGGCGGTACTGGCAGCGGCGGTGCGCTCGCCCGCCTTGCCCGACGCCGCGTCGGTGGCGCGCGCGGGGCTGCCTGCCGGCGCCGGTGCATCGAGGTCGAAGCCGCCGTCGTTCGCATCCGGCGTGGCGGAGCTGGACGGCGTCGCGCCGGCCACCGGCGCCAGATCGAAGCCGTCGACCACGGTCGAAACCGCCTGATCCTGCTGGGCACGTGCGGCGCAGCCGTTGCAGGCGCGCGCCGGATGCGCGCGGGCGATGGTGACGCCGTCGCGATCGACCACGCGGTCGATGAAATACGGCTCGACCCGGAAGCCGCCGTTGGCGAACACGGTGTAGCCGCGCGCCATCCACATCGGCGGCACCGAGGCGGTGCCCAATGCCATGGTCAGGTTGTTGGGCAGGCTCTGTTCGGTGAAGCCGAAGTTCTGGATGTACTTGCGCGCGAAATCGACGCCGATGGCGTCGAGCAGGCGCACCGAAACGAGGTTGCGCGACAATGCCAGTGCCTGCCGCAGGCGCATCGGCCCGAGGAATCGGCCGTCATCGTTCTGCGGTCGCCAGCTCTTGCCGCTGCTGTGGTCGTTGAACACCACCGGTGCGTCGAGCACGATCGACGCCGGCGAGAAGCCGCGCTCCATCGCCGCCGCGTAGATGAACGGCTTGAAGCTCGAACCGGGCTGGCGCAGCGATTGGGTGGCGCGGTTGAATTTGCTCTGCGCAAACGAGAAGCCGCCGACCAGCGCGCGCAGGGCGCCGTCTTCGGGGTCGAGCGAGACCAGCGCCGATTGCGCTTCGGGAACCTCGTTGAGCTGGTAGCTGACGACCTTGCCGGCGTCGGGGTCGAGGCTCGACGGTGGCGGCGGCAGCTTGTCGGCATCGACCTGGCCGTGGATCTTGTTGAGCGAATCCACCCAGGCCTGCTTGTCCTTGTCGGCCTGGGTGATCGGCAGCAGACGGATCACGTCGCCGCGCGTCAGCAGCATGTCCAGCCGCGATTTTCCGGCCAGCGCCCAGCGCACGTCGTCCATGCCGATGCTCACTTGCTGGCCGTCGCCGAGCAGCACCTGTGCATCGCGTGCGCTGGTCTGCATCACCACGCCAGGCAGCAGGCCGCCGTAACTGCCGCGGGCTTGCAGCTTCTGCAGCAGGGCGGCGCGATCGGTCTCGGCATTGAGATCGATCTTCGCTTCCGGTCCGCGATAGCCGTGGCGGCGGTCGTAGACCAGCAGATCGTTGCGCAGGGCGAGGTTGGCGGCGGCCTGCTTGGCGCCGTCGATGGTGGTGTAGACCTTGTAGCCGCGGTTGAGCGCATCACTGCCGTAGCGATCGAGCATCGCCTGGCGAACCATCTCGGCGACATAGGGCGCGTCGACTTCCGTCGGTGGTTCGTGCGCGCTTGCATGCGGCGGTTGCGCCTTGGCGGCGTCGCGCTGCGCGCCCGAGATGAAGCCGTTCTCGGCCATGCGGTCGAGCACCCAGTTGCGCCGTTCCAGCGCGCGCTCGGGGTTGGAGATCGGGTTGCCGCTGGAGGGAAACTTCGGAATTGCCGCCAGCGAGGCGGCTTCGTCGAGCGACAGCTGGTCGAGCTTCTTGCCGTAGTAGTAATCGGCGGCGGCGGCCACGCCGTAAGCGCGGTTGCCGAAGAAGCACTTGTTGAGGTAGAGCTCGAAGATCTCGTCCTTGCTCAACTCGCGTTCGATCTTCAGCGCCAGCAGGATCTCGGTGAGCTTGCGCGTGTAGCTGTATTCGTTGCTCAGGAAGAATTGCCGCGCCACCTGCTGGGTGATCGTGCTGCCGCCGGGAACGCGGTGCTCGTGGGTGGTCGCGATCAGCCACACCGCGCGCGCCACGCCGCGCCAATCGACGCCAGGATGCTGGTAGAAGTGTGCATCTTCGGTGGCCAGGAAGGCCTTGCGCACCTGTTCTGGAACGTCCTTGATGCGCACCGGATAGCGCCGCGTCTCGCCGAACTGGGCGATCAGCCGCCCCTCGCGCGAGTACACGTTGAGCGGCAGTTGCATCTCGACGTGGCGCAGGCTGTCGACGTCGGGCAGTTTGGGCACCACCAGCCAGTAGACGATGGCGAGCCCGGCCAGACCCAGTGCGAAAAAGATCAGGCCGGCGTACAGTGCGCGGCGGAGCCAGCGGAAGAGTCTTGCCATCCTTGGGATGCGTCCGGTTGTTTGCGGCGGTTGTTTGCGGCCGGTTGTTTACAGAAGGCCGATCGTGGGAGTATAGAGCCTAGGCGGTTGGCTCGGTGCATCGGGGCAGGCGTGCATCCCGGAAGGGGGTGGGGTGCGCATGCTGCGGCATGAGGGGTGGCAGGCGATCGGTGAAAATTTCACGCCGCCCGCTTGCTATTTCGTGAGCGAATCGTTATTACTTTGTCGGCGCGGTACATGTACCGTTGCCAAATGCCCGTCGGAAGGGGAGAAACCGTGGGTCTCTTCGGAAACGCCCAGACACCGCTGGTCGGTGTCGACATCAGTTCCACCGCGATCAAGCTCTTGCAACTGAGCCAGAGCGGCGGCCGCTATCGCGTGGAGCACTACGCGGTCGAGCCGTTGCCATCGAACGCCGTGGTCGAAAAATCCATCGTCGAGGTCGAGGCGATCGGCGAGGCCATCAAGCGCGCCGTCAGTCGTTCCGGCACCCGTGCCAAGCATGCCGCCGCGGCGGTCGCTGGGTCCGCGGTGATCACCAAGCTGATCTCGATGCCGGCCAATCTCGACGACGACGCACTGGAAGATCAAATCCAGTACGACGCCGCCCAGTACATCCCGTACCCGATCAACGAAGTCAGCATGGATTTCGAGGTGCTCGGGCCGATGCCGGGCAATCCCGAGATCCTGCAAGTGCTGCTCGTGGCATCGCGTTCGGAGAACGTCGAGCTGCGGCAATCGGCGCTGGAGATGGGCGGCCTCACCGCCAAGGTGATGGACGTGGAAGCGTTCGCGATGGAAAACGCCTTCCGCCTCATCGCCGACCAGCTGTCGGTGCCCAAGGATGGTCTGGTGGCGCTGGTGGACGTCGGCGCCACCGTCACCACGCTCAACGTGCTGCGCGACCAACGCAGCATCTACACCCGTGAGCAGACCTTCGGCGGCAAGCAACTCACCGACGAGGTGATGCGCCGCTACGGCCTGAACTACGAGGAGGCCGGCCTCGCCAAGCGCCAGGGCGGCTTGCCCGAGAGTTACGAGGTGGAAGTGCTGGAGCCGTTCAAGGAAGCCATGGTCCAGCAGATCAGCCGCCTCCTGCAGTTCTTCTACGCCGGCAGCGAATTCAACCGCGTCGACCAGATCGTCCTGGCCGGCGGTTGCGCCTCGATCGCCGGCATGGCTGGCATGATCGAAGAGCAGCTCGGCGTGCCCACCGTGATCGCCAACCCGCTCGCGAACATGGCGACCGGCCCGCGCGTGCAGGCCAATGCGCTCGCGCAGGATGCCCCGGCGCTGATGATCGCCTGCGGCCTAGCCATGAGGAGTTTCGACTGATGGCCAAGGTCAATCTCCTGCCGTGGCGCGCTGAGCGCCGCAACGAACGCCAGAAGGCGTTCTATGTGATGCTGGGCGTTGCCGTCGCCGTCGGCCTGGTGCTGGGCTTGGGTACGTGGATGTACTACAACGGCCAGATCGACGGGCAGAACGCGCGCAACGCCTACCTGACCGACCAGATCACCCAGCTCGACGCCAAGCTCAAGGAAATCGAGAAGCTCGACAAGAAGAAGGAAACCCTCCTTCGCCGCAAGGACGTGATCGAGCAATTGCAGGCCAACCGGTCGCAGATGGTGCACTTGTTCGACGAGCTGGTACGCACCATCCCCGAGGGCGTGCGCCTGACCTCGGTCAAGCAGGATGGCAACAAGCTCACCCTCGAAGGCCTGTCGCAGTCCAACGCCCGGGTCAGCGCGTACATGCGCAACATCGAGGCTTCCGGGTGGATGACCAATCCGGACTTGAATGTCATTCAAGTGGCCGGCGACGACAAGACTTTGCCGTATGCGTTCACCTTGGGTCTGACTCTGACCAAGCCAGGTCAGGTGCTCGGGCCGGATGGCAAGCCGGTGCTCGGCCCGGACGGCAAGCCATTGGTGGCGCCGGCTCCTGGCGCGGCATCGGGTAGCGATGCCGGCTCGCCTGCGGCGAGCGCTCCGTCGGCGTCCGCCGCCAGCAGCAAGGGAGGGGCGACCCCGTGAGCACGCAAAAGAAGCAATTCGACCTCAGCAACATCGACTTCAACAACCCCGGCGCCTGGCCGGACGGTCTCAAGTACGGCGCCTGCCTGCTGGTGATCGCGCTCATTCTGGTCGGTTTCTACTACGGGCTGGTGAGCGGTCAGCGGGAGCAGCTGGCTGGTCTGGAACAACAGGAAACCAGCCTGAAGACGACGTTCGAAGAAAAGGCCGGGCGTGCCGCCAACCTGGAGCCGCTGAAGATCCAGTTGGCGCAGATGGAGGAAATGCTGCAACAGATGATGCGGCAGTTGCCCAGCAAGACCGACATGCCCGATCTGATCGTCGATGTATCGCAGACGGCGCTGGCGACCGGCATCGTCAACGAGCTGTTCAAGCCCGGCGACGAGACCAAGCAGGAGTTCTACGCCGAGAAGCCGATTCAACTGCGCATGGTCGGCACTTACCACCAGTTCGGCGCATTCATGAGTGGCGTGGCATCGCTGCCGCGGGTGGTCATCCTCACCATGCATGACATCTCGCTCAAGCCCACCCAGAAAGACGGCAAGATCTCCACCGACGGCAGCCTGACGCTGGAAGGTACGGTCACGACTTACCGTTATCTGGACGACAGCGAACAATCCGATGTCGCGGCAGCTGCTGGTGCCGCCAGCGCTGCAGCCTCGCCGGCAGGGGGTAAGTGAAATGACACGTCTTCGTCGACTTGCCTGGCGTTGCTTGCTGCCCGCGACGCTGGCCATCGCTCTGGCCGGATGCGGGCGCGGCATCACCTCGGATCCGAATCTCGAAAGTTACGTCAAGGACGTGACGCACCGCCCCGGCCCGCCGCTGGATCCGGTGCCGACGATGCAGAAGTTCGAGACGTTCCTGTACAACGATCAAGGCCTGCGCGATCCCTTCTCGCCGCCGGTGGACTCGTCCCACGGCAACACCGGGCCGCGCCCTGATCCGAACCGTCCCAAGCAGCCTTTGGAAGCGTTTCCGCTGGACAGCTTGGTCATGAACGGTACCTTGGGTGCGGGGGATCGCATCGTGGCCTTGGTGATGTCGCCGGACAAGGTCACGCATCGAGTGGTACCGGGGAATTACCTTGGCCAGAACGACGGCAAGGTGATCGAAGTGACACCCACCAAGATCAATATCACCGAGCTGGTGTCGGATGGCGCGGGCGGCTGGATCGAACGGCCGGCATCCATCAGCCTACCTAATCAATGAGCGGGGGAGTAGCAAGATGAGCGCAAACAAAGTCATCCGCCGGATCCACCGGTCGCGCGCCAGCACGGCGCTGGGCTTGGGCGTCTGGCTGCTCAGCAGCACGTTCCCCGCGTTCGCGTCGAATGTGTTGCAGCAGGTCACCCATGCCCCCGGCGCGAAGGGCGCGGTGGATATCACCTTGCAATTCGCCAAGCCGGTGGGTGACGCCCAGGTGTTCACCACCGATGGGCCGCCACGGATCGCGATCGACCTGCCCGATACCCGCAGTGCCCTCAACGGGCGCAAGGTCATGATCGGCGACGGTTCGGCGAGCACGTTGTCGGCCGCAGAGGCCAACGGCCGCACCCGCGTCATGGTCGACCTGTTCCGGCAGGCGCCTTACCAGTCGCGCATCGAGGGCAATCGTCTGATCCTGACCGTGGCCGACTCCGGTGCCAAGGTCAAGGGCCCGGTCATGGCGAATACGCTCGATCCGTCGCGGCGGGTCGCCGATGCATTGAATGTGTCCAACGTCGACTTCCGCCGCGGGCAGAATGGCGCCGGCCGCATCGTGCTCAAGTTCAATGGCGATGGCGCCGCTGCGGACATGCGCGTGGAAGGCACGCGGATCATGGTCGACGTCAGCAACGCCGCCATCCCTGCCAACCTGTCCAAGCACCTGGACGTCAGCGATTTCGCCACCCCGGTGCAGTCGATCGACGCCCGCGAGCAGGCCGGTGGCACCCGGTTGGTGATCAATACCGGTGGCGCTTTCGGTGCCTCGGCATATCAGATGGGCAACGAATACGTCATCGAAGTCAACCCGAAGGCGCCGGCGGCCGACGATGCTCTTGCCGATTCCGGCCGCATCGGTGATGCCGGCAAGCCCAAGAAGTACACCGGCAAGCCGGCCACCTTCAATTTCCAGGATGTTCCGGTTCGTACCGTTCTGCAGTTGATCGCCGAGGAGTCCGGTCTGAACGTGGTGGCGGCCGACACCGTTACCGGCAACGTCACGTTGCGCCTGATCAACGTGCCGTGGGATCAGGCCTTGGACATCGTGCTGCGCGCCAAGGGCTTGGATCAACGGCGCGATGGCGGCGTGGTCTGGGTGGCGCCGCAGAAGGAGCTGGCCGACTACGAGCAGTCCCTGGAGGATGCCCGCATCGCCATCGAGCAGCGCGCGCCGACGGTGACCGAGTACATTCCGATCAACTACGGCAATGCCGAAGAGATTGCCAAGCTGTTGACTGAGGATGCGAAGAGCAACACTTCGGGCGGAACGGCTGGCACATCGGGTTCTGTCAACCGCGGCTTTCTGTCGCAACGCGGCAGCGTGAGCTTCGACAAACGCAGCAACACCTTGCTGCTGACCGACCTGCCGCGCAAGGTCGATGAAATCAAGAAGCTCGTCTCGTATCTGGATCGACCGGTCGATCAGGTGCTGATCGAGGCGCGCATCGTCATCGCCAACGAGGATTTCGCGCGTGACTTGGGTGCGCGGCTGGGAATCAGTGGCTTCAACGACGGTTCCAAGACGCTGACGTCGTGGGGCGACACCATCGACAGTGCGTTGGGTACGCAAGGTTCGGTCACGTCCACCAACCTCGCCAACAACAATGCGGTTGCCGCGGCCAACTATGCCAATGCTCAGGCACAATCGGCATATGTCGCAGCGGTGGCGGCCGCCATCGCGGGTGGCCAAAGTGCAGCAACCGTGCCGGTTCCGGTGCCGGTTTTGCCCACGATGCAGGTTCCTTCCATCACCCATGGCATGAACGTCAACCTCCCGGTCACCGGCGCGGCGGGCAGCTTGGCCTTCAGCATCCTGCGTGGCGGTCACGCGCTGGATCTGGAACTGACCGCGTTGCAAACCGAAGGTCGTGGCGAGGTGATCTCCAACCCGCGCGTCATCACCAGCAACCAGAAGACGGCCGACATCAAGCAGGGCGACGAAATCGGCTATGTCACCATCAGTGGCGGTGGCGCCGGCGGTGCCGGTGGCACCACGGCCAACGTGCAGTTCAAGGATGTCGTGCTCGAACTCAAGGTCACCCCGACCATCACCCACGACAATCGCGTCTACATGGATCTGGACATCACCAAGGACGAGCTGAAGGGCTTCATCAACGTCCCCAACTTCGGCAATGTGCCGCAGATCACCAAGCGGCAGGTGACGACCGCGGCGCTGGTCGATTCCGGACAGACGGTGGTGGTGGGTGGCGTCTACGAGTTCAGCAAGCGCGAAGACCTGTCGAAGGTGCCGTTCCTCGGCGACCTACCTGGCTTGGGCTTCCTGTTCCGCAACAAGAGCCATCAAGCCAACAAGGCCGAGCTGCTGGTGTTCGTGACCCCGAAGATCCTCGAGGTCAAACAGCGCAACTGACGGCAGGTCGGGGTTCGACTGCTGTTCGGAGAAAGGGCCGCGCTGCGGCCCTTTCTTTTTCGGTCCAGTTCGCTTCGTTGCTGCCGGCCATCGACTTGCCGCCCGTTCCGGCCCGCACCGATTCGCCACCTTTCCCACGCCCACTGCTCGCTGCCTGACGCGTGCCACGCCAGAACCTGACCGCCGGTGAATACTTGTTCCATGCCGATACACCATCGGCGTGCGGCTATTTGATCGAGCACGGCACGATCGAGCTGCGGACGCGACGTGGCGGCACCGGGCGGGAGGCTGTCCAGATCGTGGTGGCGCGCCTGGGCGCCGGCGAATTGGTTGGCGACATTTCGGCGGCCGAGAGTGGGCCGCATTCGGTCGACGCGGTCGCCGTCACCGACGCCGTGGTGCTGGAGATCGACGGCGAGCAGATTCGCGACCGTCTGGCCACGGCCGACCCGATCCTGCGCATGGTGCTCGATGGCCGCGTCAAACGCTGGCGGCGCATGCTGACCTTGTTGCGCGGCGACGATCCGGCGGCGGCGCAGTCGGTCGTGGGTGCGACCAGTCTGCCCGCGCAAGGCAAGTTTCTGCTCGAAGAACAGTTGCGCGAGGCGCTGCAACGGCAACAGCTGGAGGTTCGCTATCAACCGATCCTCGAAATCGCCAGCGGCCGTATCGTTGGTTACGAGGCGCTGGTGCGCTGGCTGCATCCCGAGCGCGGCGAGGTTTCGCCCGAGGAGTTCATCCATCTGGCCGAAGAGACCTCGCTGATCGTGCCGGTCGGCGAATACGTCTTCGATGCCGCCTTCGCCGCGCTCGATCAATTACGCGCCGACCCCATGCCCTTCGTCGCGGTCAATGTCTCGGCGCGGCAACTCGCCAGTCCGGGCTTGATCGAACGCGTGGTGGCTCGGCGCGAAGCGCTGGAATTGCCGGCCGGCTGCATCAAGGTCGAGATCACCGAGAGCCAGGCGCTCGACGTGGCGCAGGTCGCCACGCTCATCGAACTGTGCCACACGCACGCGATCGCCGTGTCGCTGGACGATTTCGGCACCCGTTATTCGCATCTCGCGCACTTGCACTTGCTCGCATTCGATACGCTGAAGATCGATCAGGCGTTCGTGCAGGCCATGTTCGTTTCCGACAAGGCGATGCAGATCGTGCGTGCGATCGTCGCGATGGCGCGCGCCATCGATGCGGAAATCGTCGTCGAAGGCGTCGAAACGACCGCGCAATTGCAGTTCCTCGGCGAGATCGGCTGCCGCTTCGCGCAGGGTTTCGTGATCGGTCGGGCACAGCCGCTGGAGACCGTGTTGGCGGCACGCTGAACGCGGCGCGGAACATTTCCAGCCTGCTTCGGTCGAAGCCCACGACATCGCTGTTGAATCGCGCCGGCTTGCGCTGGCAGGGAGTGTTTTGCGTCATGGATACACCGCTCGCACCATCGGATCTGCACGCCCGCTTCACCGCCCTGCGCGAGGCCCTCGCCGCTGCCGTGGTCGGGCAGGGCGCATTGATCGAACGCCTGCTGATCGCCTTGCTCGCCGACGGCCATCTGTTGGTGGAAGGCGCGCCGGGCCTGGCCAAGACCACCGCGATCAAGGAACTGGCCACGCGCATCGAGGCCGACTTCAGCCGCGTCCAGTTCACGCCCGACCTGCTCCCCGCCGACCTCACCGGAACCGACATCTGGCGCGCCGATGCCGCCCGTTTCGAGTTCCAGCCTGGGCCGTTGTTTCACAACCTGCTGCTGGCCGACGAGGTCAATCGGGCGCCGCCGAAGGTGCAATCGGCGCTGCTGGAGGCGATGGGCGAGCGGCAGATCACCGTCGGCCGCAGCACTTATCCGTTGCCGAGGTTGTTTTTGGTGATGGCGACGCAAAACCCGATCGAGCAGGAGGGCACCTATGCCCTGCCGGAAGCGCAGCTCGATCGCTTCCTGATGCACGTTCGGGTCGGTTATCCCGATGCCGGCGCCGAAAGCGAGATTTTGCGCCTGGCGCGCGAACGCGCGCGTTCGGAAATGACCAAGGCGTCGCCACCGCTGCGCACCCTCGGCCAGCAGGATCTGTTCGCCGCCCGCGCGCAGGTGCTCGACCTGCATCTGGCGCCGGCGCTGGAGCGCTACCTCGTCGAGATCGTGCTGGCCAGCCGCGACGCTTCCCGCTACGACCCGGCGCTGGCGGCGAAGATCGCCTGGGGCGCCAGCCCGCGCGGCTCGATCGCGCTCGAACGCTGCGCGCGGGCGCGCGCCTGGCTCGCCGGTCGCGACTACGTCACCCCCGAGGACGTGCAGGCGATCGCGCCCGACGTGCTGCGCCACCGACTGTTGCCGAGCTATGCGGCGACCGCCGAAGGCTGGGATGGCGACCGTCTGGCACGCGAACTGCTGGCGCGTGTGCCTTTGCCGTAAGCGCGATGTCGTCGCCGACCTCCACCATCACCACCGGATTGCGCCCTGATCTGGCCGAACTGATCGCCCTGCGCGAACGCGTGCACGGCTGGCCTCCGGCGCGGCGCGGCGCGGCGACGGTCGCCGGCCCGGCGGCGTCGCCGTTTCGCGGTCGTGGCATGGAGTACGCTGAATCGCGGCCGTATGCCGCCGGCGACGATGTCCGCCACGTCGATTGGCGACTGACCGCGCGCAGCGGCCGGTTGCACACCAAACTGTTCCAGGCCGAGCGCGAGCGGCTGGCGCTGATCGTCGCCGACACCTCTCCGGCGCTGTATTTCGGCACTCGCGTGCGCTTCAAGTCGGTGCAGGCGGCGCGCGTCGGCGCGATCGCGGCGTGGGCGGCGCAGCGTCGTGGCGATCGGGTCGGTGCCTTGCGGGGTGCCGCAACGGAAGCGCCGATCCCGCCGCAGGGCGGCCGTCGCGGCGTGCTGCGCAGTCTCGATGCGCTGGTGCGCTGGTATGCGCAGCCGCCGGCCGACGACGCTGGGTTGGCGCGCGGCCTCGATGTCGCTGCGCGGTTGCTGCGGCCGGGCGCGAGCGTGATCGTGCTGGCCGATGCGGCCGTGCTGGCGGCGATCGACGAGGGCGCGCTGGCGCTGCTCGCCAGGCATCACGAATTGCGCGTGGTACTGCTCACCGATCCGCTCGAGCGTGAGCCACCGCGCGCGCGGTTGCCGTTTGCGCTCGGCGATACGCGCGTCGAGCTCGATCTCGATGGCGGCGTGACACGCTCACGTTGGCGCGGGATGTTCGCCGGTGCGCAGGATGCGCAGCTGCTGCGCCTGCGGCAAATGGGTGCGCGCGCCAACCTCATCTCGAGCGCCGACGATGACGACGCGCTGCTGGCCGCACTGCTCGATCCGTGCCGCGTCGCCGCTTGAATCATGACCATGAATCCTGCCCTGCCGGCATTGCATGACATCCATTTGCCACCCGCTCCGGGTTGGTGGCCGCCGGCACCGGGCTGGTGGGCGCTGATGGTGTTGGTCGTCGGTGGACTGGCGTGGTTCGGATGGACGCGTTGGCAGGTGCGCCGTCGCGTGCGCACCCAAGAACGAATGCTGGCGCAGTTCGATGCCGCGCTCGCGGCGGTCGTCGAGCCGCCGGCGAAACTGGCGGCGGCGTCGGAGCTGCTGCGCCGTGCCGCGCGTTGCGACCATGCCGCGGCGGCGACCCTCGTCGGCGAAGCGTGGCTGGATTTTCTCGACGGCGCGGATGCCGACAAGCCCTTCTCGCGAGGGGCCGGACGCGCCCTGCTCGATGGCGCGTTTCGTCCGCATCTGAATGATGACGCGACCCCGGCGTTGGAACTGGCGCGTGCGCGCTTTGCACAGTTGTTGCGTGGGCACAGCGCGGAGTCGGGTCATGCCTGAGTTCGCCTGGCCGTGGCTGCTGTTGGCATTGCCGTTGCCTTGGTTGGTGGCGCGCCTGTTGCCGGCGGCGTCGCGCGATGCGCGGGCGGCGTTGCGGGTGCCGTTCGCGCCGATTTTGGCGACGATCGATGATGGCAGCGCGGGAAAACACCGACGCAGTCGCTGGCGGGTGCTGCCGCTGTTGGGGTGGATTTTGCTGTGCGTGGCGGCGGCGCGGCCGCAGCAACTCGACAGTGTGATCGCGCCGCCACGCAGTGGTCGCGACCTGATGCTCGCGGTCGATCTGTCCGGCTCGATGCGCACGCAAGACATGGAGCTGGGCGGGCAGGTGGTCGATCGCCTGAGCGCGATCAAGGCCGTGCTCGGCGATTTCCTCACCCGGCGCAGTGGCGATCGGGTTGGCCTGGTGGTATTCGGCAGTCACGCCTACGCGGTCACCCCGCTGACCTGGGATCGCCACAGCGTGCGCGAGCAGTTGGCGATGAGCGAGGCGGGGCTGGCCGGTGACGCCACCGCCATCGGCGATGCCATCACGCTTGCCGTCAAGCGCCTGAGTGCGCAGGCGCCCGGCGCCAGCAGCGGCGACGATCGCGTGCTGATCCTGCTCACCGATGGCGTCAGCAATGCCGGCGTGATCGAGCCGATCAAGGCGGCGCAACTGGCTGCCGCCGAGCACGTGAAGATCTACACCATCGGTTTCGGCGGCAACGGGCAGATCGATTCGATGTTCGGGCTGAGCCTGCCCGGCGCCGACGACGGTGTCGATGAGGACACCCTGCGCAAGATCGCGACGCTCACCGGCGGCCAGTATTACCGCGCCCGCGACACCGAATCGCTGGCCGGCATCTATGCCCAGCTCGATCGCATCGAGCCGGTGGCAAGCCGGCAGCCGGCGCAGGCGGTTGCCAGCGAGCTCTATCCGTGGCCGCTCGGTGCTGCGCTGCTGGTCACGCTGGCGATATTCGCGTTGCCGCCGGCGCCGTTGCGGCGAGGGCTGGCATGAACGGCTGGATGCTCACGCTGCCGCATCTGCTGCGCCCGTGGTGGTTGCTGGCGCTGCTGGCGTTGCCGCTGCTCGGCTGGGTCTGGCGGCGGCGATCGCGTCGCGACTCGCCGTGGACGCACGTGGTCGATGCGCATCTGTTGCCGAGCCTGTTGCAGCCGGCGTCGGCGACGCGTCGCCGCAGCGCGACGTGGTTGTTCGCGTTCGCGTACATCCTCGCGGTGCTGGCGCTGGCCGGGCCGGCATGGCGGCGGCCGGTGTCGATGCAGTCCATTCAATCGCCGCTGGTGCTGGTCGCGGACATGTCCTCGCACATGCGCGTGGCCGATCTGGCACCGTCGCGGGCGCTGCGCGAGCGGCTGAAAATCCAGCAGTTGATCGGTGAACGCAAGGGCGGGCAGATCGGGTTGGTCGCCTATGCCGGTGCCGCCTTCACCGTCGCGCCGATTTCCGACGATGCCCACAGCCTCGACGATCTGGTGGTCGCACTCACGCCCGACACCATGCCCGTCGACGGCCAGCGCGCCGATCTGGCTCTGCAACGCGCCGGCGATCTGCTGGCACATGCAGGCTATGCGCGCGGCACGATTTTGTTGCTGACCGATTCGGCGGATGCGACGGCGATGCAAGCCGCGCGCGCGGCGCGTGCGCGCGGCTATCGTGTCGATGTCGTCGGCGTCGGCACCGCGACCGGCGCGCCATTGCCGGCCGCCAACGGCACGTTCGCCACCGACGACACCGGCACGGTACAAGTGGCCAAGCTCGACGACGACTCACTGCGCGCGCTGGCGCAGGCCGGCGGTGGTCGTTACGCGCAAATCACATCCAATGATGCGGATCTGGCTTCGTTGGGCGTGCTCGATCCGGCCGCTTCGGCAACGGATCGATCCACGGCCACCACCGAAGCGCTGGCGTGGCAGGATGCCGGCCCGTGGTTGCTGCTGCTGTTGCTGCCATTGGTGGCGCTGGGTTTTCGGCGCGGCTGGCTCGCGGGCTTCGTCGTCGTGTGCGTGTTCGCGCTGCCGTTGCGCTCGGTGCAGGCCAGCCCGCGCGATGTCTGGCAGGGGCTGTGGCAACGCAACGACCAGCGCGCCGATCAGGCACTGCACGCCGGCGATGCTGCCGCCGCCGCGAAGTGGGCAAGTACGCCGGCACAGCGCGCCGCTGCCGCCTATCGCAAAGGCGATTACGCTGCGGCCATCGCCGACTGGGCGCGAATCGACAGTGCCGATGCCGACTACAACCGCGGCAATGCGCTGGCACAGCAGCAACACTACGACGATGCCATCGCCGCCTGGCAGCAGGCGCTGCGCAAGCAGCCGGGCATGGCCGATGCGCAGGCCAACATCGCGACGGTGCGCAAGTTGCTGCAAGACCAAAAGAAGCAGGAACGGCAGCAGCAGGGTCAGCAACAAGGGCAGAAGCCGCAGAGTCAGAAGCAGCAAGATCAGAAGCAGCAAGATCAGAAGCAGCAAGATCAGAAGCAGCAAGATCAGAAGCAGCAAGATCAGAAGCAGCAAGATCAGAAGCAGCAGGGATCGCAGCGAGATCAGAAACAACCGTCATCGGCGAACACCGATTCCGCCGCTTCGAAAGACAACAAGCAAGGTGACGGACGCGATCAACGAGCGGGCGCGCCGCGCGTGCCACAGCAAGAGACGCCCAATCCGTCGCCAGCGGTGACGCAAAAGCCGCAACAGCAATCTCGACAGCAACCGCAGCAGCAATCGCAGCAGCCACCGGAACGATCGACGTCGCAATCACCTTCGCAGGCGGCACCCGATGCCGCGCAGCAAGCCAAGGCCGATGCCGCGCAGCGACAGGCGATGGCGCGGGCATTGGCGCAGCGACCGCGTCAACCCGCCGGAAAACCAACCGCGGCCGTCGTGCGCGAAACCACGGCGCAGCGCGAACGGCGCGCCGCCAATCAAGCACTGATGCAGCGCGTGGATGACGATCCGGGATCGTTGCTGCAACGTCGATTCCAACTCGAATACATGCGCCGGCAGCAGGAGGGCCAACCATGAAACTCTGGCGCGGTGCGTCGCTGATATGGGCCGCGGCGCTGGCGTTGTTTGCGTCCGCTGCAATGATGCCGGCCGCCGCGGCGGTGCGCGCCTCGCTCGATCGCGATCACATCGCGCCGGGGCAATCCATCACCCTGACCCTGACGGCGGACGGCAACGCCGGCAAGCCCGACTTGTCGCCACTGCGCAAGGACTTCGATGTCAGCGGCGTCGCCAGCGGCAGCCAGACGAGCATCATCAACGGCAACGTCCGTTCGAGCCTGCAATGGTCGGTGACGATGGCACCCAGGCACGCCGGATTGATCGACATTCCGCCGCTGCAAGTGGGCAACGAGCGCAGCGCGCCGTTGCGGGTGCTGGTCGATGCGGCGGGTGCGACCGGCGCGCCGCAGGCGCAAGCGTCGCCCGATCCATCGGCGCCCGATGTCGCCACCCGCGGCCCCGGCAAGCCCGGCGATCCGGCCTTCATCGAAAACAGCGTCTCGACCAACAACCCTTACGTCGGGCAGGCGCTGCTCTACACCCTGCGCCTGTTCTACGCGGTCAATCCGGTCAACGCCTCGCTGTCGCTGCCCGACGCCGACAACGGCGACCTGCGCCAGATCGGCCCGGATCAAAACGGCATGCAGGTGATTCAGGGCAGGACCTATCGCGTACTCGAACGCCATTACCTGCTGCAGCCCGAACACAGCGGCGCGCTGCACATCCCGGCGCCGGCGTTCCAGGCGCAGACGATGCCGGGGATGATCGACCCTTTCGCCGACGACCTGGACATGGGTGCGGTCAACACTCAAGGCAAAGCGCTGGATCTGCCCGTGCGGCCGCGCCCGGCGGCAGCCACCGAGCCATGGCTGCCGGCGCGTTCGCTGCGCCTGTCGGTCGATCCCCCCGCCGCCGCACCGCGAGCCGGCGAACCCTTCAGCGTGGTCGTGCACGAAGATGGCGTGGGCGTTTCCGCCTCGCAATTGCCGGAGATCGTGTTGCCGGCCATCGCCGGTGCGCAGGTTTATCCCGAACCATCGACCACCCGACAATCGGTGGACGGTGGCGAACTGCATGCGCAGCGCAGCCGGCGCTTCGCCATCGTGCCGGCGCAGGCCGGTGCGCTGCGGCTGCCGGAAATCACTCTGCCGTGGTGGGATGTCGGCGCCGACCACGCAGCGGTTGCGCGATTGGCGCTGCCGACCCTGCACGTCGAAGCGGGCGCCGCATCGGCTGCCGCCAGTGGCACGCCATCCGCCGCAACGGCCGCTTCCGCTGCGAACCGTACTGCGGCCGCAGCGCCGGCGGCATCGCTGCAGCACTGGCAGATCGCCACCGCCGCACTGGGCGTGCTGTTCCTGCTCGCCCTCGTCTGGGGCTGGTGGCGCGGCGTCGGCGGGCGTGGCCAGGCCGTGCCTGCCGGCGAGCCATTGCCGGTATCGCCAGCCGCGTCGCCACGCCTGGCCGAAGCGCTGGCGAGCGGCGATGCGGCGCAGATCGCGCGGGCGCTGTGCGAAGCGGCGCCGGGCCCGCGCAGCACGCAACTTGCGCAGATCGCGCAACGCTTGGCCGATCCCGAGCAGCGCCGGGCCGTGCTGGACTTCGAAGCCACCCGCTGGCAGGGCGACGGCAAGGCGTCGCCGGCCGCGTTGGCGGCGCTGCACGTCGCCTTCGTCGGCGGCGCGCGCTGGGCCGCCGCACCGGCATCGGCCGCCACGCCCGACCCGCTGCCGCCGCTGTATCCGGATTGAGCGCCGCGCCACGTCCGCCGCGACAGTCCGCCGCCGGAATGGGACAATGGCCTTTCCTTCTCCCTCCGGGAGAAGGTGGCGCGCCGCGTCGGATGTGGGAAAACGGTCGTCCCTGCCGATACCCACCATCCCGCCAGCCGCCCACACCCACGCCGCCCCGCATCGATACCCACCCATGACCCAGCCCAGCCGTCGCGATCTCGCCAACGCCATCCGCTTCCTCGCCGCCGATGCGGTGCAGAAGGCCAATTCCGGCCATCCGGGCATGCCGATGGGCATGGCCGACATCGCCGAGGTGCTGTGGAACGACTTCCTCAAGCACAACCCGAACAACCCGAAGTGGTTCAACCGCGACCGCTTCATCCTCAGCAATGGTCACGGCTCGATGCTGCAGTACGCCTGCCTGCACCTGTCCGGCTACGACCTGCCGATGGAGCAATTGAAGAACTTCCGGCAACTGCATTCGATGACGCCCGGCCACCCGGAACGCAAGGACACCCCGGGCGTGGAGACGACCACCGGGCCGCTCGGCCAGGGCTTCGCCAACGCGGTCGGTTTCGCGCTCGCCGAAAAATTGCTGGCGCGGCAATTCAACCGCCCCGAGTTCGACATCGTCGACCACATGACGTGGGTATTCATGGGCGATGGCTGCATGATGGAAGGCATCTCGCACGAAGCCGCATCGCTTGCCGGCACCTTCGGCCTGGGCAAGCTGGTGGCGATCTGGGACAACAACCACATCTCGATCGACGGCCATACCCAGGGCTGGTTCACCGACGACACCCCGGCGCGCTTCGAGGCCTACGGCTGGCAGGTGATCCGCGACGTCGACGGGCACGACCCGGCCGCCATCCGCGAGGCGATCTTGCACGCGCAGGCGGAAACCGAAAAGCCGACGTTGATCTGCTGCCGCACCATCATCGGCTTCGGCGCCCCGCACAAGCAGGACAGCGAAGCCGCGCACGGCTCACCGCTGGGCAAGGACGAGCTCGCCGCCGCACGCGCCAACCTGCATTGGCCGTATGCGCCGTTCGAGATTCCGCCGGAGATCTACGACGGCTGGCGCGCCGGCAACACCGGCCGCGTGCGCGAGGATGCGTGGAACGCGCTGTTCGACCGCTACGCGAAGCAGTATCCCGAACTGGCCGCCGAACTCGTGCGCCGTTCGCACGCGCAATTGCCGGAAGACTTCGCCGCTGCCGCCGATGCCTACATCGCCAAGACCCAGGCCGCCGGCCCGGAAGTGGCCACCCGCAAGGCCTCGCAGATGGCGCTGGACGCCTACGGCCCGCTGCTGCCGGAACTGATCGGCGGCTCGGCGGATCTGGCCGAATCCAACCTGACGATCTGGAATGGCTCGAAGAACGTGCTCGATGGCGTCGAGCCGGCCAACTACATCCACTACGGCGTGCGCGAGTTCGGCATGACCGCGATCTCCACCGGGCTGGCGCTGCACGGCGGTTTCCTGCCCTACGACGCCACCTTTCTGGTGTTCTCCGATTACGCGCGCAACGGCGTGCGCATGAGCGCGCTGATTCCGGCACATTCGATTCACGTTTACACCCACGACTCCATCGGCCTCGGCGAAGACGGCCCGACCCATCAGCCGATCGAACAGGTGGCATCGCTGCGCCACATCCCCAATCTCGACCTGTGGCGTCCGTGCGATGCAGTCGAATCGGCGGTGGCGTGGAAGGTCGCCATCCAGCACCGCGAAGGCCCGAGCGCGCTGGTGTTCACCCGGCAGAAATTGGCGCACCAGCAGCGCACGGCGCAGCAAGTCGCCGACATCGAACGCGGTGGCTATGTGCTCAGCGACCCGCTCGAAGCGAAGTTCGACGCGATCCTGATCGCCACCGGTTCGGAAGTGGAATTGGCAAGGCAGGCCGCGATCGCGCTGGCCGCGAAAGGCGTCAAGGCCCGCGTGGTGTCGATGCCCTGCACCGAAGCCTTCGACCGCCAGCCGCTGGAATGGCGTGAAGGCGTGCTGCCGGGCTGGTGCCGCAAGCGAGTGGCGATCGAAGCCGGCGTGAGCGATTACTGGCGCAAGTACGTCGGCCTGGACGGCGCGGTGATCGGCATCGACCGCTTCGGTGCCTCGGCGCCGGCAGAGGTATTGTTCCCGTACTTCGGTTTCGCCGTCGACAAGGTGGTGGAGGCGGTGCAGGCGCTGGGGTGATGCATGCGTGGCATGGCCGCCCGGATATGGATCCGAGGTTGCCGGTCGCGTGGGCTGCAAGCTGCGTGCGCGAGTCTCCCGAAATTCCGTCCATGGTTCGACGCGCTCACCACGAACGGAATCGGGAGGCAGGGCGGAAACGGGATACGCAAGTGAAATCGGCACCGTCCTGCGCGCGGGATGCGGCATCGCGGCACAGGCGTGCCGGTGCCGTTACACTGCGATCACGCCCCGGCGTGACCGGGACATCGCCATCGACCGTGGAGGATTGCCATGCCCGCAGCGCCCGTCGTCCATGACCGCCGTCGTCATCAGTGCTTGTGCCCGCTCGTCGCAGCGACCGCGGCGCTATTGGCCATTCCGTTGGCCGGTGCCCGCCAGTACGCGGCGGTCGAACCGGATGTGCCGCCGACCGCGCAACTGGCGGGGCAATGGATGGTGGCGAGCGCGCAGCGCGGTGGTCAGGGCGTTGCGGACGTCGACGGCGCCAGCATGACCTTGTCTGGCAACCGCTACGCTTTTGCCGGTGATGTGTGCACCTATCAGATCACCTATTCTGGCACGCCGGCGCGGATGGATCTGCAATGCGACCACGGCCCGCACGCCAGCCGCACGGTGCCGGTGCTGTACCGGTTCGCCGGCGACGAGCTGACGATGGCATTCCAGTTCGGCCCGGGCGTGCGCCCGCAAAACTTCGACTCGCCGCCGGGTTCGTCGATCCTGATCGTGCGTTTCCGGCGCGCGCAATGACCGGGCGGGCGGTGCGGCCGGCCGCGTTGGATCACTGGCATCGCCTCGTGCGTGAACGCGATGCCGCCGGCATCCCGGCATTGCTTGCCGATGACGTGGTGTTCCATTCGCCGGTCGTGCACACCCCGCAACGCGGCCGCGCGATCGTCACCGCATATCTGGCCGCCGCATTGCAAGTGCTCGGCAACGACTCGTTCCGCTATGTGCGGCAGATCGTCGACGAGCGCGAGGCGGCGCTGGAATTCATGACTGCGATCGACGGCATCGAGGTCGACGGCATCGACCTGATCCGTTGGAACGACGCCGACCAGATCGTCGATTTCAAGGTGATGATCCGGCCGCTCAAAGCGATCACGCTGATCCACGAGCGGATGGGACGGATGCTGGCCGCCGCCAGAGCGGCCGATCCACGCGCGTAGGGCCTGGTCGTGCAGGCCGCTGCTGCGGGTAGCGCCGCGCCTTCGCAGCACGCTTGACATCCACGATTACAGGCGTAATCTGTAATTCAATTACGGATGTAAACGATTGCCCGGAGTATGCCCGCGATGCGCATCAGCGACGCCGAATCGGTGGTGATGGAACTGCTCTGGCAGCGCAGTCCGCTGGCGGCCGATGAGGTGGTGATGGCCTTGGCCAAGGCGCAGGACTGGCAGGAAGCGACCATCAAGACCCTGCTCAACCGGCTGTTGAACAAGGGTGCGGTGCGCGCGCACAAGGATGGTCGGCGCTATCTGTATGCGCCGGTGCTCAAACGCGCGCAGTGGGTGCAGGGCGAGAGCGAGGGCTTGCTCGATCGCCTGTTCGGTGGCCGTGTCGCGCCGCTGGTGGCGCACTTTTCCGAGCACCGCAAGTTGTCGAAGAAGGACATCGCCGAACTGCGCAAGCTGATCGCGGAGATCGACGATGAGCACTGAGTTGCTGGCATGGTTGTTCGCGGCGACGGCGGCGACCACGGCCGCGACGCTGGCGGTGCTGCTTTTGCGCCGACCGCTGCAACGGCTGCTTGGAGCCGAAATCGCGTATCGGTTGTGGCTGGTGGTGCCGCTGGCGGCGCTCGCGGCGGCGTTTTCATTGCCGCGCACGGTATCCATGGTGACGGAAGCAGCGGCAGGCAAGGTGCCGACGGCGGCGTCGGTCATGGTCAGCGTTGCTGCTGCGGTTCGCGTCGCCGCCGCCGATCGCTGGCTGCTCGCCATCTGGCTGCTCGGCGCGGGCGTGGTGCTGGCGATGCTGGTGCTGCAACAGCGCCACTACCTCGCGCGTTTGCGACTGCGCCGCGGCGAGCGCGGCCTGTGGCGCGCCGATGCGGATGATGCAGTGCCCGCGGTGCTCGGCGTGCTGCGGCAAAAGCTGGTGCTGCCGGCGACCTTCGAGCGCGATTACAGCGCCGAGGAGCAACGTCTCGTGCTTGCCCACGAGCGCATGCACCAGCGTCGGCGCGATCCGTGGGCGCTGGCGCTGTGCGCGGTGGTGCGCGTGCTGTTCTGGTTCAACCCGATCGTGCATTGGGCGGCGCGGCGCTTCCGCCGCGACCTCGAACTGGCCTGCGATGCGGCGGTGCTGCGCACGCAATCGGCCTCGCGGCAGTGTTACGCGACCGCCCTGCTCAAGGCCCACGTCACCGCCGGCGCGTTGCCGATGGGTTGTTCGTGGAATCCGTTGCCACCCCTGAAGGAGCGCATCATGTTGCTCAGCCACGTTCGCCCATCACGTCGCACCCGCATCGCCGGCGCGATCGTCATCGCCCTCGCCGCCGTCGCGACCACCGGCTTTGCGTTGGCGGCCCACGAGTCGGCACGCCACGGCGCCGCTGCGCTGGCCGTGCCGCCCGAAGGCCGCGCGCCGTTCTACAAGATCGCGCTGGCGATGAGCGTGGATGGCAAGGCGATCGCGCATCCGGTCGTGATCGCCCGCGCCGGCGACGAGGCGATGGTGCGGATCGACGACGGCGGCCGTGCCTGGGGCATGACGTTCCGGGTCGCCCCCGAGTCCGTGGGCGCGACCGAATTCGTGCGTATCGCCGGCGACGTCTTCAGCGGCGACGAACGCCATGTCATCGGTCATCCGGCATTGCGCCTGACCTTGGGCAAGGCCGGTGCCATCCAGTTCAACGACGCGCAGGGCACCGCGGCGCGGCCGATCTACCAGATCGCGGCGACCGTGACCCAGGCGCCGCCGCCACCACCACCGCCTGCGCCCGGCCTGCCGCCGCCGGCACCGCCTGCGATGCCGGGAATGGCGCCACCGCCGCCGCCGGCGCCGCCTGCGATGCCGGGAATGGCGCCGCCACCGCCGCCACCGCCGGCGACACCCGCGCCACCGGCGCCACCGGCAAACTGAGCGCCAGTGGCGCAGGATTGCACCGGCGGGTGTCGAGGCTAGCGGGTACGCTCGCCGCCCAACACCGCATTGAGTTCGGCCGCCAGCCGCGCCCCGGCCAGATGCAGTTGCCGTTCGGCCAGCGGGCGATGGCTGTCCAGATATTCGTGCTCGATGCGGTGGCTGGGCGGGTACAGTTCATCGGCGTCGATAAGGCGGCAGGATTGTTCGGCCCAGCGCTGCGGCGCGTTGGCGTCGATGCGCAACTGCTTGCGCGTGATGGGCGTCTGTTCGAGGCGTGTCGCTTCGGTGCTGGCATCGAAACCGTCGCGGCCGATGATGAGCCCGTCCCAGACGTGGTGCAGATTGGTGCCGCGGCCGTAGACGTGGATCTGGTAATCGTTGCCGCCGCGATCATCGTGATTGCTGGCATGCAGCGGCTGGTGCATGTCGCCGATGAAGTGGACGACGAACTTCAGCGCCTGCACTCGCGCTTCGCGGGGCTGTTGGATGTCGCCGAGCAGCCGCAATTGCTGCTCGGTGGCGGCGATGACGCAATCGCCGTTCGGACAATCGCGCGCGGGCTGGTAATTGCAATCGCCGCCGCGGAAGTCGACGTAGTGCCAGTGCGAAGTGCGACGGAACAGATCCGGATCGCGATAACGCAGCTCATCGGCCCAATTGGCGACGCCGGCGAGGGTGGGATTGCGCTCGCCGGCCAGCAAGCCGGCGACCGCCGCCTGCGCCCTGGCGTTCAGCCCATCCTGGGCGATCTGGGCGACGATGCGATGGCCTTGCGGCCCCCATGCCAGCGCCAGCGCCGGGCACAGCAGGGCGATGAGAAAACTCGCGGTGGCAGCGCGCATCAGCTCATGTCCGCAGGTTCGCGTGGGCGGGGGTGGGACGCATCGGTCGCAAGGGTTAAAATACGGCAGCCACGGACGCGCCAACGGTGCCGGCGTCGGCCCTTTTCAGCAACCCTTCATGCGAGGAGTCAATCATGGCGATCAAGGTCGCGATCAACGGTTTTGGCCGCATCGGCCGCAACGTGCTGCGCTCGGCCGTGCAGAACTTCGGCAACGACATCCAGATCGTCGCCATCAACGACCTGCTCGAACCCGACTACCTCGCCTACATGCTGCAATACGACTCGGTGCACGGCCGCTTCAAGGCCGAGGTAGCGATCGACGGCGGCTTTCTCGTGGTCAATGGCCAACGCATCCGCCTGACCGCCGAGCGCGATCCGGCCAACCTGAAGTGGAACGAGGTCGATGCCGACGTGGTGATCGAATCCACTGGCTTGTTTCTCGACAAGGCCAGCGCCAGCAAGCATCTGGCTGCCGGCGCGAAGAAGGTGCTGCTGTCGGCACCGTCGAAGGACGACACGCCGATGTTCGTGTTCGGCGTCAATCACGGCAAGTACGCCGGCCAGGACATCATCTCCAACGCCAGCTGCACCACCAACTGCCTGGCCCCGGTGGCCAAGGTGCTCAATGACAAGTGGGGCATCAAGCGCGGCCTGATGACCACCGTGCACGCCGCCACCGCCACCCAGAAGACCGTCGATGGCCCGTCCAACAAGGACTGGCGCGGCGGCCGCGGCATCCTCGAGAACATCATCCCGTCCTCCACCGGCGCCGCCAAGGCGGTGGGCGTGGTGATCCCGGAGTTGAACAAGAAGCTCACCGGCATGAGCTTCCGGGTGCCGACCTCGGATGTCTCGGTGGTCGACCTGACCGTCGAACTCGACAAGCCCGCGACCTACGCCGAGATCTGCGCCGAGATGAAGGCGCAGTCCGAAGGCGCGCTCAAGGGCGTGCTCGGCTACACCACCGACAAGGTCGTGGCCACCGACTTCGTCGGCGATGCGCGCACATCGATCTTCGACGCCGACGCCGGCATCGCGCTCGATTCGCAGTTCGTCAAACTGGTGGCGTGGTACGACAACGAGTGGGGCTATTCCAACAAGTGTCTGGAAATGGTCAAGGTGATGGCCGGCCGGTGAGTCGGTGATGAACCCATCCCGAGCCGCACGCGAACGTGCGCCGGGACGGGTATGCCGCTGCCACGGCAGGATGGACAGGCCCCGCTTCGGAGGGGCTTTTCATGACGGCGCGCCGATGCCGCCTATTGGCCGAAGAACACCGATACGCCCAAGCCGGCCAGATAGTCCGGGCTGGATCGGGTCAGGCCGGCATCGGCGTACAGATCCAGTTGCACGCGGCCGTGCAGCAGCCATGCCAGGCCGGCGCCGACCAATGCGCTCGTCGGCCCGCCGCCGGCGGTGTGGGCGGTTTCGACGTAGCCAGCGAGGTTGCCGTGGATGGGAAAGCCGAGGTTGGCCGCCAGCGTCCACGTGTTCTGGCCGGCGCCGTGGTCGAGGTTGCCGTAGAACTCCAATGAGCGATTGTCGCCCAGGTCGGCGGTGGCGGCGGCGCCCAGCGAGGTGACGGTGTGGCCGGCGCTGAATGCGGCCGAACCGATGGGCACGCTGACCACGCCGAGCAGGGCCAGGCTCCAGCGCTTGCTGGCCAGAGCCGGCGCCCATTTCAGGCCGATGGCGGCATCGCCGGCGCCTTGCGCGTGACTGTGCACGCCGGCGCTGCTGACGTCGCTGCGGTTCCACGGCGAGCCGGACAATTGCAGTTCCAGCGTTGGCGTCAGCCCGAAGCGGAACAGCGTATCGGCTGTCCACGTCGTGGCGTGGTCGCCGCGGCTGCCGTCGCGTTGCAGGTCGGGCAGGCCTTGTTCCCAATCGAAACTGCCGGCGGGCAATACCGCCGACGCAAAGCCGATGCCGGGGCGGTCGAAGGGCGGCGGGTTGTCGTCGGCCGATGCCGGCGACGCCGTCGCTGCCAGTGCGGCGGCGATCGCCACGGCGGCTAACGTTCGCGCACCGGTCATCGCAAGTCCTCCTTCAGCAAGCCATACAGTGCGGTGTCGGCGGTCGTGCCGCCGACGCACCAGCGTTCGCGCAGCAGGCCTTCGCGGACGAAGCCCAGCGCTTGCAGCAGCTTGCACGAAGCGGCATTGAGCGGGTCGGTATCGGCCTCGATGCGGCGCAGGTGCAACGCGTCGAAGGCGTGGCGCAGCACCCGGCGCACCGCCTCGCGCGCCAGCCCGCGATGCCAGTGCGAGGGATGCAGGGTATAGCCGATTTCGGCCCGTGCCTGTTCCGGGAACATCGCATGCAGGCTGACGGTGCCGATGAAGACGTCGTCGTCGCGACGGGCGATGGCCCAGGTCATGCCGGTGCCGGCGAGCAGGCTGCCTTGCTGCCGGCCGAACCAGGCGTCGGCGGCGGCCATCTCCGACCACGCCGGGGTGCTCCAGTAGCGCACGACCTCCGGTTCCGAGAACAACGCGAACAAGGCATCGCGATCGGCGGCGTGCGGCGCGCGCAAGCGCAAGCGCTCGCTTTCGAGCACGGGCAGCGGCGGGTGTGCGGGATCCGTATGTGCGTCCATTCGGCAGCGCTCCTCGACGGCAGGATGGGTCTGCGGCGACGCCGCGGGCGCATCGTGCCATGCGCGCATCGTCGGTGCATTGGCTGGCGGCCGCGGGCGCCGGCTCAGCCCACCAGACCGAGCAGGCGGGCGCGTTCGACGGCGTGCCGACGGGTACCGGCGGAGAGTTTGCCGCACAGGTTCTTGACGTGCCACTTGACCGTCTCGTCGCTGATGTCCAGCGCGCGTGCGATCTGCTTGTTGGTCATCCCGTGCGCCAGTTGCGCCAGCACTTCGGCTTCCTTGCCGGTCAGTGGCCCGCGTCGCGCCGTCGCTTTCGCGTGCACGGCTGCCGCGGGTTCCTCGGCTGGCGGCGGCGCGACCGCGACCGCGCGCAGGCCGCGGGTGGCGCGATGCAGGCTGGCGACCATCTGCGCCGCCATTGGATGGATCTCGCCGGCGGCGCGTGCGGCGAGATCTTCGGGCAGGGTGTCCAGCGCTGCGATCAGCAGCGCGGTGGCGTTCGGATCGCCGTGCTGGCGGGCGCATACCGCACGCAACACGCGCACGGTGAGCAAGCCGCGCTGGCGTTGCAGTTCGCGGCCACAGCGCTCGGCGGCGTCCAGATGTCCGGTGGTCGCCGCGCGATCCTCGCCGGCGATCGCGACACAGGCCTTGGCGATTTCGCTGGCGAGGCGATATTGCGGCCGGTACGGCAACAACTCCGGGCGGTCGAACGCGACCGCCAGCGCATCCAGGCGGTGCACGAGGCGTGCGGTATCGCCGCTGCCGTGCAGGGCGTGGATGCGGATCTGGCCGGCCAGCGCCTGCGCCGCCAGACGCGGCAGTGCGCGCTGCTGGGCCAGCAGTTCGAGGTTGTCGAGCAAGGCCAGTGCGCGCCGCACCTCACCGCGATCGAGCGCCAGCTGGGTGAGCGTGCGATGGGCGAGCAGCACGGCGTCGGGAAAGCTGGTGCGTTCGATCACGTCCAGGCGATCGGCCAGCAGCGCCTGCGCCGCCGCCGGCTGGCCCCGTTCGAGCAGCGCCGGCGCAAGTACCGCGGCGAACATGCTGGCGACCAGACTGCGCCGGCCGTTGCGGCGCTCGGCCTCGAGCAGCGCCGGCCGCAGCAGGTCTTCGGTTTTCCAGGCGGCGCCGTCCCACAAGTGGGTCAGGCCGAGCAGCATGGTGCGGTACGACAGCGCCAGCATCGCTGCGTCCTCATGGATGCCGCGTGGCAGCACGGCGAGGATGGCGCGCGCCTGATCGGTGCGCCCGGCATGCATCTGGTAATGCGCCAGCGCATTGCGCCAGGCGATTTCGCAGGTCGGCTCGGTGACGCAGGCGGGGAATTCCTGCCAGCGTGCGAACAACTCCGGCACCAGCCCGACATGGTCGGAATAGCCGGTCGCGCTGGAGGCGACGAGGGCGGCGATGAAGCGCGTCGCCGGCTCGGTGGCCGGATCGTCGAGGATGCCCAGGGCGACGCGGAACGCCTCGCCATTGCGCTCGCCGAGCGCGTCGGCCCACGCCGCGAGCAGGCGCAGGTGGGTGTCGCCGGCGATCATCGCCGGCGGAATGCGTTGCAGCCAGGCCTGGGCTTCGGCGAACTTGCCCTGCGCGCGCAACGTCCACAGCGACTGCACCGCATAGGTGCTGGCCAGCGCCTCGGCGCCGGCGGCCAGCGCATGCGCGGCGGCCTCCGGGAAGTGCCGGTGGTCGGCGAACCAGTCGCAGGCGCGCTGGTGCAGAGCCTGTTGCGTGGACGTCGGCAGCCGTTCGAAGCGGGCGAGCAGGAAGTCGCGCACCAGCGGGTGCATCCGGTACCAGCCCTGCAATTCGGCCGCGATCAGCATCGGCGTGTCGTGCAGCAGGCGCTGCAGCCGTTCGGCGGCATCGGCGCAGGCGGTGACCGCTGCGCACATCGGTGCGTTGATGCGGTCGAGGATGGCGATGCGCACGAGGAAGTCGGCCATCGGCGCCGACAGGCTGGCGAACAGCGATTCGACGAAGTAGCGTTCGATGTCGCCGTGGCGGCCCGACAGCGAGTGGATCGCCGCCGCCAGATCGCTCGCCGATTCGATCGTCGCGATCGCCAGTTGCAGGCCGATCGGCCAGCCCTCGGTGGCCTCGTGCAGGCGCATGCCATCGTCGATGCTCAGGCGCTGCTCGAAGCGGCGATGCACGATCGCCAGCGTCTCTTCCGGTCGCAGACGCAGGTCGTCGACTTTCAGCACCGCGCTGTTGCCTTTGGCGGCCAGTTCGCCGGTGCGCAGGCTCAGCGGCAGGCGGGTGCCGATCGCCACGTGCAGGTTGGGCGGCGCGTTGCACAGCAGGTACGACAACGAGCGTGCGCTGGCTTCCGGCAGGCGCTCGGCATCGTCGACCACGAGCACGGTCGGCTGGCCGATGCCGGCGATTTCGGCGAGCAGGCCGGTCAGCATCTCGATGCCCGGATCGCCGCCGCCGATCTCCTCGTTGGCCGAGGTATTCAGTGCCGGGCGCCCGCTGGCGGCACGGATGGCGTACAGCAGGCCCAGATGGAAGCGCGCGGGATCGTCGTTGCGATCGGCGCTGAGCCAGGCGACCAGCGCGCCGTCGGCCAGCCAATGCTTGCGCCAGTGCACGAGGGCGACGGTTTTGCCAAACCCGGCCGGGGCGACCACGGTGATCGCGGTGCGGTCGCGCACGGCTTCCCAGATGCGGGTCAGCCGCTCGCGGTCGAGGGCCGTGCGCGGCAGCCGCGGTGGCGTGGTCTTGAGAACGAACTCGGCTTCGTGCATGGCGGCGGGTGGCAGCGTGGTCACTTGCGCCGCCAGCAACCGGCGGCGCGCGGGCGCGGCAAGACTAGCGGGAATCGCGCCGCTCGACGGCGCATCCGGTCGCAGTTCCGACGACGCGATCGCTGCGCTGTCGTCATGGTCGCCGGCAATGGCTTGCGGCGGTACCGGCCGGTCGCTGCCGCCGCTGCGGTGGCGGCGTCGATTCGCGTCGAGCCCGTGCCGGCGAGCAAGTCATGGCCTGGATGCGCATGGCGATGCCAAGCCGCTGCGTACCCCGGCCATCATCACGGCGGCGATGCCCTGCGCTTCACGCCCGTCCAAGGGTATCGCCGGCGATGCCACCGGCGACCGGCGACCGTCGCGGCCCCTGTTGCCGGCGGCGCATGGCGAGGTACAGCCATTTGAACGCGGCCAGCGCGGCGAAGTACATCACCGCCGAGGCGACCGCGCGATGCGGCTCGTCGATCCATTCGCCGTGGCCGGGCAGGTGCAAACTCGCCGCCAGTTCCGTGGTGATGCCCAGATGCGGCATGGCGAGGATGGCGCCGATGCCCACCGCGCCCAGATAAGCCACCACCGAGACCGCCCAGTTGCCGACGATCCAGATCTGCTCGTCGGCGGTGATGCGGCGGTTGCGCACGATCCACGCGATCTTCGCCACCGTCATCCAGGCGAAGGCGAAATACGGCCAGACGACATGGAAGGTCGAGGCGAACGATGCGATCAGCAGAAAGTACAGCGCGCACAGCGCCACCAGCATGGCGATGCGTACCCGGCGGCGGAAATGGATCAGGAACGGGATGCACATGTAAAAACCGGTGGCGTGGATCAGGAAGAACTCCATCACCAGCATGAGCACCACGCAACGCACCGCATCGGGCCCGAATGCGAGCGGATGCAGCCACACCCACAGGCAACCCAGGCAGGTGATCGCGTCGGGCAGGCCGATGCCGAGGGCATCGGACCAGCCGCCGGCGTGGCGATCGCTGCGTGCTGGCAAACCGGTGATGTTCATGGCCCCCCCGTCGTGGCGACCGGCAGTTACCTCCAATCTACGCCTTTTCCGCAAGGAAATGACGATTGCCGCTGCCGCCGCGGGCGGCGCCGTCACCAGATGCGGACGCGATCGTTCGGCGGCAGGAACAGCCCTTGCCCGGCCTTGACCGGAAAGGCCGCATACCAGTCATCGACGTTGCGCACCGTCTGCGCCCGCCAGCGGCCCGGGGCGTGGCCGTCGGTCACCACCTGCCGGCGCAAGGCGGCTTCGCGCGCCTTGGCGCGCCGCGATTGCGCATAGGCGAGGAAGAAGCGCTGGGCGCCGGTCATGCCCGCGATCACCGGTGCCGGCTTGCCATCGAGCGATTTCTGGTAGGCCGTCCACGCCACCACCAGGCCGGCGAGGTCGGCGATGTTCTCGGCCAAAGTCTGCTGGCCGTTCAGATGCAGGCCCGGCAGCGGCTCGTACTGATCGTATTGTGCGGCCAGTTTGGCGGTCGCCTGCTGGAAGTGGGCCATGTCCGCCGGCGTCCACCAGTTCACCAGTCTGCCTTGCGCATCGAACTCGGCGCCGGAGCTGTCGAAGCTGTGGCTGATCTCGTGGCCGATGATCGAGCCGATCGAGCCGTAGTTCACCGCGGCATCGGCCTTGGGGTCGAAGAAAGGCTCGTCGAGGATCGCCGCCGGGAAGTTGAGCGCGTTCTGCAGCGGCAGATTCACCGCGTTGACGGTTTGCGGGGTCATCCACCACTGCCCGCGATCGACCGGCGCGCCGAGCCTGGCCAGTTGCCGGTGATAGTCGTGCTCCTCGGCACGCAGATGGTTGCCGAGCGCGTCGTCGGGACGAATGTCCAGGCCGGAATAATCGGTCCAGTGTTCCGGGTAGCCCACGCCGACCTGCAAGGTGGCGATCTTCTCGTGCGCACGCGCCTTGGTGGCCGGGCTCATCCAGGCGAGCGCGGCGATGCGCTCGTCGAAGGCGAGCTTGAGGTTGTCCACCATCTGCTGCACCTGCTGCTTCGACGAGGCCGGGAAATAGCGGGCGACGTACTGCTTGCCGACGGCGTCGCCGAGGTCGGCATCGAGCGCGGCCAGTGCGCGCTTCCAGCGCGGCTGCTGCTGCGGCGTGCCGCTGAGCACGTGCTCGTGGAATTGGAACGCCATGTCGACGTAGGCCTTGGGCAGCAGGCTGGCGTTGTCGTCGATGGCGTGGAAGATCAGCCAGTCCTTCCAGACCGCCAGCGGCTGGCTGGCGACCAGCGCCGACAGGCTGCGCACGGCATCGGGCTGCCACGGGTCGATCGTCGCCTCGCCATCGAGCCCGGCGGCCTTGAAGAACGTCGCCCAATCCAGCCCCGGCGCCTTGCTGGCGAACGCGTCGCGCGGCCACGGGTTGTTGGCCTTGTGCACGTCCTCGCTGGCGACGAGGCTGGCGTGGGCGGTGGCGATCCTCGTTTCCAGATCGACGATGCCGTCGGCGCGCAGCGCCGTGTCCTTCAGCCCTGCCAGCGCCAGCAGGTCGGCGACGTAGGCGCGGTACTTCTCGCGATAACCGATCATCGCCGGATCGCTGGACAGGTAGTAATCGCGATCGGGCATGCCCAGACCGCCCTGCAGCAGGTAGGCCATGTTGCGCGACGGATCTTCCAGCGCCTGCGCCACGAACAGGCCGAACAGGTGGCTGGTGTGCATGTGGGTGTTGTTGATCGGATCGACGTCGGCGCGCATCTGCTGGCCGAGCGCGCGCGCCAGATCGTGCGCGTTGGCGATCGCGTCGATGCGCGCCAGCGTCGGCGCCAGCGGCGCCAGGCCGCGGCGTTCGATCATCGCCTCGTCCATGTAGGCGGCGTGGTAATCGACGATCTTGCGGGCATCGGTGCCTGCGGCCGGGTGGCTGGCGACCAGCGCGTCGATCAGTTCCGTCTTGCGCTGCTCGGCGCGCGCGAAGATGGCGTAGAAGACGCTGATGTTGGCGCGGTCGGCGGGAATCTCCGCCTGCGCCTCCCAGCGGCCGTTGGCGTAGCGGTCGAAATCGTCGCCGGGCGCGACCTGGCTGTCCATGCCGGTCAGGTCGATGCCGCCGGCGGCATCGACCGGCGACCACGTCGAAGGGGTCAGCGTCGCCATCGCCGGTGGCGATGCCGGCGGCGGTGCGGCCAGTGCGCTCGTGCACGTCAGGGCGATGGCGATCAGCAGGCACAGGCGCTTGCGCATGATGGGCTCTCCGATGGCGAAAGCGGCATTGTGCCGCGTCCGTCGGTTCGTTGCCGATCGCGGCGGCGCGTCAGCCTGGTCGCCTACGCGGAAAAATCGGCCAGCAACTGCGCCCGCAATTCGGCCGGCACCGTCACCGTCAGCGGCATCCGTGCATCGTCGACGACGAATGCCAGCGCCGCGCCGGCGCGCAGGGCGGCGATCTGTGCGGCAGCGAACTGGAAGCGCAGGAAGTGTACGGCCGAGGTCTTGCCGGCATCGCTGCGCGCCAGATCCTCGTCGGCAAATGTTTGCGCGCGGCCGTGGCGTTCGATCTGGGCGAACAGGGCATGTTCGATGCCGTGCAGACGTGCCAGTTCGCGGGCGCGCTGCGCCGGGTCGGCGTACTCGATCAGCAAGGTCGCCTTGAGGTTGTCGCCGTCGGGGATCAGCGGGTTGTAGGCGTCGAGTTCGTCCTGGATTCCAGCCGCTTCGAAGATGCGCTCGATGCGCAGCATCTCCTGCACCTGTGCCTGCACGGTCAGGCGATCTTCGAACAGCAAGGTGAAGTGTTCGCCCAGGTGCAGCGTGCGGGCGCGCTTGTGCGCCAGCGCGTCGGCGCGGAAAGCGGCACGCTGCTCGGCATAGGCTTCCAGCGACAGCAGATCGGTGCGTGCGAGCTTGCGCATGGTGCGGTCAGATCCCGTAGGCGTGGCGCAGCAGCGTGATCGGGTGTTCGGCGGCGGTGCCGTCGTTGAGTCCATGCGCGATGTGCGCGCCGGCCATCACGCAGTCGCTGGTGAAGTGCTGCGGGCTGGCCGCTTTCACGCGTGTCTCGACCGGCTTGGCGATCTTGCGCGCGATCGGATAGGTATCCTTGCGCACGCCGTAGGTGCCGTCGTGACCGGAGCAGCGCTCGATGGCGACGACTTCGGTGCCCGGCACGAGGTTGAGCACGTCGCGCGTCTTCGGGCCGATGTTCTGCACGCGCTGGTGGCAGGCGGCCTGCCAGGCGATCTTGCCCAGCGGCTGCTTGAAATCCGTTTTCAGCAGGCCGGCGGCGTGACGGTGCATCAGGTATTCGAACGGGTCGTAGAAGGCGCGTTTGACGCGGATGACATCCGCCTCGTCGGGGAACAGCAGCGGCAGCTCCTGCTTGAACATCAGCACGCACGACGGGATCGGAGCGATCAGGTCGAATCCATCGTCCACCGCCTGCGCCAGCAGCGGCAGGTTGGCGCGCATGTATTTTTCGACGGTATCCAGATCGCCCAGTTCCATCTTCGGCATGCCGCAGCAACGCTCGCGGCGCAGCAGTTTCACCGGCACGCCGTTGTGCGCCAGCACCGCCGCCAGATCCTCGACCATGCGCGGCTGGTTGTGGTCGCCGTAGCAGGTGACGAACAA
The DNA here is from genome assembly GCA_018240435.1 of Pseudomonadota bacterium. GTDB lineage: Bacteria > Pseudomonadota > Gammaproteobacteria > Xanthomonadales > Xanthomonadaceae > SZAS-103. The sequence continues at coordinate 35,945 of JAFEFT010000038.1, forward strand.
CGCCACCTTGCCGGTGGTCGGGCCGGCCGCCTGCGCGGCGCCGTCGCCCGTCAGATGTTTGAGCCGCTTGCGCGCGGTGCGGCTTTCGTAGCGCGGCACCTGCGCATCGCGATGCACGCCCAGCGTCTTTTCCATCACCCCGCGCAGGCTGGCGTTGCGATTGCCCCAGTTGACCGCTTCGACCACCACCGGGATCGAGGCGATCTTGCCGACCAGTCGCGTGTTCGACAGCAGCTTCGCCGCGGCTTTCGCGCCGTGCTGGCGATGCTGCACGGCCTTGGCGCGCAGCATCAGGTGCGGAAAATCGACGTTCCACGGATGCGGCGGCACATACGGGCACTTGGTCTGATAGCACAGGTCGCACAGGTAACAGTGCTCGACCACCTTGCCGTAGTCGGACTTGGCGACGCCATCGACTTCCATCGTCGCCGAGTTGTCGACCAGATCGAACAGGGTCGGGAAGGCGTGGCACAGGCTGACGCAGCGACGGCAGCCGTGGCAGATGTCGAACACGCGCTCGAGTTCGGCATCGAGCGCGGTTTGATCCCAGAACGCCGGCGATTTCCATTCGAGTGGATGCCGGGTCGGCGCATCGAGGCTGCCTTCACGCGCGGACGATTGCGGTTCGGTCATCGCGATGATCTCCGACTCGACCTCTCTGCGATCGGGAGAGGGGCGGGGTGATGGCAAGGCTCGCGACACGAGCCGAGCATTCGCTGAAATCGGGGGCGGGACAGGCAATGGACTCCCTCCCCCGCGAGCGGGGGAGGGCTTGGGCGGGGGCGATGCAGTGGCAAATCCTCAGCCCAACTCGCCCAGCGCGCGGGTGAAGCGGTTGGCATGCGAGCGCTCGGCCTTGGCCAGCGTCTCGAACCAGTCGGCGATTTCGTCGAAGCCTTCCTCGCGCGCGGTCTTGGCCATGCCCGGATACATGTCGGTGTATTCGTGGGTTTCGCCGTGGATGGCCGACTTGAGGTTGTCGGCGGTGCTGCCGATCGGCAGCCCGGTGGCGGGGTCGCCCGAGGCTTCCAGGTATTCCAGATGTCCGTGCGCGTGCCCGGTCTCGCCTTCGGCGGTCGAGCGAAATACCGCGGCGACGTCGTTGTGGCCTTCCACGTCGGCCTTCTGGGCGAAGTACAGATAGCGGCGATTGGCCTGCGACTCGCCGGCGAATGCGGCCTTGAGGTTGTCCTCGGTCTTGCTGCCTTTCAGATTCATGGCGATGCCTCGTGAGCGTTGTGAAGATCGGAGTGGCGCATGGGTGTCGATGCGTCCAGCCCGAGCCTAGCGCGCATCGACGTGGCTTGGAAATCGAATGCACCGATGCCGGCGATAGATGCGTTGAATGCTGCGCCGCGACATCACGCTTGCGTGGTGCGTGCGCGCCGGGCGCGCTTGCCGGCGGGCGACGGCGGCTCCAGCAACGTCGCCGGCAGTTCGCGCAAGGTGTCGGCGATCTTGCCCAGCACCACGGCCATCGCCGAACTTTTGCGCCAGACCATGCCGATGCGTCGGCTCGGTGGCGGCGTGGCGAAACGCAGTACGCTCAGGCCGTCGGGTTCGGCCACCGGCGGCTTGACCGCCAGCGTCGGCAGCAAGGTGATGCCCACGCCCGCCGCCACCATCTGCCGCAGCGTCTCCAGCGAGGTGGCGCGAAAGCCGTCGTGCTCGCCGGCGCCGGCGTGGGCGCACACGTCCAGCGCCTGATCGCGCAGGCAATGGCCGTCTTCGAGCAACAGCAGGTGCTCGCCGGCCAGATCGCGCAGCTGCAGTTCGTGCGCGGCCTGGGTCAGCCGATGCGCCGCCGGCGTGGCCAGCACGAAGGGTTCTTCGAACAGGAATTCGACGTGCAGCGACGGGTCGTGCTGCGGCAGCGCCAGCACGCCGGCGTCGAGCCGGCCTTCGCGCAGTTGCTTGAGCACGACCTCGGTTTTGTCCTCGGCCAGCAGCAGCTCCAGTCGCGGGAAGCGCGCGCGCAGGCGTGGCATCACATGCGGCAGCAGGTACGGTGCCAGGGTCGGAAAGATGCCCAGGCGCACGCGGCCGGCTTCCGGGTCGCGGGCGCGCCGCGCCGCTTCCTTGAGCTGCTCGACCTCGGCAAGGATGCGCCGCGCGCGCTCGGCCAGTTCGCTGCCGGCCGGCGTCAGCATCACCTTGCGCGGCGAACGCTCGATCAAGATCAGGCCGAGTTCGTCTTCGAGCTTGCGGATCTGCGTCGACAACGTCGGCTGGCTGACGAAGCTGGCCGCTGCCGCACGGCCGAAATGGCGATGGTCGGCGAGAGCAACGAAATAGTGCAGATCGCGCAGGTTCATGAGTGGCCTCGGTCATTCATCGACAGTATCTATCGTAATGATACCGACAATTCATTGGAATGATGAATGTTGCAGTTGCACAATGACGGCACGGATCGGGTGACGGCTTGGCTGCAACCCGATCTTCCGGCGACACCGACCCATCCATCAGGAGAACACCATGCTGACCGTTGGCGACAAACTCCCGCGCTTCCACCTCAAGGCCACCGTCTCGACCGATCTCGACAAGGCCTTCACCGACATCGACAACGACACCTATCGCGGCAAGTGGCTGGTGCTGTTCTTCTATCCGAAGGATTTCACCTTCGTCTGCCCGACCGAGCTGGCCGGGTTTGCGGCGAAGAATGAGGCGTTCGCCGATCGCGACGCGCAGTTGCTCGCCGGCAGCACCGACAGCGAGTTCGTGCACCACGCCTGGCGCACGCATCACAAGGATCTGCGCAACCTGCCGTTCCCGATGCTGGCCGACATCAAGCGCGAGTTCTGCACCGCGCTGGGCATCCTCGACGCCAACGAAGGCGTGGCGCAGCGCGCGACCTTCATCGTCGACCCCGACGGCGTGATCCGTTTCGTCTATGTCACCGACCTGTCGGTCGGCCGCAGCCCCGAGGAAGTGCTGCGCGTGCTCGATGCGCTGCAAACCGACGAACTGTGCCCGTGCAACTGGAAGCAGGGCGAGGACACGCTCAAGGCGGCATGAGGGCACGGGCGCATCGGATGCCCGCCCTCACTCCAACCCCTCTCCCGATGGGAGAGGGGTTGCCGCGGCCATTCGTGGTGAGCCTGACCCGCCCTGAGCGTGTCCAAGGGAGCCACGGGTGGCGCGACGCACGGACGACTTCCTCATCGGAGCTGACATGACCCTCGACACCATCAAATCCGCGCTTCCCGCCTACGCCAAGGATCTGCGCCTGAACCTCGAAGCCGTGCTGAGCCAGGCCGGCGCGCCGGGCCTGAGCGGGCAGCAGATCGCGGCGGTGGCGTTGGCGTCGGCGATCGCTGCGCGCCACGCGCCGCTGACCGGCGCCATCGAACACTTCGCCAGCGACTGGCTCGATCCGCCCGAACGCGACGGCGTGCGCGCGGCGGCGGCGATGATGGGCATGACCAACATCTACTACCGCTTCACCCATCTGGTCGGCGACAAGGATTACCAGACCCTGCGCACCAGCCTGCGCATGAACGTGATGGCCAATCCGGGCATCGACAAGGCCGCGTTCGAGGCCGCCTCGCTGGCGGCGTCGATCGTCAACGGCTGTGGCGCCTGCATCGATTCGCACGAAAAAGTGCTGCGCCAGCACGGCCTGACCACCCAGGGCGTGCAGAGCATCGCGCGCATCGCCGCGGTCGTGCATGCGGTGGCGGTGACCCTGGAGCAGTCGGCGGCCTAGCCGGCGAGCACGCGCTCGGCCTTGGCCGCGCAGATGAAATCGTTCATCGACAAGCCGCCGACGTCGTGGGTGGAATAGCGCACGACGCAGCGGTTGTAGTGGACGCCGAGGTCGGGGTGGTGGTCTTCGCGATGGGCGACGTAGGCCAGGGCGTTCACGAAGGCCAGCGTCTGGTAGTAGTTGGCGAAAATGAAGGTCTTTCCGATCGCCGCGCCGTCGTCCAGCCGCTGCCAGCCCGGCAGTTGCGCCAAAAGGCGCGCGATTTCGGCGTCGGCGAGCCTGTGCGCTGGCCCCTTGAGCGGCTGGCAATGTGCCTCGTGCAAGGCGTGCGCGGCATGGCCGATGGATGGATCGGGGTTCGACGGATGCTGCGGCATGGCTCGGATGTCCTCTCGGTGGAGGCGTAGAATAACGCCATGGGCGTGATCGTCTCCGACTTCGAATTGACACCGGCGGCGGCGCGGCATTTCGCGCGGCTGATGTCGAGCCAGGGTGGCGATGCCGCCGGCATCGCCCTGCGTGCGGTCGATCCGGGTTCGCCGGCGGCCGATGCCCGGCTGCTGTTCTGCGACGACGACGAACTGACCGGCGGCGAATGGCGCCTGCAATGCGAGGGCTTCACCCTGTTCGTGGATGCTGCCAGCGCGCCGTTCTTCGAAGGCGCGCGCATCGACTTCATCGAATCGGGCAGCGGTGGCCAGCTCAACATCCGCGCGCCCCGGCTCAAAGGCCAGCCGCCGGCGGCCGATGCCGGCCTGGATGCGCAGGTACGTTACCTGATCGAGTCGGAGATCAATCCGCGTCTGGCCGCGCACGGCGGCCGGGTGAGCCTGGAGGAAATCACCGCCGACGGCTACGCGCGGCTGCGCTTCGGCGGTGGTTGCCACGGTTGCTCGATGGTCGACGTCACCCTCAAGAACGGCGTCGAGAAAACCTTGCTCGACAAGCTGCCGCAGTTGCGCGGGGTGCGCGACGCCACCGACCACGACAGCGGCGCGCAGCCGTATTACCGTCGGGATCGCTGACGCGCAGGCCATCGCCCGGCCTTAACGATTCCTTGCGATATCGCTTGCTAGCCTTCCGCACCCTGCCAAGGAGGTGGATCGTTGGCGAGCATCGATGCCTTTCTTGAACTCGCCGACGGCGAGTTCGACCTGCCGCCGCGAACCCGCGCATCGCAACGCTTCTTTCCGTCCCCGCAGGCGCGGGGCGGGCGCGATCCGGCCGCCGCCCGCGAGCGGCGTTGGATCATCGCCTTCGTCGTCCTCGTCGATGTCGTGCTGCTGCTGGCCCTGCGCTGGGCGATGCAGGTGACGCCGGCCGCCCGCCGGGTCGGTGATCGCCCGCAGCTGGTGTTCATCGAACTGCCGCGAGCCCTGCCGCCGCCGCCGCCGGCGCCGCTGCCGGCCGTTGCATCCAGGCGCACGCAAGTACCGATGCCGCCGACCCTGGTGCGACCAGCGCCACCACCGCGCCAGGACTTGCAGGCGGTGCGGGTACCGACGGCGCCGTCCGGCCCGGTGTCGTCGCTGCCGGTCGACGCCACCGGCTACACCCCGTTCGGCCGCGTGCCGGCACCGGCAACCGCGCCGCCGCCGCGCGATCTGCTGGCCCATCGCAGCACCGCCGGCCTGTTGCCGGGTGGCGACCGGCCGTATCGCGCGGCATTGCCGGTACAGGCGTCGAAGCTGGACAAGGCGGTGCGCGCGATCCAGGCACTCACCGGTGGCGGAGCCTACGATCCGTGCCCGGACTTGCGGGCGCAGATGGCCGACATCAACGATCCCGATGCCGTCGAGCGTGCCGAGCAGCACTACGAGCAGGCCTGCTCGGGGCAATGAGCGATGCAAACGACGAGGCCCCGCCAGGCGGGGCCTCGTGCCGACGCCGGATGTGGCTCAGTGCTTCATCCGGCTCAGGTCGTGCAGCTTGCCCGGCAGCGTCGAAACGTAGGCGGCGATATCGGCGATGTCCTGATCGGACAAGGGCGTGGCCATGCCTTTCATGATCGGGTTGCTGCGGCCGCCGTCCTTGTACTCGTGCAGCACGCGGGTGATGTAGTCCGGATACTGGCCGGCCAGACGCGGATACTGGCCGTCGGCGGTGGCGTTGAAGTCGGTGCCGTGGCAGGCGGCGCAGGGCTTGGCCTTGTTGGCGCCGGCGGCGGCATCGCCACGCGCGGCCAAGGCGGTGCCGGCCAGTGTCGACAGGGCGACGGCGGCGATCAGATGGGTGCAGGCCAGGCGAAAGGAGTTGGTCATCGGCGGGCTCACTTCTCGTTCGGGGTGCCGACGCTGGACAGGTAGGCGGCGATGTTGGCGATGTCCTGATCCGAGAAACTCTCGGCCTGCGCGCGCATGGTCGGATGCGAGCGTTCGCCCTTCTTGTATTCGGTCAGGGCGTTGACCAGATACTGCTCGTTCTGGCCGCCCAGCTTGGGCACCCGATAGTTCGGGTAGGCATTCTTGTAGCCTTCGATGCCGTGGCAGCCGGTACAGGTCCAGACCAACTGCTTGCCGGCGACCGGATCGCCCTTGGCGAAGGCGGGAAGGGCGGTGACCGCCAGCGCGACGGCGGCGGTGATGAGGAAGAATTTCGGAGCGACCGGCTTCATCGCATGGCATCGTCGGCAGGGGCGAGGGGCGAAGTATAGCCAAACTCGCATCGCTTGCAGCCCAAAGACCGTTCGGCAGGCCCGGAGTCCGTGATCCACTCCACTTCCTGCCGAACGGATCGGCGCCCGTGGCCGGCCTTCGCGGCTGCAAAACCGCCGCCTCTCCGGCGCGGCACGACCCCGCCGCGGTCGGGCCGCGAGCGGGCGCACGGATCGGCGCCGACGGCCTGCCGGCACCGGCCGGAGGCGCTCGGCAAATCGCCCCGATGCGCATATGCCAAGCGTCACGGTGACTTCACGCACGAGCCAGGGCGTTGCCAGTGCGGTCACCATGGCGCACGTTCGGACCCGTTGCCTTTTGGCGGGTGTGATACCTGAATACAACACTAGACAATACGGAATCTGGCCGCGATGAAATCCATGTCCCCGACCGGCAACGACAAGTCCTTCTCCGCGGTCAGCGCGCGGTGCCGGCCGCCGCGACGCCGTCTGACCGCGCTGCTGGTGCCGGCGTTGGCGCTGTCGCTCGCGCTGGCGCTGCCGGCATGCAAGAAACATGGGCCGGGCGATGCGCAGGCGGCCTCGCCGTCGGCCTCGGCCAAGGGCGACAAGAAGGCCGCCGATGCCGTGCCCGTCGAAGTGGCCAAGGCGACGCGCCGTGGCATCTCCGCCAGCTACACCGGCACCGCGGCGCTGGATGCGCCCGACGAGGCGCAGGTGATCGCCAAGACCTCCGGCATCGTCCTGCAGTTGCTCACCGAGGAAGGCCAGCACGTGCGCAAGGGGCAGGTGCTGGTCAAGCTCGACAGCGAACGCCAGCGTCTGCAAGTGCAGCAGGCGCAGGCGCAGGTCGACAAGCTGCAAGCCAATTACGACCGTTCGCAGAAAATGGTCGCGGCCCGGCTGGTCAGCGCGGCGGACAACGACCAGATCAAATACGACCTCGCCAATGCCCGCGCTGCGCTCGAGATGGCGCGGCTGGAATTGTCGTACACCGATGTGGCGGCGCCGATCGCCGGCGTCGTCGCGCAGCGGTCGATCAAGGTCGGCAATTTCGTGCAGATCAACAGCCCGATCATCCGCATCATCGACGACAGCAAGCTGCAAGCCACGCTCAATGTGCCCGAGCGCGAGCTGTCCAGGCTGCGCGCCGGGCAGCCGGTGGCGATGGAGGTCGATGCGTTGCCCGGCAAGGCCTTCGCCGGCGTGGTCGATCACATCGCGCCGATGATCGACGCCGGCAGCGGCACCTTTCGCGTGGTCTGCCGTTTCGATGGTGCCGGCGTGCTGCAGCCGGGCATGTTCAGCCGCATCCGCATCGACTACGACCGCAAGGCCGATGCGCTGGTGGTGCCGCGGGTGGCGCTGCTCGACGACGGCGATGCACCGGCGGTGTTCGCGGTGCGTTCCGGCAAGGCGGTGCGGGTGCCGGTGAGCGTGGGATACACCGATGGCCAGTGGGCCGAGATTCGCGCCGGGCTGGCGGTCGGCGATGCCGTGGTGACCGCCGGCAAGGCGGCATTGCGCGACGGCAGCGTGGTCAGCGTCATCGCCGGTGGCGGCGCCGATGCATCCGCGGCGGCCTCGCCAGCCGCCGACACGACGGCAAACTGAGCGGAGGCGGCGGTGAACCGGATGCAACGCGCTTTCAGCCTGGTCGAGTTCGCGACTCGCCGCCGCGTCACCATTGCGATGGTGACGATCACCTTCGTGCTGTTCGGCCTGATCGCGCTGGGTGACCTCAAGGTCAACTTGCTGCCGGACATGAGCTACCCCACGCTCACCGTGCGCACCGATTTCGAGGGTGCGGCGCCGACCGAGGTGGAAACGCTGATCTCGCGGCCGGTCGAGGAAGCCGTCGGCGTGGTCAAGGGCCTGCGCCGGCTCAAGTCGGTCTCGCGCACCGGCGAATCGGACGTGGTGCTCGAGTTCGCCTGGGGCACCGACATGGACAAGGCCGGTCTGGACGTGCGCGACAAGCTCGATGTCGTGCAACTGCCCACCGACGCCAAGCCGCCGGTGCTGTTGCGCTTCAATCCGTCGACCGAGCCGATCATGCGCCTGGTGCTGTCGCCGCGCGGCAAGGTCGCCGACGACGCCGACGGCCTGCGCCGGCTCAACGCGCTGCGCCGTTATGCCGACGAGGATCTGAAAAAGCGGCTGGAATCGGTCAGCGGCGTCGCTGCGGTCAAGGTCGGCGGCGGCCTGGAGGATCAGGTCGAGGTCGACATCGACCAGCAGAAGCTGGCCGCGCTGCATCTGCCGATCGACGCCGTCATCAGCCGCCTGAAGCAGGAGAACGTCAATGTCTCCGGCGGCCAGGTGCAGGAGGGCGCGCAGCGCTTTCTCGTGCGCACCGTCAACCAGTTCGCCAACATCGACGCGATCGGCAACATGCTGGTGACGGTGCAGGCCGGCAGCAACGCCGCGCAGCAGGATGCGATCGCGCAGATGGCGCGCGTTGCCGCCGCGACCGGCGATGCCAGCGCGATGGCGGCGGCCGCCGACGTGCAAAGCAGCACCGGCGCCGGCGCTGCCCAGGCCGGCGGCGGCATGCCGATCCGGTTGAAGGACATCGCCACCGTGCGGCAGGGCTACAAGGAGCGCGAGGGCATCATCCGCGCCGACGGCAAGGAAGCGGTCGAGATCGCCATCTACAAGGAAGGCGATGCCAATACCGTCGCCACCGCCGATGCGGTGAGCCAGCGGCTGGCGCAGATCAAGGCGCAGATCCCGCAGGACGTGGTCATCACCACCTTCGACGATCAATCGCAGTTCATCCGCCACGCGGTCAGTGACGTCAAGACCGATGCGGTGATCGGCGGCCTGCTGGCGATCCTGATCATCTTCCTGTTCCTGCGCGATGGCTGGAGCACCTTCGTCATCGGCCTGTCGTTGCCGGTGTCGATCGTCGCCACCTTCTTCTTCATGGATCAGTTGCACCTGAGCTTGAACGTGATGTCGCTCGGCGGCCTGGCGCTGGCGACCGGTCTGGTGGTGGACGATTCGATCGTGGTGCTCGAATCGATCGCCAAGGCGCGCGAGCGCGGCCTGGGCATCGTCGAGGCGGCGATTGCCGGCACCCGCGAGGTGAGCATGGCGGTGGTCGCCTCGACCCTGACCACGATCGCGGTATTCCTGCCGCTGGTGTTCGTCGAGGGCGTGGCCGGGCAGTTGTTCCGTGATCAGGCGCTGACGGTGGCGATCGCCATTGCCATGTCGCTGCTGGTGGCGATGACGCTGATCCCGATGCTCAGCTCGCTGAAAGGGCGCGCGCCGCTGGCGTTCCCGGAAGAGGCACCGCATCCGCGCTGGCAGCCGACTTCGACGCTGCAAAAACCGGTAGCGGCGGTGGGTCGCGGCATCGGCGGCGGCGTGCGCGGCGGCTTCTTCGGCATCGCGTGGCTGGTCGTGCGCATTTGGCGGCTGTTGTCCGCGATCGTCGGCCCGATCATGCGCAAGGCCAGCGATCTGGCGATGGCACCGTATGCGCGCGCCGAACGGGCCTATCTGCGCCTGCTGCCGGCGGCGTTGCAACATCGTGCGTGGGTGATCGGCGCGGCCTTCATTGCCTTTGCGCTGTCGATGGCGCTGGTGCCGATGCTCGGCGCCGACCTGATCCCGCAACTGGCGCAAGACCGCTTCGAGATGACGGTCAAACTGCCGCCGGGCACGCCGCTGCGCAGCACCGACGAACTGGTCGCCCAGGTCCAGCGCCTGCATGCGGGCGATGCCGGCGTGCGCACGCTGTATGGCGTCAGCGGCACCGGTACGCGGCTGGACGCCAATCCAACCGAATCGGGCGAGAACATCGGCAAGCTCACCGTGGTGATGGCGAACGGCGGCAACGCCAAGGTCGAAGCCAGCGAAACCGAATCGCTGCGCAAGACGATGGCCGGCTATCCGGGCACGCAGGTGGACTTCAGCCGGCCGCAATTGTTCAGCTTCGCCGCGCCGCTGGAGATCGAAATCAGCGGGCCTGACTACGCCACCATCGAGCAGGCCGGCAAACGCATGGCGAAGATGTTGCGCGGCAACGCCCACTTCGCCGACGTGAAATCGACGGTCGAGCAGGGCTATCCGGAGATCCGCATCCACTTCGACCCCGATCGTGCCAGTGCGCTCGGCCTGACCACACGCCAGATCGCCGACATCGTGGTCAACAAGGTCAAGGGCAACGTCGCCACCCAGTACAACTTCCGCGATCAGAAAATCGACGTGCTGGTGCGTGCCCGGCCCGAGGATCGCGCTTCGGTCGAGGCCATCCGCGGCCTCATCGTCAACCCCGGCAGCGCCAACCCGGTGCCGCTGTCGGCGGTGGCCGAGGTGCAGCGCACGGTCGGCCCCAGCGAGATCCATCGCGCCGACCAGGTGCGGGTGGCGATCGTGTCGGCGAACCTGCGCGGCATCGACCTGGGCACCGCGATCAAGGACGTGCAGCAGATGGTTTCGGCCAGCCCGCTCGGCGCCGGCGTCGGCATGCACATCGGCGGCCAGGGTGAGGAGTTGAACGCCTCGATCCGCTCGCTGCTGTTCGCCTTCGGGCTGGCGATCTTCATGGTCTATCTGGTGATGGCCTCGCAGTTCGAATCGCTGCTGCATCCATTCGTGATCCTGTTCACCATCCCGCTGTCGCTGGTCGGTGCGGTGCTGGCGCTGTGGCTGACGCGCTCGCCGGTATCGGTGGTGGTGTTCATCGGCCTGATCCTGCTGGTCGGCTTGGTGGTGAAGAACGCGATCATCCTGATCGACAAGGTCAACCAGTTGCGTGAGGAGGGCGTCGCCAAGCGGCAGGCGCTGATCGAAGGCGCGCGCTCGCGCCTGCGGCCGATCATGATGACGACGTTGTGCACGCTGTTCGGCTTCCTGCCGCTGGCGATCGCGGTGGGCGACGGCGCCGAGGTGCGCTCGCCGATGGCGATCACGGTGATCGGCGGCCTGCTGGTGTCGACGCTGCTGACGCTGGTGGTGATCCCGGTCGTCTATGACTTGCTCGACCGCCGTGCCGATGCCTACTACGTCGCGCGGGGCGCGCGCACGCGGGCGACGGTCGACGGCGATGACGCGCACGCCGGCGGGGTCGAAACGACATGACCGTCGCCGAGTTCAGCCTCAAGCGGCCGGTGACGACGATGATGTTCTTCGTCTCGCTGGTGGTGATCGGCCTGATCGCTTCGTTGCGGCTGCCGCTGGAGGCGATGCCCGACATCTCGCCGCCGTTCGTCGCCGTCAACGTCCCGTATACCGGCGCCACGCCGGCCGAAGTCGAGCGCACCTTGCTGCGCCCGACCGAGGAGGCGCTGGCGACGATGAGCGGGATCAAGCACATGTACGGCAGCGCCGACGTCACCGGCGCCAACGTGTTCATGGAGTTCGGTGACTGGTCGCGCGATACCGCGATCATCGCCGCGCAGGCGCGGCAGCGGATGGACGGCATCCGCGACCAGTTGCCGTCCGACGTGCAGCGCTACTTCGTGCAGAAATTCTCCACTTCCGATCAGCCGGTGCTGCAGGTGCGCCTGGCCGGCAAGGGCGATCTTGGCGAAGACTACGACCTGATCGACCGGGAATTCGTGCGCCCGATCGAGCGCCTGCCCGGCGTGGCCAAGGTCGAGGTTTCCGGGGCGGCGCCCAACGAGGTCGAAATCGCCGTCGACCCCGATCGCCTGACCGCGCATGGCGTCAACCTCAACGACCTGGCGACGCGGCTGCGCGCGGTCAATTTCTCGGTGTCGGCCGGCGAGATCGACGATGGCGGTCGCCGTCTGCGCGTGCAGCCGGTCGGCGAGATCACCGATCTGGAGCAGCTGCGCAAGCTGCCGATCGCCAGCAACGGGCTGCGCCTGGGCGACGTCGCCGAGGTTCACCTCAAGCCGCAGCGGATGGGCTTCGGCCGCCGCCTCGACGGCAAGCCGGCGGTGGGCATCGACATCTACAAGGAACGCAACGCCAATCTCGTCGACGTTACCCGGCGGGCGATGGCCGAGGTCGATGCGATCCGCGCCAAGCCCGAGCTTCAGGGCATCGGTATCAACGTGATCGACGACGCCGGCAAGGATGTCACCTCGTCGCTGACCGAGTTGGCCGAGGCCGGCGGCATCGGCCTGCTGCTGGCCATCGCGGTGCTGTTCTTCTTCCTGCGCGACTGGGCATCGACGCTGATGGTGTCACTGGCGATCCCGATCTGCTTCATCATGACGCTGGGCTTGATGTATTTCGCCGGCGTCACCCTCAACATCCTGTCGATGATGGGCCTGCTGCTGGCGGTGGGCATGCTGGTCGACAATGCGGTGGTGGTGGTGGAGAGCATCTACCAGGAACGCGAGCGCATTCCCGGCGATCCGCGCCGCGCCTCGATCGTCGGCACCCGTGCGGTCGCCATCGCGCTTTCGGCCGGCACGCTGTGCCACTGCATCGTGTTCCTGCCGATGTTGTTCGGTGCGCGCGACCAGATCAACATCTTCATGGCGCAGATCGCGATCACCATTTCGGCGTCGTTGCTGGCATCCTGGCTGGTCGCGGTCAGCCTGATCCCGATGCTTGCCGCGCGCCTGCGCACGCCGCCGACGGTGCGTTCCGAAGGCGGCCTGATTCCTCGCCTGCAACGCGGCTACGCACGCTTGTTGCGCTGGACGCTGGAGCATCGCGGCTGGAGCGTGGCCGGCATCGTCGTGATCATCGCGGTGAGCTTCATCCCGATCGGTTTCGTCAAATCCGACATGTTCGCCCAGGAACAGGCCGGCAAGACGCGCATCTTCTATCACTGGAAAGGCTCGTACACGAAAGAGCAGATGTCCGACGAAGTGCGGCGGGTCGAGCTGTTCCTGGAGGCCAACCGCAAGCGCTTCCACATCACCCAGATCTATTCGTACTACAGCGAGCAGGGCGACGCGGCGACGATGCTGCGCTTCGACACCCAGCAGATCGCGGCGACCAAGCCGCTGGTGGAAGCGATCCGCAAGGGCTTGCCGAAGTCGGCGCGTGCCGAGCTTGGCATCGGCGACAACGGTGGCGGGCCGGGCGGCGATCCCAACCAGCAGGGCATCCAGGTGCAACTGGTGGGCGACTCCTCGCAGGTACTCGCCGGGCTGGGCGCGCAGGTGGTCTCGATGCTGGCGCACGTGCACGACGGCAAGGGCAAGCTGCTGCTGCATGACGTGCGTGTCGATGCCGGCGACCAGAACACCGAGTTGCAGGTGCACGTCGATCGCGAGCGCGCGGCCGCGTTCGGGTTCTCGGCACAGGATGTCGCCGGTTTCATCGGCATCGCCCTGCGCGGCACGCCGCTGCATGATTTCCGGCGCGGCGACAACGAGGTGCCGGTGTGGTTGCGGTTTGCCGGTTCGCAGTCCTATGGCCAGCGCGACCTGTCGCGCTTCACGGTGAGCACGCCCGATGGCCGGCAGGTGCCGTTGTTGAGCCTGGTCGAGGTGTCGACGCGGCCGGCCGCGACCCAGATCAATCGCACCGACCGCCAGACCACGCTCACCGTCAAGGCCAATCTGGCCGACAAGGTGACCACGCCCGATGCGCGCAAGGCGATGGAACGCACGCTGGCGGCGATGCGCTTTCCCGACGGCTACTCGTACAGCTTCGACGGCGCCTTCCAGCAGGACGATGAGGCGGTGTCGCACATGTTCCGCAATCTCGCCATTGCCCTGGCGATGATCTACATCGTGATGGCGGCGATCTTCGAATCGCTGCTGTTCCCGGCCGCGATCCTCAGCGGCGTGGTGTTCTCGATCTTCGGCGTGTACTGGTTGTTCGCGCTCACCGGCACCACCTTCAACATCATGGCCTTCATCGGCATTCTCGTGCTGATGGGGGTGGTGGTGAACAACGGCATCGTCCTGATCGAGCACATCAACAACCGCCGGCGCAGCGGCATGAGCCGGCTCGATGCGCTGGTCGAAGGCAGCCGCGAACGCCTGCGGCCGATCCTGATGACGATGGGGACGGCAATCCTGGCGATGGTGCCGTTGTGCGTGGGCAACACCCAGATCGGCGGCAACGGCCCGCCGTATTACCCGATGGCGCGCGCGATTGCCGGTGGCCTGGCGTTCTCGACGGTGGTCAGCCTGCTGTTCCTGCCGACCATCTACGCCATCCTCGACGACACCCGCAACGGCTGCGTGCGCCTGATCCGCCGCGCCCGCGGCGCCAACCCGGGGCTGCCGGCGGCGGTGGCGGCGGTGCTGGCGGACTGACCCGGCGGCGCCGGCCCGATTGCGCTCAGCGCAGCACCCGCCGCGCACCGAGGTAGTGTTCGCGCCAGTAGTAGCCGTTGATGGTGTCCAGACGCACCGTGCCGCCGCTGTTGGGCGCGTGCACGAAGCGGCCCTGGCCGACATAGATGCCGACGTGGTCGACGCGGCCGCTGCCGAAGAACACCAGGTCGGCCGGCGCCAGATGGGCGTCGCGGATCGCCGGCACCGGCAGCGCGGCGATGTCGCGGGCGGTGCGCGGCAATGCGAGGTGATCCATGTCGCGGAACACGAAATTGACCAGGCCGCTGCAATCGAAGCCGGTCTGCGGCGTGTTGCCGCCGTAGCGATAGGGCGTGCCGACCAGGCCGATGGCGCGGATCAGCACCGCGTTCGCGCGCTGCGGGTCACGCGCGGGGACATCGACGATGGCGATCGGCGCGATGCGATGGCCGGCCTCGCCGGCCGGCCGCTGGCGGGGCGGATGACTGGCACAACCGGCGAGCGCGGCGATGGCGACCGCAACCAGCGTCACCGCCAGCGCCTTCACCGGTCGCGCCGACGTGCGTGCTGGCACCTTCGCCGCCGCCTCGCGATAATGCACCGATCGGTTCGCCGTCTGCATGCGGCATAGCTTGCCGCGCCGATGCACCGCCGTCATCCCTTTTGCCAGCGAGTCGTCATGAAGATCGAAAACAACACCGTCGCCCGCATCCATTACTCCGTGACCGAGCAGGGTGGCATCGTCGAGGATTCCCGCGTCGGCGAGCCGGTCGCGATCCTGGTCGGCCATCGCAACATCATCCCCGGCGTCGAGAGCGCCTTGCTCGGGCGCGAGGTCGGCGAGCGTTTCAGCGTCACCGTCGAACCCGGCGACGGCTATGGTCCGCGCCACGCGAACGCGATCCAGCGGATGCCGAAAAAGCACTTCCGCAAATACGGCACGCTCAAGGCCGGCGATCTGGTGATGCTCGACACCGAGCGCGGCCCGCGCCCGGTCACCGTGCACAAGGTCGGCATGAGCGTGGTCGACATCGACATCAATCACCCGATGGCGGGCAAGACCTTGAACTTCGACATCGAGGTGGTGGAGGTGCGTGCCGGCAGCGCCGAGGAAATCGCGCACGGCCACGTGCACGGCGCCGGCGGCCACGCGCACTGACGGCCAGCAAGGGCGCGCGTGCGGGCGCCCAATTGGTGAAAACCGCCCATCCGGGCCTTGTCGAGGGAAGCCATGAACGGCGCGTCAGCCACTGTCCCGTCCGCATCGACGCGCAGCGCGCCGGGCCCGTCGGCGGACGTGCTGATCATCGGCGGCGGCGTCATCGGTCTGGCCTGCGCGCTGGAATTGCAACGCGCCGGTCGGCAGGTGCGCATCGTCGAACAACATCGCATCGGATCGGGCGCCTCGCACGGCAACTGCGGCACCCTCACCCCCAGCCATGCCGAACCGCTGGCGGCGCCGGGCACCATCGCCAAGGCGCTGCGCTGGATGCGCAAACCCGACGCGCCGCTGTACGTCGCCCCGCGCCTCGACCCGGCGTTGTGGCGCTGGCTGTGGAACTTCGCCCGTCGCTGCAACGCGCGCGATTGCGCGGGCGCCACGGTGCCCAAGTCGGCGCTGCTGGAAACCTCGCGACGGATGATCGAGGCGTTGGTGCGTGATCACGCCCTGGATTGCGAATTCGAAGCCAGCGGCTTGCTGTATGCCTGGCTCGATCCGCGCCAGCGTGAGGCCGACCTGCACGATCTGCAACTGCTGCGGCAAGTCGGCGTCGAGGCCGAAGTCTGGGATGGCGCGCGCATCGCCGCCGAGGAACCGTCGCTGCGCGCCGAGGTGATCGGTGGCCTGCTGTTTCCAAACGATGCCAGCCTGCGTCCTGATCGTTACGTCGCCGAACTCGAGCGGCTGGTGCGCGCCAGCGGCGGCGAGATCGTCGAAGACTGCGCCGTGCTCGGCTTCCAGCGTGAACGCGGGCGCATCGTCGGTATCGACACCACGCAAGGACGCCAGCGCGGGCGGGAGGTGCTGCTCGCCGCCGGTGCATGGTCGCCGCGGTTGGCGCGCCAGCTCGATCTGCGCCTGCCGATCCAGCCCGGCAAGGGCTATTCGATCACCTTCGATGCGCAGCGGGCGCCACCGCGCAGGCCGCTGGTGCTGCGCGAGCGCAGCGTGTGCGTGACGGCGTGGGGCAGCGGCTATCGCCTCGGCAGCACGATGGAGTTCTCCGGCTACGACGCCAGCCTCAATCGCACCCGCCTGGAAGCGCTGGTGCGCGGCGCCGGCGAATACCTGCGCGAGCCGCCGACCGGCGCTCGCCGCGAGGAGTGGTATGGCTGGCGGCCGATGACCTTCGACGACCTGCCGATCCTCGGCCGCGCCCCGCGCAGCGACAACCTGTGGCTGGCGACCGGCCACGGCATGATGGGCGTGAGCATGTCGCTGGCCACCGGCCACCTGCTCGCCGACCTGATCTGCGGCCGCGAGCCCGTGCTCAATCCGGCGCCGTATGCGTGCGAGCGGGTTTTGTGACGAAGGGCAGAGGGCAGAAAGGGTGTTGGTGGGTAGTGGATGGGTGTCGAGTTCGGAGTTCCGAGTCCCGAGTTCCGAGTTCCGAGTTCCGAGTTCGGAGTTCGGAGTGATTTTCTCCTTCCCCCGCTTGCGGGGGAAGGCTGGGATGGGGGCAGGCCCGAGCCGAGGGCGATGGATTACACCGGCCATGTTCGCAAGGCGGCTCTGTGTTGGCTCGCACTTGAAGGTCAAAAGCGCCCCCATCCTGTCCTTCCCCCGCGGGCGGGGGAAGGAATCCTTGCGATCGGCGCGAGGAGTTTGGTTCGGTTTCCAGGTTCCGAGTTCCGAGTCCCGAGTCCCGAGTCTCGAGTCCCGACAAATCGCCGTCATCGCGAGCCGCGAAGCGGCGTGGCGATCCCCAAGAACACTGGATTGCTTCGCTGCGCTCGCAATGACGAGTGGGGGTTCGATTGACCGACTCTTGACAGATCCAAGCAGAGGACAGAGGGCAGAGGACAGAGGACAGAGGACAGGTATTCTTGCAACTCCCGACTCCCAACTCCCGACTCCCGACTCCCAATTCCCGCCTCACCCCAATCCCCATGCCCATCTTCGACCTCCACCAAGGCACGACGCCGTTGTTCGTCAGCCTGCCGCACGATGGCACCGCGGTGCCCGAGGCCATCGCCGCGCGCATGACTGCCTCGGCGCGGAAGGTGCCGGACACTGACTGGCATGTGTCTCGTCTGTATGCGTTTGCTCGCGCAATGGGTGCGAGCGTGATCGTGCCGCGACACTCGCGCTACGTGATCGATCTGAATCGACCGCCGGACGATGTCTCGCTGTATCCGGGACAGAACACCACCGGCCTGTGCCCGATCGTGCAGTTCTCCGGCGCGCCGGTGTATCGCGATGGCCAGTTGCCGACGGCGACGGAAGTCGCGGCACGGGTCGACACCTGGTGGCGGCCGTACCACGATGCCCTGCGCGCCGAGATCGAGCGTATCCGCGCCGTTCACGGCCGCGTTTTGCTGTGGGAGGGCCACTCGATCCGCGGCGAGGTGCCGTTCCTGTTCGCGGGCCGTTTGCCGGATTTCAATGTCGGCACCGCCAGCGGCGGCAGTTGTTCGGCGGCGGTGCAGCGGCGCATCGAGGCCGCGCTGGCGGCACAGGACGGCTACGACTTCGTCGTCAATGGCCGCTTCAAGGGTGGTTACATCACCCGTCATTACGGCGATCCGGCGCGGGGCGTCGATGCGGTGCAGCTCGAGATCAGCCAGCGCATCTACATGGACGAAGAGACTTTCGCGTGGGACGACGGCAAGGCACCGGCGGCGCAACAGGCGATCCGCGCCCTGATCGCAGCGGCACTGGGCGGCAATTGACGCTGGCGACAAGCCCTCAGCGCAGATGCCGCAGCCGTGGCAAAAACCACGCCAGCAGACCGATCGCCGGCAAATACGCGCAGATGCGATACACCTGCTCGATGCCGATGTGGTCGGCGAGCACGCCCAGCACCGCCGCGCCGAGGCCACCCAGCCCGAAGGCGAAGCCGTAGAAGATGCCGGCGACGACGCCGGTGCGGCCGGGCAGCAATTCCTGCGCATAGACCACGATGGCCGGAAACGCCGAGGCGATCAGCGCGCCGATGACCACCGTCAGCGCCGTCGTCCAGAACAGGTCAGCGTGCGGCAGCAGCAGCGAAAACGGCAGCACGCCGAGGATCGACCACCAGATCACCAGCCGGCGGCCGATGCGATCGCCGATTGGGCCACCAGCCAACGTCCCGACGGCAACCGCGCCGAGGAAGACGAACAGGTGCAATTGCGCACTTTCGGCGCTGAGGTGGAAGCGTTCCATCAAGTAGAACGTGTAGTAGCTCGACAGGCTGGCCAGATAGAAGTATTTGGAGAACAGCAGCGCGATCAGCACCGTCAGCGTCACCACCACGGTGCGCCGCGGCACCGGCGATTGCCGGCTGGCGCTGGCCGCGGCCTTGCGATGGGCGGCCATGTGGGTGCCGTACCAGCCGCCGATGCGCGTCAGCAGCGCCATCGCGATCAGCGCGGCGATGGCGAACCACGCCACGCTGCCCTGACCGCGCGGCATCACGATGAAGGCGGCCAGCAGCGGCCCGAGCGACGACCCGAGGTTGCCGCCGACCTGGAACACCGACTGCGCCAATCCGTGCTGACCGCCCGAGGCCATCCGCGCTACCCGTGAGGATTCGGGATGGAACACCGACGAGCCCGAGCCGACCAGCGCCGCCGCCAGCAACAGCAACGGGAAACTGGGCGCGCGCGAGAGTAGCAGCAGGCCGCTCAAGGTCAGGCCCATGCCCGCCACCAGCGAATACGGCAGCGGCCGGCGATCGGTGTAGATGCCCACCAGCGGTTGCAGCAGCGAGGCGGTGGTCTGGAAAGTCAGGGTGATCAGGCCGACCTGGGCGAAGCTGAGCGCGAAATTGTCCTTGAGCAGCGGGTAGATCGCCGGCAGCAACGACTGGATCATGTCGTTGAGCAGGTGGCAGGTGCTCAGCATCAGCAGCACCGGCATCGCCGCGCGGGCGGCATCGTTCAGCGGCGCGGTGGCGTCGCGTTCGGGCGTGATCGGCGGCGAGACCGGCGAGTCCTCGACGGACGATGCAGCAACGGGCGGATTCATGCGCGTATTGAACCGTATCGGGCGCGCCAGCGCATGGGCCGGCGTGACGCCTGCGCGCAACGATGCATTCCGTGGCCGGCGCCGGACACGATTCAGACTTCCAGACTGGCCAGATCGCCCTTGGTCTCCAGCCACGACTTGCGCTCGCCGGCGCGTTTTTTCGCCAGCAGCATGTCCATCAGCGCGCGGGTGGCGTCGTCGTCGTCGACGGTGAGCTGGATCAGGCGGCGGGTGTCGGGGTGGATGGTGGATTCGCGCAACTGCGCCGGGTTCATCTCGCCCAGGCCCTTGAAGCGGGTGACGTTGACCGCGCCCTTGAGCTTGTCGTTGGCGATGCGTTCGAGCAGCAGTGATTTTTCTTCCTCATCCAGCGCGTAGAACACCTGCTTGCCGACGTCGACGCGAAACAGCGGCGGCATCGCCACGAACACGTGCCCGGCCGCCACCAGCGCCGGGAAATGGCGCAGGAACAGCGCGCACAGCAAGGTGGCGATGTGCAGGCCGTCGGAATCGGCGTCGGCGAGGATGATGATCTTGCCGTAGCGCAGGCCGTCGATGGCGGCGTGGCCCGGATCGCAGCCGATGGCGACCGCCAGATCGTGCACCTCGGTGGAGGCCAGCACACCCGAACTTTCCACTTCCCAGGTGTTGAGGATTTTTCCACGTAAAGGCAGGATCGCCTGGAAATCCTTGTCGCGCGCCTGCCGGGCGCTGCCGCCGGCCGAATCGCCTTCGACGAGAAACAGCTCGGTGCGCGACAGATCCTGCGAGATGCAGTCGGCCAGCTTGCCGGGCAGCGCCGGGCCTTGCGTCACCTTCTTGCGCACGACCTGCTTTTCGGTTTTCAGGCGCAGCGCGGCGCGCTCGATGGCGACCTGCGCGATCGCCTCGCCGGCCTCGACGTGCTGGTGCAGCCACAACGCGAAGGCATCGTGCGCGGCACCCTCGACGAAAGCGGCGGCCTGGCGCGACGACAGCCGTTCCTTGGTCTGCCCGGAAAACTGCGGGTCGGCGAGCTTGACCGACAGCACGTAGGCGACGCGATCCCAGACATCCTCGGGGGCCAGCTTGACCCCGCGCGGCAGCAGGTTGCGCACGTCGCAGAACTCGCGCAGCGCCTCGGTCAGGCCGGTGCGCAGGCCGTTGACGTGGGTGCCGCCCTGCGCGGTGGGGATCAGATTGACGTAGCTTTCCTGCACCAGTTCGCCGCCGTCGGGCAGCCAGCAGGCGACCCAGTCGACGATCTCGGTGGTGCGGGCCAGCGCGCCGGCGAACAGCTCCGCTGGAAGGCAGGCACGGCCCTGCAATTCACCGTGCAGATAGTCGCGCAGGCCATCGCGGTAATGCCATTCCACCCTTTCACTGCTGGCTTCGTCGAACAGGCGCACGGTCAGGCCGGGGCAGAGCACCGCCTTGGCACGCAGCAGGTGCTTGAGCGGTTTGAGCGCGAATTTGGGCGTGTCGAAATATTTCGCATCCGGCCAGAAACGCAGCCGGGTGCCGGTGTTTTTCTTGCCGACGCTGCCGATCGCCTGGAGCTTGCTCGTCGGATCGCCATCGGCGTAGGTCTGCGCGAATTCGCTGCCGTCGCGCTTGATGAAGACTTCGAGCTTTTTCGACAGCGCATTGACCACGCTCACGCCGACGCCATGCAGGCCGCCGGAAAATCCGTAGTTGCGATTGTTGAACTTGCCGCCCGCATGCAGGCGGGTGAGGATCAATTCCACGCCGGGGATTTTTTCCTCGGGATGGATATCCACCGGCATGCCGCGGCCATCATCGGCGACCTCGCAACTGCCATCGCCGTGCAAGGTCACGTCGATGACGCTGGCGTGCCCGGCCAGCGCCTCGTCGACGGCGTTGTCGACGACTTCCTGGGTAAGGTGGTTGGGGCGGGTGGTGTCGGTGTACATGCCCGGCCGCCGCTTGACGGGCTCCAGGCCGGAAAGGACTTCGATGTCGGCGGCGTCGTAGCGGTTGCTCATGCGGCGAGGGACGAAGGCAAAGCAGCGAGCATGGCATATCGCGGTCATCCGGGTCACGATTCCGTAACCGGTTCATCACCATTGGCGGTGGCGCAGGTAGCCGGGCAGTGATGGTCGCGCCGAAGGCCGCCGCTGCGGTGCCGCCAGGCGTGCTGGAAATCTCCGGACGCGCGGTGGGACGGTGGGTGCTGCGGGTACCGCAGACGGCGCCCTGGCTGCGTCAGGACGTGGGTTTGCAAGCGTGTCGGGCGACAACGGAGTGGTGAAGCTGAACGGCCACTCTCCAGACGTAAAGTTAACCTTTTGTTTTTACAATTAAAAAATCATTAAGTCTGAATCGGCCGTTCAGTTACGGTTCCGTAACCGGGGCGGAAGGTACGCCGCAGCCCCGGGCCGCCCCTCGTTCTGGACGCCCCCGGATTCCCGCAGGACCCGCGCCAGCGCCACCGCACAGGAGACCTTCCGCATGCGCCGACTGATGCTCGCCTTGTCGATCGCCAGCTGTATCGCTTCCCCTCTCGCCCTTGCCCGCAACCACCATCACCAGCCCGCCCGCAGCGGCGCGCATCACACCCCGGCGCGTGACCACGTCGCCAGCCGCCATTCCGGCAAGGCCGTCCGCGGCCGTGCCGCCGACCGTTTCGATGCCTCGGCCACGCGGCCGCCGCATGCCCGTGTCGTCGCCGACGCCGGGCGGGGTCGCCACCATGCCGGCAACGCGCCGCGCGTTCCCGATGAAGAAGAGATTGCCCAGCCCGAGCAGTGATCGCTCGTTGAAGGCTGCTTCCGATGCCCCGCCGATGCGGGGCATCGTCGTTTTCGACGCCGGCGCGCTCGCCGCATTCGGGCGCAGCCTGTAGAATGCGGTTTTCCGGGAATGATCCTGCCATGACCCGCCTGATTTTCGTGACCGGTGGCGTGGTGTCCTCGCTCGGCAAGGGCATCGCCGCGGCGTCGCTGGCTGCCATCCTCGAAGCCCGTGGCCTGCGGGTGACGATGATGAAGCTCGACCCGTACATCAACGTCGACCCGGGCACGATGAGCCCGTTCCAGCACGGCGAGGTGTACGTCACCGACGACGGCGCCGAGACCGACCTCGACCTCGGCCATTACGAGCGTTTCGTCCGCGTCCATCTCACGCGGCGCAACTCGATCACCACCGGCCGCATCTACGAGAACGTGATCCGCAAGGAACGCCGCGGCGACTATCTCGGCGCCACCGTGCAGGTGATCCCGCACATCACCGACGAGATCAAGCGCTGCATCGATGAAGCAACGGAAGGCTTCGATGTGGGCTTGGTCGAGATCGGCGGCACCGTCGGCGACATCGAATCGCTGCCCTTCCTCGAAGCCATCCGCCAGATCCGCACCGAGCGCGGGCCGCGGCAGGCGATATTCATGCACCTGACCCTGGTGCCGTTCATCGCTGCCGCCGGCGAACTCAAGACCAAGCCGACCCAGCATTCGGTGAAGGAACTGCGCTCGATCGGCATCCAGCCCGACATCCTGCTGTGCCGCTCCGAGCAGCCGCTGCCCGATTCGGAGCGCCGCAAGATCGCGCTGTTCACCAATGTGCCCGAGAAGGCCGTGATCTCGGCGATGGATCTGGACTCGATCTACAAGATTCCGCTGTGGCTGCACGCGCAGGGGCTCGACCAGATCGTCGTCGAGGATCTGCAATTGCAGGCCGGGCCGGCCAACTTGGCAGAGTGGATCGCCACCGTCGATGCGGTCGAACATCCGCTCGACGAAGTCAGCATCGCCGTGGTCGGCAAATACGTCGATCATCAGGATGCCTACAAGTCGCTGGGCGAGGCGCTGCGCCACGGCGGCCTGCGCCAGCGCACGCGCGTGCATCTGAAGTGGCTCGAATCCGAAGCGATCGAAGCGCAGGGTGCGGCGGCATTGCTCGGCGACGTCGACGCCATCCTCGTGCCCGGCGGTTTCGGCGATCGCGGCTTCGAGGGCAAGGTGCTGGCGGCGCAGTTTGCGCGCGAGCAGCGTATTCCGTATTTCGGCATCTGCTACGGCATGCAGGCCGCGGTGGTCGAATTCGCCCGCCACGTCGCCGGTCTGGAGGGTGCCAACAGCACCGAGAACGATCGCGCCAGCGCGCATCCGGTGATCGGTTTGATTACCGAATGGCGCACTGCCAGTGGTGAGGTCGAGCGACGCGACGAACAATCCGACCTCGGCGGCAGCATGCGCCTTGGCTTGCAGGAGCAGCGCATCAAGGCCGGCACGCTGGCGCACAAGCTGTATGGCCGCGACGTGATCGGCGAGCGCCATCGCCATCGCTACGAATTCAACAACCGCTATCGCAGCCGGCTCGAAGACGCCGGGCTGGTGATCGCGGCCAAGTCGATGGACGATCTGCTGGTGGAGATGATCGAACTGCCGCAGGGCCAGCACCCGTGGTTCCTGGCTTGCCAGGCGCATCCGGAGTTCCTGTCCACGCCGCGCGACGGGCACCCGTTGTTCATCGGATTCGTGCGCGCGGCGCGCGAGCGCAAGGCCGGCGGACGCCTGCTGAAGGAAGCCAGCGCGTGAGGCATCCGACGCCGAAACGCGTGGAAGAAACTCCCTCCCCCGCTTGCGGGGGAGGCGGCATCCCCGCCGTTGGAGGTGATTTCCGCCGCGTGAACGAAACTCCCTCCCCCGCTTGCGGGGGAGGGTTGGGGTGGGGGCGTGGCGCTGACGAAATGCGTGCCCCCATCCCAGCCTTCCCCCGCAAGCAGGGGAAGGAGTTTCATGCATGAACCTGTGCGGCTTCGAGGTCGGCCTCGACCAACCGTTTTTCCTGATTGCCGGCCCTTGCGTGATCGAGTCGTTGCAGTTGCAGCTCGACAGCGCTGGCCAGCTCAAGGAAATCACCGACGCGCTTGGCATCCCGTTTATTTTCAAATCCAGCTTCGACAAGGCCAATCGCACTTCGGGCACGAGTTTTCGTGGCCCCGGTCTTGAAGAAGGGCTGAAAGTGCTGGCCGAGGTTCGCCGTCAGATCGGCGTGCCGGTGCTCACCGACGTGCACGAATACACGCCGATGGATGAAGTCGCGGCCGTCGTCGATGTCTTGCAGACGCCGGCCTTCCTGTGCCGGCAGACCGATTTCATCCGGAGGGTGGCGAACGCCGGCAAGCCGGTGAACATCAAGAAAGGGCAGTTCCTGTCGCCGTGGGAAATGAAGCACGTCGCCGCGAAAGCGTTGGCGACCGGCAACACCCAGATCATGGTCTGCGAGCGCGGGGCGAGCTTCGGTTACAACAACCTCGTCTCCGACATGCGCTCGCTGGCGGTGATGCGCGACACCGGCTGCCCGGTGGTGTTCGACGCCACCCATTCGGTACAACTGCCCGGCGGCGCCGATGGCAAGTCCGGCGGCCAGCGCGAATTCGTGCCGGTGCTGGCGCGCGCGGCGGTGGCGGTCGGCGTGGCCGGCGTGTTCATGGAGACGCATCCGAAACCTGAGGAGGCTCTGTCCGACGGGCCCAATGCGTGGCCGCTTCCGAAGATGAAGGCGCTGCTGGAAACGTTGGTAGTGCTCGATGAGGTCGTCAAACGAACGTCCAGGCAGGAGTCCTTCGCGTGAGAAATCCGCATGCGGTGATGATGCTGTCCGTGCTGCTGGCGGTCGGCACCGCACAGGCCGCCCCGGATGCGGCCAGCGGCAGTGCCGAGCAACCGTCCACTGCGCTGGCAGATCAGGTGGATGCCTATCGCTCCTCGTGCATCGCGCCCTTTTTTGCCGATCAGGACGAGTCTGCGGTCATCAAGACCATGGCCAGTGCGTCCACAGCCGAGGCGCTGCTGGCCAGGCTGGCGAAGGGGGCGCCGAAAAATTGGCAGCCACTGGCGGACAAGACGGTACCGATCGCGCAGCGTCTGCAGGGCGCTTTGGGCTTGCTCGGCATGGCGATCAGCCACGGTTCGGCTTACGAAAAGCAGGTGGCGGCGGCATATTCCGTCGAGTATTTGCCGATCCCGCAAACGCAGACATGCCAACGTCCGGACGGATTGCATGAATTCGTGCAGGCGCACGATTTCTGGGCGCCACCGGCGAACACGAATTGACTTGTCCAAGACTCACTACAAAGGCAGCATCGAACATGACGGCGATCACCCGCATCCACGCCCGCGAAATCCTCGATTCGCGCGGCAATCCCACCCTCGAAGCCGAAGTCACCCTCGCCGATGGTTCGTTCGGCCGTGCCGCGGTGCCGTCGGGCGCATCGACCGGTTCGCGCGAAGCCGTCGAACTTCGTGATGGCGACAAGACGCGCTACGGCGGCAAGGGTGTCACCCGCGCGGTCGCGAACGTCAATACGGTGATCGCCGATGCCCTGCGCGGCTTCGATGCCGCCGACCAGAAGGGGCTCGACGCGACCATGATCGCGCTCGACGGCACGAACAACAAAGGCCGGCTCGGCGCGAACGCGCTGCTCGGCGTGTCGCTGGCCAATGCGCACGCGGTCGCTGCTTCGCGCAAGCTGGCGTTGTGGCAGTACGTCGCCGAACTCTACGCCGCCATCCATGGCGCGACGTCGTCGGCTTCGGAAACCCCGGCCCGGCCTTCCGTGGCCGGGCGCTCGCTGGCGCAGCCGTTGCCGATAGGGCAACGGCTAAACGCGCCAGCTCTCCCGGTGCCGATGATGAACATCATCAACGGCGGCGCCCATGCCGACAACAACGTCGACTTGCAGGAGTTCATGATCCTGCCCGTCGGCGCGTCGAATTTCGCCGAGGCGCTGCGCTGCGGTGCGGAGATCTTCCACGCGCTCAAGGCGGTGCTCAAGGGCAAGGGCTTGTCCACCGCGGTCGGCGACGAGGGCGGTTTCGCGCCGGATTTTCGCAGCAACGTCGAGGCGCTGGACACCATCATGGAAGCGATCGCCAAGGCCGGCTATCACGCCGGCGACGATGTGCTGCTGGGTCTGGATGCCGCTGCCAGCGAGTTCTTTGAAGACGGCAAGTACAACCTGGCCGGCGAGGGCAAGCGGTTGTCGTCCGCGCAGATGGTCGATTTCCTCGCCGACTGGTCGAAGCAATACCCGATCATCACCATGGAAGACGGCATGGCCGAGCAGGATCGCGACGGCTGGAAGCTGCTCACGCAGCGCCTGGGCGACCGCGTGCAACTGGTCGGCGACGACAACTTCGTCACCAATCCGGCGATCTTCCGCGACGGCATCAAGGATGGCATCGCCAACGCCATCCTCATCAAGGTCAACCAGATCGGCACCTTGAGCGAGACGCTGGAGACGATCGCGATGGCCGATGCCGCGCACTACGCGGCGGTGATCTCGCATCGCTCCGGCGAGACCGAGGACACCACCATCGCCGACATCGCGGTGGCCACCACCGCCACCCAGATCAAGACCGGCTCGCTGTGTCGCTCCGATCGCGTGGCCAAGTACAACCAGCTGCTGCGCATCGAAGAAGCGCTGGGCGCACAGGCGCGCTACGTCGGTCGCGACGCCTTCGTCAGCCTGCGTCGCTGACCGCTCGCCCGCGCCCATGTACAAGCTGCTCGCGCTGCTGCTGCTGGTGCTGATCGCCGCCCTGCAATACCGGCTGTGGCACGGCGAGGGCAGCTGGACGTCCGAGCAGGCGCTGGTGCAGCAGGTGGCCGAGCAGAAGGCGGAAAACGCCAAGCTCAGGCAGCGCAACGCGGCGTTGATCGCCGAGGTCGAGGACCTCAAGCACGGCGAGGCGGCGGTCGAGGAACGGGCGCGCTCGGAGATGGGCATGATCAAGCCCGGCGAGACCTTTTATCGCGTCGTCGAGCCGGCCAGCGCCGGCGCCGACGTGGCGCCCGAGGACATCCCCGAGGATGCCGGCTCGCCAGCATCGCCAGCATCGACGGGATCGACGGGATCGACGGCGTCGACGGCATCGTCGCCTGCAGCATCGTCGGCATCGGCATCGCCGGCGCACGCCAAGCCATCGGGCAAGAAACACGCAGCGGCGGCCTCGCCGCGATGATCTGGGCGATCGTCCCCGCCGCCGGTTCCGGGTCGCGGCTGGGTGGCGCGCTGCGCAAGCAGTATCGTGATTTGGCCGGTCGTCCTATGATCGCGCACACGCTGGCGCGGCTGCTGGCGCATCCGGCGGTGGCCGGCGCGGTGGTTGCGCTGGCCGAGGACGACGAGCAATGGCTGCGGCTGCGGCTGGAATTTGCCAAGCCGGTGCATACCTGCGTCGGCGGCGCTGACCGCGCAGCGTCGGTGCATGCCGCGTTACGGGCGTTGCCGGACGATGTTGGCGATGACGATGTCGTGCTGGTGCACGATGCGGCGCGGCCGTGCCTGCACGCATCCGATCTCGACCGCCTGCTGCTCGCGGCGCGCGGTGATGCTGCCGGGGCCCTGCTCGCCGCGCCGGTGCGCGACACCCTCAAGCGCGCCGACGCGCACGGCGGCGTCGCGACGACGGTGTCGCGTGAATTGCTCTGGCGGGCGCTCACACCGCAGGCGTTTCGTCGCGGCATATTGACGGCAGCGCTGGCGCGCGCGGCCGACGATGGCATCGTCGTCACCGACGAGGCGATGGCGGTCGAGCGTCTGGGCCTGCGCCCGCGTCTGGTCGAAGGCCGCGAGGACAACATCAAGGTGACGGTGGCCGAAGATCTGGCGCTGGCGGCGTACATTCTTTCCGCGCAACAACGCCAGGTGAGCCCATGAATTCGTCGATCCGAATCGGCCAGGGTTTCGATGCGCACTCGTTTGCCGCCGGCGATCATGTGGTGCTCGCCGGCGTGCGCGTGCCGCACACGCACGGCGTTGCCGCGCACTCGGACGGCGACGTCGCCATCCACGCCCTGTGCGACGCCATTCTCGGCGCGCTGGCGCTGGGCGATATCGGCCGCCACTTTCCGCCGTCCGACCCGCAATGGCGCGGCGCCGACAGCCGGCAGTTCCTGCGCCATTGCGTGCAGCTGGCACACGATCGCGGCTGGGCGGTCGGCAATGTCGATCTGACGATCATCGGTGAACGACCGAAGATCGCGCCGCACAGCGAGGCGATGCGAACGGTCCTCGCGCAAGATCTGGGCGTCGCCATCGACGCGGTATCGGTGAAAGCCACCACCACCGAGCGCATGGGCTTTTGCGGCCGCGAAGAAGGCATCGCGGCGATGGCGGTGGCGCTGTTGCATGCGCCGCGCTGACGACGTGAACGGCGCGATGCAGCCGTTCGGACCACCCGCGCTGCGAGCACGCATGCGGGTCACTACGGAGGATTTTTTCGTCGAGGAATTGCCCTCGTTCGAGGCCAGCGGCGCCGGCGAACACCTGCTGCTCACCATCGAAAAGCGCGGCATGAATACCGCCTTCGTCGCGGCGATGATTGCGCGCTGGGCGGGCGTTCCCGACTCGACCGTGAGTTACGCGGGCATGAAGGATCGCCACGCGGTCACCCGCCAGCGCTTTTCGGTGCAGTTGCCGGGGCGAGCGGCACCGGATGTGGCCTTGCTCGAAGCGACGGCTGGATCGACGCCGGGGCAGTCGCTGCGCGTGCTCGCTGCGCTGCGCCATTCCCGCAAGCTGCAACGTGGCGCGCTGGCGGGCAATCGTTTTGTCTTGCAACTGCGCGAGGTCGAAGGCGAGCGCGAGGCCATCGAAGCGCGACTGGCGACGATCCGCGCGCGCGGCTTTCCCAATGCCTTCGGCGCGCAGCGCTTCGGTCACGGCGGCGGCAATCTCGATGCGGCGCGGGCGATGTTCGCCGGTCGTCGTGTTCGTCGCGAGCAGCGTTCGATCCTGCTTTCAGCGGCGCGTTCGGAATTGTTCAACCGCGTGCTCGCCGCGCGCGTCGCCGATGGCCATTGGGAAACAGGATTGGACGGCGAGGTGTGGATGCTCGACGGCAGCCACAGCGTATTCGGGCCGGAGCCATTCGAGGAATCGCTGGCGCAGCGCGCGCGCTGTGGCGATGTGCATCCGACCGGGCCGCTGTGGGGGCGCGGTGATTTGCGCTCGCAGGCCGCGTGTCGTGAACTGGAAGTGGCGACGCTCGCCGACTCCGCCGATCTGCGCGAAGGCCTCGAACAGGCGGGCCTGCGCCAGGAGCGCCGCGCCCTGCGCGTGCCTTGCCCGTCCTTGCGCTGGCAGTGGTCGGCCGATGCCAGCGTGCGGCTGGAATTCGAGTTGCCGCCTGGCAGCTATGCCACCGCCCTGCTGGCGGCGCTGGGTGATGTGGATGATGCGGCCGAACCCCGGCCGACACCCGCGGCCGCGGGCTTGCGTGCGGCTGCCGATGGCGTAGATTGATCTGGGGATCCACGCGTGCCGGCGTGGCGGGTGACGAATGGAGGACACGATGAACGTCAGGATGATTCTGCTGGTTCTGGTGCTTGCGGGCGTGGCGGGCGTGTTGTCCGGATGTTCGAGCCTGCACAACCGCAAGGGCGATCCGAGCGCGCTGCGTTCGGCGTTCGGCAATGAATACGATGTCGCCTACATGCAGCGGATCAATGCGCAGGCGCGCAACCGCGGCGATATCGTGATCTGGGTCAATCCGCCGCAGGCGGACAAGCGAGTGGCCGAACGCGATTGAGGCGCCGGCCGCGGCGGCCGCGCTGCGGCGGCCGCGGTCATCGTCGATGGTGCTGCCGTCGGCCGCCTCGCGGCCGGCGCGGACATCAGTGCGGCTGCGGTCGCGCTCGGCGTGCGAGCAATGCCAGCACGGCGCCGTTGCCGCCGGCAGCAGGCGGCGCCGAGGCGAATGCCAGCACGTCGGCGCGCTGGTGCAAGATCCGTTCGACCACGCCCCTGAGTACTGGCCCTTGGCGTGAATGCCAGCCGCGGCCGTGGACGATGCGCAGACAACGCTTGCCGGCTTGCTGCGACTGCGCCAGAAACCCCCGCAGCGCCGCTTCGGCCGCCTCGGCGTCGAGGCCGTGCAGGTCGATTTCATCGTCGATCACGAACTGGCCACTGCGCAGCCGGCGCAGCAGCTCCGGCGGAACGTCGGGGCGTTTGCACTCGACGATTTCGCCCAGCGCCTGCGCCAGCGCCTGCGGGTCGATGCGCCGTGATTGCGCCAGCGCCTGCGCCTCGTCGGCATCGCGGACGGCCATCGGCCGGCGGCGCGGCGGCCGCGGTGGTGGCGCGACCGCCGGCAAGCGCCGCACCGGGCCGACCGCGGCGGCAAATGCGTCGGCATCGAACGCCGCATCGGTGGTGGCCTCGCGCCCGGCGTCGCCCGCGCGATCGGCGCTCGGCGGTGGCATCCGATGCCCGCGTTCATCCAGCGGCTGCGGGCGGCGTCGGCTCATCGCGCCGGCGGCGTGTAGCTGCAACTGGCGCCGGTCGGCGTGGTGTCGATGTGCATCTGCATCGTCATTGGCTGGCCGTGCATGTCGCCGCTCATGTCGATCGTCACCTGCGCGCCGCCATCGGACCTGGGCGTGAAATGGGCATCGCCCTGCATCGGCATCTGCCCGCCGCAGACGTAGTGGAAACTCCCGCCGGCCGCGGTGACCTGGTAGTTGCTGATCGTGCAGTCCTTGTTGCGCCGCGAGTGCTGCATGGCGTCGCGGACATCGTGGTGTTCGGGGACGCAGATCTCCTGGCTGTATGCCTGCGGCGGCATCGCCATGCCCGGCATCTGCATCTTGACCGACGAGTTCATGTGCATCATCACGCCCGGATCGGCCAGTGCGAGGGCGGGCAGGGCGAGCAGGGAAAGCAGGGCGGCGGGTGCGGTGCGGTAGCTCATGGCGGTTTCCTGTCGGGGGCGGTGGATTCAGTCGTCGTGCGCGGCGTTGACATCGCGGCCGGCGCCGATGCGGCGGTCGAGCGATCCTAGCAGGCGCTTGAACCAGTGGCTCGTTACGCCGCGTCGCTGCTTGCGCCGCAACTCGTCGTGGCTTGTCAGCCACGCGATCTGGATCACCCGGCGCTCGCCCGCAAACGGCAAATGGCCGTGGAAGGAATGATCGGCGCGGGCGAAGGCGGCAAAGTTGCCGTACACCGGCGCCAGTTCGGGCGCCGCCAGCGCCGCGATGTCGTCGCCGCGCGTGAGCAGGCGCAGGCAGCCGGCGCTGCCGTGCGGCCAGTGGCTTTCCAGATATACCAGCGCGGTGACCACCTTGGAGCGGCTGTCGGTGTGGATGGTGCCGTGCCGGCGATGCAGCTGCGCGCACAGCGTCACCAGTGGCGGTCGCGCCGACAGCTGTGGGATGCCGAGCCGCTCGCCCAGGGCATCGGCAAACGCCGGCGCGGTGGCATCGGCGATCAGGCGATTGAGCGTCGGGCCGCAATCGGCGGCGTCGTGCGGGAAGAATCCGGCCTGCCGATAGCGCGGGAACTCGTGCTGCAACGCCTCGCGCGCGGCCAGCGGCAGCAGCCCGCTGGCGGTCAGGAAGGCGAACGGCTGCCGCTGCACGCGCACCGCCGCGTCGCCAAGGCTCGCGGCGTCCAGCAGCGGCGCGTCCAGCGCGGACGGTGGCGTTTCCATGCGCGTTGAAGGGACGATGACGGCCTCCGTCGGCCCTGCAGCGGGCCGGTCATGGACAGCTCGGCATGGACAGTATCACGCTGGATGTTTATCATTCCCGCTCGCCCCGAACCCTTCTTTCCGGCGCCTCGCAACGGCGGCGGACGTGAAGCCCTGTATCTTGCGCCGCGCGGCGCACCAGCTGAGGCGATACCGTGAGCCGACCCGGATTCCTGGCCCTCGAAGACGGCAGCGTGTTCGAGGGCATTGCCGTGGGTGCCGATGGCCACAGCGTCGGCGAGGTGGTGTTCAACACCGCCATGACCGGCTATCAGGAAATCCTGACCGACCCATCCTACGCGCGGCAATTGGTCACCCTGACCTGCCCGCACATCGGCAACACCGGTTGCACCGATGCCGACGATGAGGCGGCGCGTGTGTGGGCGG
Organism: Pseudomonadota bacterium; assembly: GCA_018240435.1. Classification (GTDB taxonomy): domain Bacteria; phylum Pseudomonadota; class Gammaproteobacteria; order Xanthomonadales; family Xanthomonadaceae; genus SZAS-103. Next base: position 68,514 of record JAFEFT010000038.1, read on the forward strand.
CCGGCCTGATCGTGCGCGACGTGCCGCGCCGGCCGAGCAACTGGCGCAGCCAGACCGCGTTGCCCGAATGGCTGACGGCGCGCGGCGTGGTGGCGCTGGCCGGCATCGACACCCGCAAACTCACCCGTTTGCTGCGCGATCGCGGCGCGCAAAACGCCTGCCTCGTCGGCGGCGACGGCATCGATCGCGAACACGCCATCGAACTGGCGCGCAAATTCCCCGGTTTGCAAGGGATGGATCTGGCCAAGGTGGTCAGCACCACGCAATCGTACGAGTGGAATGAAGGCTCGCTGGATCTGGACAGCGGCGCCTTCGCGCGCATCGAACCGAAATTCCATGTCGTCGCCTACGACTTCGGCTGCAAGCGCAACATCCTGCGCCTGCTCGCCGATCGCGGCTGCCGGCTGACGGTGGTGCCGGCGCAGACGAGCGCCGCCGACGTGCTGGCCATGCGCCCGGACGGGGTGTTCCTTTCCAACGGCCCCGGCGATCCGGCCGCCTGCGCGTACGCGATCACCGCCACGCGGCAGTTTCTCGACGCCCGGATCCCGCTGTTCGGCATCTGCCTCGGCCACCAGCTGATGGGCCTGGCGCTGGGCGGCAAGACGGTGAAGATGAAGTTCGGCCACCACGGCGGCAACCATCCGGTGAAGGATCTCGACGATGGCCGCGTGCTGATCACCAGCCAGAACCACGGCTTCGCCGTCGATCCGGCGAGCCTGCCGGGCAACGTGCGGGTCACCCACGTTTCGCTGTTCGACGGCTCGCTGCAAGGCTTCGCGCTCACCGACCGCCCGGCGTTCTGCTTCCAGGGCCATCCGGAAGCCTCGCCCGGCCCGCACGACATCGGTGGCTTGTTCGACAAGTTCGCAGAAGCGATGTTGTCCGCAAAAGACGCAAAGAGCGCAAATGGAAGCTGGCTGAGTGCTTGCGCAGAACAAGTTGGTCGTTGATTGGATGGCCTTGCCAGCCAACTCGGCAGAGCATGAGGCGTCGTTGCTCGAGTACCTGAAAGCGACAGGTGTTTGGAGTTGGATTGCTGTTGAATTTCGGCAGCGCAAGGCTGGGCATTCGCAGGCTGGTGCGCGGCCATGATGATTTGAACCCGATTTGATTTATTTGCGTCTTTTGCGCCCTTTGCGGACAAGAACATGCCCAAACGCTCTGACTTGCGCACCATCCTCATCATCGGCGCCGGCCCGATCGTCATCGGTCAGGCTTGCGAGTTCGACTACTCCGGCGCGCAGGCCTGCAAGGCGCTGCGCGAAGAAGGCTACCGCGTCGTGCTGGTGAACTCGAATCCGGCGACGATCATGACCGATCCCGGCACCGCCGATGCGGTCTACATCGAGCCGATCAATCGCGGCACGGTCGAGCGCATCATCGCCAAGGAGCGGCCCGACGCGCTGTTGCCGACGATGGGCGGGCAGACTGCGCTCAACTGCGCGCTCGACCTGGCCGATCAGGGCATCCTCGAAAAATACGGTGTCGAGCTGATCGGCGCCTCGCGCGAAGCGATCCGCATGGCCGAGGATCGCGAACTGTTCCGGGTAGCGATGAAGGAGATCGGCCTGGAATGCCCGAAGGCCGAGGTTGCAAAATCGCTGGAGCAGGCGCTCGACATCCAGACTCGCGTCGGCTACCCGACCATCATTCGTCCGAGCTTCACGCTGGGCGGCAGCGGCGGCGGCATCGCCTACAATCGCGAGGAACTGATCGAGATCGTCGGTCGCGGCCTCGAACTCTCGCCGGTGCATGAAGTGCTCGTCGAGGAGTCGGTGCTCGGCTGGAAGGAGTTCGAGATGGAAGTGGTCCGCGACACCGCGGACAACTGCATCATCGTCTGCTCGATCGAGAATCTCGACCCGATGGGCGTGCACACCGGCGATTCGATCACCGTCGCGCCGGCGCAGACGCTCACCGACAAGGAATACCAGCGCCTGCGCGATGCGTCCATCGCCGTGTTGCGCAAGATCGGCGTCGACACCGGTGGCTCCAACGTGCAGTTCGGCGTCAACGCGCAGACCGGGCGCGTGGTCGTCATCGAGATGAATCCGCGGGTGTCGCGATCCTCGGCGCTGGCCTCCAAGGCGACGGGTTTCCCGATCGCGAAAGTCGCGGCCAAGCTCGCGGTCGGCTACACGCTCGATGAGTTGAAAAACGAGATCACCGGCGGCGCCACGCCGGCCTCGTTCGAGCCGACGATCGATTATGTCGTCACCAAGATCCCGCGCTTCGCGTTCGAGAAATTCCCCGCCGCCGATTCGCGTCTGACCACGCAGATGAAGTCGGTCGGCGAGGTGATGGCGATGGGCCGCACCTTCCAGGAATCGCTGCACAAGGCGCTGCGCGGCCTGGAAACCGGCAAGACCGGGCTCGATCCGGGCGGGCTGGATTACCACAGCGACGAAGGCCTGATCGAGCTGCGCCGGCAATTGCGCGAGCCGGCGCCCGATCGCGTATTCCACGTCGCCGATGCCTTCCGCGCCGGCCTGTCGGTCGCAGACGTGCACGCGCTGTCCTTCATCGACCCGTGGTTTCTCGATCAGATCGAAGAACTGGTGCAGTCCGAGGTCGAAGTGGCGCGTGGCGGTCTTGCTTCGCTGGATGCGTCGCGCATGCGGGCACTCAAGCGCATGGGGTTCTCCGATGCGCGCCTTGCGAAGTTGGCCGGAACCGACGAGAACGCGCTGCGCGTGCTGCGCCATGCGCTGGGCGTGCGTCCGGTCTACAAGCGGGTGGATTCGTGCGCGGCCGAGTTCGCCACCGATACCGCCTATCTGTATTCGACTTACGAGGACGAATGCGAAGCCAATCCGAGCGATCGCCGCAAGGTGATGGTGCTCGGCGGTGGCCCCAATCGCATCGGCCAGGGCATCGAGTTCGACTATTGCTGCGTCCACGCCGCGCTCGCCCTGCGCGAGGATGGTTACGAGACGATCATGGTCAACTGCAATCCCGAGACGGTGTCGACGGATTACGACACCTCGGATCGGTTGTATTTCGAACCGGTGACGCTGGAGGACGTGCTCGAAATCGTCGCTATCGAAAAGCCCGTCGGCGTGATCGTGCAGTACGGCGGACAGACGCCGCTCAAGCTCGCCCGCGCGCTGGAAGCGGCCGGCGTGCCGATCATCGGCACCTCGCCCGACAGCATCGATCTGGCCGAAGATCGCGAACGCTTCCAGCAGATGATCGTCAAGCTGGGGCTGGTGCAGCCGCCCAACCGCACCGCCCGCAATGCCGAGCAGGCGCTGGCGCTGGCCGGCGAGATCGGCTATCCGCTGGTGGTGCGGCCGAGTTACGTGCTCGGTGGGCGGGCGATGGAAGTGGTGCATTCCGATGCCGACCTGACCCGTTACATCCGCGATGCGGTGCGGGTGTCGAACGACTCGCCGGTGTTGCTCGATCGCTTCCTCGACAATGCCGTCGAAGTCGACGTCGACATCATCGCCGACGCGCAGGGCAACGTGCTGATCGGCGGCATCATGGAGCACATCGAGGAAGCCGGCGTGCATTCGGGCGATTCGTCGTGTTCGCTGCCGCCGTATTCGCTGCCGGCGGCGGTGCAGGATCGGTTGCGCGAGCAGGTCTCGCAGATGGCGCGCGAGCTGAAAGTCGTCGGTCTGATGAACACCCAGTTCGCGATCCAGTTCGAAGGCGATGACGAGCCGCGGGTATTCGTGCTCGAAGTCAATCCGCGCGCCTCGCGCACGGTGCCGTTCGTGTCCAAGGCCACCGGCGTGGCGTTGGCCAAGGTGGCGGCGCGCTGCATGGTCGGTCGTACGCTGGCCGAGCAGGGCGTGCTCGGCGAGGTGATCCCGCCGTACTATTCGGTGAAGGAAGCGATCTTCCCGTTCGCCAAGTTCCAGAACGTCGATCCGATCCTCGGCCCGGAGATGCGCTCGACCGGCGAGGTGATGGGCGTCGGGCCGAGTTTCGGCGAGGCCTTCGCGCGCGGCCACGAGGCGGCCAACATCGCCCCGCCGCGGCTGGGCAAGGCCTTCGTCTCGGTGCGCGATCCGGACAAGCGGCGCGTGCTCGACGTCGCCGCCGACCTGCTGCGGCGCGGCTATGCGCTGGTCGCCACCGGCGGCACGCAAGCCTATCTGAGTGCGCAGGGCTTGCCCTGCGAGCGCATCAACAAGGTGCTCGAAGGCCGTCCGCACATCGTCGATCTGATCAAGAACGGCGAGATCGTCTACATCGTCAACACCACCGAGGGCAAGCAGGCGATCGCCGACTCGTTCTCGATCCGCCGCGAGGCGCTGCAGCAGGGCATCACCTATTCGACCACCATCCCCGGCGCGCGCGCGCTGCTGCATTCGCTCGATCACGCCGGCACCGGCGAGGTGCGCTCGCTGCAGGAGTTGCATGCGCGGTTGTAGGGTGATGTGAAGCAGCGGCTGTCCGCAAAGGGCGCGAAAGGCGCGAAAATGGAAACCGGCATGACGGCAAGTGCCGGCCGGATTGCCGCAGCCCATTCAATGCGGTGAGATGCGACGGGCCTGTCCGGCCGGATTTCGCGGTAACGATATCGGCGGTTTTTGCGGCCTTCGCGTCTTTCGCGGATGGAACATCATCATTTCGATTTCAGGAAACCAACCATGCGCATCCCCCTGACCACCAAAGGTGCCGAGAAACTGCGCGCCGAACTCGATCGCCTCAAATCGGTCGAGCGCCCGCGGGTGATCGAGGCCATCGCCGAGGCACGCGCGCACGGCGATCTGAAAGAGAACGCCGAATACCACGCCGCGCGCGAGCAGCAGGGTTTCATCGAGGGCCGCATCATGGAACTCGAAGGCGCGCTCGGCAACGCGCAATTGATCGATGTCGCCACCTTGTCGGCCGGCAGCAAGGTGGTGTTCGGCGCCTGTGTCGAACTGATCGATGTCGAGTCCGACGATCGCCGCGTCTATCAGATCGTCGGCGACCTCGAGGCCGACATCAAACTCAATCTGATCTCGATTTCCTCGCCGATCGCGCGTGCGCTGATCGGCAAGCACGAGGGCGATACCATCACCATCAACGCCCCGGCCGGGCAGCGCGAATTCGAGATCGCCGTCGTCCGCTACGAGGGCTGAGGTGGCCTCGCGCCTGACCCTGCTGCTGCCGGCGCGCGATCGCTTCGGTACCGCGGCGCTGCCGCATGAGCTGGGTCGCGTGCTGGCACGCGCCGATCGCGACATGCTGGCGGCCGGCGGCAAGGCGCAGATTCAGCGCCACCTCCAGGCCATTCCCGCGCACTGCCCGGTGGCGGCGATCACCCGCCACGTCGATGCGCCCGGTGCCGAGCAACAGGCATGGCTGCGCGCCGATCCGGCGTGGGTGCGGGTGGACATCAACGGTGGCCGCATGCTCGCCTGCGGCGAGATGGGATTGACGCTGGTCGAGGCGCAGGCGTTGATCGAGCCATTGCGCACGTTATTCGGCGATGAGGGTTTCCCGATTTCCGCGCCGACGCCGTCGCGCTGGTACCTGATGCTGCCACGCGAGTCGAAGGTGCCGCCGTTCGCGCCACCCGATGAGGTGCTCGGCGACGATCTGGTCGAGCACCTGCCGGCTGGCAACGACGGCCGTCGCTGGCGGCGTCTGCTCAACGAGGCGCAGGTGATGTTGCACAATCACCCAATCAACGAACGCCGCATCGCCCAGGGCAAGCCGCCGGTGAACTCGCTGTGGTTTTGGGGCGGCGGCGTGCTGCCGGATTTCGTGCAATGTTCGGCACGCGTGTGCAGTGAGGATGTGGTCGTGCACGGCTTGCTGAAGATCGCGCAGATCGCACCGCAGCCGCTGCCGGCGCGATTCGATTCGGGCTTGCGCGACGGCGCATGCGTGGTCGATCTGCGCCGGCTGCGCGATGCGGCGATGCTGGCCCGCGACTGGGTGCTGCCGGCGAATTCGGCGTTGCGTGCCGGCGATGAATTGCGCCTCGATTGCGGCGATGGTGCGCAGTACCTGCTGCGGCGTTCGCAACGCTGGCGGTTCTGGCGGCGGTCGTGGACGGTGTGGGCGTGAACCGGTGACCCTTGCGCGCATCGTCCGCCGCGCGGCGCCGGAAGCCGACGGCCTGCAAGAGCTGCATCCGGTGCTGCGCCGCGTGTATGCCGCACGTGGCGTGCTCGATCCGATGCAGGCGCGGCCGCGGCTGGGCGACCTGCTCGACCCGCAGGCCTTGGGCGGCATCGACCGCGCCTGCGATCTGCTGGAAGACGCGCTGCGCAGCCAGGCGTGCATCGTGGTCGTCGGCGATTTCGATTGCGACGGCGCCACCGGCACGGCGGTGGCGGTGCGCGGGCTGCGCGCGCTCGGCGCCCGCCACGTCGATTACGCCGTCCCCGATCGCCGTCGGCACGGCTACGGCCTGAGTCCGGCGATCGTCGCCGAGTTGGCGCCGCGCCGACCCGATTTGCTGATCACCGTCGACAACGGCATCGCCGCGCATGCCGGCGTTGCGGCGGCGAAGGCACGCGGCATGCGGGTGATCGTCACCGATCATCACCTGCCCGGCGCCAGTCTGCCGGATGCCGATGCCATCATCGACCCCAACCTGCCCGGCGATGGTTTTGCCAGCCAGGCGTTGGCCGGCGTCGGGGTGATGTTCTGCCTGCTGCTGGCCCTGCGTGCGCGATTGCGCGAGCGCGGCGCGTTCGCCGCCTGCGCCGAGCCGGACCTGCGCGAGCTGCTCGACCTGGTCGCGCTGGGCACGGTCGCCGACCTGGTGCCGCTGGATCGCAACAACCGCATCCTCGTCGCCGCCGGCCTGCAACGCATCCGTGCCGGCCGCGCCGGCGCCGGCATCGCCGCGTTGCTGCAAGCCGGCAAGCGCGATCCTGCGCGCTGCGTGGCCACCGACCTGGGTTTCGTGATCGGGCCGCGAATCAATGCCGCCGGCCGCCTGCAGGACATGCGCATCGGCATCGAATGTCTGCTCGCCGACGACCCCGGCCACGCGCGCGAACTGGCCGAACAACTGTCGGCGATCAACGCGCAGCGCCGCGAGTTGCAGGACGAGATGGTCGAGCGCGCGCAGGCCACGGTTGGCGAATGGATCGCCCGCCACGGCCACGATGGCCTGCCGGTCGGCCCGGTGCTGTTCGAGCCGGACTGGCACCACGGCGTGGTCGGTCTGGTGGCGTCCAAGCTCAAGGAACACCTGCACCGCCCGGTGATCGCCTGCGCGCTGTCCGATCCGGACGACGATGAAGTCAAAGGTTCCGGCCGCTCGATCGCCGGCTTCCACCTGCGCGATGCCCTGGCCGAGGTGGACGCCCGCCATCCCGGCCTGCTGCTGCGTTTCGGCGGCCACGCCATGGCCGCCGGCCTGAGCCTGCGCCGCGCCGACCTGCCGGCGTTCGCCGCGCAATTCGACGCCGTGGCGCGGGCGCGGATTCCCGCCGATGCATTGCAAGCGGTGCTGCACAGCGATGGCGAATTGCAGGCGGAGGATTTCACCTGCGAACTGGCACGGCAACTGCGCTACGCCGGACCGTGGGGGCAGGGCTTCCCCGAGCCGCTGTTCGATGGCGAATTCGCAGTGGAAGGCTGGAAGGTGATGGCCGAAAAGCACCTGCGCCTGGACCTGCGCCCGGCCAACGGCGCCCATCCCCTGCGCGGCGTGGCCTTCGGCGCCTGGGACGGCAACCCGCCCCCGGCGCGCATCCACGCCTGCTACCAGCTCGAACTCGATGCCTGGAATGGCGAAGAACGGCTGCAACTGCTGATCCGCCGGTTCGAGGCGGTGGGGTCAGGTTCGTTTAACGCATTTTCCCCTTGCGGTTCGAGCGCAGGCCGTGCAATTCGTTAAACGAACCTGACCCCATCGGCGCGGGGGCGACGTTGCATGATGTCGTCATCCACCGGGGGAGTACCGCCTGTGAAACTGCGATCCCGTCTCGCCTGCGCCGAGTTGCTGGCGCTGTCCTTGCCCCTCGTGCCGCGGAACCTGCCGGCGCAGGATCGATCCATGCCGCCGCGCCTGCTCGCGGTGGCGCCGTTGCTGGTGGCGCGCGACGCGCAGCAGCCGATCCGCATTGCCGATCTGCGCGTGTCGGCGCAGATCGAAGGCGCGCTGGCGCGCACCACGGTGGACATCCGCTTTGCCAACCCCAACGATCGCCAGCTCGAAGGCGAGTTGCAGTTTCCGCTCGATCCGGATCAGCAGGTCAGCGGTTTTGCGCTGGATGTCGATGGCCACATGCGGGCGGCGGTGCCGGTGCCCAAGCAGAAGGGGCAGGAGGTGTTCGAGGCGGTCGAGCGCCGCAGGGTCGATCCGGGCTTGCTCGAACGCACCGTCGGTAACCAGTTCAAGTTGCGCATCTACCCGATCCCCGCGCATGGCGAGCGCCGCGTGCGCATCGTCATCGACCAGTCGTTGCGCCGCGAGGGCGCGGGCTGGCAGTTGCGCCTGCCACTGGCCTTTGCGCGCGGGCTGGCGAACGTGCCGCTGCGGGTTCGCGTGGCCGGGCAGTCGGTCGCGCCGAAGAGGGTCGATGGCATGGTGGCGACCGCGCTGACTCGCCAAGGTGAGGATTGGGTCGCCACGCTGGATGGGCGTTCGCCGGCGCTGGCCACCGGCCTGGTGCTGCGCCTGCCGGCGGCCAGCCAACCGCAGGCGTTCGTGCAGGATTTCGACGGCGCGCGCTACTTCCATGCCGAGGTGCCACTCGCCGGCGCGGTGCATGCGCGCGCGCTGCCGCACACCATCGGCCTGCTGTGGGACAGCTCGGGCTCTGCCCGCCATCGCGACCTCGCCGCCGAGCTGGCGCTGCTCGATCGCTATTTCGCGGCGGTGGGCACGGCACAGGTGCGCCTGATCCGCCTGCGCGACGTCGCCGAGCCGGCGCGCACGTTCACCGTCCGCAACGGCGACTGGTCGGCGCTGCGCAACGACTTGCAGGCGACGGTGTACGACGGCGCCAGCGCGCTGGCCGACTGGCAGCCGCAGGCCGATGTCGGCGAGTACCTGCTGTTCAGCGATGGCCTGTCCAACTACGGCCTGGCCGATGCGATGCCGAAGCTGGCCGCCAACCAGCGCTTGTTTGCCATCGACTCGGCCGGTGCCGATGCCGACGCGCAGCGGCTGTCGGCGTGGGCCGATGCCGGTGGCGGGCGGATGATCGCGTTGCAGGGCATGGCCGGCGTCGCCGCGGCGGCGCGCGAGCTGACGACCGAAGGCCCGCGCCTGCTCGCCATCGACGGCGTCGGCGCCAGCGATCTGGTCGCGGCCTCGCGCTATCCCCGACAGGGGCTGTTGCAGATCGCCGGACGCCTCGACGGGGCGCCAGTGCGCCTCGCCCTGACCGTCGACGAAGGCGGCCAGCGTCGCCGTGTCGAAGTTCCGCTCGCCGCCACGCTGCCGGCCAGCTCGCTGGTCGCCGGGCAATGGGCCGGCTATACGATGGCGGCGCTGGAAGCCGATCCGGAGCGCAATGCCGAGGCCATCCGCCGGCTGGGCGCGCGCTTCGGCCTGGTCGGCCCGGACACCTCGCTGATCGTGCTGGAAAATGCATCCGACTACGCGCGCTGGGACCTGCCGGCGCCACCGGAACTGGCCGCCGAGGTTGCCCGTCTGCGCCAGCAGCGCGATCGCCAGCAGCAGGCCGACGCGCGGGCGCAGCTCGACAAGGTGCGCGCCGAGTTCGCCGAGAAGGTGGCGTGGTGGGAGAAGCCGTGGCCGAAGGATGCGCCGCCACGCGTCGCCGCGGGCAAGCCCGAAGCGCGTGGCGCCGGCACCCGCGGAATGCTCGCCAACCTGGAGGCCGATCGGGCACCTGCCGCGCCGGCGATGGCAATGCCGGCGCCCGCGCCGCCGTCACCGGCGCCGAGCGAACGCGTCGCGGCAGCGGGGCTGCGCCAGTCAGCCGCCAAAGACAAGGCCGACAGCGGCGAGGGCACCGGCATCCGCATCGCCATGCAGGCCTGGAACCCGCAATCGCCACTGGCCGCGCGCCTGCGCGCGGTGGCCCCCGGGCAGGTCTATGCGGTCTATCTCGACGAGCGCGACCGCCACGCCGACAGCGCCGCCTTCTACCTCGACGTCGCCGCCATCCTGTTCCAGCGTGGCCAGCGCGCGCTGGCCTTGCGCGTGCTGTCGAACCTGGCCGAGATGAATCTGGAAAACCGGCAATTGCTGCGCGTGCTCGGCTACCGGCTGATGGAAGCCCGTGACTACGCGCAGGCGGTGCGAGTATTCGAACGCGTGCGCCAGCTGGCCGGCAACGAACCGCAGAGCTGGCGCGACCTGGCTCTGGCCGAGGCCGCCGCCGGCCGCGAGCAGGCCGCCGTGAATCACCTGTGGCACGTGGTCGCGCAGCGCTGGGACGCGCGCTTTCCCAGCGTGGAACTGATCGCGCTGGGCGAGCTCGATGCGCTGATCGCGCGCTCGCGCCAGCGTCTGGACCTGCATGCCATCGATCCCGCCTTGCGCCGCAACCTGCCGCTGGACCTGCGCGTGGTGCTGTCCTGGGACACCGACAACACCGACATCGACCTGTGGGTGACCGATCCCAATGGCGAGAAGACCTACTACGCCTCGCCGCACAGCTATCAGGGCGGCTGGCTGTCGCACGACTGCACCCAGGGCTACGGCCCGGAGGAGTTCATCCTGCGCCATGCCAAGCCGGGTAAATACAAGGTCGAGGCCAACTTCTTCGGCGACCACTCGCAACTGATCACCGGCCCGACCTCGCTGTCGCTGCACCTGTTCACCGGCTTCGGCACCCCGCAGCAGAAGGACCAGCAAGTCACCCTGCGCCTGACCGACGCCAAGCAGACCATCCTGGTCGGCGAATTCGAGGTGAAATGATGAAGGGGGTCAGGTTCGTTTGCCGGTCATGGCGGCAGCGTCGCCCTCGATGATGAAACATCGCAACCGGAACCATCGAGTGCCGTTGCACCCGTGGAACAGCCGCTGGCCACAGGATGGGTAGCGCAGGGCGCTACCCATCGACGCCTTCCTGATGCCATTGAGCGTCGATCCTGCCGCCGCCTTCGATGGGTTGCGCATGGCGCAACCCATCCTGCGCGACTCGTTCGTCACCATTGCGCGTCTGCAAGGCTCCCGAATGCATGTGTGCAGCTCCTTCCCCCGCCTGCGGGGGAAGGTCGGGATGGGGGCGCTTTCGGCAGCCGCTGCCCCCACCCCAGCCCTCCCCCGCAAGCGGGGGAGGGAGTCTGTGGCTTGCACCCGTCTTGAGTTCAGACAGCAGAGCGGCCCAAGTTGAGATCATTGGGGTCTGGGCTTGCCGGACCCTCAGCGCCAGAACGCGATCACGTCGGCGCCGGCGGGGTCGTCCTCGCTGGTGGGGCGGCCCACCCGCAGCAGGTGCCGGCCCGCTGGGAGCGCGCGCACGTCGAGCATGGCCACGAGGGCGGGGCGGCGCGCCTTGGCGTCGCTGCCGATGACGTATCCGGGGTCGGCGACGGCCTTGCCGTCGAGCTGCAATGGGTGCAGGCGCGCCAGGCAGGCCAGCTTCGCGCGGCGTTGCGCCGCCGCGTCCGGTGCCGGATGGGCCAGCGCCAGACAGCCATGGTGCAGGGCCGGATCGTCGGCTGCCGGGTCGATCGGGACGGTCACCCGCAGCCACGGGCCTTCGACCACCGGCGAGGCGATCCATGGTGCCGTGCCCAGCCGGGCATCGCCGCGCTGGTCGTCGTAATGCTCGGCGAGCAGGGCGTCGCCGGCATCGCGGCGGGCGGCCGGCAGCAGGCCGAACGCGCCCACCTGCTCCGGGTGCGCGCCCAGATCGATCTGCTGCACGGTCATGAACGTGGTGAGCAGGAATACGATGCCGGTGACCAGCACGGTCTGGCGGTGGCCGACGTGGCTGGAGATCATCAGCGCCCCGGGCGAGCCGCTGAAACCGAAACCGATGCGCAGGTAGCCGCGCAGGATCGCCGTCAGGGTGCGCGCGATGCGGCCGTCCGGCCGCAGGCGCGCACCCCAGCGCCGATCGAATGCCCAGGCCAGGACGAAGGGCAGCAGGAAGGCCGTGAAGGCGAGCATCGCCCACACGCCGGCAGCGGGGATCGGATGGATCATTCCGGCGGCGAGCACCACGGCGGCGGCCAGCACGATCAGCAGCACGAACTTGAGCGTGACCTGGGCCAGCAGCACTCCGGAGGCGAACACCAGGGTGGCGCGGTTGTCGGCGCGTTCGATGGCATCGGCAAAGCTGCCGTTGCGCGCGTGCAGCAAGGATCGGGTCAGCGGCCCCACGCGCAGGCGCGGCCAGTCCACGCCCTCGGGATAGACCGAATCCAGCCCGACCAGGGCGATCCACGCCGCCCGCAGCAGCAGGTGCAGGACGAAGGTGGCGGCCAGGATCATCGCGGTCGCACGCAGGTACAGGAAGGCGGTCTGCAGGATCGGCCGCCAGTCCGCACCCAGGCGCGCGTGCAGGTCGAAGTAGTGCGCGTCCAGCCAGCCGGGCAATTGCAGCATGGCGAACACCGCCACGCCGGAGATCAGCAATTCCACTTCCCAGGTCGGGGTGGTGTGCTGGGGGAGGGCGTCCGGCCCGGAGGATCGTGGACTGGGTTCGGGCATGGGGGATGAGGTCATGTGGATGGTACCAATCGCATGGCTTGCGCTCGCGTCGATGGCATGCCTCGCAAGCGATCAGGAAACCTTCGCTCGTCCGGAATGGCCTGCGCGCGAGGCGACAACCCTCTGGTGCCACGTTAATCGAACCCGACCACAATGGGGGAGGGCAGGCGTTCGCGTTCGCGGCGCATTTTCGGCATCATCGCCGATGCGGGCGGGTGTCGGGGTGACCCCGCCCATTGCCATCGAGCGTTGCACGTCCCGCGCCAGCGAGAGGTTCGCGTGAGTTCATCGTCCACCGTCCTGCTGCAATCGGTCGATATCGCCATTCCCGGCTACAAGATCCTGCGCCCGATCGGCGAGGGCGGCATGGCCTCGGTATTTCTGGCCGTGCAGGAGTCGCTGGATCGCGAGGTGGCGCTGAAGGTGATGGCGCCGGCGCTGGCGGCCAACTCCGAATTCACCGAGCGCTTCCTCAAGGAAGGCCGGATCACCGCCAAGCTGCAGCATCAGAATCTGGTGACGGTGTACGACATCGGCACCCACGCCGGCGTCTATTACCTCGCCGCCGAGTTCATTCCCGGCGGCACCCTCAAGGAGCGCATCAACGAGGGCGGGCTGAGCGTCGGCGAGATCCTCGATATCGTCGTGGAAATGGCGCGCGGGCTGGATTTCGCGCACCAGAAGGGCTTCGTCCATCGCGACGTCAAGCCCGGCAACATCCTGTTCCGCAAGGACGGCAGCGCGGTGCTGGCCGATTTCGGCATCGCCAAGGCGATGGATTCGAGCTCCAGTTCCACCGTCGCCGGTGCTTCGATCGGCACCCCCGATTACATGAGCCCCGAACAGGCGCGGGCCGAGCCGGTCGATGGCCGCTCCGACCTTTACAGCCTCGGCACCGTGCTCTACGAGATGCTGACCGGCGTGCCTCCCTATCAGGCGGCCGATCCGTTCACGGTCGCGCTGATGCACGTCACCCAGCCGGTGCCGCAGTTGTCGCCGGAGTATGCGTGGTTGCAGCCGCTGATCGAGCGGACGATGGCCAAGAATCCGGCCGAGCGCGTGCAGACCGGCGCCCTGCTCGCCGAGGAAGTGCACAAGCTGCTGGCCAGCGCGCCCGAAGGATCGGCGGCACTGGGCAAGATGGCCTCGAAGGGGCAGGCGCGGATCAGCGCCACCCAGCAGGGCCGCGGCGCCACCGCCCAGCGCACGCGCGTGGTCAACCGCGAAACCGCGTTGCCGGGTTGGCTGTGGCCGAGCGTGGGCATGGCGGTGCTGTTGGCCGGCGCCGGCATCTGGTATGCCACCCGGCCACCGCCGTTGGCGCAGGTGTTGCCGACGACGCCGACACCACCGGCCACCATGCCGATGGCCAGCATCGTCGATGCCGGCAGCACCGCCAGCAGCACCGCCAGTTCCGGCAGCGGCGACATCACCGTGCCGCAAACCATCGAGCAGCAATACGGTGGCGACCTGTCGCAGATGCTCGACCAGGCCGATGCCTATCGCACCCACGGCATCACCAGCCGCGAGGACATCGGACGCAACCTCGTCGATCCGGCCGGCGCCAACGCCGCCGAGCTGTACCACAAGGTGCTCGCGATCCAGGCCGGGAACCAGCGCGCGAAGCAGGGGTTGCAGGACATCGCCGCGTTTTACGTCAGCTTTGCGCAGAAGGCCTGTGACCGGCAGTTGTATGACGCCTGCAAGGTCAACGCCGAGAACGGCCTGCTGGCCGATCCGGACAATGCCAAGCTGAAGGAGCTCGAAAAGCTGGCCGACGACCAGTCGCGCGGGATCAGCGCCAGCGGCGAATAGTTCGCTGCGTCACCGTCGGCTGGTGGCGATTCATTTTCTGGCGTGTGGTTGCAACGCCTCGAGCATTTTCGCGACGTGCTGGCGCGGGTCGAGGTTGGAATAGTTGGCGAGGATGCTGCCATCCGGCGCGATCGCGTAGGAGGTGCGGTTGGACCATTCGGGCTTGGGCGCCAGCACCGCATCGTACTGGCGGGCGATCTTCGCGCCCGGGTCGGCAGCGACCGCAAACTTGCCGCTGCAGTGCTCGGTTTCCTTCGAGAAATCGGCGAGCTGGTCGGTATTGCCGGCGGTCACGCCGATCACGGTGGCATGCAGCGCGTGGAAGCGGTCGATCGCCTGCGAGAAAAGATGCGCTTCGAGGTTGCAGCCGCTGGTGTGCGCGGCCGGGAAGAAATACAGCACCACCGGCCCGCGCTTGAGCGCCTCGGCCAGCTTGAAGGTGAACGGCTGCCCGGCGAGGTAGGCCGGCGCGTCGAAGTCCGGTGCCTTGCTGCCGTCCTTGAGCGCTGCCGGCGCTGGCAGCGCGGCGACGGCCATGGTGGCGGTGAGCACGAGCGTGGGCAGGCGTCTGGACATGGCAGCAGCTCCGTGGGCGGCGACAGCCGATTGGATGGACGCGCCACCGGTTTCGTTCCCGCGCGGCGGCATCGTCACACCTCCAGCCGATCATCCTCCCGCGCGACCAATGCGTACAGTGCCGGCATCAGCAGCACGCTGATCAGCAGCCGCGTGAACAGGCCGCTGACGATCACCAGCGCGAACGGCCGCTGCGTATCGGTGCCGACGCCGGTGGCCAGCGCTGCCGGCAACAGGCCCAGAGCCGCCACCAGCGCGGTCATCATGATCGGCCGCAGGCGCAAGATCGCGCCTTCGCGGATCGCCGCGGCAACGCCGGTGCCGGTCTGGCGCAATTCGTTGACGCAGGAGATGTAGACCACCGCGGTCTGCACCGACACCCCGAACAGCGCCAGAAAGCCAATCCCCGACGACACCGACAGCGGCGTGCCGGTCAGCCACAGCGCGACGATGCCGCCGGCCGGGGCCGACAGCAGCACGCCGGCGACGGTGATGAACGGAAACTTGAAATTGCCGTACAGGGTGAACAGCAGCATGAAGATCGCCAGCATCGTCAGCGGCAGGATCAGTCGCAGCTGCGCCTGCGATTGCGTGTAGTCGCTGTATTCGCCGCCCCAGTCCAGGCGGTATCCCTGCGGCAGGCTCACCTGCTTGTCGACTTGCGCGATCGCATCCTCGACGGCGCCGGCGAGGTCGCGCCCTGCCACCGAGAACTGCACGCCGATGTAGCGCGAATTGTTCTCGCGATAGATGAACGAGGCGCCGTCGGTCACCGCGATGGTGGCCAGGCGCTTGAGCGGGACTTGCTGGCCGTCGGGCGTGGCCACCGGGATGTTGCCGATCGCCTCCGGGTTTTCGCGGTACGGCTGGTCGAGGCGGACGACGAGATCGAACTGCTTTTCCTGCTGCACGACCTGGGTGGCGGCGACGCCGCCGATGCCGGCGGCGATCACCGCGTTGACGTCGTCGGCGTTGAGGCCGTAGCGGGCGATCGCGGCGCGGTCGAGCGTGATGGCAAGGCTCGGCTGCCCGAGCTCTTTCACCAAGGTCACGTCGCGGATGCCGCGCACATGTTCCAAGATGGCCTTGATCTGTTTGCCCTTGGCCTGCAGGACGCGCAAGTCCGTGCCGAACACCTTCACCGCCA
Source organism: Pseudomonadota bacterium (assembly GCA_018240435.1). GTDB lineage: Bacteria > Pseudomonadota > Gammaproteobacteria > Xanthomonadales > Xanthomonadaceae > SZAS-103. Next base: position 84,602 of record JAFEFT010000038.1, read on the forward strand.
GCGCGCTTTTCAGGCCGGTTTCGGCCTCGTCCACCGCATCCTCGGCCGGTTGCGTGTAGTTGAAGGTGATGCCGGGGAACTGCGCCAGCTGGTGGTCGATCGCGGCGATCAGTTGCGCCTTGTCGCGATAGCGGCCATGCCATTGCGAATAGGGCTTGAGCCCGACATAGAACTCGACGTTGAAAAAGCCGGTGGAATCGGTGCCGTCGTCGGGCCGACCCAGTTCGGAGGCGACGGTCGTGACTTCGGGAAACGAGGCAAGGATCCGCCGGATCTGTGGCGTGATCTTTGCCGATTCCTGGAACGAAATCGTGTAGGGCATCGTCGCGCGCACCCACAGCGCGCCTTCGTCGAGCTTGGGCATGAACTCGCCGCCGATGAAAGGCAGCAGCAGCAGCGAACCGCCGAGCAAGGCGGCGGCGACCAGCACCGTGGCGCGGGGCGCCGCCAGGCAGCGATCGAGGGCGCGCGCATAGATCGACTTGATGCGTTCGAACACCGCGTTGCGGCGCTCGCGCACGCCCTTGCGCAGCAGCCAGGCGCACAGCACCGGCAACAGCAACAGCGTGACCAGCAAGGCGCCGACCAGGGCAAATACCATGGTGTCGGCCATCGGCTTGAACAGCGTTCCGGACGGGCCGGTGAGGACGTAGATCGGCAGGAAGCCGGCGACGATCACCGCCACCGCGTAGAAGATCGGCCGATCGACCTCGGCTGCGGCCTCGACGATCACCGCCTTGATGGCGAACGGCTGGCCATCGCGCAGCGCGATCTGGCGGTAGATGTTCTCGACCATCACCACCGCGCCGTCGACGAGGATGCCGAAGTCGATGGCGCCGATCGACAGCAGGTTCGCCGATGCGCCCTGCATGTCCAGGCAGACGAAGGCGAACAGCAGCGCCAGCGGTATCGTCGTGGCGACGATCAAGCCGGTGCGGATGTCGAACAGGAAGAAGATCAGCACCACCACCACCAGCAGCATCCCGCGCAGCAGGTTGTCGCCGACCGTGGCGGTGGTCAGCTCGATCAGATCGGTGCGGTCGTAGAACGGCACGATCTTGATGTCCTTGGGCAGCACCGAATCGTTGAGCTCGCGCGTCTTGGCCTCGACGCGCTTGAGCACGTCCTGCGTCTTTTCGCCGGTGCGCAACAAGATCACGCCTTCGACCGCGTCGTCGGTGCTGGCAAATCCGAATTCGCCCAGGCGCGGCGCAATGCCGATCTGCACGCGGCCGACATCCTTGACCAGCACCGGCTTGCCGCCGTGTTCGGCGAGCACGACGTTCTCGATGTCCTGCAAGGTGGTCAGGCGACCGACGCCGGTGACGTAGTAGAACTGCCCGCCCTGGGTGTAGAAGCCGCCGCCGGCGTTCGAGTTGTTGGCGGCCAGCGATGCCTGCACCTGCGCCACCGACAGCCCGGCGCCAGCGACCTTGGTCGGGTCGAGCAGCACCTGATACTGCATCGTGCCGCCGCCGAAACCCGAATCGTCGGCGACGCCGGGGACGGCACGGTAGGCCGGTTCGATCACCCAGTCTTCGAAGGTCTTCAGTTCCATCGGCGTGCGGTCGGAGCTGCGCAGCACGTAGCGATAGATCAAGCCCGACGGCGAGGACAGCGGCGACACCGAGGGCGTCACGCCGCTCGGCAGCGCCAGGCCGCCGAGGCGATTGAAGACTTCCTGCCGGGCCTGATCGTTGCTGGCGCCGTCGTCGAAGGTGATGATCACGTCCGACAGCCCGTACAACGAGATCGAGCGGGTGATGCGTGCCTTCGGAACGCCGTTCATGCCCTGCTCGATGGGCACCGTGATCAGCCGCTCGACTTCCTCCGCGGCGTGTCCCGGCCATTGCGTGATGATCTCGACGATCGGCGGCGACAGGTCGGGATAGGCGTCAACCGGCAGTCGATGCAGCGAGCGCAGGCCGGCGCCGACCAGCAGCAGGGTGAGCATCACGATCAGAAAGCGCGGCTGGCGCAGCGCCGCGGCGACGATGCGATTCATGATCGACGCCGTCGCCGACGTCGTGTGCTGCGGCGATTCGCTCATTGGGATTGCATGAACTGCAAGAACAAGGCGCCGGCGACGACGATGCGGTCGCCGGCGCGCAGGCCGGAGGCGATCTCGTAGTCGTCGCCGTCGCGCGCGCCCAGGGTGACCGCGCGGCGTTCGAAGCCGCCATCGGCCGCGACGGCATAAACGAACGGCAGGTTGGTGTCGTCGCGCAGGATCGCTGCACTCGGCACCGCGATGCCGCGATGCCCGGTGCGCGAATGGATGCGCACGCCGACGTACATCTGTTTCTTCAAGGCGTCGCCGGGGTTGTCGACGACCACCCGCACGATCACCGCACGGCTGTCGGGGTCGACCACGGCGGCGATGTTGTCGACGGTGCCGTGCAACGGCGTGGCCGTCGTCGGGGCCAGCACGTCCACCGGATCGCCGATGGCGATCGATGGCAGATCCGATGGCGACACCTGCGCCATCACCCAGACGCGCCCGAGGTCGGCGATCGTGAAGCAGGCGGTCGCACCGGCTTGCAGCAAGGTGCCCGGCGAAACCAGTTTTTCGGCCACGGTGCCGGCAATCGGCGCGCGAATCACGCCTTTCCCATGTGCGCTGACGGCGCCTGCTTGCACGGCCGCGATCGTCGCCGTATCCATGCCCAGCGCAAGCAGCGCCTGCCGCGCGGCATCACGGTCGGCTGCGGCGCTGCTGGCGTCGGCTTGTGCCTGTTCGTTCTCGCGCGCCGAAACGCCCTTGTGCTGAACCAGGTCGGCATCGGCGTCGGCGATGCGACGCAGGTTTTTCGCGGTGACGATGGCCTTGGCGTAGGCATCGATCGCCGCGGCGAAGTCGGCCGAATCCACGATCGCCAACGGCTCGCCCTTGTGCACCTGCTGGCCGGGTTGCACCAGCACCCGCACCACCGGCCCGGAGAACGGCGCCACCACGCTGGTGGCGCGGTCGTTGTCGAAATCCACCGTGCCGTCGGCGGCGAGGCTGCCGCGCAGCGTGGTCACGGTCACCGCGCGAATGGTGACGTGGCGCCGCTGGGCGGCGTTCAGGCGCAGGTTCTGCGGCGTCGATGCCGCAGCCGGCGTTGCCGCATCGGATGCGGAACGTGAGCAACCGGACACGACGACGAGCACGGCGAGCGCCGCGCCGGCGGCGATGCGGGTTGCCCGTCGTGGGCCGGATTCGGCGCTCGCCGGCGCCAGCGGAACGATGCGATGCGGTTCAGTCGTCATCTCGGGAAATGCTCTGGTTGCGGGCTTGCGCATCGGCCTGACCGGCGCGGTTCCACCAGCCGCCACCGAGCGCTTGATACAAAGCCGCGGTATCGCTCAGGCGGGCGGCCTGCGCCTGCGCCAGGCCGATGCGCGCCTGTTGCCAGGATTGCGCGGCGGCCAGTACCGCCAGGTCGCCGACGTAGCCGGCGTGGAATCGGCCGCTGGTGAGATCGCGCGTGGCGCCGGCGGCGTCGGCCGCCTGCGCGGCGGCCTGCAACGCCTGGGCATCGTGTTCGATCGCCGCGAGCGTGTCGGCGACGTTGCGCAATGCGCCCAATACCGTGCTGCGGTATTGCGCCGCCGATTGCGCGAGCGCGGCCTTGGCGGCGCGCTCCTGATGGCGCAAGGCGCCGCCGTCGAAGATCGGCGCGGTCAACTCGCCGGCGATGCTCCACAGGCCGGTGCCGGCGTTGAACAGATGGCCCAGCGTCAGGGCATTGCGCCCGGCGTCGGCGCTGATCTGGAAATTCGGAAAGCGATTGGCGATGGCGATGCCGACCTGCGCGTTGGCGGCGTGCAGGTTGGCTTCCGCCTGCAATACATCGGGGCGCTGGCGCACCAGTTGCGAGGGCAGGCTCAGCGGCAGCTCGGTCGGCAACTGCAGCGACGCCAGTTCGATGTCGCCATCGGGCATCTGCGCCGGCGTCCGTCCGGTCAGCGCCGCCAGTGCGTGCCGCTGCTGGTCGAGTTGCGCTTCCAGCGGCGGCAGTGCGGCTTGCGCCTGCGCGAGCTGCGCTTGCTGGCCGGCCAGATCGAGCCCGCTCGCGTAACCCGCCTTCAGCTGGTATTGCAGGATGCCGACCATGTCGCGGTCGATGGCGATGATGTGGCGGGTGGCGTCGACCTGAGTCGCCAGCGAGGCTTGCTGCACCACCGCCTGGACGACATTGGTGCTCAGCGTGACCTGCGCGGCGATCATCTCGTAGCGCGTGGCTTGTTCCTGCGCGCGCGCCGATTCGAGCGTGCGTCGTTGCAGCCCGAACGGGTCGGGCGCGTAGGAAACGCTGATGCGCGGCGTATACAGGCTGTACCGGAAGGCGTTGTTGCTCGGCGCTGGCGCCAGCGTGGCGGACGGATCTTGCTCGCGGCTGGCGCTGGCGCTGGCGGTCAGCGCGGGCAGGAACGCGCCGCGTTGGGCCAGCGTGAGCTGGTGCGCCTGCGCGAGCGCGGCGCGGGCGGCGTCGAGATCCGGATTGTTGCGCAAGGCCTCGGCGATCAAGTCGTCGAGGGGTCGTGAGCGAAACAGCGTCCACCAGTCGCCGGGAATGTCCTGTGCCGGATCGAACCGTTGCCGCCGGCCTTGTGCCACATCGCCCGCTGCCGCGGTCGGTGGCGGCAGGGTTTTGCCGTAGGCATCGTCAGCCGGCGCGTCCGGGCGATGGAAATCGGGGCCGACGGTGCAGCCGGCCAGCAGCAAGGCACCGATGGCCGCGAGCCAGCGCCGGTCGGGGCGTGGTCTGTCGAGGGTGCAGCCAGGCGACGACATGGAGTGAAGCGGACTCCTGAGCCCGCGAGCGTGCCGGGTGGGGCGCACCGCCGCGGAAATGATGCGGAACCGGCGCGCATCCCGTGGGCGATGCGCGCATCGCCGTGGTCGGCACGGTCGATGGCGCAATCATTACATTATAACGTTAAGATTTACTTTCACCGGCGCCGCCAGGGGCGGTGCAGGAGCGGCGTGATGGCGCGGTTCAGCGCGTCGGATTCGGCGTCAAGCCGCAAGGATGGCTGCAATCGCCATGCTCGAACTGCACCGTCGAGTGACCGATGCCGAAGCGCTCGCGCAGCCCATGCTGGATACGGGCGAGCAGGGCGTCGTCGATGCTCGCGTCGGCCTTGACCAGGTGCGTGGTCAGGGCGACGTCGGTCGTGCTCATCGCCCAGATGTGCAGATCGTGGACCGCCTGCACGCCGGGAAGTTCCGCCAGCCACGCTTCCACCGCATCGGTGTCGATATGGCGCGGCACCGCGTCGAGCGCCAGTTCCAGCGATTCGCGCAGCAGGTCCCAGGTGCCCCAGGCGATCGCCAGCACGATCAGCAGGCTGGTCAGCGGGTCGAGCCAGAGCCAGCCGGTGTAGCGCATGGCCAGCGCCGCCAACACCACGCCGGCCGAAACCAGTGCGTCGGCGGCCATGTGCAGGAAGGCGCCACGGATGTTGACGTCGCCCTTGCGGCCGGACGCGAACAGCCAGGCGGTGAGGCCATTGATGCCGATGCCGATCGCGGCGACCGCCATCACCACTCCGCTGGCGACCGGCTCGGGGCTGTGCAGGCGCTGCACGGCTTCCCAGGCGATGGCGCCGATGCCGATCAGCAGCACCAGTGCATTGGCCAGCGAAGCCAGGATCGACGAACGCCGCAGGCCATAGGTGCGGCGCCGGGTCGGCAGGCGCTTGACCAGCACGCTGGCCACCCAGGCCAGCACGAGGCTGAGCACGTCGCCGAAGTTGTGTCCGGCATCGGCGATCAGCGCCAGCGAATGCGCCAGCACGCCGTAGATCGCCTCGACGATCACGAAACCGAGGTTGAGGGTGATGCCGATGGCGAAGGCGCGGCCGAAATCGGTCGGCGCATGATGATGACCGGGGCCATGGGAATGGCCGTGTCCGTTGCCATGCTCGCGATCGTGATCGTGATCGTGCCCGTGCCCGTGCCCGTGATCGTGCCCGTGATTGTGATCGTGGCCGTGGTCATGATCGTGCCCGTGATCGTGCGCGCGCCGCGGATCGGCCTCTGGCGCGGCCGCGTGCGGTTGGGTCGGGCTGCGACCGTGGCGGTGATGCTGGCTCATGGCGCGCCACCATAGTGGCACCATGCGGCGGACACTATTACAGACCGCCGTCGCCGCTCAGCCAGCGCTCAGACAAGGCGCGCTTGGCGGCCGGCGACAATCGCTTGATGGCCAGTTCGGCGCGCAGCGCGCTGGCGCGATCGGGCTGCGGCGCTGCCGCCAGCAGTCGCGACGGCGGATGCGCGCGGGTGTATCGTGCACCCTTGCCGGCGGCGTGTTCGGCAAAGCGACGCTCGACGTCGGTGGTGATGCCGGTGTAGAGGCTGCCGTCACGGCATTCGAGCAGATAGACGAACCACGTCATGGCAGACTGTTCGCGACCTCGGCGCCGTCGGCGCTGGCGCGCCAGCGCGCATCGCGACCCGCCGTTCGCGGCATCGACCGACCTGCATCCCCCCGGCACCGGAGCCCGCCACCATGACCCACCACGGAAGCTGCCACTGCGGCCGCATCGCCTTCGATCTCCAAGGCCAGATCACCGAGGCGATGGATTGCAATTGCTCGATGTGCCGTCGTCGCGGCGGGCTGCTGGCGTTTTTCCCGCGCAGCGCGTTCACGCTCACCACGCCCGATGCCGATGGCGCGACGTATCGGTTCAACAAGGGTCACATCGCGCATCGATTCTGCCCGGTGTGCGGGGTGGCGCCGTACAGCGAAGGCACCCATCCGAAGACCGGCGAGGCGATCGTCGCGATCAACGTGCGCTGCCTGCCGGAGGTCGATCTGGCGACGCTGGCGGTCAAGCCGGTCGATGGCGCCAGCCTGTAGCGGCGGCGGTCGTCGCGGCGCAGGTGCCCTTGAACGCAAAGCGGCGGACGCCCCGCGTCCGCCGCCCGTTCGTTGCATCGTCGCCGATCAGCCGTTGGCCAGCGCGACCAGACGGCTGTAGGCGCCGTTGAAGACATCCTGATCGCCCGGGAAGATGCCCGAATCGGCATATTGCCAGAACGTGTAGTACGACCACGGCCACGGCAGCGTGCCGACGGTGGCGGCATAGCGCGCCACCCACAGCGGGCTGTTGTTGCTGTAGTTGCCGGCGGTGCCGACGCATTGCGACCACCAGCTGGTGCTGGTGTAGATCACCGGCCAGCGCGTGGTGCGTGCGTGGTAGCGGTTGCTGAACGAGGTAATCCAGCTCGCCATCTGCGACTTGCTCAGGCCGTAGCAGGTCGAGCCATAGGGGTTGTATTCGAGGTCGATCACGCCGGGCAGGGTCTTGCCGTCCTTCGACCAGCCGCCGCCGTGGTTGACGAAGTAATCGGCCTGGGTGGCGCCGCTGGTGGTGTCGGGCCGCGCGAAGTGGTACGAGGCGCGGATCATGCCGACGTTGTACGAGCCGTTGTACTGCTGGGTGAAATAGGGGTTGGTGTAGTAGGTGCCTTCGGTGGCCTTGACGTAGGCAAAGCGGGCGCCGTTGTTCCATGCCCCTTTCCAGTTGACGTTGCCCTGGTAACCGCTGACATCCATGCCCTTGACCGAGGATGTCATCGGCACGTTGATCCACGGGTTGCCCTGGATTTGCAGGCTGCCTTCGTGCAGGCGGATCTGCGAGCCCATCGGATGATCGTTCATCACGATGTAGGCGGCGGTCTTGCTGTCGATGTCGGGATTGAGCCGATCTGCCCAATGCACCGGCAGCCCGGTGGGCAGATGATCTTGCGCGGGTGACGGCGCGGCAAGTGCGGCCGGGATCGACAGCATCGCCAGCGCAAGGCATGGCAGGGACTTGGAACGGAACATGCGAGCGGCTCCGGTAAGGGGGTGGCGGTGTGGATGCGGCGGCAATCGGCGGCACGTCGCCCCGATGCTGCGAGGCGAACGGTCGGCGCCGGTGCTGAGCTTGGGATTCCCGGCGCGCAATCTGCGCCCATACGGCCGCGAATGCATTACGCAGTGCAGCATCGGGTGTCAGCGCGCGGCGGGCTTCGGGCTGGTACGCCAGATCAACAGGCCGAGCGCGTCCAGACGCTCGATGTCGTGGCGCAGATCGCCCGTGGCGGCGATCGCGGCATCGGCCGGCACGCTCGCCGCCAGGGCGCGGTCGCGCCCTTCGTGTTTGGCGCGGTACAGGGCGTGATCGGCGAGCGCGATGCTGGCCTCCAGATCGCCGCTGCGGTGCGGATGCACCGGCAGGCTGGCGGCGCCGATCGAACAGGTGACCTGCATCGGGCGGCCATCGTGGCCGCGGAAGCGGCGCGCGGCGAGGGTGTCGCGGATGCGTTCGGCGAGCAGCAGGGCGGTGTCGATGTCCAGCCGATGCGAGACGACGAGAAACTCCTCGCCGCCCCAGCGCAGCACGAGGTCGTCGCCGCGCGTGTTGGCGCGCAGGGCCTCGCCCATCGCCACCAGCACTTCGTCGCCGTGGGCGTGGCCATGTTCGTCGTTGACGCGCTTGAAATGGTCCAGATCGATCAACAGCACCGCGCCCGTCCATTGGCGCGGGCCGTCGGCGGTGGTGGTGTCCAGCGCCCGGCGGTTGGCCAGACCGGTAAGGCTGTCGGTGCGGCTCAGGTCGGCCAGCCGCGCATTGGCCGCGACCAGTTCGGCGGTGCGCTCGTCGACCGCTTGCCGCAATTCGCGGGCGCGTCGGCGCAGGCGACCGTTGTGGCGCCACAGCGTCGTGCCGACGACGAGCAGCAGCAGTGCCAGCGCGCACAGGCGCACCCACGTCCGTTCGTGCCAGCGCGAGGCGACGGTGATCGACAACGGCGTCACGTCGGCGCCCCAGTCGGCGAACGCCGGCCGCGCCTGCACCCGAAATTGGTAGTGGCCCGGCGGCAGGTGCGTGTAATAGGCGGTGCGGCGCTGCCCGGCGACGTGCCAATCGTCGTCGTAGCCGTCGAGGCGATAGCGGAACTCCAGCCGGGCCGAATCGACCAGGCTCAGGCCGGTGTAGTGGATTTCCAGATCGCGGCTGTCGCCGGCGAGGACGATCGGCGCGGCGCCGGAGAAATCGCGCGTGTCGTTGCGCACCCGTTCGATCGCGGTCGCCGGCGCCGCGGCCGGCGGCGGCAGCGCGGCGGTGTCCAGGCGCACCGCACCGGCACCGGAGGCAAACCACAGGATGTTGCCTTCGCGCAGGCTGCGGCCATCGCCGCCGCCATTGCAGCAGCCAAAACGCCGTCCGTTGCTGCCGCGCTGGCTGCCATCGATCACCACTTGCGCCGACAGACTGCGCCGCGGCGTGGTTGCCGCCGGATCGGGCAGATCGGCCAGCGCGATCCGGTATACGCCGTCGATGCTGGCCACATACAGGTAGGCGCCGACGACATCCAGCGTCCAGCCATTGCTGCTCGGCAAGCCGTCGGCCTTGGCCAGCAACAGCAGGCGGCCGTCGCGCCAGAAGCCCAGGCCATGATCCATGGTGGCGATCGCCAACAGGCCGGGGCGAACCCAGGCCATGCGGGTGACGAAGGAGGCGGCGAGCGCCTCGGTGCCGGGCAGGCGCGAGAGCTGTTCGCCCTGCAGGCGGAAGATGCCCGCCTCGGTGCCGACCAGGGCCGCGCTGGCCGATAGCGGCAGGATCGTGCGCACCTTGGCGGCGGCGCTGCCGTCGTGCGGCCCGAGCGGGCGCAACACGCCGTTGCGGTAGTCATGCAGCCCGTTGAGGGTGGCGATCCAGTGGCCGTCATCGCCGGCACGCTGCACGGCGGTGACCGTTTGCCCGGCCAATGGCGCCAGCGCCGCCGGTGTCGCGAGAATGCCGTCGCGCCGGATCGTCACGCCGCCGTCGCGGGTGCCGATCCAGACGCTGCCATCCGGGTCGGCATCGAGGCTGTAGATCTGTTGATGCGCCAAGGCATCGGCGGCGCCGGCGGCAAGCGGCAAGCCGTCGGTGCCGATGCCTGCCAGCCCGTGACTGGTGCCCAGCAACAGGGTGCCATCGCGCTCGCGCAACAGCGACCAGACGAACGGATCGGACAGCCCCTCGCGGGCGCCGATGCGCGAGATCGCGCTGTCGCGCAGGCGGGTCAGGCTCTGCGCGCGGCTGCCCAGCCACAGCCCGCCTTCGCGATCTTCGAAGATCGCGTCGATCCATGGCTGCGTGAACAGGTCGCCATCGGCGACGGTTTCCCAGCGGCCGTCCGGGTATCGTCGCCGCAGGTGATCGACGCTGCCGACCCAAAGGTTGCCATCCTTGTCGAGCAGCAGGCTGTCGATGGCCTCGTTGCCGGCTTGCGGCACGTCCATCAGGGTGTGCGTGTCCAGATCCAGCCACTTCAGGCCGCTGGCGGTGCCCAGCCACAATCGGGCGCCGTCGCGGGTGATCCGTCGCACCTGCAACGCCGGATCGGGCAGGGCGATGCGCTGGCTGCGCTCGCCATCGACGCGGGTGACGCTGCCGCGACCGCCGACCCAGACCACGCCACCGTCCTGCGCCAGCGACAGCGCCGGCGCCGCGACCTCCGGCACCGCTTGCAGGCGATCGTCGTGGACGACGAACAAGCCGGCATCGTTGGCGGCGAGGATGCGCCCGTCGGCATCTTGCGCGAGGTCGCGAATCGAGACGAGGCGGCCGCCGTTGCCGACCTCGTGCACGCCATCGTCGGCGATCCACAACACGCCGCGCGGGGTGCCGAACCAGACGCGTCCGTCGGCGGCGGCCAGGCTCGACGTCGGCAAGGTGGTGTCGACGCCGCTGCTGGCACGGTCGAACACGGTGAAGCGGTTGCCGTCGAAGCGGGCGATGCCGTTTTGGGTGCCGATCCACAGATAGCCCAGCCGGCCCTGGGCGAGGGTGGCGACGCTGATCTGCGGCAGCCCTTCGTCGGTGCCCCAGTGATCGAAGCGATAGTGCTGGAACGGTACTTTCGGATCCAGTGCAAAGGCCAGCCCCGGCCACAACGACCATGCCAACACCGCCAGCAACACCCAGGCCACGCCCGGTCGCCATGCCGCCGGGCGGCCATGGCAGTCGGGCCGGCAGTGCCGCCGATGGCGGGTGGCCGTGGGCTTGCGTCGCATCCGGCGGCTCTCCACGCGCAGGTTCGCGGTCGGGACGGTTTCGGTGCCGATGCAATCATCACAGCCCGAATCGTTTCATTCTCGCCACGACGGCGCCAGAGTCAATGCGCAACGCCCCGGTTTGCAGCGCCTGGCGTGCGGCGGCGGTGCCAGTGGGTCGCGCGCGCCGTGGGCGTGGCGACAACGTTTGATGTGGTAGCTATGCATCTGGCTCGTGCACGAAGTCGTCCAGAAAGTAGATCGCGTCCGGCGTTGCGCCAGACCACGGCTTCCGGGTCATTACATCGCCGAGTTTGTTGACGACATGAAAGCCGGGCAGTGCATACCAGTTGCCGTCTGCGTCGTCGCCCGAGTCGACGATGGTCCAGACGTGTTTGCGCGGCTGGTTGCGTATGTCGTCAAACTGAAACAAATCACCGGACGGCATGAGGTAGACGCCCCAGACCTCTTCGAATTCGCGTTCCGAAATGAGCCGATCATCGGGATGCATGATGGCAATCCTTGCGGTGACCCTCGCTCATCCTAGCCTGGCTACAGTGTCGGAATGCCGAGGCTCGCAAGGAGCTTGAATGCTGGATCGTAATACGCCGGCGCACGGCTCGGATCGTCAGCGCTGCCTTTGGGTACCACGATGACCATGCCTTGCCGCGCGCGGGTGAGCAGGACGCGGTACGCATTCAGGAGATACCGTTGGCGGACATCCTTGAGCACTCGCTCCCAACGCTTGCCCTTGAAGCTGAAATGGTCCCAATGGCCGTCCTTGAGCCGGAGGTCGCCATCCCACACGACGCAAGTCCAGTCGAGTTCCAGCCCCTGCACCTGGAATTCCGTGGCTACGTCTTCGAGGTAATAGGAGGACCGCACGTCTTCCTTGCTTTCGAGGAACCATTGCACGGGGTCAACGTTAACGCGGACATCGATGGCATGCGGTTTGAGCCGTTGTGCCTGCGAGGAAACGACGATGCCGTAGCGTTCGTTGCCGCATGCCTGCCGTCGCAGCCAAGCCTTGGCATGGCCGAGGTGCCGTGTCAGGCGGATCGGGAAGTTCGGCAACACGGTCGCCAGTGCAGTGCGGGCCGATTCCACTTCCAGCGCAAGCAACAGGTTGACGAATTCCGAGACACGCTCCGATCGGAACGATCGGGTCTGTCAAGTCAACTGTGTAACTGCGGTTTGAGGGTGGGTCAGCCGGTCACCGGAACCCGGTCCTCGCCGAAAAGAATCTGGAAGGTCTGCAGCGCCTGTTTCCAGTGGTGCACGCCGCGCCAACGCTTGCTGGTTTCGCGG
>JAFEFT010000039.1 GCA_018240435.1 Pseudomonadota bacterium
CAAAGTTGTTCAGACCTTCCCAAGCACGGAACCAAAGCCCCTCTCCCATCGGGAGAGGGGTTGGGGTGAGGGGGCGCAGCACCCGCCAACTCAGAGGACAGAAGACAGAAGACAGAAGACAGAGGACGGAGGACAGACGGTAATCGGTGAACGGTGGACAATCACAACCGCACCCACCAGCAGCCCATCGCGCTGTCGAGGGTGAGTACCGTGCGCATCGGCGAAGAATCGCCGGTGGCGCGGGTCTGGTCGATGGCGATGGCCTGGTTGGGCGCGCTGGCGATGCGACCTTGCGCGGCGTTGCCGCCATCGCCGGCGTCGCCATGTGCGCGCAGCACCGTCACTGCGATCAACGGCCGCACGACGATCGCCTGCAGGCGGTCGAGGATGGCGTCGGCCTCGCGACTGCCGGTACCGGCCCATTGGAAGAACGCCGCGAACTTGTTGACGTCGCCGGCAGCCAACGCCGCCTGGATGCCGTCGCGCAGGGCCGGGATGGTCGTCGCGCAATCGCGCACGTGCACGCGTATGGCTGGTGCCGCCTTGTTGGAATCGGTGATGTTCGGTGCCTGCGGGCGACTGCTGGCGTCCATCGCCGCGCAGGGCTGATCGGTGTAGACGGAACGACCGTCGGCACCGATGCAGCGATTGAGATCACCCGAATTCGCGCGGGCCGGGCCGCAGACGCTCCATGCGGCAGCAGTCAACACGATGAGCGGCAGGATGCGGTGCATGCCATGAGCATACGCGCTGTTGCGTCGGTTGCGTCCGCACCTCTCGCGTCGCGTTTCAGTCCAACGGCGTCAGCGCAAGTGTTCCAGCACCGCCAGCGTCGGCTTGGCCAGGTTCAGGGTATAAAAATGCAGCGCCGGGGCGCCGCCGGCAACCAGTTTGCGGCACAGATCGGCCACCACCTCGGCGCCGAAGGCGCGGATCGATTCGACATCGTCGCGGTACGCTTCCAGCCGCTTGCCGATCCAGCGCGGAATCTCCGCGCCGCACAGCTCGGAGAACCGCCGCAGCTGCGAATATTGTGCGATCGGCATGATGCCCGGCACGATCGGCACCGCGACGCCGTGGCGGCGGGCTTCGTCGACGAAGCGGAAATAGGCGTCCGGGTTGTAGAAATACTGGGTGATCGCGCCATCGGCGCCGGCATTGACCTTGGCTGCGAAATGGCGAATGTCGGCATGGGCATCGCCGGCTTGCGGATGCATCTCCGGGTAGCAGGCCACTTCGATGTGGAAATAGCCATCGAAATCGTGACGAATGAACTCGACCAACTCGCTGGCGTAGCGGAAATCGCCATAGCTGGCCATGCCCGAAGGCAAATCGCCGCGCAGGGCGACGATGCGCCGGCAACCCATCGCTTGGTACTGCGTCAGCAGGGCGCGGATTTCGTCGCGGGTGCCGCCCACGCACGAGACATGCGGCGCGGCATCGAGGCCGTGCTCTTCGCGCAACTCGCGCACCGTCTGCGGCGTGTAGCTGAGCGTCGAGCCGCCGGCGCCGAAGGTCACCGACACATAATCGGGCGCGTGCGACCGCAGGCGGGATGCCGTGCGCCGCAGCTGCGCGCGCTGCTCGTCGGTCTTGGGCGGATAGAATTCGAACGAAACCGGGGTGGACATGGCGACCTCAGCGGAAGCGGTTACCGTTGGCGCGCGCTTCCCGCTCCAGCGGGGCGCGCAGATGGCCGAAAAGAGTCAGTTGCAGCACGAACTGGTGGACGAAACCGGGCATTCCCAGGCGTTCGAACTGGGCGACGTGGGTCAGCTCGTGTGCCAGCACCGAGCGGATGCCGATGTCGTTGGGGTTGATGAAGATCGCGTAGCCGAACGTCGATGCCGCCAACGGCACTGGCGCCGAACGGATGGTCGTCTGGATGGCCTGCTCGAACTTCGGATCGGCGGGCGCCGGATAGGTGAATCCGGCAACGATGCGCACGCGCTGGGGTTGGCGGACGCCCACCGCGCGGGCCAGCGCCATTTGCCCGCCATCCAGCGGCCGTCCCTGCGCCAGACCCGCCGTCTCGCAGGCGCGGTACCACGCCAGCGTGTCCGGCTCCAGCCGGGCGGCGGCGGCAACCGCTGCCGCCGGCGGGTGCGCCAGTTCGAAGGCCAGTTCGCGATCGATCGCCTGCTCGCTGGCGCAACCGACCATCGCCAGCGACAGGGCGACGACGATGGTCGGACGCGTCTTCAACCGCTGCGACTCAGTAGCGGTAGTGCTCGGGCTTGTACGGCCCGTCCACGCTCACGCCCAGATAGGCGGCCTGGGCATCGGTGAGGCGGGTCAGCTTGACGCCGATCTTCTCCAGATGCAGGCGCGCGACTTCCTCGTCGAGCTTCTTGGGCAGGATGTAGACCTTTTTCTCGTAGCTGTCCTTGTTCGCCCACAGATCCATCTGCGCCAGCGTCTGGTTCGAGAACGAGTTGGACATCACGAAGCTCGGGTGGCCGGTGGCGCAGCCGAGATTGACGAGGCGGCCTTCGGCGAGCAGGAAGATCGCGTTGCCGTTGCTGAACGTGTACTTGTCCACCTGCGGCTTGATGTTGGTGCGGGTGGCGCCGCTGGCGTACAGCGCATCGACCTGGATCTCGTTGTCGAAGTGGCCGATGTTGCAGACGATCGCCTGATCCTTCATCGCCTGCATGTGCGCCAGCGTCAGCACGTCCTTGTTGCCGGTGGTGGTGACGTAGATGTCGCCGCGGCCGAGGGTGGATTCGACGGTGTTGACCTCGAAGCCTTCCATCNNTTGATCGGGTCGATCTCGGTGACCACGACACGGGCACCGTAGGCGCGCAGCGAATGCGCCGAGCCCTTGCCGACGTCGCCGTAGCCGCACACCACCGCGACCTTGCCGGCGAGCATCACGTCCATCGCGCGCTTCAGGCCGTCGGCCAGCGACTCGCGGCAGCCGTAGAGGTTGTCGAACTTCGACTTGGTCACCGAATCGTTGACGTTGATCGCCGGCACCAGCAGCTTGCCGTCCTGCGCGAGCTGGTAGAGGCGGTGCACGCCGGTGGTGGTTTCCTCGGAGACGCCCTTCCAGTCCTTGACGACACCGTGCCAGAAGCCCGGGCGCTCTTTCGCGACGCGCTTGAGCAGGTCCTTGATGACCTGTTCCTCGTGGTTGCCCGACGCGGTGTTGACCCAGTCCGAACCGTTCTCGAGCTCGAAACCTTTGTGAATCAGCAAGGTCACGTCGCCGCCGTCGTCGACCACCAGCTGCGGGCCTTGGCCGTTCGGGAAGCTCAGCGCGGCGAGCGTGCAATCCCAGTATTCCTCCAGCGTCTCGCCCTTCCACGCGAACACCGGGGTGCCCGACGCGGCGATCGCGGCGGCGGCATGATCTTGCGTCGAAAAAATGTTGCACGAGGCCCAGCGCACCTGCGCGCCGAGATCGCGCAGCGTTTCGATCAGCACCGCGGTCTGGATGGTCATGTGCAGCGAGCCGGTCACGCGCACGCCGGCGAGCGGCTTGGCGGGTGCGTACTTGCGGCGGATCGACATCAGCCCCGGCATCTCGTGCTCGGCGATGTCGATTTCCTTGCGGCCCCAGTCGGCGAGCGACAGATCGGCGACCTTGTGGTCGTGGGCGGGGATGGGCTTGGCGACAGCGTTCATCGGTGGACTCCGTTCGGGTGAGTGCCCGCAGCCTGCCGCCGGCTTCGCAGAAGCCGGCACGGCGCGCGGATCGTGACGGGCGCGGTTGTGAAAACCGTCATGGCCACGCCGAGCCTGTTCCCGGAGATTTCATCGTCGTCGCCAACCGTGCGTGGCGGGCCTTCCACGACCGTGCGTGGCGGACCTCCCACAACCGTTCGCGGTGAGCCCATCAAGAACCGTTCGTGGTGAGCCTGTCGAACCATGAACGGCTGCCTCGACACGACGACAAAACCGGGATTGCAGCGCCCCTCGGCGGGGAACCTCCGGAATTATATCGCGGAATCGCGATGAAAAGATGAATTGCCGCGGTCGTCGTTCAAGCGGTGCGGCGTTCGCTGGGTAGCGCGTGGCGCAACCCATCGTGCGCATCGACGCCCAGCGTGCGCCGCGCCACCCTCACGAATGCGTCGCCTTGCGGCGCTCGCGGAAGCCTTGCGGCGGGCCATCGGCGCCAGGGTCGGTCGCCGGGTCGTGGCGCACCACGCGGTTGCGACCTTCGCGTTTGGCGCGGTACAGGGCGCCGTCGGCGTGGGCGAGCAGGTGTTGCAGTTCGTAGCCGGAGACGCGGGCGGCGGCGATGCCGAAGCTGGCGCTGAGCGGGAAGCCGGGGCTGTCGGGGGCGTCGCCCAGGGCGACGATCTGCGCGCGCATCGCTTCGGCGATGTCGGCGGCGCGTTCGGGCACGGTGTCCGGCAGCAGGATGGCGAATTCCTCGCCGCCCATTCGCCCGAACAGGTCCACCGAGCGCAGGTGGCGCTGGCAGGCGGCCACCGCGGCCAGCAGGGCGCTGTCGCCGGCGGCGTGGCCGTGGCTGTCGTTGATCTGCTTGAAATGGTCCAGGTCGATGGCGATCAGGCAAGCCTCGCGCAGCGATTTGGCGCAATAGCCCAGCTCGGCGCGGACGCGTTCGATGAAATGCTGGCGGTTGAGGATGCCGGTCAGGCCGTCGCGCTGCGCCAGTTTCTGGAACTTGCGCTCCGATCGCTTGGTGCGCCAGGCGTACAGGCCGATCGAGCCGAGCACGACCAGCAGCAGGGCGATGGCCAGTTCGATCTCGGTGCGGCTGCGGCGATCGACGGTGCGTTGCAGTTCCAGCACCTGGTTGCGCTGGCGCAGTGTCACCAGTTGCGCTTTTTTCTCCTGCACCTGCTGGTGGATTTGCTGGTAGGCCAGGGCGCGCGCGCTGAGGTCGTTGAGGTGGCCTTTTTCGGCGTCGGCGTAGCGGATGTACCAGTGCAGGGCGTCCGCTGCATCGCCTTTGGTTTGCGCAATTTCGTACAGCACCTGGCTGGCGGCGATCAATGCGACCGAGTTCGATCCGGTCTTGGCGGCCTGCAAGGCCAGCGCGCGCGCGCGTTCGCCATTGCCCTGTGCCCAGGCGATCCGCGCCAGCGTGGCCTGGACTTCTTCGCTCAGTGCCGGGTAGCCGATCCGGTCGATTTCGGCCAGATGCCGTTGCAGGGCGGCATCAGCGGCGACGGGCTGCTTGTGGTCGAGGTAGCGCTCGGCGGCGAGCACGCGGATGCTGTTGGCGTACAAGCCGTCGTTGGCTTGCGTGCAGCGCGCCAGCGCTTCCGGGTAGCCGGCCTCGAACGCGCCATCGGCGCGCTGCGACAGGGCGAGCATGCGGTAGTACTGCGCCTGGCAGGCGATGGCGTCGGAGTCGGCGGCGGCCAGCATTTGATCCGCATAGCGCAGGGCGAGCTCGATCTGGCCGGCTTGCGCGTAGAGCGAGGCGGCGTTGGACTGGATGCGTTGCCGGGTCGGCGGGTCGCGCACGGCGGGCAGGGCCGCGACCAGGCCATCGAGCAGGGCGTAGGCTTCCGCGTAGCGCGTCGCATTAGCCAGCACGGTGACCATCGAGCCGGTCGCGCGCAGGCGCAGACAGCTGACGAAGGATCCGCAACGAAGCTTCGTCGTTGCCCTGATACCCGGCTTCCCAGCCGTGCAGGTAATGCAGCAGATCCTGCTGCGAGGGAGTCAGGGCGGTGGGATCGGCGTCGAGGCGATGCAGCAGCTCGACGAAGCGGGCGTGGTCGGCGGTCTTGATCCGGTCGGCCTGTTGCAGCAGGCCGGCTGGCGGCTCGGCGGCGACCGCCGCGGCCAGCGGCAACCACAGCGCCAGCACGATGCCAGTGACGGTACGCGCCGGTCGCGTGCTCATGGCGTGGTGGCCGCCAGCCCAGAGCCGGTGATTTTCTCCACGTCCTGTGAAAAAGGTCGCGCGGCCAGTCCGGTACACGCCCGGACTGGCCTTGCTGGGTCAATCGATGGCGTGATCAATCCAGAGCGGGCCATCCATGGCCAGCCATCGAGGCTGAAGAAAAACATCGCATCTCAGGCAATGCAAGCATGGGGCTGGCGGCGGACATCCTCGTCCTCGCAATCCGGCACATCGTCCTCGTCTTCGTCGTCCTTGCCCGTAGTTATGTTCTTGTGCGCGATGGTGCGGCTGCCGCTGAGGGCTTCCAGCGCGGCACGGTCGAAGTTGTGGATCGCCGCGCGCGCCAGCGGATCGAGCGCGGCTTCGTCCATGATCCGATCCAGCGCGCCGGAGTCGGCGTCATGCCATTGCGCGTTGGCACCGACGCGTTGCAGGAATTCGGTGATGCAGGTCATGGTTTTCCCCAAGGTTGAACCGGACGACGGTACCGGCAGCCGTTCGCGCCGAGCCGCTGCGTCCGGGCGGCTCCTGCCGGGGGGCGACGATAGCGCAATCGAGGCGATTCGTCGGCGGCGGTGCATCTGCATCGTGTTCGCCAACGGCGAGCGCCTGCCGATGCAGGTCAGCGGGCAGGTGGTGGGCCAGAGAAGGTTTTTCAGGGCTGCCGGTGGTGCGGTGGCGCGTGCCGCCGTTCCGCGATGGCGATGCTACCCGTGCCGCCGCTCCGGCACGCCCGGTGGCGGGCCATCGCTGACGAGCGCAACGGTGCCGTGTGCGATCACCCGATCGCGGCCACTGCGCTTGGCCTGATACAGCGCGTCGTCGGCCTGCGCCAGCAGTTGCGTCAGGTCGTAGCCGGCGGCGCGCGCCGAGGCGATGCCGAAGCTGGCTGTCACCGCAAACGCCGGCCCGCCGTCAGAACCTTGCAGCGCCGCAATTTGCGCCCGCATCATCTCGGCGATATCGGCGGCGCGGGCGGGAATGGTGTCGGGTAGCAGGATGCCAAACTCTTCGCCGCCGAGCCGGCCGAAGATGTCCACCGAGCGCAGATGTTTTTGACAAGCGGCCACCGCGGCCTTCAATGCGACATCGCCGGCGGCGTGACCGTGGGTATCGTTGATCTGCTTGAAGTGATCGAGATCGAACGAAATCAAACTGGCCTCTCGCAACGACTTTCGGCAATAGCGTAATTCGGCCTGCGCGCACTCGATGAAGTATTGCCGATTGTGGATTTCGGTCAGGCCGTCGCGCTGCGCGAGCTTCTGGAACTTCAACTGCGAGCGCCGCGTCCGCAGCGCATACAGGCCGAGTGAGCCGAGCAGCACCAGCAGCAAGGCGACGCCCAATCGCACCGCCAGCAGACTTTTGGCATCGACTTCGCGCTTGAGCTTGAGCAACTGATTTTGCTGATTGAGGGCGGCGATTTCAGCCTTGCGCGCGGCCACTTGCTGATGGACTTGCTGGTAGGCCAGCGCGCGCGCGCTGACGTCGCTCAGGTAGCCTTTGTCGGCGGCGGCGAATTTTTCGTGCCAATCGAGCGCCGCCACGGCGTCGCCGCGATGCTTGGCATCGCGATAGAGCACGCCGAAAGCATCGGCGGCGGCTTCGGTGCTCTGGTTTTTCGGCACTTCCGAAGCCGCGCGCTGGGCGTAGCTCCGCGCCTGCTCGGCATCGCCTGCCTTTTCTTCCGCCAACGCCAGCACCGCGTCCACTTCCGAGGTGGTGGCCGGATAGTGGGTGGCCTGAGTTTGCTCGTAGTGCTGTCGCAGTATCGCGATCGCGTCTTGCGTGCGGCCATGATCGAGGTAGTAGCGAGCCGCTTGGGAGCGCGTGATCGCCGCGTAGATTGGCTCGCCGATGTTTTCGCAGGCGGTGATCGTGTTTTCGAAGTCCTGATCCGCCAGCGTGACTGATTTGTCCTGCCGCAACGCCAGTACCCGCAGCGCGCCGCCCTTGCACGGGCCGTGAGAGGTCGGGTCGGCAGCGATATATTTATTCGCGAATGACAATCCCAGCTCGTACTGCCCCGCCTGACTGAACAGCATCGAAGCCACGCCCAGAGCCTGCGCACGCGCATCCGGATCGGTGGCCTGTGGCAGCACGTCGAGCACTTTGCTCAATCGCGTATAGGCTTCGAGGTTGCGCGATGCGATCGTCAACAGGTTGACAGAGGTCACGCCGGCGCGCAGGCGAACAGTGGCATCTTGCTGGCTGTCGATGATTGCGTCGAATGCCGGCATCGCCTTGGCGAAATCGCCGGAAAACGCCAGTTGCCAGGCATGCAGGTATTGCAGATAACTGCGTTGCTGCGGCGTGAGCGACGCGTGCTCGCCGTCGAGTTGCGTCAGGATGCTCTGGAAGGTGCGATTGTCGGAGGTCTTGATCGCATCGGCGCGCTTGAGCAGGGCGGCGACATCGTCCGCCAATGCGACCGGCGCGTATGCCGCCACCGCGAGCGCGATGGCGAGCGTAATTGCGCGCTGGCAAGAGCGAAAGCGCATCGCGACGACGCCAGTTGTCGCCCTAGAGCGCGCCGATTTCGGCCAGCGCCATCCGGATTTCGTCGTCGTCGCGCTGCGGTTCGTCTGGTTTGTCGTCCTCGTCTTCCTTCACCGGGAACAGCAAACAGGCAACGACGTGCTTCGCGCCCAGCGCGAGGGGAAGCGATCGACCGTCAGCGCGCGCCAATGCCGCTTGTTCGAATGGCGACAGACCTCGTGCATTCATCACAGTCTGCAAGGTATTTGCGTCGGCATGGCGGAGGCTGGCGTCCTGACCCATTGTCTCGAGAAACGCGATCGCATCGTGCATGGTCGTGATCCGTGTGGGTTGTGGGAAATGTTCGCGGGGGTCGCAGTGGCGCCAGCGCCGTACTCCCCGTCGCGACGCATCGCCCATGGTGCACTCGCGATGGCGGCTCGACAAGGGCGATGGTCGCCTCGATGGGTCGAAATTCGTGACTGCCCAAGCGGTTTGCAGCATTCGCGGGTCGCACGACTCACGAGGGTTGGCGGGCGTGCCACGCCAGCCATGTTTGCCGATGCGCGGTGCGGATGCGCAAATCCGGATCGCCTGATGCGGCCATCGCCGCCCGATCCAACTCGAAGCCGATGCCGCGAACAGCGCGATCGGCGGCCTTGTTGGCCGACGGAAACCGGCCTTCGACGGCATCGACCGGCAAGCACGCAAACAAGCGTGCGACGAATCCGGTCAGGATTTCCGATGGATAACCTTTGCCATGCGCATGGCGATCGAGAACCAGGCCGATTTCGAGGCGCGCCGCCATCGAGTCGAATGCGTGGCAGCCGACGAAGCCCAGGGTTCGGTCGGTCGCCGCTTCGACGATCGCCAGCAACAGCACGCGCAAGGGATTGGATTCGTGCGAGCGCAGCAGGTTCGCAAAAGCGCGGGTGGCTACCTGTGCGGTCATTGGTGGCGCGATCAGCCGCATGGTGGCATCGTCGGTATACAGCGCGCAGAACATCGCCTGATCCTCGGCATGCACGGGCCGAACGCAAAGTCGTTGGGTGGCGAATGCAAAATCGGCTGTTTCCGCGCTCATCCGCCCATTTTCTCCAGCACATCGAGCACGCTCAGTCGCGCGCGAATTTCACGATCTGGTTTCAGGCGGCGGGCCGGCGGCACGACCAGCGTGTGCTCTTGCGTTACCTCGGCATCGACCAGGTCGCGCAATGGCAGACGACGAACCTGCGCACGTTCGATAGGCAACGTCGCGCCGCGATATAGGATGACTGGGTGATCGAGCGGATAGTCGCGCGCCAGCCGATCCACCAGCACCTGTCGATACGCCGCGGCGGTGCCGAGCTTGGCCAGCGACTGGTCGCCGACCACGCCGACCTGCCACACGATCAGGTAGGCGCCAGGGTCGATGAGGCGCTCATACAGCAGCAACTGGCTGGCCTCGTAGTGCTGGCAACCGCAGCGGCCGGGATCGATACCGAGGTCGGCGTACAGGCAATCCTCGGCCGAGATACCCGGCTCCATGCGCGCATCGAAACCTTCGCTGCGGGCAATTTCGATGGCTTTGTGCGAGGGCCAGACGAACACGCCGGGATGGCCGTAGAAGGCGGCGACGACCTGCTTGCCGGCGCGCACTTCGGTCAACATCGCCTCGACCATCTCGCGATAGGTCTGCATCCGCGATTTGCCCTCGCGGTAGTGCGGCTGCAGGCTGCGCACGTCGGGGTTCATGCCGGCGATCCATTGCTCGACGATGCCGTCGGACATGCCGGCGAACACCACGTCGGCCTGTTCGATGTAGCTGCGCGCCAGCGGGCTCAGGTGCGAGCCGAGGGTCATGCCGACGCCGACGCAGGTCAGGCTGCCGGGGCGGGTGGGGCTGGGGTCGGGCACGGGTCGTCTCGGATGGCGACTGGATGGGTGGGCGGTTTCGGCCAGCGTTGCGGCGGATCGTTGCAGCGGATCGTTGCGGCCTCGTCCCGCTGCCGGCAGGCATGGCGCTTCCGGCACATGCGCCTGGGCTTGCGCCCGGCGTAGCCTGCCCTCACCTGAAGGGTGGCGCAAGCACGCGAGTGCAAGGGAGGCGAGACGATGACGACCTTTTTGCTGTGGCTGCTGCTGTTCGTGCTGTGCTGGCCGCTGGCCTTGCTGGCGCTGCTGGTCTATCCGCTGGTGTGGTTGCTGCTGCTGCCGTTTCGCCTGCTCGGCATCGCCGTGGGCGGGGTGTTCGAGTTCCTGCACGCGCTGCTGACCTTGCCGGCGCGGATGCTGCGGCGCGTTGCCTGAGGGCAGAGGACAGAGGACAGAGGACAGAAGGTGGACAGTGGACAGTTGTCAGTAGGCTGATCCCTTCTCCCTTTGGGAGAAGGTGCCCCGAAGGGGCGGATGAGGGCAGACGCCCGCAACTTGCGATGCCGCGGCCGAATGCGTGCTTCCATCATCGCGGCGCTACGCGCCACCTCGCTTTCGCGTTTCGGCCTGCGCATTCCCGCGCAGTCGCTCGACGACGCGCGAACCGGTGGTTGGCAAGGCCAACATTCCGCCCGAACGGAGAGGGCCCCAATCGTCTGCCAACTGCCTACTGTTTACCCTCTGTCCTCTGTCCTCAGGCAACCGGCGCGAACAGGTCGGCGATGTCTTCTTCGGTGAAGCGCAGGGCGGTGCGGGCGCCGCCTTCGAGCACGGCTTGCGCAAGTTCCGCCTTGCGCCGCTGCAGGGCCTGGATCTTTTCTTCGACGGTGCCGGTGCAGGTCAGCTTGTAGACGAATACCGGTTTGTCCTGGCCGATGCGGTGGGCGCGGTCGGTGGCCTGGTTCTCGGTCGCCGGATTCCACCACGGGTCGTAATGGATCACGGTGTCGGCGGCGGTCAGGTTCAGGCCGACACCGCCGGCTTTGAGGCTGATCAGGAACAATGGCACCTCGCCGGACTGGAAGCGGCGGATCGGGCCGGCGCGATCGGTCGTGCTGCCGTCCAGACGCACGAAGTCGTGGCGATGGGCTTTCAGATCGGTTTCGATCAGATCGAGCATGCCGGTGAACTGCGAGAACAGCAGCACGCGCCGGCCTTCCTCGCGCAGCTCGGCCAGCATCTCGTGCAGCAGGCCCAGCTTGGCCGACGGCGGTGGCTCGGCGCGGCGGCGCTGGCCGTCGAGCTTGATCAGGCGCGGGTCGCAGCACACCTGGCGGAGCTTGAGCAGGGCATCGAGGATGACGATGCTCGACTGCGCCATGCCGCGCTTGCCGAGCGCTTCGCGGACGCGCTCGTGCATCGCCAGGCGCAGGGTTTCGTAGAGCTCGCGCTGGCCGCCGGCCAATTCCACCTGGCGCTCGATCACGGTCTTCGGCGGCAGTTCGGGGGCCACGGCTTCCTTGTTCCGGCGCAGCATGAACGGGGCGATGCGGCGATTGAGCCGTTGCTGGCGTTCGCCGTCGGCGTGTTTTTCGATCGGCGTGCGGAAGTGGCGGTTGAAGTGCTCGCGGCTGCCGAGCAGGCCGGGCAGCACGCAGTCGAATTGCGCCCACAATTCGCCGAGATGGTTTTCCAGCGGCGTGCCGGTGACCGCCAGCCGGCGCTGCACCGGCAGCGCGCGGGCGACCAGCGCGGCCTGACTGAGCGGGTTCTTGATCGCCTGCGCCTCGTCGAACACCGCCAGCGCGAAGTGTTGCTTGAGCAATTCGACGCGGTCGCGGGCGAGCAGGGAGTAGGTGGTGATCACCAGGTCGTGGTCGCCGATGCGGGCGAAATCGTCGCCGCGGCGCAGGCCGTGCAGCACCAGCACGCGCAGTTCGGGGGCGAAGCGCTGCGCCTGCTCCTGCCAGTTGCCGATCACCGAGGTCGGGCATACCACCAGCGCCGGCTGTGACAGGCGCGCGGCCTGCTTCTCGGCCAGCAAGTGCATCAGGATCTGCAAGGTCTTGCCCAGGCCCATGTCGTCGGCGAGCACGCCGCCGAGGCGGGCGTCGGCGAGGAATTGCAGCCAGCGCAGGCCATCGAGCTGATACGGACGCGGGCTGCCCACCAGGCCGGCCGGTGCACTCACCGTCAACTCGCGGCCGGCGTTGCGCAGGCGCTCGCCCAGCGCTTGCGCACCGGCGCCGCCGTGCAGCGGCAGCTCCTGCCCGCTGCGTGCCTGCAGATCGGCGAGCACGTCCAGCGCCAGTCGCGGCACGCGCGCGCTGGCGGTATGCGGGTTGAGCCATTCCAGCAGCGGCGCCAGCCATTCGCGCACCCGCGCCAGCGGCAGCGGCAGGCGGCGACGCGCATCGATCGGCGCGTACCAGACCGCATCGGCCGCCTCGTCGGGCGGCGCGTGCAAGGGGAAACGGCGATCCTCGATCGCCTTGGCGAGGATCGGCAGCAGCGACACCTTGTCGCCATCCAGCACGATGCCCAGTTCGACGCCGAACCAGTCCATGCCGGTCGGCTCGTCGATCTGCCCGTACCACTCGTCCGGCGCGGGCAGCAGTTCGATCGGAAAGGTCTCGTCGTATTCGACGGCAAAGCCTGCGGCCAGCAGCCGCGGCGCCAGCATCGCCACGGCGAGCGGATCTTCGGGATGGCCCGATTCGCGCGGCAGCCAGTCGGCAGGCGTGGCCAGTTCGCGCATCAGGTACTGCAAGGTCGGGTGCGCAAGCGCCGGAACCACTCCGTCGGCGCGCAGGGCATCGCAGGCCTGGCGCTCGGCCTGGGCATCGCGCTGGATCGTTACCAGCCCGCCTTCGACGAGGCGGCGCTCGGCCTGCGTGTGGGTGCCACTGGCCACGCGCTGGTCGCCGTATTGGAAGGCCAGTCGGGCGACAAAAACGGTGAGCGTTTCGCGATAGCCCGGATACCCGTTGCGCACGGCCGAGATCGGTTGCATCCGCACCACCGGCTGCGGTGGGCCGGTGATCACCCGCACCGTCGGCATCGGCTTGGGCGGCGGCAGCGACGCCAGGTGTGGATCGTCCAGCCACAGGCGATTGACGTACTCGATGTGCTCGGGCGCCAGCGCCGGGGTGCGCAGCAGGCGCTCGGCCAGCGCCAGGTCGTGATCCACGCGGCCGATGCGCAGGTTGTGGAAGTCGAGGTACCACAGGGTGTCGGCGCGCAGCAGTTGCACACCTTTGCCAAGCTGCGGACGCATGTGCTGACTGCCGTTGGCCTGGGTCTGCCACTGCCACGCCAGGCTGATCGTCTCGGCGAGGCCGGCGATGGGCTGGCGCTGGCTGTCCCAGTAGCAGGCCTGCGACGCCAGCATGCGCGCGAGCAAATCGCTGGCTTGCGGCCCGTCAAGGCGCATGTGCTGCGAGCTACCGTAGTACGGTGCGAACAGGCGCAAGCCGGCGATCAGGGCGAACTGCTCGGCGTCGAAATGCTTGACGATGTTGGCGGCATCGCCGTAACCGAACTGCACTGTTTCCGGGCTGCCCCAGGCGCCGGACTTCAGGCGGCTTTGCCAGATCGGCCGAACCCGCAAGGGGGCGATCACGCCTGTGTTTTCGCTGCCGAGGACGAAGGCCAGGCGGCGTTCGACCGGCGGCTTGGCCAGCCGTGGGCGGGTCGACGGGTTTGCCGCCGACGGGTTGGCGGTGGCCTTGAACCATTGGTTCCAGGCGATGGGCGGCGGCGCAGCGACCGGCGTTGCCGGCATCGGCGGTGCCGTCTCCGGGGTGATCTGCCTGGGCATGCCGGCGATGTTCGTCGGCACCGTGGCGGCGGCGGTCGAGCGGGTGGTGCCGATGCCATCGACCTGGTCGGCGAAGGCCAGCAGCAACGCCGCGGTGTGCTTGCAGTCGCCACCGATCGGGCAGGAGCATTGGTCGCAGTCGAACTCCAGCAGTCCTGCGTTGAAATTCAATTCCAGGACCGTCATATAGGGCGTGTGGCCGGATCCGCGCACCTGGCCGGTTACCGTCAGCCCGATCCGGCTTGGTACGGCTTCCAGCCAGAGCACATGGCCGCCGTGGTAGTAATCCTCACCGCGCCGCCGCGTTCTGGCGTCGAACAGGTCGTCCAGCGCAGTGCGCAGGGCGAGGCTCTTGTCGGGCTGAAAGATCACGGGCGTCGGCGGGTCAGGCAATCGCCCATTCTACCGAGCCGCGGGCATGTTGCCGTCAGCCGCCATGTGCGCGTCGGGCCTGCGCCAGCGCCGCATCGAACACCGCTTCGAGGGTGGCGTCGGCGCCGCGCATGGCATCGACCACGCGCGCGGCCCAGTCGAAATACTCGGCGATGCGCGCCGGCTCCCAGTCGGCCGGCGGGCTCATGCCGATGTCGCGCACGTTGGCGGTCTTGTCGGCGAACTTGATCAGCCTCGCCTCGCGCGACAACTGCCCGGCGTGCTCGATCTGCGCCAGCTTGCGCTGCGCTTTCGGCAGCGCCTTGTCGTCGGTCACCGCCTCCACCAGTTCCAGCACGCGTGCGCCGAACTGCGCGCCGATCTCGGCGCGGCGTTGTTCGATGAACTCCTGCGCCGGCCCGCTGCAATCTTCGATCACGTCGTGCAGCGCCGCGGCCACCAGCACGTCGCCATCGTCGATGCCGGCCTCGACCGCGAGGATGCGCAGCAGCGCGATCGGATGGTTGATGTACGGAGCGGCCTCGATGCCCTTGCGGCGCTGGTCGCGATGCTGCTGCGCGGCGTAGTCGAGGGCGGCGATCAGGCGGGGGAGTGGAGGGTCGGTCGCGGGCATCGTCGGGTTCCTTTCGCCTGCTTGCTCGTGGCGTCGGCGCGCGCTATCTTACCACTGTCTTACCATGAATTTCGCCATGCCAGCCCCCGCCGACAAGATCACCACGAAAATATCGACCAAGGGCCAGGTGATCTTGCCCAAGGCGATCCGCACCCGCCGGCACTGGGGCGCGGGCACCACGCTCGTGGTCGAGGATACGCCGGACGGCGTGCTGCTCAAGCCGGCACCGCTGTTCAAACCGACGCGAATCGAGGACGTGTTCGGCATGCTCAAGTACCGCGGCAAGCCGAAGACCATCGCGGAAATGGATGCCGCAATCGTTGCCGAAGTGAAGCGCCGGCATGCTCGCGGTCGATACTAACGTCATCGTGCGTTACCTGACCGACGACGATCCGGCGCAGTCGCGGATCGCGCGCCGGGTGGTCGACGGCAACGAAATCCGCGTGCACGACACGGTTCTGCTCGAATCCGAATGGGTACTGCGCAGCCTGTACGGCTATCGCCGCGAACAAGTGCATGCCGCCCTCGTCGCATTCGTCGGCTTGGCGGGCGTGAGCGTGGGCGATACCGGGCGGGCCGCAGCGGCGCTGGCCTGGTTCGGCCAGGGCATGGACTTCGCCGATGCCCTGCATCTGGCCGCTTGCGCCGACGGCGACGAGTTCGCCACGTTCGACCGCAAGCTCGTCAGCGCGGCGCGCAAGGCGAAGGTCGGCAAGGTGCAAGCGCTGTGAGGGCGCGCTGGCAGCAAACGGGTCATGGTTCACCGACTGGATCCGGATCGGCAATGCACATGACGCTGGAACGCGAAACAAGGACAGTCGCACGCTGGAACGAAGCGATCGGGTGCGGCGGATCGCCATGCTGGAGCGTAGCGAATCGGTTATACGCAAAGTATTGTTGATTGCGTATAACTCGCGCGACAGGATGCATGCATGAACGCATGGAGATCGCGCATGCCCCGCTGGATGTCGCTGTCGTCGTCGGCGCAGACGGCCTATGCGCAATTGCTCGACGCTGCGCACGGTGCCGACCTCGCGCGGTCCGTGTCCGATCTGCCGGGCAGCTTTGCGCGCAAGCAGGTCAAGGGCAAATATTACTGGTACTTCCAGCTGCTCGATGTCTCGGGCCACAAACGGCAGATCTACGTCGGACCCGAGAACGAGCGCGTGCTGGCTTTGGTCCAGGCCGGCGCGAACGCGGGCGCGAAGCCGGCGCTGGCAGCGCTGGCACGGTCGGCGATCGCGCTCGGCAACACGCCGATGTTGCCGCGTCATTTCAAGGTGATCCAGCGGCTGGCCGACCACGGCTTTTTTCGCGCCGGTGGCGTGCTGATCGGCACCCACGCCTTCCTCGCCTTCGGCAACATGCTCGGCGTGCGCTGGAGCGATGGCCAGCGCACCCAGGACGTGGATTTTGCCCACGCCGGCAAGGCGCTGACGATCGCTCTGCCGGCCGAGTTCGTGATCGATGTTCATGCCGCCCTGGAGTCCTTGCAGATGGGGCTGCTGCCGATCGCGCACGCCGATGGCGCCGCCGGTGCCACCTATCTCGATCCGAAAGATCCGGAGTTCCAGATCGACTTCCTCACGCCGTTGCACCGCGGCGGCGGCCAGCCGTATCGGCATCCGCAACTGGGAATCACGCTGCAGCCGCGGAAGTTCATGGAGTATCTGTTGCAGGACGTGCAGCAGGGCGTCGCCTTCGCCGGCATCGGCGCGACGCTGGTGAACCTGCCACACCCGGCGCGCTACGCATTGCACAAGCTGGTGGTCGCCGGCGAGCGTCCGGTCGCGCGCATCGCCAAGTCGAACAAGGACATCCGGCAAGCCGCGGCACTGCTGTCATGGCTGAAGGAAAATGCCGATCGGCAAGTACGCGAAGCGTGGCATGACATCCGCGCGCGCGGCCCGGGCTGGAGCGCTCGCCTGCGCTCCGGTCGCGCCGCATTGGCGCGTGTCGCGCCGGAACTGGTCGTGGAACACTGGCTGAAGTGGACTGCCGCAAAACGCACGACCGCACACGAAGGAAGCGACGAAGCCTGAACTGAACTGGATGGGCGACACCCACGTCCGCCCTGCCGCCGGCCACGTCGCCTGCCGGCTGCTGGACACCGAGCTGGAAGTCGGCGATGCATCGTCCGGCAACCTGCTGCTGCAAGGCGACAACCTCGAGGCTCTGCGCAGCCTGCTGCCGCTGTATGCCGGCCGCGTGAAGTGCATCTTCATCGACCCGACGTACAACACCCGCAGCGCGTTCGAGCACTACGACGACAACCTCGAGCATGGTCAGTGCCCGTCGATGATGTATCCGCGCCTCGTGCTGCTGCGCGAGTTGCTGGCTGAGGACGGCAGTATCTGGGTGACCATCGACGAAAACGAGAGGCATTGCCTCAAGGTCATCATGGATGAGGTGTTTGGGCGGGGGAATTTTGTGGCGAATGTTTTTTGGCAGAAGGCGCACACGAGAGAGAACAGGACGGATGTTTCTGCCGTGCATGATCATGTGCGGGTACCGCCGGCGGCAGATCTACTGGCCGTAGAAAAAACAAAACGGGCCGCTTGCGCGGCCCGTTCCTTCGATCGCGAGAGCCTGTGACTTACTTCTTGCCCTTCAGCCCCGCCGCCTCGCGCAACTGCTCGGCGCGGTCGGTCTTTTCCCACGAGAACGTCCACGCCTTGTTCTTGTTGCCGGCGCCGTCGGTGTACTCGATCTCGCGCGGCTTGCGGCCGAAGTGGCCGTAGGAGGCGGTGTCCTGGTACACGGGATGGATCAGGTCGAGCATCTTGACGATGCCGTAGGGGCGCAGGTCGAAGTGGCGACGGATCAGTTTTTCGATCTTGTCGTCGCCGATCGCGCCGGTGCCGAAGGTGGTGACCGAGATCGAGGTCGGCTCGGCGACGCCGATGGCGTAGCTGACCTGGATCTCGCACTTGCGCGCCAGGCCGGCGGCGACGATGTTCTTCGCCACATAGCGCGCGGCATACGCGGCCGAGCGATCGACCTTCGATGGATCCTTGCCCGAGAACGCGCCGCCGCCGTGGCGGGCCACGCCGCCGTAGCTGTCGACGATGATCTTGCGGCCGGTCAGGCCGCAATCGCCGACCGGGCCGCCGATCACGAACTTGCCGGTCGGGTTGATGTGCACCTTGTTCTTCGGCAGCGACTTCAGCCACGCCGCCGGCAGCACCGGCTTGAGGATGTGCTCGTACACGCCTTCGACCAGATCCTTGTGCTTCACCGAAGGATCATGCTGGGTGGATAGCACCACCGCATCGAGGCCGGCGATGGCGTCGTCCTCGAAGCGCAGGGTGACCTGCGACTTCGCGTCCGGGCGCAGCCACGGCAGCTTGGAATTCTTGGCCTTGCGCACCTTGGCCTGTTGCTCGACGAGGCGATGGGCGTAGTAGATCGTCGCCGGCATCAGCAGATCGGTTTCGTCGCAGGCGTAGCCGAACATCAGGCCCTGGTCGCCAGCGCCTTGTTCCTCGGGCTTCTTGCGATCCACGCCCTGGGCGATGTCGGGCGACTGCTTGCCGATCAGGTTGAGCACGCCGCAGGTGTGGCCGTCGAAGCCGACTTCCGAATTGGTGTAGCCGATGCCGTTGATGACCTTGCGCGTGAGCGCTTCGATGTCGATCCACGCCGAGGTGGTGATCTCGCCGGCAACGATGGCGACGCCGGTCTTGACCATCGTTTCGCAGGCGACGCGCGCGCTCTTGTCCTGCGCGAGGATGGCGTCGAGGACGGCATCGGAAATCTGGTCGGCGACCTTGTCCGGGTGGCCTTCGGACACCGATTCGGAAGTGAAGAGATGGCTGCTCACGGGCGGTATATCCTTTGATTCGGATGGAAGGATGAAATTGGAACCCGGCATGATACAACCCCGCAGCCGGCGATGCACGCCTTGTCGCCGATGCGGTTGCCGGCAGATCGGCATGCTGCCGTACACTGGGTGCCGATGGCGCCGACGCGCCGGGTGGGGCGAGCAATGAGCGATTTCGACGAGGATTCGATTCCGGGGCTCGACGAATTGCCCGAGCCGATGCAGAGCAAACTGCGCCAACGCATCGCCAGTCTGCCGGCGCCGGCGCGCGAGAAACTGCTGCGCGAGGGCCTGCCCAAGGTCGAACGTTTGCTGAAGATGCTCGGTGGCAACGCGTCGCGGGTCGCGGCCGATGTGCCCAGACCGCCCGGCGTCGGCGATCTGCTGGCGGCACTGCGCAGCCACGAATCGCGTGCGGATACGTCCGCCGCCACCGCGCCCGATGGCAGCAGCGGCGGCACGGTGCGCACCGCCAAGGTTGCCGCGCGCACGCGCGAAGTGGACATGAGCGTGCGCATTCCGACGGTGGCGCCGGGCGATACCGGCAGCCAGCGCGGATGGGTGGTGGGCGGCGCGATCGCGCTGATCGGGGCGGTGTGGTACGCCCTGCAGGGCTGAAGCGGCGCGCAGCGGTCAGGCGGCGATCGGAAATGCCACACCGGCGATCAGCGCAGCGAAATAGTCGCCGGTCAGGCGCAGTTGATCGTCGGCGCCTTGCGCGCGATTGACGACCGCCCGGAAGGCGGCGTTTTCTGGTCGATCCTTCGCGTACCAGCCCAGATGCTTGCGGGCGATGCGCACGCCCGCCGGCTCGCCGTAGAAGTCGTGCAGCGCGTGCAGATGGCCGAGCAGGATCGCGCGGACTTCGTCCAGCGACGGCGGCGCGAGCGACTCGCCGGTAGCAAGAAAGTGCGCGATCTCGCGGAAGATCCACGGCCGCCCCTGCGCCGCGCGGCCGATCATCACCGCGTCGGCGCCGGTGTGATCGAGCACGAATCTCGCGCGCTGCGGCGAGTCGATGTCGCCGTTGGCGAGCACCGGGATCGTCACTGCCGCCTTCACCGCGGCGATGGTGTCGTACTCGGCCTGGCCGTTGTAGAGCTGGTCGCGGGTGCGGCCGTGCACGGACAGCGCGGCGATGCCGGCGTCTTGCGCGATGCGGGCGATCTCCAGCGCGTTGCGATGCGCGTGATCCCAGCCGGTGCGGATCTTCAAGGTCACCGGCACGTCCACCGCCGCAACCACCGCATCGAGGATGCGCGCCACCCGCATCGGCTCGCGCATCAGCGCCGATCCCGCCCAGGCGTTGCAGACTTTCTTCGCCGGGCAGCCCATGTTGATGTCGATGATCTGCGCGCCGTGCTCGACGTTGTAACGCGCGGCGTTGGCGAGCTGTCCGGGCTCGGTGCCGGCGATCTGCACCGACACCGGCGCCGGTTCATCGGCGTGATCCATGCGCGTGAACGACTTGCGCGTGCTCCAAAAACGCGGATCGGAGATAGTCATTTCCGACACGCACAGGCCGGCGCCCAAGCGCTTGCACAGCATTCGGAACGGCTTGTCGGTGACGCCGGCCATCGGCGCCAGCACCACGCGCGGCTCGATGCGATAGGGGCCGATTTGCATGCGCGCATTGTCGCATGCGCCTGCCCGCTCAATACACCAACGGCAGCAAGCGCCAGGTGCGTTTGCAGTAAGCACGCCAGTCATCGCCGAAGGTTTCGGCGAGCGCGGCTTCCTCGACGAGGATGCGGCGGATGAACACCACCAGCACGGTGGACAGCACGATCGCCAAGGTCAGCCCGTTGCCGTTGCACAGCAGGTAGCCGATGAACATCAGCAGCGAGCCGGTGTACGACGGATGCCGCAGCAGGCGATAGGGGCCGCTCTCGATGAGTTTGTGGTCGCTGGCGATCGCCACCTGCACGGTGAAAAATCGCCCGAGCACATGGATCGACCACGCCCGCAGCAGCGCGCCGAACACGAACGACGCCAGCGCATACGGATAGATTGCGGCGACCTGGGGCAGTCGCGCCGCCGGCACGGCCAGGCCGGCCCAGATGCCAAGCACGATCGCCAGCGTGATCGCCACCCAGATCAACTGGAAGGTGCCGCGATCCTTGCCCTGCGCGCCCGGCAGCGGTCGCCGGGTGAGCGAGATGGTCGCCTCGAAGGCGAGAAAGATCACGGCGATCAGGTTCGGCGAAGGCAGCGGCATGGCGGCGTGTCGGCGGATGGGGCGGCGCCCGCGGGTCGCCGGCGATCTTCGCACGATGCGGCGACGCCAGTGCGACATCGTCATGGCGTTCGCCTGCCGCCACCCCGGCGCCGGCGGCGGCGCATGCAGGTTCCTCGCCGCAGCAGGTCAGGCGATGGCGGCGCGGGTCTCAGCACCCGCGCGCCGGATCAAAACGTGTATTGCCAGTCGGCGTACCAGAATCGACCCGGAACGTCGTAACTCGGATCGAAGGAGTTCGCCGTCGTGATCGCGACCGGTGGCGCGAGGTTGAAGGCGTTGTTCACGCCCAGGCGCAATGCCATGTGGGTGTTCGGCTTCCAGCTCAGGTACAGGTCGGTATAGGTGCGGGCGCCGATGACGTGGATCGGATCGCCGCCCAGGCGAGGATCGGGCGGGGCCGCGCTGCACAGGTTCGGGTAGCCGGAGTACACGAACCAGCTGCAGTCTTCGTGGAGTGCCGAAAAATAGCGCCAGCGTGCGCCCGCGCCCCAGCGGTCGCGTTGCCAATCCAGCGACAGCACCGAACGCCAACGCCAGGTGACATCGCCAGGGTTGTCGTACAGGCCCGCCGTCGAGACCGGCGGTGCGCCCTTGGGAAGCTCGACCACGAAGCGTGTCAGATACGACGTATCCCAGCGCAGGCGGAATTCGCCGAGCCGGGTTTGCCGGCGATAGCCGATCCCGAGGTCGTAGCCCTCGAGGCTGAAGCGGCCGTTGTTGTGCAAGCGTGCGTCGACCGAGGTCAGCCAACCGGTCGCCGGGTCGCGGGTCTGGTACTGGCAGGCGCTGGCGATGCCCTGTTCGTAGCACAGATCGAGCAGGTAGTCGGCACCGATGGCGTCGATGGTGTCGCGCAGGTCGATATGCCACCAGTCCAGCGAAGCGTCCAGGCCGGCGATGGCGTGCGGACTCCACACCACCCCCAAGCTGCGGTTGCGCGATCGCTCCGGTTGCAGGGTCGGGTTGGAGCCGGACAAAATCACCGGCCCGGCCAGCGGGTCGATGCCGCCGGCAGGCACGCCGGCGGCCCGGCATCGCGTCGCGACCACTCCGGTGAAATCCACCACGCAAGGGTCGAATGCGAGGAAATCCACGCCGGCTTGTTTCGCGGTGATCGACGAGTACATCTCATCCATCGACGGCGCGCGAAAGCCCGTCGACCATGCGCCGCGCACCAGCCAGTCCGCGGTTGGACGCCAACTCAACATGGCCTTCGGGTTGGTGGTCGAGCCGAAGTTGTCGTAGTGCGAATAGCGCGCAGCCAGATCCAGATCCAGCGCGTGGGCGAAGCGTTGGTTCTTCAGCAGTGGCAAGCTCAATTCGACATAGCCCTCGCCGATGCGGCTGCGACCGCTCACCGGCTGGTACGCCGCACCGCCGAAATCGAAGGTCTGGTCGGTGAGCAAGGGGTCGAGCCGGACATCGGCATGCTCGCTGCGGTACTCCAGCCCTGCCGCGAGGCGCGCCGGGCCGGCCGGCAGCGCGAATATCGTGCCGGAGATGCCGAGGTTGAGGTCGCGCAGGCTGCGCGTCTGGCGAACGGCGGCATTGGCGGTGACGTAGTCGTACATCGCATCGGTGAAGCCGTTCTGGCCATGCAGGATGTCCAGCGGCACGCAGCCGGAAATGGGTGCGGCCAGCGTTCCGCAACGCAAGCTGCCGCCGTCGACGAACGTCGGGCCCAGGCCGAGGCCGAGATGCTGCAAGTTGACGCCGCCGGTGATGCTGTCGCGCTCGTTGCTGCGCCCGGCGATCAGCCCCAGCTGCCAATCGAACGGTCGCTGGCCGAGGTTGAGCACGCCATCGAGCGACAACGACAGATAGGCCGTCGTCACGTTTTCATCGAACACGCGCGGGCGGATCAGCGGCCGGAACTGGAAGAACGTGACCGGCAGGCCGAATGTGTTGAAGGCGTTGTCGGCGGAAATTTCGTCGGCGAAATCGGCATTCCAGCCGAGGATCTTTGGCGCCAGTTGCTGCTGGGAATCGCGATGGTGCACGAGCAAGTTGGCGTGGAAGGTGGTGTCGGCGCCAAGGTCGCGGTAAGCGGTGACGAACGCAGTCAGGCGCCGATAGGGTGTGCGCAGGTAGTTTTGCGGGGCGAAGTTGTAGCCGTCGGCATGCGGGTCGAACACGCGGTAGTCGCCGAGCGTCGGATCCCACGTCAGTTGTCCTTTGCTGCCGTTCGGCAATCGGTTGCCAAAAGGACCGAAGCCGAAT
Source organism: Pseudomonadota bacterium (assembly GCA_018240435.1). GTDB lineage: Bacteria > Pseudomonadota > Gammaproteobacteria > Xanthomonadales > Xanthomonadaceae > SZAS-103. The sequence goes on from JAFEFT010000039.1 coordinate 23,277, forward strand.
CGGCCATTCGGGCCGCCGCGCGATGCGCCCAGACCGTTGGCGCTGTCGTTCGCCGGCAGGCCGAAAATCGGCACTGCCGAAATCGCCCGATCGCCGGCCATGATCGGCTTCTGGTCGTCCACGTTGAGGTTGATGGCGATACCGCCGCGATCGCCCTGGTGGCCCCAGGTGCCATCGACGGTGCGACGTTGCCCGTCGCCGTACTCGCTGGTGGCGTAGTGCGCATTCAACTCGGCACCATCGAAATGATCGCGGGTGATGATGTTGACGACGCCGGCGATCGCGTCCGAGCCGTAGATGGCCGAGGCGCCGTCGGTGAGGATTTCCACGCGCTGGACGATCGCCACCGGGATGGTGGCGACGTCGATGCCGCCGTCGATCGAGGTCACGAAACGCCGGCCGTTGAGCAGCACGAGAGTGCGGTTGGAGCCGAGACTGCGCAGGCTGACACGGGTTTCGCCCCGAATGCCGCCGCCGGCGCCTTCGCTGGCGTTGTTCCAGTCGCTGTTGATCGCCGAGCCGTGGATCGGCAACTGCTGGAGGATATCGCCCAGATTGGTCAATCCGGTCTTGAGCAGATCGCTGCGATCCAGCACCAGCACCGGTTGCGCGGTCTCGCGCTGGGAGCGGCGGATGTGGCTGCCGGTGACCGTCACCGTCGGCATCAACTTGGCGGGTGGTGATGCGGATGCGGGCGGGTTGTCGTCGGCGGCGAGCGCGAGCGCGGGCAGCAGGGCGAAGACGATGGCGACACCGAGCAGGTGGCGACGGCGGCACGGGTGGACATTCATGGCGGTGCTCCACGGTTGACGGACGCCGGTTGCGACGCAGAACCCACGGGGTCGAGCGTGATGGCGACCACGCTCAGATTGCCTTCCGAGAGGATGCTGGCAGTGACCCGCAGCTCCAGCCCAGCCAGTTCGCGCGTGGGCTCCGGATTGGCCAGGTCGGCGGCATACAGTGCCGCCGACGCGCCACCGTGGGCCACGATCTGCGATTCGCCGTAGGCGCCAACCCAAGCCAGGCGGGTGTGGCCGTCGTCGCGGCCCGGGATTGCCTCTTCGGCGCTGCCCAGGCGCAGCGGCAGATCGCGGAAACCACCGTCGCGGTAGCGCAGGCGAACCTGGCCGACCACGCCGTCGGCGTTATTGATATTGCTGGTGATCGCGCCCAGCACGTGCAGCCGTGCGTATGTGCCGGGCGCCACGTCCACCGTCAGGCGGTCGCCGCGCGCGCTGGACGGACCACCGGCGACGATCGGCCCGCCACGCAGCTCGACCACGCCACGCAGGTCGTAGTCGACGCCGAGCAGGCGCTGCACGCCCAGCGGCAGCACGCACAGGTTGCCCAGTCTGCGTCTGCGTAGCAGCTGGGTCGAGAGCCCCACGCGGTGCAACGGCGCCGTGAACCATGCGTCCAGATCGAGCAGGCGGGCAGGAGTGTCGGGCAAGCGTGGCGGAATGGCGTCTGCCGGCGGCGTGCACGACCATGCCGACGGCGGTGCCTGCGCCGATTTCGGGTTGGTGCTCGCGAACGCGAGCTCGCGCTGCCGCCAGGCCGCACGCAGTGCGGGTGATGGCGGGACGAACGCAGTGCCCGGTGCCGGCGCGGTCTGCGTGGCGGTGGCGGCGACCACGGCGACATCGCGTGTGTCCGGAGTGAGATCCCAGAGCAGCCAGCGGCCATAGGTGGTGCGCACCAGCAAGCGCCCACCGTCCGGCGCAAACGCCATTTGCGCGATCCGTTCTGAGATGTCCGTCGGGACCTGTAGCGGTGAGCCGATCAACTGGCCACTGACCATGTCGATCAACAGCACGCCGTTCGCAAACGCCTGTGCGAGCAGGCGACCGTCCGCGCTCAACGCCTGGGCGCGGCCGGGCGTGGCGTTCGGGCGTGGCAGTTCGACCGGCTGACTGCTGCCGTCGCGACCCACCAACAGGCTGGCGCCGTACTCGGCGGCCGATCCGCCGCGGTCACCGAGGATCGCGATCCGGCCGTCCGTCGGGCGCAACAGCAGGCTGTGCGCGTTTGCCAGAATCTTTTGGCTGTGCAGCAGGCGGCCATCCGCCGACCAGCGCTGCAGGACATTGACGACTTCGTCCTGGGCGGCCACGAACTGCACGACGCCGCCGCTCACCGGATCGAACACGGCGTGCTCGACGATGTGCGCGGCGTCCGGCGCGGGGAAGCGACGCAACGGGCGCGACAGGTCGGAAATCGCGTACAGCCGGCTGCCATCCTCTGCGGGAACCAGCAGGCGACTGCCGTCGGCGCTGAGTTCGGCGGCGTAGAACGGCATCGATCCACCCGGCCCCAACGGCCGCCCGCTGCGCAGATCCCAGGCCTGCAGGAAACTGGTCTCCGCGTCCATTCCGCCGGCCAGAGTCCAGCGCACCACCGCAGTGCGGCCATCGGCGCCGAGCAACAGGCCCGTCGGGGTTGCCGGCAACTCGATCGGGGCGATCCGGTCGCGGTCTGCGCGCCAGTCCAGCACATGCAGGTAATGCCCGCTGCTGGCGACCAGGTCGCGACCGCTGGCGTCCAGCGCGGCAAAGCCGACCGGTTGCCGAAGCACGATGCGCGGCGACAGCAAGGCCCCGGTCATCGCGTCCTGCACCCACAGCTGCCGGCCGGCGACGCCGACCAGGTGCTTGCCGTCGAAGCGCAAGACGTCCTCGCGCTGGTTCGCAGCCCGTGCATCGCGCAGCGGCGACGCAGGCAAGCGCCACAGCTTCAGGCTGCCGTCCATGGCGCCGGTGACGAGCAATCGCTGGCGCAGATCGAAAGCGCTGGCAAAACGTTCCACGATGGCGTTGTGGCTGATCTCCGGTGCCAGCTGCACCGGGTTGCCGGCCAGCGACGCGTTCGGGTCGACGGTGCGCCCACCCGCCTGCCACATCGTGACCTTGTCCCATTCCATCAGCAGTGCGGTACAGGTGTCGGTAGCACCATCGCATTCGAACTGGTGGCCAGTGACCGGTGTCGGGCGGGTCACGAGGTACTGGGGGATGCCATCTGGCATCGAGAACACAAGGAAGTCGCCACCATTTTCGCTCACCGCCAGGCGTTTGCCGTCGGGGCTGAAGCTGATCCAGTAGGCCTGTTCGGACAGGTTCGCGCTCAACTCACGCGTCTTGCCGCTGTCGGCATCGACCAACAGCGTTGCGCCATCGTCGCGTCCCAGCGCCAGGGTGCGCCCGTCCGGGCTGGCCGCCCACGCCATGAAGCGCCCATCGGCGCGGCCGGTGGTGATGGTGGCGCGCACCCGCAGGCTCGCCGGATCGAGGATGCGCACGCCGTCGGCCTGGTAATACCGGGCGATGAAATGCGCGTGCGGGGCGAGCAGCCAGCCGGGACGGAACTGATCGAGCGGGGTATCGCCGGCGACCGGCGACAGCGGTTTCCAGCCATCGGCCTGCCAGAGCCGGTAGTGGCGCAGGTCGGTATCGAACAGCAGCACCGCGTGGCCGTCGTCGCTCCAGGTCTCGCTGGAAACGCGGTCTTCGCCGGGCACGTGGGTCTGCGCACCATCGGCCAGCGCCAGCCGCCATTCGTGCAGCCCGCCGGGGCGGATCTGCAGCATGTTCCAGTGCCGCGACACCAGCAGCCAGCGGCCATCGGGGGTGAAGCGCAGCCGACGCAATTGGCCGTCGAGGGCCTCGCCCTTGTGCATCGCCAACTTCACCCGCCAGAGCTGGCGGTGGCTGGCGAGGTCGTACAGTGCGACCGTGTACGGCTGCAATCCCAGCGCGAGGTAACGCGCATCCGGGCTGATCGCCAGCACGTGGATCGGCGCGCCGACATCGAATGCGTCGAACAGGGCGGGCGTCGTCGCCTGCACAATCGCCAGATAACGGCGTTCGAAGGCTTCCGCGTCCTTGTCGCCGGCAGTGGTCTGTTCGCGCAGGTTGGTGGCGAGGAAGGGCAGAGTTTCGTAGTGGCGCTGCTGCTCGAACAAGCGGTGCGCGGTCTCGTGGCGTTGCGCCCACAGGTTGGTGCGGGCGATCCGCGCATTGCCTTCGGCGCGCCGCCATTGCAAGGTGCTGGCGACCAGGCCGATCGCCAGCGCGAGGATCGATGCGGCGACTGCGGCGGCCAGTCGCGGCTCACGGTGCGCCCAGCGACCGAGCCGTTGCAGGGTGTTGAGCTGGCGAACGCTGACCGGCCGGCCGTCGATGAAACGACCCAGATCCTCGGCCAGTTCGTGCGCATTGGGATAGCGGTCGGACGGCGTTTTCGCCAGACACTTCTGGCAGATCGCTTCCAGATCGCCCGGGACGTTGCGTTGTCCGCGCAAGCTGGGCACCTGGTCGTGCACGACGCGTGCGATGGTGTCCTGCGGCGTGTTGCCAAGGAACGGCGGCCTGCCGCTCAGCAGTTCGTAGAGGATCGCGCCCAGCCCGTAAATGTCGGTTGCCGGGCTGAGTTTGTGCGATTTGAGCTGGGCCTGTTCGGGCGCCATGTACGAGGGTGTGCCGGAGACCTCGTCGAGGTCGGCGGCAAACGATTCGTCCAGCCGCCGGGCGAGACCGAAATCGGCGACCAGTGGCTCGCCGCGATCGTCGAGCAGCACGTTCGCCGGCTTGAGGTCCAGATGCAGCACGCCGAGCCGGTGCGCGTAATCGAGTGCGTCGGCGAGCTTGCGCAACAGCCGCGCCGCGTCAAGGGCGCGGTACGGGCCGTTCTTCATCAGCAGCTGCGCCAGCGACGGGCCGCGCACGAGTTGCATCGAGAAGAAATTGAGGTAGTCGCGGCTGCCGATCTCGTAGATCGCCACGATGTTCGGATGCTGCATGCGGGCGGCGCTTTGCGCTTCTTGCTTGAAGCGAGCGATGAAATCGTTCGATGCCCAGGGCCCGGCCGCGAGCAGCTTGAGCGCAACCTCCCGTTCCAGCCCGTGTTGATGGGCGCGGTACACCACGCCCATGCCGCCCTGGCCGATCTTTTCGAGCAATTCGTAGTCGCCGAACCGGCGCTGTTGCGGGTCGTCGAGGTCGAGTTCGAGCGCCTCCGGCGGCAACAGAGCCAGATGCCGCGAGGCGAGTGTTCCCGATCCGACCTCGCCGCTGAAATCGGCGAACGCCAGCCGCGCCAAGGCGGTGTCATGGCCCGGCAGCGCCATCGTGATCTGCGCGGAAATGTCGGCCGAGGATGGATCGCGACCGGGGGTGTTCATGGCGAACCCCGGGTGAGGGCCGCAAGCAGCGCGTGGCGCTCCTCGCGCAGCGCGGCTTCGTCGTCGACGGTGCGCGCGAGTTCTTCGTCGATCAGTTCGCGGAAACGCTGGCGCAGTCGCTTGAGCGCGGTCGCCACCGCGAGTGGCTGGCCGCCGCTGGCGCGGGCGATGGCATCGAGCTGGCCGGGCGCCGGATCGACCGAAAGCAGCGGCAGCAGGCTCTCGAACAGCGCCGTGTGCCCGCCTTGTCGCGCCTCGGCGCCGAGCCGTCGCAGCGCCTGCGCGAGCAATTCGTCGGCGTAATCGCGATCGAAGGCGGCGTATGGGTCGTGCGTGACCTTGCCGAGCGCGGCGAAGCGTCGCTCCAGTTCGTCCTGCGGGAACGGCGCGGTGACGGTGTCGGTGGAAACTCGCGAGCCGGCGGCGAGATATTCTTGCAAGCGTTCGATCAGGTAATGGCGAAAACGCCGCTCGCGCGCCGGCGGGTCACGCCGCAGGCGAACAGCCAGTGCCGCGAAGAAACCGGCGACCAGCGCGAATGCGGCCGGCGCTTCGTGGCCTTGACGCCGCACGCAGGCATACACCGGGAACCAGTACTGCCGCGCGAGCACGGTGAGCGCTTCGCCGTTGGCAGGCTCGTCGCGCATGGTGGCGATGATCGACCAGCGCGTACGTCCGAAGGACGCCGCGAGGGGCGGTTGCGACGGGCGGTCGTGGTGTGCCATTGCACCTCCGGGTGGAAGCTTCTGGCCTCTGGTACTGGATCGGGCGATGCCGATGACCGGCGTCGCCGGCCTACAGCGTGTCGCGCAGCAACATCAACTCGTGCTCCAGCGTTGGCGTGTCGGCTACCGTATGCAGCAATTCCTCGCGAATGCGCTCGCGCAGGCGCGTGCGCAGGCGTTTGACGGTTACCGCGACGCCATTGGCGGTCATTCCCAAGGCCTTGCCCGCGCGTTCGTATTCGCCGGGGTCGGGTGGTTCGAGCAGGAAGGGCTGCAACGCGTCGAACAGTCGGCGCCGGTCAGCGGCATCGCATTGCGCGCGCAGCCCGTCCAGGGCCCGCCGCAACACCGCCAGCGCCCAAGCGCGATTGAACGCATGTTCCGGATCCTCGCGTTCTGGGGCGACGATCGATTCCAGGGCCGCGGCGTCGTGCATCGCACCGCCGCCACGTTTGCCGGCAGCGGCGGTGACCGCTTGGCTGTGCAGGAAATTGCGCAACGCCGCCAGCAGATAGGGCCGGAACCCGCCGCGCAACGGATCGGCGCGGGCAGGGAGGTTGTTTTCCAGCAAGTGCAGGAAGAACGCCTGCGCGAGATCGTCGCTGTCGCCAGCGTGGCGGCCGTGATGGCGGATGTACGCGATCACCGGCTGCCGATAGGCACGGCACAGCCAGTCCAGCGCCGCGCGCCCGTCCGCATCGTCGACGCGTGCCTGCTGAATCAGACTCCAGCGTGTGGTCGCGAAACCGCTCATTCGCGCCTCCCCAGCGCGATACTAGCACCGCTCGCATGTTCCGCGCGGCCGGCGATCGTGGCGGTCGTCCGGTGCCGGAAGATCAGGCTGTTGGTGTGCTCACGCGAGCAGCGCGTGCAAGTTCCACAACCCCAGGGCGAGAAACAGCAAGGCCGCGGTGATGCGCGCGGTGCGCAGCGGGATGTGCGCCGCGAAGCGGGCGCCGAGCCACACCACCGGCACGTTGGCCAGCATCATTCCCAATGTGGTGCCGACCACCACCTGCCACAGCGGTCGGTACTGCGCGGCGAGCGCGACGGTGGCGAGCTGCGTCTTGTCGCCCATCTCGGCGAGGAAGAAGGCGATGATCGTCGCCACGATCAAGCCGTGGCCGGCACCCTTGTTCGCATCCTCGGCATCGGCCTGGTCGGGAATCAATGCCCACGCCGCCATCGCGATGAACGACACCACCACCGCCCACTGCATCGCCCGCGGCGCGATCCATTGCGCGAGCAGGGCACCGACGCCGCCGGCCATGGCGTGATTGGCGAGGGTGGCGGCAAGGATGCCGATGCAGATCGGCCATGGCCGGCGATATTTCGCGGCCAGCGTGAGCGAGAGCAGTTGCGTCTTGTCGCCGATCTCGGCGAGGGCGACGGCGCTGAGGGAAACGAGGAAGGCTTGCATGGGTGTGCTCCGGGCCGGGCATGGGACGCAGGAAACACGAACGCACCCGGCCAGGCTGCATCCGCGCTTCCTGGTCTGGCCCATCGATGCGGTGCATCGACCCGGCGCGCCATGGCTGTCGCTCGATCGAGCAGGCCAAGCATGTTGACGCGCGGTCCCGCGGACGCGGGCGGCTACTCCCCAGAAACCAACAGGCACATTATATAGGTGTCGGTGCAATCACGCCGCTCATCGGAGCCGTTCATGGAATACCGTCGTCTGGGGTCGTCCGGCCTGAAACTCTCGGCGCTGTCGCTGGGCTCGTGGGTCACCTTCAGCAACCAGCTCGATCGCGGCAAGGCGCGCGCGCTGATCGCGCAGGCGTTCGAGGCCGGCATCAATTTCTTCGACAACGCCGAGACTTACGCCAATGGCGAGTCGGAGCGGATCATGGGCGATGTGCTCGCCGACTTGCGCTTGCCGCGCGATGCATGGTGCGTGTCGAGCAAGGTCTACTTCGGCGCGCATGAACATCCGGCGCCGACGCAAAAAGGATTGTCGCGCAAGCATGTCATCGAGGCCTGCGAGCAAGCCCTGCAGCGGCTGCGGGTGGACCATCTGGATCTGTACTACTGCCATCGTCCCGATGCGGACACGCCGATCGTCGAGACGGTGGGCGCGATGGACACGCTGATCCGGCAGGGCAAGGTTCTCTACTGGGGCACCTCGGAATGGCCGGCCGAAGCGATCGCGCAGGCGGCCGACATCGCCCGTCGCCATGGCTGGTACGGCCCGACGATGGAGCAGCCCGAATACAACCTGCTGCATCGCGAGCGGGTCGAGGTCGAGTACGCGCCGCTGTATTCGGAAGTCGGATTGGGTACGACGATCTGGTCGCCGTTGGCATCGGGATTGCTCACCGGCAAGTACAACGCGGGCATTCCTGCTGGTTCGCGAATGGCGACGCCCGGTTACGAATGGCTGGCGCGGCGGATGGGTACGCCCGAAGGCCAGGCGCGAATCGAACGCGCCCGGCGCTTCACCGCGCTGGCCGCCGAGTTGGGCGCGCCGCCGGCGCAGCTGGCGATCGCGTGGTGCCTGAAAAATCCGCACGTGTCGTCGGTGATACTCGGTGCCAGCCGCCCCGAGCAGTTGCAGGAGAACCTCGGCGCCCTCGCGCTGTCGTCGCAATTGGATGCGGCGACATGGGCGCGCCTCGAAGTCGCGGCGGCGTGAGCCGGCACGGCCGCAAGCGAGGGCTATAATCGTTGTCCTCGGCAACAAACCGGAGAACGCCATGCAATTTCTCGTCCTCGTCGTGCTCGTGCTGGCGTTGGTGTTCGTCCTCAAGGCGGTGCGGATGGTGCCGCAAGGCTATGAGTGGACGGTCGAGCGCTTCGGCAAGTACACCAACACGCTCGACCCTGGCCTGCACTTCCTGTTTCCGGTGGTGCAGAGCATCGGCCGCAAGATCAACATGATGGAGCAGGTGATCGACGTGCCCTCGCAGGACGTGATCACCAAGGACAACGCGGTGGTCAAGGTCGACGGCGTGGTGTTCTTCCAGGTGCTCGACGCCGCCAAGGCTGCCTACGAGGTGGCGCAACTGGAGATCGCCATCCTCAACCTGGTGATGACCAACATCCGCACCGCGATCGGTTCGCTCGACCTCGACGAATCGCTGTCCAAGCGCGACGAGATCAACGCCAAGGTACTGGTGGCGGTCGATGCCGCCACCCATCCGTGGGGCCTGAAGGTCAACCGCATCGAACTCAAGGATATCCAGCCGCCGCGCGACCTGGTCGATTCGATGGCCAGGCAGATGAAGGCCGAGCGCGAAAAGCGCGCCAACATCCTCGAAGCCGAGGGCCTGCGCCAGGCGGCGATCCTCAAGGCCGAAGGCGAAAAGCAGTCGGTGATCCTCGAAGCCGAAGGCCAGCGCGAAGCCGCTTTCCGCGCCGCCGAAGCGCGCGAACGCACCGCCGAGGCCGAGGCCAAGGCGACGACGATGGTCAGCGAGGCGATTGCCGGTGGCAACGTGCAGGCGATCAACTACTTCGTCGCGCAGAAGTACATCGAGGCCTTCAAGTCGCTGGCCGAGGCGCCGAACCAGAAGTTCGTGCTGATGCCGATGGAATCGGCCGGCGTGCTCGGCTCGCTGGCCGGCATCGCCGAGCTGGCGAAAGAAAGTGTCGGCAAGCAGTCGGCGGTGTCGGTGCGCGCAGCGTTCCCGGTGTCGCCCGGCCCGCAGGGGAGCTGACATGACTCACGTCCAGATCGCTTGGGCGAGTGCCGCCGTCGTGCTGATGGTGGCCGAGATCGCCGCGCCGGGCGCCTTCATGCTGTGGCTGGGCTTTGCCGCCGCCGGCGTGTTCCTGCTGCTGCTGGCGCTGCCCGACCTGGCCGCGATCTGGCAGGCGGTGGCGTTCGTGCTGCTGGCGATCGGCAGCGTCAGCGTCTACTGGAAGCTGTTCCGCAGCCAGCGCGCGCGCAGCGACCAGCCCTTGCTCAATCGTCGCGCGGTGCAGCTGATCGGGCAGGTGCATCCGCTGGAAACGGCCATCGTCAACGGCCGCGGCCGGGTCAAGATCGGCGATGCATTCTGGGCCGTGGAAGGCGCCGATGCTCCCGCTGGCGCGCGCGTGCGCGTGGTAGCGGTGCATGACATGTCGTTGCGGGTGGAGCGCGAGGGATAGGTGGCGGCGGGAATCGGGAATCGGGAATCGGGAATCGGGAATCGGGAATCGGGAGTCGGGAATCGGGAATCGGGAATCGGGAATCGGGAAGCGGGAATCGGGAAGCGGGAAGCGGGAAGCGGGAAGCGGGAGTCGGGAGTCGGGAAGCGGGAAGCGGGAAGCGGGAATCGGGAAGCGGGAATCGGGAATCGGGAATCGGGAATCGGGAAGCGGGAAGCGGGAAGCGGGTCAACGCATGCTGGCCGCAAGGATTCCTTGCCCCGCCGACCGGGTGAAAGCCCCTCTCCCACCGGGAGAGGGGTTGGGGTGAGGGGCCGGTCGAACATCGCGCCGGCCCCGTCGCCGGGTGGTGAAAGCCCCTCTCCCACCGGGAGAGGGGTTGGGGTGAGGGGCCGGGCACCCGCCAACTCCACGCGCGGACAGCCCCTCATCCGGCGCTCCGCGCCACCTTCTCCGTGCGGGAGCAGGGTTGACGCTACTTGCAAAGGCCGGATGGGGCGCTCTGCAACGCTCCACCCATCATGGCGAGCGCAGCGAAGCAAACCGATGTCTGTCTGGATCGCCACCCCACTTCGCGGCTCGCGATGACGGTTGCGTGGCGGGCACGCGCGCCGTCGCCCAGCTCGGGGCGCGAGCGGCAATCGGTCACCTGACCTCCTGCGGGCGCCGCCGCAGCCTGCGATAATGCGCAGCCTCGCGGCGATCACGCCGCTTTTCCGGATCGAGCCACGCATGAGCCAGACCGCCGCGCCCTTGCAGCAAACCGTCCTCAACGCGACCCATCGCGCGCTCGGCGCCAAGATGGTCGATTTCGGCGGCTGGGACATGCCGATCCACTACGGCTCGCAGATCGACGAGCATCATCAGGTGCGCCGCGATGCCGGCATGTTCGATGTCTCGCACATGACCGTGGTCGATCTGCATGGCGCGCGCGTGCGCGAATTCCTGCGCCACCTCGTCGCCAATTCGGTCGACAAGCTCAAGGTGTCGGGCAAGGCGCTGTACACCGCCATGCTCGACGAAAGCGGCGGCGTGATCGACGACCTGATCATCTATTACCGCGACGAGAGTTTCTTCCGGCTCGTCGTCAACGCCGCCACCCGCGACAAGGATCTGGCGTGGATCGGCAAGCAGGCCGCCGCGTTCGCCGTGGAAGTGAAGGAGCGCCCGGAGTTCGCGATGATCGCCGTGCAAGGCCCGAACGCGCGCGCGAAGGTTGCCGGACTGCTGTCCGAGCCGGGCCGCGCGGTGGCGATGAAGCTGGGCAAATTCGCGGCCGCCGAGGTCGATGGCATGTTCGTCGCCCGCACCGGCTACACCGGCGAGGATGGCTTCGAGATCATGCTGCCGGAAGGCGATGCGGCGGCGTTCTGGCAGCGCCTGCTCGATGCCGGCGTCAAGCCGGCGGGCCTGGGTGCGCGCGACACCCTGCGTCTGGAAGCGGGCATGAATCTCTACGGTCAGGACATGGACGAAACCGTGTCGCCGTGGGAGGCGGCGCTGGCGTGGACGGTGGCGCTCGACGAAGGCCGCGTCTTCATCGGTCGCGCCGCGCTGGAAAAGCAGAAAGCCGCCGGCGTGCCGCGGCAGATGATCGGTCTGGTGATGGACGAAAAAGGCGTGCTGCGGCATGGGCAGAAAGTGCGCACCGCCAACGGCGATGGCGAAATCCTGTCGGGCACGTTTTCGCCGACGCTGGGCAAGGCGATCGCGTTCGCGCGCGTGCCGGCCGGCGAGCCGGGCGCGGTGAGCGTGGACATCCGCGGCAAGGACGTGCCGGTGCGGGTGGTGAAGTTCCCGTTCGTCAGGGATGGCAAGGCGCAGGCGGGCATCTGATGGCGGTGGCCGATCCGGCGTCGCAAGCGTCGCCGGTGTGCTGCTGAAACCCGCCCCACCCATCGCTACAATGACCGCTTCCGCAACCCGAACCCGACCCGCAACGGAGCTGACATGAACGAGATTCCCGGCGACCTGAAGTTCCTCAAATCGCACGAGTGGGCGCGCAAGGAAGACGATGGTCGCGTCACCATCGGCATTTCCGAACACGCCCAGGGGCTGCTGGGCGATCTTGTCTATGTCGAACTGCCGGGTGTGGGCGACACCGTCAAGGCCGGCACCGCCTGTGCCGTGGTCGAGTCGGTCAAGGCCGCTTCGGATGTCTACAGCCCGGTTTCCGGCACCGTTGTCGCCGTCAACGAGGCGCTCTCCGACAAGCCCGAGACGATCAACGAAGACGCCTTCGGCGAAGGCTGGATCTTCGCGGTCAAGCCCGACGATGACGGCGAGCTCGACGAACTGCTCTCGCCCGACGACTACGCGGCGATGGTCGAGGACGAGGAGCACTGAACAGCCGGGAATCGGGAATCGGGAACGGGAAATCGGAAGAGCAGGCTTTTCCGGCTGCGGTATCTGACCGTCTTGTCGATGTCCGGGTTCTTGGCTGACACGCGCTGCCGCTTCAACGATTCCCGATTCTCCATTCCCGATTCCCGGCTCTGACCCCATGCCCTTTATCCCGCACACCGAAGCTGACGTCACGTCCATGCTCGCCGCCATCGGCGTCGCGCGCATCGAGGATCTGTTCGACGAGATTCCCGAAGAATTGAAAGTGCACGCGCTGCACGGGGTGCCACCGGGGCTGTCGGAGATGGATACCAACCGCCTGCTGAAGGAGCGGGCGCGGATGGATGCGGTCGAGCTCAACTTCGCCGGTGCCGGTGCCTACGAGCACCACATTCCGGCGGCGGTGTGGCAGATCGTCGGTCGCGGCGAGTTCTATTCGGCCTACACGCCGTATCAGGCCGAGGCCAGCCAGGGCACGCTGCAGCTGATCTACGAATACCAGACGATGATGACGCGGCTGACCGGCATGGATGTCAGCAATGCCTCGCTGTATGACGGCGCCACCGCGCTGGCCGAGGCCGTGCTGATGGCCGAGCGTTCGCGCAAGAAGGGCGCGCAGCGGGTGCTGGTGCCGACTTCGGTGCACCCGGCCTACCGCAAGACGCTGCTCACCATCGTCGCCACCCAGGACATCGAGGTGGTCGAGGTCGACTGCCCGCAGGGTCGCCTCGAGTTGGCCGATCTGGAAAAAATTGCCGGCGAGTTCAGCGCGCTGGTGATTCCGCAGCCCAACTTTTTCGGCGTGCTCGAGGAAGTCGATGCGCTCACCGACTGGGCGCATGCGCGCGGTGCGCTGGCGATCGCGGTGGTCAATCCGCTCACGCTGGCGGTGCTCGAGTCGCCCGGCGAGTGGGGCGCGCGCGGCGCCGACATCGTCTGCGGCGAAGGCCAGCCGCTGGGCGTGCCGCTGTCTTCGGGCGGGCCGTATTTCGGCATCCTGTGCTGCAAGAAGGAACTGGTGCGCAACATGCCCGGCCGCATCGTCGGCCGCACCACCGATCTCGACGGGCGCACCGGTTACGCGCTCACCCTGCAGGCGCGCGAGCAGCACATCCGCCGCGCCAAGGCGACGTCCAACATCTGCACCAACCAGGGCCTGCTGGTCACCGCGGCGACCATCCACATGGCGCTGCTCGGCCCGGAAGGCGTGCGTCGCGTCGCTGCCGCCAGCGTCGCCAACACCCGCACGCTGGCGCAGCGCCTGCTGCGCATCCCCGGCGTGCGCGCGCTGTTCCCGCAGCATGCCCACTTCCACGAGCAAGCGTTCGTGCTGCCCAAGCCGGCGCACGAGGTGATCGAAAAGCTCGCCGGCGAGCACATCCTCGCCGGTTACGCGCTCGGCGAAGAGTATCCGGCGCTCGGCGACGCGCTGCTGGTGTGCGTCACCGAGACCAAGAGCGAAGCCGACATCGAGCGCTTCGCTGCCGCGATCGCCGCTGCGATCGCGTGAAGAAATTCTGTTGAAGCGCGCGCGAACGCACGAATGCGTTCGCGCAATCTTGCGCAATTTTGCTTGTGCGACGCGAAATCGGCAGCGCACGAACGCTGTTCGCGGAAAAAATTTTCATGCTTCGCGGTGCGCGCGGATGTCGTTTGCGGCGCCGCGAAGCTCGCCGTCGAGCGGCGCGGCACGATCGCGTTCATGCGTGCAAGCCGCGCCAATGCTCGCTCTTGCGCGACGATGTGGAAGTCGGTGGCAATGCCGCAGATGGCGTTGCCGCAGATGCGTGCGACGATCGCCGCAAGCGCGCATGAACTGTTGCAAAAAAAATTCTGCAAAGTTGTTGACACGTGCGTGAAGCGTGATTAGGTTTCGCGCAGCAGACACGAACTGCGGAAGAGAGTGACAACGAACGAACTGCCAGTCGCAAGATCGAACAAGGGAACCACCGACAGCTTCCTCCCGGTGGACCAAGGGCAGTCATCCCCCGAAAAAAGTCGCCTCTTCACCCCCGATGCCGTCATCCATGCGCCCGCGTCGTTCATCGATGCGGGCGTTTTCGCGAGCCAATTCGCGCACCGTCCGGTGCGCGCAACCCATCCGTCCGCCAGCGCTCGATGCGGGGCGGCGGTCGGTCGCGGCGTCCGCCGCACCGTTGCGTTGAAACTGGGCAACACCCACAGCCACTGACGAGGAGTGACACATGGCTACTGCCAAGAAAGCTGCTGCGAAGAAGAAACCCGCTGCGAAAAAGGCCGCCAAGAAAGTCGTGAAAAAGGCCGCCAAGAAGGTCGTGAAGAAGGCCGCCAAGAAGGTCGTGAAGAAGGCTGCCAAGAAAGTTGCGAAGAAGCCGGCCGCCAAGAAGGTCGCGAAGAAGGCTGCGAAGAAGCCTGCTGCCAAGAAGGCCGCGAAGAAGGCCGCTGGCAAGAAGAAGGCTGCGGCCCCGGCCGCGGTGCCGGCCGCGCCGACTCCGGCGATGTAAGACAGCCCCGACTGTCGTAATTGCAACAAGGCAATAGATCCACTCTCTCCCTGTACCTGCCCAGGCAGGGAGAGAGTTTTTGTCCGGATGGGCATCCATTTTCGACCCGCTGTCGCGTTCGTCGGCAGCGTCTTCCGAATCCACGCGGCGATCTGGATCGCCGGAATCGCCGTGGCGAACGACTGCCGCGCCGATCCGGTGCCACAATGCCGTCGCGGCCGGCGAGGGTCGGCAACGACAGCCACTGTCCGCCTCAGCCCCTCGTGTGCCGTTGGCGATGACGAGGGTGGCTCGCTCGCAGGGGGCGCGTGATGTCGGCAGCCCGCAACATCGAAATGAACTGGTGCAAGGTCGCGCTGGCGACCATCGGCGATGGCGTCATCGGCCTGGATGGCGCCGGTGTCGTGGATTTCCTCAATGCCGCCGCCGAGCGGATGACGGGCTGGCCGCAGGCGATGGCGGTCGGGCTGCATGTGTCGCACGTGCTGCCGCGGATCGGCGTGCGCGAGCCGCCGGTCGATGCCGATGCGGCGGCGTTGTCGGCGTGGTTCCACAGTTCCACCGATTCGGCGACGACCTTGCGCATGCGCGATGGTGGTCAGCGCGAGGTGCAACTGGCGATGGCGGTGGTGATGGATGCCCAGGGCGCGCCGGAAGGCCTGGTGTTGACCTTCCGCGATCTGTCGCAGACCGCACGCCTGATGCGCGAGTTGACCCATCGCGCCAGTTACGATCCGCTGACCGGCGCCTACAACCGCGAGGAATTCGAGCGCCGATTCCGGCAATTGCTCGGCGACGCCCATGCCGGCGGTGGCCCGCATGCACTGTGCTTCATCGACCTGGACCAATTCCGCCTGGTCAACGAAACCTGTGGCCATGCCGCCGGCGATGCCCTGCTCAAGCAGGTCGCCGGCGTCTTGCAGATGATCATCGGCGGCGAGGATGTGCTGGCGCGGATGGGCGATGACGCCTTCGCCGTGTTGCTGGCGCAGACCGGAGACCATCGTGCGATGCAGGTCGCCCAGCAGGTGGTCGAGGCGATCGGTCGCATGCGCTTTGGCTGGGGCGATCGCCATTTCGCGGTGAGCTGCTCGATCGGCGTGGCGCCGCTGACGGCGAGCGCGCACGCCATCGACGTCGTGCAGGTCGCCGCCGAGGCCGCCTGCCAGGTGGCCAAGGATGGTGGCCGCAACCGCGTGCACCTGTTCGAGCCCGCCGATGCCGGCGTCGCCCATCGCCACGATCAGATGCGCTGGGTGCCGCGGCTGGAGGCCGCGCTGGAGGTCGGCGACTTCCAGTTGATGTTCCAGGACATCGTCGCCACCGCCACCGGCAAGGCCAGCGGCCGCCATCTGGAGGTATTGCTCTGCCTGCCCGACGCCAGCGGCAAGCTGGTTTCGCCCGGCGAGTTCCTGCCGGCGGCGCAGCGTTACGGCTTGATGGGGCGCATCGACCGCTGGGTGACGGCGCAGGTCGGCGAATGGCTGCATTGGCGCGCCGGTACCGGGCGGCTGTTGCCGGAACTGGTGACGATCAACCTCTCCGGCTCTTCGCTGGGTGATGCCTCGTTCCGCGAATTCGCCGAGGAACAGGCGCGCGAGCTGCCGCCGGGCGGATCATTCTGCTTCGAGATCACCGCCGGCGAGGCGATCGCCAACCTCGACGAAGCGGCCGACTTCATCGCCCGCATGAAGCGCCACGGCTGCCGTTTCGCGCTCGACGACTTCGGTTGCGGCCTGGCTTCCTTCGCCTATTTGCAGCGCTTGCCGGTGGATTTCGTGAAGATCGACGGCCAGTTCGTTGCCGGCGCCGCCACCGACCCGGTCAAGCGAGCGATGGTCGAGGCCATCCACCACATCGGCAAGGTGATGGATCTGGCGACGATCGCCGAGCGCGTCGAAGATGACGAAACCTTCGCGTGCATGCGCGCCGTCGGCGTGGATTACTGCCAGGGCTACCTGTTCGGCAGCCTGCGGCCGCTGCTGAGTTTGCCGTGAGGCGGGGAATCGGGAATCGGGAATCGGGAATCGGGAATCGGGAATCGGGAATCGGGAATCGGGAATCGGGAATCGGGAATCGGGAATCGGGAATCGGGAATCGGGAATCGGGAATCGGGACTCGGGAATCGGGAG
>JAFEFT010000003.1 GCA_018240435.1 Pseudomonadota bacterium
CGACAGGCTCACCACGAACGGGTGTCTTCGACAGGCCTGTCCTGAGCTTGATGACGAGCTCACCACGAACGGGGATAGCGCGACCTGCCAGCGGACGGGTTTGCCGCTGGCAGGGCGAGATCAGCCGAAACGATCAGTGGCCGCCCGGCAGGGTGACCTTGCTCACCGGGCCGTCGGTGACGATCATGTGATCGGCGCTGTGGTCGATCTTGCCGTGGCTCTTGGCGTGGTGCTTCTTGGCGTGGTGCTTGGCGGCCGGCTTGGCGCTGTCGGCGGCGGCCGAGGCGGCCGCTGCGGCGGCATCGCCCGCGGCGGAGGCGGCGCCCTGCGCGAACGCGGGGGCAGCGAAGGCGAGCGCGATGCTGGCGGCGATGACGAGGCGAATATTCATGGCGGACTCCGATAAGTAGGAAGTGGCATCGCGGTGATTACCGCGACGGTCGGGTGTTATAGCACGCAGGTATGGCCGCCTCGTGCCCGCACCCTGAACTTTTTGTCATCTGCGTGCGCTCAACAGCCGCCGTTCAGCTCGCCGGCTCGGCGCGCACCACCTTGTTGCGGCCGGTCTCCTTGGCGACGTACAGAGCCTTGTCGGCGCGCGAAATCATGGCGTGGCCGTCTTCTTTGTGATCCCACTCGGCGACGCCGAAGCTGGCGCTGACCTTGCCGACGTCGCCGAAGGGGGCGTCGGCGATCTTGGCGCGCACCGCCTCGGCCATCGCCGCGGCGGCGTCGATGCGCGTCTCGCGCAGCAAGATCACGAATTCCTCGCCGCCGAAGCGCGCCGCGCAGTCGGAGCTGCGCAGCAGTTCGCGCACGCGCAAGGCGGCGTTCTTGAGCACCATGTCGCCGCTGTCGTGGCCGAAGGTGTCGTTGATGCGCTTGAAGAAATCCAGGTCGAGCATGATCACCGACAGCCCGAGCTTGCCGATGCGCGCCTGCGCCATCGCCGCTTCGAGTTGTTCGAAGAATCGACGGCGGTTGACCAGGTCGGTGAGGAAGTCCTTGGTGGCCAAGTCCTCCAGTTTGCGATTGAGCCGCGCCATCGGCGAGATCACGAAGCCCGACAGGGCGACGTTCATCGCCACGAACATCGCCGCGAAGATCGCCAGCAGCGAAATCATGAAGCTGACAAACGTCTGCCGCGCCTTTTCCAGCGGATAGAACACCGGCACCTGCACGATCTGCATGCCGATGATGTCGTGCAGCTTCCAGCCGAAGCCATTCTTCGCGCCGTACACCTTCACCATCGATGCCGGCGCTGCCTCGGGCGTGCTGTGGCAGGCCAGACAGGCCGGATTGTTCACCTGGATCGGGCGCGCGACGAACATCGTCCGCGACATGCCGTCGCCGTGGAAGCCGGTGATTTCCTTGCCGGCCTTGCCGCTGCGGAATTGTTCGATGATGCGCGCCTCCCACTCGGTGGCGCGGTCGCGGGGGTTGGACGGATCGAGCACGGCCTCCTTGTAGTCGTAGCCAAGGTAGCGGTCGCGCAGGCGATGCACGACTTCGGTGGCGGCGAAGGCGGGCACCGATTCGGGCAGGAAATTCTGCGCGTTGAGCGGGTCCAGGTGCGGCTTGATGTTGTCCTGGGTGTAGCCACGCACCGCCAACGCCGTTTCCATCAGCACGTTGGAGTTGTAGCGCACGTCGTCGAGCGCGTATTGCTCGAGGTAGCGATCGTAGTAGATCGCCGCGCCGGCAATGCCAAGCACGAACACGACGATCAGCACGAGATTGAACTTCAGGCGCAACGACATGGGCGCTCCCCGATGGCCCGTCCGCAACTGCGAACCGTCCGGATCATACCGGAACGATCGCCACCGGCTGTCACCTCGACCATTTGCTGCAATCGTGCCCGGCCGGACGAGCGCCAACGCAACGGCCGGCGTATGCTTGCGCGTGCATCCGGGAATGTTCGAGTTCGATGGCGATTGCTCGCCACCGACCCAGTGAGGAACCGACGATGGCCACCGGCTGGGCCGGCGATGGCGCCGTGCATGAACAAATCGACGCGACCGTGAAGGACGCGATCGCGCGTGCGCGCAGTCGCTTGCCGACCGGGCCGGGTCGCGAGCGCTGCGAACGATGTGACGAACCGATCCCGGAAGCGCGGCGCAAGGCGATGCCGGGCGTGCGCCTGTGTCTGGCCTGCCAGGATGACGACGATCGCGCCCGGCGTGCCATCGGCGGCATCAATCGTCGTGGCAGCAAGGACAGCCAGTTGCGTTGAGATCAGGCGGTCGCGCGCGGATCCGGCAGCGGATCGGCGAGCAACCGTCGGTAGACCGCCAGATCGCCTTCACTGTGGCAACAGAAGACCACCTCGACGATGGTGGCCATGGCTGCCGTTGAAGCACGCACGCTGGCGATCGCGATGCCTGCCGCCGGCTCGATTGGATAACCGAACACGCCGGTGCTGATGCAGGGAAACGCGATCGTGCGCAGTTCGTGCATGGCGGCCAGTTCGATGCTGCGCCGATAGCACGCGGCAAGCCGTTCGGCTTCGCCGCGCCCGCCGCCGTGCCAGACCGGGCCGACCGTGTGGATGACATGGCGCGCCGGCAGGCGATGACCGGCGGTGATCTTCGCCTCGCCGGTGCGGCAGCCGCCGAGCGCGCGGCATTCGCGCAGCAGTTCCGGGCCGGCAGCGCGATGGATCGCACCGTCGACGCCGCCGCCGCCGAGCAGGGATTCGTTGGCGGCGTTGACGACGGCATCGATCGCCAAAGTGGTGATGTCGGCGCGGATGGCGCGCAGGCGAGCGGGCATGGCGGCGGGAGTCGGGAGTCGGGAATCGGGAATCGGGAACCGGGAACCGGGGTTCGGAGATCGGGACCCGGCGCAGCGGGGCATCGTAGCGCGATGACCGGGACGAGTGCGTTGACAGCGGCCACGTGCTCGGAAAGGATGCCTTGCCACCTGCGTTCCGATGGAGATCGCCGATGTCACGCCCGCTCGCCGAACTGCTGGCCGAATACGATCCGCAGCTGCCGCTGGAAGAGGCATTGACCATCCCGGCCTCGTGGTACATCGATCCGCGTGTCCTGGAACTTGAAAGGAAGACCACCTTCGCACGCACGTGGCAGCTCGCCGCACGCGCCGATCAAGTGCGCGAGCCGGGTCAGTACGTCACCTGCGAGATCGCCGGCGAGCCCATCCTCGTGGTGCGCGGCGAGGACGGCGTGCTGCGCGGCTTCTTCAACGTCTGCCGCCACCACGCCGCGGCGGTGATGACGCAGCGCGAAGGCTGCGCGAAGAACCTGCGTTGCCCTTACCACGGCTGGACCTACACCCTGCAGGGTGCGCTCAAGGGCACGCCAGGCTTCGTCTCCGAATGCCATTTCGATCGCGCCGGGCAGGGGCTGGCGCCGGTGGCGATCCACGAGTGGGAGAACTGGGTGTTCGTGCGGCTTGATGCGCAGGGGCTGAGCTTCGAGGAGGCATTCGGATCAAGGCTACTGAATGAGATCGGCTTGCTGGGGCTCTCTCGGATGGGGTGGTTCGAGCGCCGCCACTACTACTTCGATTGCAACTGGAAAGTGTTCGTCGACAACTACCTCGACGGCGGCTACCACGTCCCGCACCTGCACAAGGGCCTGGACAGCGTGCTGGACTTCAAGAACTACCGCATCGAAAACGGGCCGCGCCATTGCCTGCAATCCAGCCCGATGATGAAGGGTGCCATCGAACAATTCGCCGCCGTGCGTGGCGGCGAACGTGCCTTGTATTACTGGGTGCATCCGAATTTCATGATCAATTGGTATGAAGGCATGATGGACACCAACCTCGTGCTGCCGCTGGGCGTGGACCGCACCGAGGTGATCTTCGATTTCTGGTTCGCCGATGTGTCGGAAGCCGCGCGCGAACGCAACCACGCCAGCGTCGAAGTCGGCCAGATCATCCAGGACGAGGACATGGCGATCTGCAAATCGGTGCAGCGCGGGCTGAACTCGCGCGCGTACTCGACCGGCCGGCTGTCGATCCGCCGCGAAGCCGGCGAGCATCTGTTTCATCGATTGCTGCATGCGGACTTGACCGCGGACAGCTGAATCCCGCGCACACTCACCCGCGCAGCACCGTCCGCGCCGCATTGCGCCCGGCCGCGCCGCTGATGCCGCCGCCGCCGTGGACGCCGCTGCCACACAACCACAGGCCGTCGATCGGCGTGCGGTGGTTCGACCAGCCCGGCAGCGGGCGCATGAAGAAGATCTGATCGAGCTGGAGCTGGCCGTGGTGGAGGTCGCCTTCGGTGAGCGACCAGGTGGCTTCCAGATCGGTGGGCAGGATGGATGCGATCTGGCGGATCGAGTCTTTCAGCGCCGGGAAGTGCGCGGCGAGGGTGTCGATGGCGAGCGTTTCGAGGTGGCTGCGCTGGTTCTCCCAAGTGCCGCAGCGCAGCGCGTAAGGCGCGAACTGGACGTGGATCGAGACGACGTTGCCGTCGCTGGTGACTTCGAGATAGGGCGCGGTGGACAGCTCGCCGTATTTCGCGGCATCGAAGGCGTGTTCGAGATATTTGCAGGTCGGTGCGTGTGCGAGCGTGCCGGCGGGCAGACCGTGGCGGCCATCGGTGAGCAGATGGACTTTCGCCACGCTGCCGCGCATCTTGATCGACTGCGTGGCCCAGACGAATTCCGGCGGCAGTTCGACCGCGCCGACCAAGCCGAGCAGGGTGCGGCGCGGATCGGCCCCCGACAGCACCGTCGCGGCGTCGATGGTTTCGCCGCTGGTCAAGCGCACGCCGCTCGCGCGCTGGTGGTTGACGAGAATCTTCGCCACCTCGGCACCGGTGCGAATTTCGCCGCCGCGCGCTTTCAGTGCTGCCGCCAGCACATCGGCGATGCGTGCGCTGCCGCCGGCGAGCTGCGGTTGCGCCAGGCCACCGCGATTGCGCCAGTTGTGGATCAGGGTGAAGCCGCCGCCGGCCGACATCGCGCCGAGCGTGTGGCCGTGGATGCCGACTGCCGCGACCGCCGCGCGCAGCGGTTCGGATTCGAACCATTCCTCGGTGAACTCGACCATCGACATCGACAGCGCGCGAATGACGCCAAACATGTCGCGACCGCCGAGCCGGCGCAGCGTCCAGCCGAGTTTCGCCAGCGGCAGGCCGTCCTTGCGCAGATCGAAATGCGGCAGGCGCGGCATCGACGTGCGATACGCCGCGTCGAGGAAGGCGGCGGCCTTGTCCATGAAGGCGACGAAGTCCGGCCAGGTTTGCGCATCCTTCGCCGATAGCGCGCGGATCGAGGCGAGCGTGGCCGCGTCCTTGCCGTCGGCGACGAGGTGCAGGCGCTGGCCGTCGGGCAGCAACGCGATACAGGGCGACTTCGCGGCGGGTTTCGCGTCGAGGCCGTATTTCGCAAGGCTGAGGTCGGCAACGATGTCAGGCCGCAGCAACGCGCCGGCGTACAGCGGATCGACGCTGAAACCCTCGCCGAACGACGCGCGCGCGAGCTGGCCGCCAGCGATGTCGCGGCGTTCGAGGACGAGGACCTTGCGCCCGGCCTTTGCCAGATAGTTCGCCGCGACCAGACTGTTGTGGCCGGCGCCGATGACGATGGCGTCAAACGTCGTATTCATGCCGCGCGTCCTGCTGAGGCTTGTGTGTGCTCACGAAAAATCCGCGATTGCATCCAACTGCCGGCACCGCTTGCTTCCCCACCCCCTTGCGGGGGAGGGTGGCGCGGCAGCGCCGGGAGAGGGGGAGGGTGGGCACGCGATGATGTGACGAAGCCCGGTGGGCGTCGGCGGCGATCAGGTCGCCCCGTCTCCCCAACCCCTCCCCCGCGAGGGGGGAGGGGCTTTGATGCAGTGGCAGCCGTTGCGTCAAAACGGTGGTGGCACTTGCTTCCCCACCCCCCTTGCGGGGGAGGGTGGCG
>JAFEFT010000040.1:0-5639 GCA_018240435.1 Pseudomonadota bacterium
GGATCGTTGCTGACCGAACGAGGGTCGGCCGGGATGACCGACTACCTGTGGCTCGGCGGCACCCTGGTCGGCATGGTGCGCAACAACGTGCTGTACGCGATCCACACCGACCATCTGGGTCGCCCGGAGAGGGTGACCAACCCGACGCAGGCGATCGTCTGGCGCGCCAACAACTACGCCTTCCATCGCGATGTCGCCCAGGACAACATCGGCGGCTTGAACCTCGGCTTTCCCGGGCAGTACTTCGATGCCGAATCGGGTCTGTGGAACAACGGCTTCCGCGACTATGATTCGAGCATGGGCGTCTATGTGGAATCCGACCCCATCGGGTTGGCGGGTGGGATCAATACGTATGCCTATGTCGGGGGGAATCCTGTAAATCTGATTGATCCGCTTGGACTTCTGTCAAAAGGCGCTAAGGAGGCGGTTTGCGGATTTCTGAAAGAAGCCGATGGCGATGTCGCATTAGCCTTTGGTATGTCCAACACTGCTCGCAAGTCAGGCGGCGCAAAAACATGGAATAGCCCTTCGCTTAGAGAGGCAGAGAACTATCTCTACGCAAACGCAGCTGTATCGAGCTACGGAGATAATCCGTTCTTGCTTTCACTTGGCATTGGCTTTCATCAGCTCATAAAAATTCCTCTTCGGCCGCTTGGCTACAACACATCGCCGTATTCAAGGGCTGCGGAGGAGGCTGGATATGAAGGTCTGATGGACGGAAATCAAGGGAAAACCCCGGATTGCGGGTGCGGAAAATAATGCGTACGTCCCATTACAGGTATGCAATTTGCGTGCTGTTTTCGCTGTTCGGACTCGCGTGTATTTTTTTGGCATCTCCGCTTAATGATTTCTATCCGGCAGTGCGCCTTTCTCTTGGTGCACTATTTTTAGTTGCTGGGTTGTCCTTGTTGGTTAGATGGGGCACGAGCATCCTTTTCAAGGCGCTTGTGTGGGCCAATTTCTTGATCTGGATACTAGCAATTCTCGGTGATCCGGAAGCTCCGCACGAGCGCATTTGGTCTGTTGGAAATCCTTATTTATGGTTGGTCGCAATAGGATTAATCACCATTGCAATGTTGTTTCTTATATCCAAAATTCCAACGCGCGAGGCAAGCTCTATGCAGCGTACTGGCTAAATTAGATGTGCCAATGCCGGGACGAGCGTGTTTTTTTGAATTGAGGATCAGTCAGGAGAGAGTGATGTCGCTAGCGTTCCGGATCAACTCGATGAGCGTTCCGCGATAGAGCCAGACTCCGCCGGCCAAGAAGTAGAGGCTGATGGATGCCGGAAAGTTCGCGTCTCGATATGTGGGATTGCCTGCTATCAGGTGATAAGCCATGTAGCTGGTGTCTGCAACGAAGATGCCAGCGGCCAATGCCGCCGCCATGTGCGCCCACCACCACTTGGGGCGGTAGCGAATTGCGTTGAGGATGACGTACATCGACCACGGGGCAAGCAAGTAAGCAAGAACGCCCATGACGATGCTGACGCCAATATCCCAATCGCCGATGTTGTAGTGCGTTGCGCCGTATAGAAGCCAGCCCATGCCAACTGCAAGGGTGGCGAGCTTCCAAGGTCGCCACAGTTCGCGCAGATAGGCGCGGTCTGGCAAAACCGAATAGTTCGGATCGAAGAAGCTCATTTTTTTAGCTGCTGGTGTTGGCATCGCGCCAGCGCTGGGCCTCGTGCTTGAGCAACAGACCTTCGATCACATCGATGACGGTGCGCTGCTCGGCATCGGGCAGGTTGGCCACGGCAGCGAAATGCCGGCGCAGCTTGTCGCCGGGATCGCGGCCTTCCTCGCCGAACAGCAGTTCGTCGGTTGAGACGTGCAGCAGCACCGCGATCTTCTTCAATCCGTCCACCGACGGCTGGGAACTGCCGCCCTCGTAGCGCTTGATCTGGGTGATGTGCAGGCCCAAGGCGTCGGCCAGTTGGGCTTGGGTCATGCCGCGTTGCTTGCGGTACTGGGCGAGCCGGGTAGCGAGGTTCATGCGCTGCTGTGGGGTGAGCGATAGACGCATGGAACGTAACCCTGTGGTAGCGGGTGGGGTCTGCATTGGTTGCCTTATACGCTACCATAAAGTACCTTGGAAGCCCCTTGACAGGTTTTTGCCAGGAGCCCGCTATGGCCCGCATCCCCGATCACGAAGTCGAGCGGCTGAAGGCCGAGGTGTCGTTGCAGCGGCTGATGGAGGCGAAGGGTGTGCAGTTGGTCAAACACGGCAAGGACTGGCTGGGTCGCTGCCCGTTCCACGACGACCGCACGCCCTCGCTGGTGGTGAGTCCGGGCAAGAACCTGTGGCACTGCCTCGGTGCCTGCGCGACGGGCGGCACGGTGATCGACTGGGTGATGCGGGCCGAAGGCGTGAGCTTCCGGCATGCGGTGGAACTGCTGCGGGCCGATGCGCCGTTGTCGGGTCATGTCGTGAAGCAGGCGACGGTGCCGAAGCTGGCCGCGCCGGTGACGATGGAGGCAGACGATGCTTCGGCGCTGGCGCAGGTGATCGACTACTACCATGCGACCTTGAAGCAAAGCCCGGAAGCGCTGGCGTATCTGAAATCAGGAACTAAGGACACCCAGTGCGCCAGCGCAAAGTCGCACAACGTCGTCACGAGGGGAGGTAAATTGAACTGTGTCACGAACATTGCGTGTGAACCCGATGGCGGTCCCAGCCGGCGGACCTACGGCAACGGCCTGGTCCGCGCCAACACCTACGATCTGGACTGCGTATTCCGGTGAATTCGGTACCCGATTCCGGAATCGGATACCGAGGATCTCCGGAATCACGTACCGAGGATCTCCGGAATACGCATATGTGGGTGGGAATCCGTTGAGCCACAAAGATCCGCGCGGGTTGGACGGGTTTAGCGACATGACGACTGCGTTCTGTCCTGGCGGTTCATGCGTGCCTCCAGGTTTCGGGCAGCCAGGGTGGCAGCCGCCCTCGTCATCGCCCGATCCCTGCGCAAATGGCGGGCCGACAGATCCTCAGCACTACACAAAACAAGGAGCAATGATTGGTTTCAGTGCGGGCTTTATGGCCGGCTATTGGTATACGGCCGAAGTGCTCGCACCAGAAACAGAGGGTGGAAGTATCGCGCTTGCTTTGGTGGGTGAGCCTGTTGCTTCTTGGGCTACAGGAGGTACGGTTGCTGGCGGCTATTCAATGATCTTCGGCGTGGGAGCAGGCGCCATCGCTGACTCTAGCAATCAGGGCGCAGCAAGTTCGAATGGGAATAGCGGTAAGTGCGGATGTAAGTAGGCGAGGCAAAGATGACCATAAAACCGACCTGGCTACGCGACAAAAAATCGCTAATTTTTTTGTTGCTATTGTTTCAATTTGCTGTTGGCCTTCCTCTGTATCTCGTTATGGTCTTGGGTCTTTTTTCTGATGGGAGGCTCACGGTCGAGACTGCGGTGATATTGGCGCTTTATTGCGTTTTTGGTGCAATTGTCGTCGCTTTGCTTTTTTGGGTAACGTTTGTCGTACCCATGCGACGAAAAATAGAAGCGAAAAAAACTAAGGACATCACCCACCATTCTTAATCTCAACGAATAAGGGTCGGGTTCATTTTTCCCGATTCGGCAGGAGTCCGGAAATGCGCACGCGCTCTTGCATCGAGGTTTTTGTTTAGCAGGAACTAAGGACAGACCCTCTCACCCCGTCATCCGCTCCCAGAACGCCTTCACTCCATCGAGGAAGGTGCTCGAACGCGGCGAATGACGGCGGCCTTCGTCGCCTTCGAAGGTGGCCTCGAATTGCTCCAGCAGTTCGCGCTGGCGGGCGGTGAGGTTGACCGGGGTTTCCACCACGGCGCGGCACAGCAGGTCGCCGGGGCCGCGGCTGCGCACCGATTTCACGCCCTTGCCGCGCAGGCGGAAGACCTTGCCGGTCTGGGTTTCCGCCGGAATCCTGATTTCGGCCTCGCCGTTGAGCGTGGGCACGCGCACGGCATCGCCGAGCGCGGCCTGCGAGATGCGGATCGGAATCTCACAATACAGGTCGTCGCCTTCGCGTTTGAAAATGGCGTGCTCGCGCACATGCACCTCGACGTACAGATCGCCGGGTGGTGCGCCGGCGGGGCCGGCTTCGCCTTCGCCCTGCAAACGGATGCGATCGCCGGTATCGACGCCGGCCGGGATCTTCACCGATAGCGTTTTCACATCTTCGGCGCGGCCTTCGCCATGACAGGCCTTGCAGGGGTTGGCGACCATCCGGCCGCGACCGCCGCAGGTCGGGCAGGCCTGTTGCAGCGAGAAGATGCCCTGCTGCAAGCGCACCCGGCCCTGACCGCGGCAGGTGGTGCAGGTATCGAGCTTGCCGTCGGCCGAGCCGGTGCCCTTGCAGATGCGGCAGTCGATCAGGGTGGCGATGTCGATCTTCTTTTCGAGGCCGGCGACGGCTTCTTCGAGATCGAGTTCGAGGCCGTAACGCAAGTCGTTGCCGCGCTGCTGCGCCTGCCGGCCGCGTCCGCCGCCGAAAATGTCGCCGAAGATGTCGCCGAAAATATCGCCGACATCGGCAAACCCGGGGCCGGCACCGGGGCCGCCGAAACCATGCTCGAACGCGGCGTGGCCGCGCTGGTCGTAAGCGCTGCGCTTGGCCTGATCGGACAGGATTTCGTACGCCTCCTTGCATTCCTTGAACGCGGCCTCGGCCCTGGCGTCACCCGGGTTGCGATCCGGGTGGTGCTTCATCGCCAGTCGGCGATAGGCCTTCTTGAGGTCGTCGTCGCTGGCGTTGCGGTCGACTCCGAGGACTTCGTAGTAGTCACGCTTGCTCATTTGATTCCTTAGTGCACTCGTCCCTGCTCGATCCAATCGCGGCAGCCGCGCCGATTCAATCGACGATGCGCTGCTCGATGCGGCGATCCGGCACCAGCCACATCAGCGCGACCGCCGCGTACAGCGCGCAGGCGACCCACGGATGCAACCACACCGAGGCGATGGCGATGGCGTAGAGCAGCGGCGACAGCTTGCCCTTGGCATCGCTGCCCAGCGCGCTCGCCAGCAACGGCGTTTGCCCCGGCACGCGCAGGATCCGCCGTTGCAAGATCGCGTAGGCCACCGCCGCCATCAACAGCACCGCACCGTAAAGCATGGTCGGCAGCGCGGCAAAATGGTTTTCGCCCATCCAGCCGGTCACGAATGGCACCAGCGACAACCAGAACAACAAATGCAGGTTTGCCCACAGCACGCTGCCATCGATGCGCTTGGTGGCGTGCAGCAGGTGATGGTGGTTGTTCCAGTAGATGCCGACGTAGACGAAGCTGAGCACATAGCAGGCGAACACCGGCCATACCTCGGCCAGCGCCTGCCACGTCGGCGCATGCGGAACGCGCATCTCCAGCACCATGATGGTGATGATGACCGCGATCACGCCATCGCTGAACGCTTCGAGCCTGCCTTTTCCCATTGCCCTGGCGCTCGCTCCTTGCTCACGTTCCGATTGGGGGTGATTCCGTGACTCGCCGGCGCGGGAGGATGCCGCGTGACGCGCCCGGCGACGCTGCCAACGCTTCAGACATCGACGCCGGCCGCGCCCCCATCCTGCCCTTCCCCCGCAAGCGGGGGAAGGAATCCTTCGATCAGTCCGCAGGACGTGCAGGCGGTTCCGAGTTCCGAGTTCCGAGT
>JAFEFT010000040.1:5716-35063 GCA_018240435.1 Pseudomonadota bacterium
GTTCCGAGTTCCGAGTTGCGAGTTCCGAGTTCCGAGTTCCGAGTTCCGAGTTTCGTGTTCCGAGTTTCGTGTTCCGCCTGGTTTTCTCCTTCCCCCGCTTGCGGGGGAAGGTTGGGATGGGGGGACGCTTTCCCTGTGACGCAAAGCGAACAGGTGGTCGGTACAGCCTGCCCCCATCCTGCCCTTCCCCCGCAAGCGGGGGAAGGAATCCTTCGATCCGTACGCGGGACGTGCAGGCGGTTTCGAGTTCCGGGTTCCGAGTTGCGAGTTCCGGGTTCCGATTCCCGATTCCCGATTCCCGGCTTACTTGTCCTTCACCTCGGTGAACTCGGCATCGACCACGTCGTCACCGCCCTTGCCCGGCGCGCCGGCATCGGCGCCCGGCTGTGGGCCGGCGCCGCCCTGGGCGGCCGCCAGCAACGGCTGCACGGCCTGCTCGACGGCGGTGACGCGCGACTCGATCGCCGACTTGTCGTCGCCCTTCATCACCGATTCCAGATCCGACAGCGCGCTTTCGAGCTTGCCGATCACGTCGCCGCCGACCTTGCCGCCGTGATCCTTGATCGCCGCGCGGGCGGCGTGGATGGTCTGGTCGGCGCGGTTGCGGGTGGTGACGAGTTCCTGGAACTTGCGATCTTCGTCGCGGTGGGCATCGGCGTCGGACTTCATCCGCTCGATCTCCTCCGGGGTCAGGCCCGAGCTGCCCTTGATCTCGATGCGCTGCTCCTTGCCGGTCTTCTTGTCCTTGGCCGACACATGCAAGATGCCGTTGGCGTCGATGTCGAAGGTCACCTCGATCTGCGGCATGCCGCGCGGCGCCGGCTCGATGCCGGACAAATCGAACTTGCCCAGCGACTTGTTGTAGCGGGCCTGTTCGCGCTCGCCCTGCAGCACGTGCACGGTCACCGCCGGCTGATTGTCTTCGGCCGTCGAGAAGGTCTGCGAGGCCTTGGTCGGCACCGTGGTGTTCTTCTCGATGATCTTGGTCGACACGCCACCGAGCGTCTCGATGCCCAGGCTGAGCGGGGTGACGTCGAGCAGCAGCACGTCCTTGACGGTGCCGGCCAGCACGCCGCCCTGCACCGCTGCGCCGATGGCGACGGCTTCGTCAGGATTGACGTCCTTGCGCGGCTCCTTGCCGAAGAACTCCTTGACCGCGTCCTGCACTTTGGGCATGCGGGTCTGGCCACCGACCAGGATGACCTCGCTGATCTCGCTCGCCTTCAGCCCGGCGTCCTTGAGCGCGATCTTGCACGGCTCGATCGACTTGCGGATCAGATCCTCGACCAGGGCTTCGAGCTTGGCGCGGGTGAGCTTGACGTTGAGGTGCTTCGGGCCGCTGGCGTCGGCGGTGACGTAGGGCAGGTTGACCTCGGT
The DNA here is from genome assembly GCA_018240435.1 of Pseudomonadota bacterium. GTDB lineage: Bacteria > Pseudomonadota > Gammaproteobacteria > Xanthomonadales > Xanthomonadaceae > SZAS-103. Next base: position 7,094 of record JAFEFT010000040.1, read on the forward strand.
CTGGTGCGAGGACGACAACTCGATCTTGGCGCGCTCGGCCGCGTCCTTCAGGCGCTGCAGGGCGAGCGGATCGCGGCGCAGGTCGATGCCCTGCTCCTTCTGGAACTCGTCCACGAGGAAATCGATGATGCGCTTGTCGAAATCCTCGCCGCCGAGGAAGGTGTCGCCGTTGGTGGCCAGCACCTCGAACTGCTTTTCGCCGTCGACGTTGGCGATCTCGATGATCGACACGTCGAAGGTACCACCGCCGAGGTCGTACACGGCGATCTTGCGGTCGCGGTTGTCGCCCTTGTCCAGGCCATAGGCCAGCGCCGCCGCGGTCGGCTCGTTGATGATGCGCTTGACGTCGAGGCCGGCGATCTTGCCGGCGTCCTTGGTGGCCTGGCGCTGGGAGTCGTTGAAGTAGGCCGGCACGGTGATGACCGCCTCGGTGACGGCCTCGCCGAGGTAGGCTTCGGCGGTCTTCTTCATCTTTTCCAGCACCCGCGCGGAAATTTCCGGCGGGGCCATCTTCTTGCCGTCGGAGGTGGCCACCCAGGCATCGCCGTTGGCATGCTCGACGATCGCGTACGGCACCAGGTCGAGATCCTTCTTGACCTCGGCGTCGGTGAACTTGCGGCCGATCAGGCGCTTGACGGCGTAGAAAGTGTTCTTCGGATTGGTCACCGCCTGGCGCTTGGCCGAGGCGCCGACGAGCACTTCGCCGTCCTTGCTGAAGGCGACGATGGACGGCGTGGTGCGATCGCCCTCGGAGTTTTCGATGACCTTGGGCTTGCCGCCTTCCATCACGGAAACGCAACTGTTGGTGGTGCCCAGGTCGATGCCGATGATCTTGCCCATGTCTGTTCTCCTGAAGATGTCGATGTCGTGTTTTGGTCTGCGGCGCCGCGTACGGCCGCCGATGGCTGGTTTGTGGGGGTGAGCGGGCGGCTTTCAAGCCGCCGCGCGATCAGTCGTGTTCGGATTTGGCGACGATCACCAGCGCCGGTCGCAGCAGGCGCTCGTTGAGCAGATAACCCTTCTGGTGGACCTGCATCACGGTGTCGGCGGCATGCTGCTCGCCGGCCGGCAACACCGCGATCGCCTGGTGGTGCTCGGGGTTGAACACATGCCCCATCGGATCAACCACGCACAGGCCGTTGTCCTCGGCCACCTTGGTCAGCTGGCGCAGGGTCAGCTCCAGCCCTTCGCGCACCTGCGGCAGATCCTTGGCGGCGGCGATGCCCGCCTCGAGGCTGTCGAACACCGGCAGCAGGCTGCCGAGCAGGCGCTCGTTGGCGAACTTGCGGCTCTGCTCGACGTCGCGGCTGAGGCGACGGCGGGTGTTCTCCAGCTCGGCGTGTTCGCGCAGGAACTGCTCGCGCGCCTTGGCCAGTTCGTCGCGGGCGGCATCGCGCTCGGCGATCAGCGCCTGGATGTCGGAATCGATGGCCGAAGCCTCGGCCTCGGGTTGGGAGTCGGTGGCCTGCATGTCGTTTACCTTGGTCGGACGCGACGGCGCGAACCGCCGCCACAGGGGCTTCATGGAAGTCTCGATTGGCTGGATGGAACAAGGATCGTGGCCGCAGGTTCGCACCGAGGCGCCGACCGATGTCGGCCGGCGCCGTCGCGAACCCAAGACCCTGACGCGTCGCCAGCGCGCAACGGCTCGAACCGCGCCAGCGTTACCGCACCTGACAGCGCTTATGGGGCCTGCGCGCGCGGTTTCAAGGCGGCGCCGAGCAGGTCGGCGGTGGCCTGCACCATCGGGATCACCCGCTCGTACGCCATCCGGGTCGGCCCGATCACGCCCAGCACGCCCAGCACCTTGCCGTCGGCAGCGTAGGGCGCGGTGACCACGGTGCAGGCGTCGAGCGAGGCCAGGCCGGTTTCCTCGCCGATGAAGATGCGCACGCCCTGCGCGTGGATGCAGCGTTCGAGCAATTGCAGGATCTCGCGCTTGCGCGCGAACGCCTCGAACAGCTCGCGCAGGCGCTCGACATCGGACAGATCCTGCACGCCCATCAAGCGCGTCTGCCCGGCCAGCAGCACGTCCTCGTCGCCGGCATCGAAGGCGTGTTCGGCCACCTCGACGGCGGCGCCGAGCACCCGCTCCATCGCACTGCGGGTATCGCGCAACTCGCGCAGCAAGGTGGCATGGATTTCGCGCAGTGGTCGGCCGGCGAAATGGGCGTTGAGATAGTTGGCGGTCTGTTCCAGTTCGGAAGGCGTGTAGGCGCGGCGGGTGGTGATGATGCGGTTTTGCACCTCGTGGTCGGTGAAGACGAGGATCACCAGCACCCGCTGCGAATCGAGGGCGACGAAGTCGATGTGCTTGAAGGCAAACTGTTCGCGCCGTGGCACCGTCACCACGCCGACGAAATGGCTCATCGCCGACAGCAGTTGCGAGGCATTGTTGAGCAGCGCCTGGGTGCCGGCGCCGGGGCTGACCTGCGCCCGCAACTGCGCCAGGTCACCCTCGCCCAGCGGCTGCACCTGCAGCAGCGAATCGACGAACACCCGGTAGCCCTGCACCGTCGGCACCCGGCCGGCCGAAGTATGCGGCGCCGCCACCAGACCGACTTCTTCGAGATCGGCCATGATGTTGCGGATCGTCGCCGGACTCACGTCCAACCCCGAGTGCCGCGCCAGCGTGCGCGAGCCGACCGGCTCGCCGTCACGGATGTACTGCGCGATCAGGCTGCGCAGCAGGCCGCGGGCACGGGCATCGAGCGGGGTGATCGGTCTGGCCACGCCGCCATTATGCCGACAGCGGCGTCACTGCGGCATGGCGGTGGCGCGGCACCGGCCCGGATCGCGGTCGCCGCCACCGTCGGCCGAAATGGCGCTCAGAATTTCTCCGTGATCAGCAGCTTGCGCGGCTCGGCCGTGCGGGCATCGATGAGCACGGCAACCCAGGCCTGCCTCGCCGACATCCGCAGATAGCGCACGTCGGCCTCCTTGAGTGAGGATCGCGCCATCCACGCATCGACGATCTTCGCCGACTTCGGCTCCTTCTTGCGCAACGTCGCCAGCGTCCAGCTATTCGCGAGCACGTCCCTGGCATGTTCGGCATAGGGCCGGAACAGCCAGGGCATGGTGTTCACGTCCTTGCCATCCATCGCCGCCGAGGTGAGCGCGTCGAGCGCCTTCGCGTCGGTCGGCAGTTGCGCATAGACGTACAACGGGCCGCCGAGCGGCGGATGCGTGAACTGCGCCAGTTTCGCCTTGGCATAGTCCTGGTCGCTGATGTCGTTGACGGTGGCGATCTCGAACTGGTCTTTCGCAAACACGATGAAGGCCGGGCGCGCCAGATAGACGATATGCATGCCATAAGCGAACGCCGAGATCTGCAGCAGCGCGATCACCACCAGATCGAACTTCATTCCGCGCTTGCCCTGCTTGAATACCGCCAGGGTGATCAAGGGCCCGATCGTCACATCGACGCTGACCAGAATCTCGAGCAGGCCATTGCCGCCGCCGGCCTCGAACAGCGGCCCGGGGAACCACAGCAGCAGCATGATGGTGAGGACGGTAGCGGCGACACCTATGCTGATCAGCAGATGCAGCCCCGCGGCACGCCAACGCGACATCGGTTTGGTAGTCATGGTGCCGGATTTTGCCTCCGCCCCGACGAGGTGGGCAATGCCCAGCTTGCCGGTGCTTGCGCACTGCATGCGCGCACGCCGCCGCAAGCGGTGGCGTATTCGCGCTTTCGCCACGGAAATGGCAGGCAGCAGTTCTACAAGGTGAATCCGGGATACCGACGCTACATCGTCAACGCGGTGCGGGTCGAGAAAAAGGCATTTGGAGTGCAGCGATTCCCACCTGCCCCACCCACACCGCTCCCACCAACTCAGGATGACGATCGAGCACCCTGAGCAGTTTCACCAGCGCCAGCGGCGGCTTGGTCTTGCCGGTTTCGTAGCGCGAGAAGGCGTTGACGCCGCTGCCAGAACTCTCGCGCCGATCGCGACCAATACCGATGCCCGCCGCAGCTTCGATGCCATCGCAAGCGACAAGGCAACGCGAGCTGAACGCAAACGCTGCGTCGAGCGCCTTCACGCGATGACGACGTTCTCCATGACACGACCTGTCGATCGCCTGGCGGAGACTGCGTGCAACCGGAAAGCCTTTCCGGTCGTCGCGATCAGGCAGGCATGCGCGCCACCGATCTCGCGGCACCAACCCAAGGGAGTGCAGTCATGTTCAAGGTCATCGGTGCATTGGTGGTGTACGGCTTCGCCGCGTTCGGCCTGTCGATGTTCATGCAGAACATCGAGTCGGGCGATTCCGAACGCTGATCGGGGTCACATGGAACTCGTCGACTCGGCAAAATTGATGTTTGGCATTGTTGCTGCGCGCAGGCTGCCTGGCACTGCCGGGGTTGCTGTTCCTGCCGATCAGGCGAGGTGAAAACCTTGCCAATGAACGACGAACGCCGGCGCGATGCCGGCGTTTGTTTTTCACGATTCATGCTACCCGCGCAGGCCGATCCGTCGCTTGATGAAACGCGGCATCACCGCTTCATGAAGCGGAAGAACTCCTCGTTGGTCTTGGTGTCCTTCATCTTGTCGAGCAGGAACTCCATCGCCGCCAGTTCGTCCATCGGGTGCAGCAGCTTGCGCAGGATCCAGATCTTCTGCAGGTAGTCCGGCTCGATCAACAGTTCTTCGCGGCGGGTGCCGGAGCGGTTGATGTTGATGGCCGGGTACACACGCTTCTCGGCGATGCGGCGATCCAGGTGCACCTCGGAGTTGCCGGTGCCCTTGAACTCTTCGTAGATCACCTCGTCCATCTTGCTACCGGTATCGATCAGGGCGGTGGCGATGATCGTCAGCGAGCCGCCCTCCTCGACGTTGCGCGCGGCGCCGAAGAAGCGCTTGGGCCGGTGCAGGGCGTTGGCATCCACGCCGCCGGACAGCACCTTGCCCGACGACGGCACCACGGTGTTGTAGGCGCGCGCCAGACGGGTGATCGAGTCGAGCAGGATGACCACGTCGCGCTTGTGTTCGACCAGCCGCTTGGCGCGCTCGATCACCATTTCGGCAACCTGCACATGGCGCGCGGCGGGTTCATCAAAGGTCGAGGAAATCACCTCGCCGCGCACGGTGCGCTGCATCTCGGTGACTTCTTCCGGGCGCTCGTCGATCAGCAGCACGATCAGGTGCGCTTCGGGATGATTGGCCATGATCGCCTGGGCGACGTGCTGGAGCATCATCGTCTTGCCGGACTTCGGCTGGCTGACGATCAGGCCGCGCTGGCCCTTGCCTTGCGGTGCCATCAGATCGAGGATGCGGCCGGTGATGTCCTCGGTCGAGCCGTTGCCGCGCTCCAGCCGGAACGCCTTGCGCGGGAACAGCGGGGTGAGGTTTTCGAACAGCGCCTTGTTCTTCGACGCCTCCGGCGGCTCGCCGTTGATCGCGTTGACCTGCGACAGCGCGAAGTAGCGCTCGCCGGGTTTGGGCGAACGGATGCGGCCGGACAGATGATCGCCGGTGCGCAGGTTGAAGCGGCGGATCTGGCTGGGCGAGATGTAGGTGTCGTCCGGGCCGGCCAGATACGAGGCTTCGTGCGAGCGCAGGAAGCCGAAGCCGTCGGGAAGGATCTCCAGCACGCCATCGGCGGCCACACCTTCTCCGTAACGGGTCAGCACCTTCAGCAGGGCGAAGATCACGTCCTGCTTGCGCATGCGCGCCACGCCCTCGGAAATGCCCAGCTTGTCGGCGATGTCGAGCAACTGGTACGCCGGCATCTTCTTCAGATCGGCCAGCGTATAGACCGGGAAATCCGGCGGCAGCGTCGGCAGCGGCTGGTTGTCGAAACTCTCGCCGCCCTCGTTGCCGCGATTGTCGTTGCCGCGCGGCGGGTTGTTTTCGCGATTGCCATCGCGTTCGCCGCGCTCGCCACGCTCGCGGTTGCGGCGATCGCGGAAGCGCTCGCGCCGGCTCTGCCGATGTGATGGCTGGCCCTGGCCCGCGCCGCCTTCGCCACCCTGCGCGGGCCGCGACGATGCGTCGTCGGCAGCCGTCGTTGCGGCGGCGCCATCCTGCGCTGCCGGGGCAGCGTCGCCGGAGGGTTGCCGATCCGGCGCCGGCGGCGGCTCCGGCATGGCGGGCGCAGCCGGCGCGATGACCAACGGCGCGGACGCCGCCACGGCAGCCGGCGCAGGCAGATCGGTGGTGGTCGCCGCGGTTGCCGGATGGGAATCGGCCGCGGCAGCGGCCTTGCGAACATGACGGGTACGCCGGACGGCGACCTCGCCGGTCTCGTTATCGTTTTCGGACACGGATTGACCTTCTCGTGAGGTCGGAGGAATCAAGGGGAAAGGGGCGTCGCCGATGGGCGCAGGCGACCGCATCGGGTCGCCGCGGTGACAACGCTAGCACTGCCTCCGCGTGGCGGCAAGCCTGCGCGGACGACGGGTTCAACCGGGTGCCGACCGGCAACGCGGCCGACGGCACGCGAATCGATGCGATCGTCAGGCAATCGCGCGATCGATGAACTGCACCATCTGGTTGCGCGCCACCGCGCCGACCTGGGTGGCATGCACCTTGCCGTCGCGGAACAGCATCAGCGTGGGGATGTTGCGCACCTGGTATTGGCGCGGCGTGGTCATGTTCTGCTCGATGTTGAGCTTGACCACCTTGAGCCGGCCGCTGTAGACCTCGGCCAGTTCCTCGACCATCGGCGCGATCATCTTGCACGGGCCGCACCATTCGGCCCAGAAGTCCACCAGTACCGGCTCTTTGGATTTCAGGACCTGCGCTTCGAATTCCGAATCCTTGACCTCGGCGACGTGCTCGCTCACGGATGCTGCTCCTGTTCGTTGGGGGTGGCCGGGCGGACCGGCGGTCGCGATGGGCTACAATGGGGTCGATGGCGTGCACTTCAAGCAACTCACCGCCACGCCGCCCTGGGCGAGAGGCAGTTTGCGATCTGTCGGCCGGGCACGCAAGCACGCCGCGTCGTGCCCGACGAGAAGAATCCACAACGTGACCGACAAGCCACTGACCGACGTTTCATTTTCCCATTTCGACTTGCACCCGGCGCTGGCCGCAGGGTTGACGAAAGCCGGGTTCACCCGCTGCACGCCGATCCAGGCGCTGACCCTGCCGCTGGCACTGCACGGGCGCGACATCGCCGGCCAGGCGCAGACCGGCACCGGCAAGACGCTGGCCTTCCTGATCGCCACCCTCGACCGCCTGCTCAAGCGCCCGGCCCTGGCCAATCGCGGCGATGCCGATCCGCGCGCGCTGATCCTCGCGCCCACCCGCGAGCTGGCGATCCAGATCCACAAGGATGCCCTGGCCTTCGGCGCCGAACTGGGCATCAAGTACGCGCTGGTCTACGGCGGCGTCGATTACGACAAGCAGCGCGAGATCCTCCAGCGCGGCGCCGACGTCATCATCGCCACGCCGGGCCGGCTGATCGACTACGTCAAGCAGCACAAGGTGGTCTCGCTGCACGCCTGCGAGGTATGCGTGCTCGACGAGGCCGACCGCATGTTCGACCTGGGCTTCATCAAGGACCTGCGCTTCCTGCTGCGCCGCCTGCCGGCGCGCGGCGAGCGGCAGACCTTGCTGTTCTCGGCCACCTTGTCGCTGCGCGTGCTGGAACTGGCCTACGAGCACATGAACGAGCCGGAAAAGCTCGTCGTCGAGGCCGAAACGGTGACCGCGGCGCGGGTACGCCAGAAGGTCTACTTCCCGGCCAACGAGGAAAAAATCCCGCTGCTGATCGGCCTGCTCACCCGCAGTGAAGGCACCCGCACCATGGTGTTCGTCAACACCAAGGCCTGGGTCGAGAACGTCGCCCGCGCGCTCGAACGCGCCGGTTTCCGGGTCGGCGTGATCTCCGGCGACGTGCCGCAAAAAAAGCGCGAGAGCCTGCTGTCGCGCTTCAAGCGCGGCGACATGGAGGTGCTGGTGGCCACCGACGTCGCCGCCCGCGGCCTGCATATCGATGGCGTGTCCCACGTCTACAACTTCGACCTGCCGTTCGAGGCCGAAGACTACGTCCACCGCATCGGCCGCACCGCCCGCCTCGGCGCCGAGGGCGACGCCATCAGTTTCGCCTGCGAGCGCTACGCGCAGTCGCTGCCGGACATCGAGGCCTACATCGAACAGAAAATCCCCACCGCGCCGGTCGATCCGGAACTGCTGGTCGCCGCGCCGCGCAAACCGCGCGCGCCGCTGCCGGCGATCGAAGGCGAAGAGCCGGTCGAGAGCATCAGCCAGATCTTCCGCGAGGTGCGCGAGGCGCAAAAGGCCGAAGGTGGCCATCGCGGTGGCCAGGGCGCCGGGCGTGGCGGTCGCTCCGGCGGCGGGCGCGCACCGGGCGGACGCAGCGGCGGCGGGCACCGAAGCCACGGTGCGCAGCGCACGCGGCATCCCGATGAACCGCGCCGCGAGCACAGCCCAGCCGGCACCGACGCGCAAACCGACACCACGATCGCACCCGCAGCAACGAGCGCTGTCAGCGCATCCGAAAATGCCGGCGCACCCGCCGCCGAACGCAGCCGCAAGCCCCGACGTCGCCGTCATGGCCGACGCACCGGCGATGCGGCCGCGACCAGCACGACCGTCACCGGCACCGAGATCACCCAGCGCGTACCGGAAGTGACCCCGGCGCACGAACAGCATGCGCACGCGCCTTCGCGTCACGATGCACACGCGCCTGCCCGCGCCAGCGATGCCGGCAAGGCCAGCAAACCCTCGCTTCTCGGCAAGATCAAGCAGAGCTTGAAGAAGCTGGTCAAGCGCAAACCGCGCGGCGGGCATTGAGATTGCGCGGCGAAGCGCAATTGATTCCGCCGTCCATGCCGTTCGCCCCGAGATTCTCAAAGAGCATGCTCGAGACTGCGACCGATTGCAGGCGTGGTTCGACAGGCTCACCACGAACGGCAATGGGCCATGGCCATGAGCGGCCTTGCCCCTCCACCGTTCGCCCTGAGCCTGTCGAAGGGTGAGCGGGCGAGGGTGCGGTCCGTGGTTCGACAGGCTCACCACGAACGGGAACCTCGACAGGCTCACCACGAACGGGAACCTCGACAGGCTCACCACGAACGGGAACCTCGACAGGCTCACCACGAACGGATTTTCGACAAACCTGCCCCGAGATTGCCGAAGGGCCCACCACGAACGGCAATGGGCCTGGCCATGAGCGGCCTTGCCCCTCCACCGTTCGCCCTGAGCCTGTCGAAGGGTGAGCGGGCGAGGGGTGCGGTCCGTGGTTCGACAAGCTCACCACGAACGGGAACCTCGACAACCTCACCACGAACGGGAACCTCGACAACCTCACCACGAACGGATGGTTCGACAAGCCTGTCCTGAGATTGCCGAAGGGCTCACCACGAACGGCAATGAGCCTGGCCATGAGCGGCCTTGCCCCTCCACCGTTCGCCCTGAGCCTGTCGAAGGGTGAGCGGGCGAGGGGTGCGGTCCGTGGTTCGACAAACTCACCACGAACGGATTTTCGACAAGCCTGCCCTGAGCTTGCCACCCTTCCGCATCCCCACCCGCACGGGCGATACTTCCCGCTTCGATCGCGCCATGCCTCGACGCCCCCACCGATGACCCTGCTCCGCTTCGATGCCGTCAGCAAGCGTTATGAAGGCGGTCACGCGGCGCTGACCGACGTCAGCTTCAGCGTCGAGGCCGGCCAGATGCTGTTCGTCACCGGCCATTCCGGCGCCGGCAAGAGCACCCTGCTGCGCCTGATCCATCTGGCCGAGCAGCCCAGCCGCGGCGTGGTGCTGATGGAGGATCGCAACCTGGCACGCCTGCGCGGTCGGCAGATCGCGCTGCAACGCCGGCGCGTCGGGGTGGTGTTCCAGGATCATCGCTTGCTGATGGATCGCAGCGTGTTCGAGAACGTGGCGATGCCGCTGCTGATCGCTGGCGTTTCCCGCCGCGACATCGCGGTGCGGGTGCGCAAGGGGCTGGAGAAAGTCGGACTGGGCGAGCGTGCGCAGGCGCGCCCGCGCGAGCTGTCCACCGGCGAGCAGCAGCGCGTCGGCATCGCCCGCGCGATCGTCGCGCAACCGTCGCTGCTGATCGCCGACGAACCGACCGGCAATCTCGACCCCACCCTCGCCGGCGAGATCATGGACCTGTTCGCCGCCCTGCCCGCACAAGGCACCACGGTGTTGGTCGCCAGCCACGATCTGGGCCTGGTCAAGCGCATGCGCAAACGCACGCTGGTGCTCGATCACGGTCGCTTGCTCGACGACATTCCGGCAACGGAGTTGGCGGAATGAAAACATCGACGCACCCGGCGACGGAGTTGGCGGAATGAAAACATCGACGCACCCGGCGACGGAGCTGGCGGAATGAAAACATCGACGCACCCGGCAACGGAGCTGGCGACATGAGCGCGCCCGACCCCGCACCGACCGCAGCCTCCGGCAGCGAGCCGCCGCAGGTCGCGCCGGCAACGCTCGCCACCGCCAGGGCTGCCGCCTCGGCGCGACGACGCCAGCGCAGTGTGTTCGCGCCGCTGCGTCATTGGCTCGGCCTGCACGCGCATGGCTTGCTGTCGAGCCTCGGCCGGATGGCCAGCCGGCCGCTGGCGAGCCTGCTGACGGTGACGGTGATGGCGATTGCGATCATGCTGCCGGTGGCGCTGGCGCTGACGCTGACCAACGTGCAGCGCTTTTCCGGCGACGTGCAGGCCTCGCGCCAGGTGACCGTGTTCCTGCATCAGGACATCGGCATGGATCGCGCCAACGCCATTGCCGGGCAACTGCGCGCGCGCCATGACGTGGCGGCGGTGACGGTGCGCTCGCCGGCCGAAGGTCTGGCCGAGTTCCGCAAGATGAGCGATCTGGCACCGGCACTGGACGCCCTCGACGGCAATCCGCTGCCGGCGGTGTTGCTGATCGAACCCGCCGACGATGGCGCGGCGGTGGCGGCCTCGCTCAAGTCCATGCCCGAAGTCGAGGTGGTGCAACAGGATTCGGTCTGGCGCGAGCGTCTGTCAGCGTGGCTGGAACTGGGCCGGCGCGTCGCCTGGGTGCTCGCCGCCCTGCTCGGCGCCGGCGCGCTGGGCGTGGTCGGCAACACGGTGCGGCTGGACGTGCAAAATCGCAGCGAGGAAATCGGCGTGCTGCAATTTCTCGGCGCCACCGATGGCTTCGTGCGCCGGCCCTTCCTCTACCTCGGCGCCCTGCATGGCCTGTTCGCCGGCGCGATGGCGCTGGCCCTGCTGGCGCTGGCCGGAGGCTTGCTGCAACCGCCGCTGGCACGGCTGGTGGCCAGCTACGGCAGCCATTTTGGCCTGCAAGGCCCGGGCGCGCTCGGCGCCGTGGCCCTGCTCGCCGGGCCGCTGCTGCTAGGATGGCTGGGCGCATGGCTCGCAACCGGGCATCATTTGCGTCGCAATCGGCCGGCCAGGACCTGAGATGAGCGCAGGAAGCTTCCGCCACATCGATACCAGCAAGCCACGCATCATGGTCGTGGACGGCTCCAAGCTCGCGCGCAAGATGATCGAGCAATTGCTGCGTGCCGAATTGCCGGAGATGGAATTCATCGGCTGCGAATCGGGCGAGCAGGCCAAACAGGCGCTGCTGGTCGGGCAGGTGAACCTGGTCACCACCGCGCTGGCCCTGCCCGACATGGACGGCCTCGACTTGGCCCGCTACATCCGCGAATACACGCCGCAGGCCTACATCCCGATCATCGTCGTCTCGGGCAACGTGCAAGAGCGCCTGGAATCGCGCGACCTGAGCACCGACGTCACCGATTATTTCGACAAGTCGCTCGGTTTCGGCGCGCTGGCGACCTTCATCCGCGGCTACGTCAAGCCCGAGGACGAACCCGGCGGCGAGGTGCTGTACATCGAGGACAGCCGCGTGGTCGCGGTGGCGACCCGCCGGATGATGGAAAAGCACGGCCTGAAAGTGACCCACGTGGTCTCGGTGGAAGAAGCACTGGAACGACTCAAGATTTTTCACGACGACGGCACGCCGCCGCCGGACATCCTGCTGTCGGATGTCTACCTGAAAGGCGAGTTGACCGGCTCGGACCTGCTGGTTCACGTGCGCAAGGCCATCGGCTACGACAAGACGGAACTGCCGATCATCATGATGACCGGCGACTCTGACCCCGCCAACCAAAGCGGCCTGCTGCGCGCCGGCGCCAACGATCTGGTCGAAAAACCCATCGAGGAAAACCTGCTGATCGCCAAGCTGCTGTTCCAGTTGCGCACCGGCCGCGTGCTGCGCGCCAAGCGCGAGGCGATGCGGGGGTGAGTTGAGGCCGGGACTCGGGAATCGGGAATCGGGAGGCGGGCGGCGGAACTCGGAACTCGGGACTCCGGACTCGGGATAACAACCCCTCGCGCCAATCGCAAGGATTCCTTCACCCGCTTGCGGGGGAAGGGCAGGATGGGGGCGCGCTGTACCGACCACCGGTCCGTTTTGCGTCACCGGAAAGCGTTCCCCCCATCCCAGCCTTCCCCCGCAAGCGGGGGAAGGAGTTTCAACTGCAACGGGGTCGCTCGTTACCGCTTCGCCCAGCCTTCCCCCGCAAGCGGGGGAAGGAGTTTCCCTGCGACTCCCGACTCCCGATTCCCGATTTCCGACTCCCATCCATGCCCGCGCGCGAAATCCGCCTCGACCCCTCCTGGAAATCCCGCGTCGGCGACTGGCTGGCGCGCCCGGAGATGCGCGCGCTGTCCGACTTCCTGCGTGCCGAGAAAGCCGCCGGCAAGTCCATCCATCCGCCGTCCGCGCAGATCTTCGCCGCGCTCGACGCCACGCCATTCGATGCGGTCGAAGTGGTCATCCTCGGCCAGGATCCCTACCACGGCCCCGGACAGGCGCACGGCCTGTGTTTCTCGGTGCGCCCGGGCGTGCCGATCCCGCCGTCGCTGGACAACATCTTCAAGGAAATCCAGCGCGATCTGGGCATCGCCCGCCCCGAGCACGGCTGCCTGCTGCCGTGGGCGCGACGCGGCGTGCTGCTGCTCAACGCCGTGCTGACGGTCGAAAACGGCAAGGCCGGCTCGCACCAGGGCCGCGGCTGGGAAGGCTTCACCGATCACCTCATCGATACCCTCGCCCGCGAGCGCGAGGGGTTGGTGTTCATGCTCTGGGGCAGCTACGCGCAGGCCAAGGGCCGGCTGATCGACAACCACCGCCATTGCGTGCTGCGCGCCCCGCATCCGTCGCCGCTGTCGGCGCACCGCGGCTTCCTCGGCTGCGGCCATTTCGGTGCCGCCAACCGCTGGCTGACCGGCCGCGGCGCCCGTCCGATCGCCTGGGAACTGCCGCCACGGGCGGCGGTCGAAGCCCTGCTCGCCGAACGCTGACGACACGCCGCTGGCCTTGAACGATGGGCGCCAGCCCCCACCTGCATCCGATGGCCCCAAGGGACAGGCCAACGTTCCATGAACGGAACGCAGAGGGCTCCGCACCCCAGTTAGCACTCATTCGTGGAGACTGCTAAAATGCTCGCCATGAACCAGACCCCGCTGCTGCAGCCGGCCCTCGCCGGCAACACCCTGCCGATTCCGAGCGCGCTCGGTTCGCTCGAAGCCTACATCGGCGCCGTCAACGCCATCCCCGTGCTCAGCGTCGAGGACGAGCAGGCGCTCGCCCGCCGTTTCCGCGATCACGAGGATCTCGACTGCGCCCGTCAGCTCGTCATGGCGCACCTGCGCTTCGTCGTCCACGTCGCCCGCGGCTACCAGGGCTATGGCCTGGGCATGGGCGATCTGGTGCAGGAAGGCAACATCGGCCTGATGAAGGCAGTCAAGCGCTTCGACCCCGACCAGGGCGTGCGGCTGGTGTCGTTCGCCGTGCACTGGATTCGCGCCGAGATGCACGAGTTCATCCTGCGCAACTGGCGCATCGTCAAGGTCGCCACCACCAAGGCGCAGCGCAAGCTGTTCTTCAACCTGCGCAAGTCGAAAAAGCGTCTGGGCTGGCTGACCGATGCCGAAGTCACCGCGGTGGCCAAGGATCTGAACGTCTCCAAGCGCGAAGTGCTGGAGATGGAATCGCGCCTGTCCGGCCGCGACATCGGCTTCGACGCCCCCGCCGACGAAGACGACGAACACGCCCCGCCCTCGCCCGCCGCCTACCTCGTCGATCACGGCGACGACCCGTCGATGGCCTACGAACGCGCCGCCAGCGAAGACAACCAGCTCGAACTGCTCAAGGAAGGCCTGTCCGGCCTGGATGCCCGCTCGCGCGACATCATCCGCCGCCGCTGGCTCGACGACGAAAACAAGGCCACCTTGCAGGAACTGGCCGACGAATACGGCGTCTCCGCCGAGCGCGTGCGCCAGATCGAAGCCAACGCGCTGAAGAAGATGAAGGCGTTGTTCGTGGCGTGAGGCGTGGTTCGCGCGTGATGTGTGGCGTTCGCGCGATGACGCATCGTTCGTGGTGAGTCACACCGCTCGTGGTGAGCCTGTCGAACCACGCTCGTAGCGATCAAAAGCCCCCCATCCTGCCCTTCCCCCGCAAGCGGGGGAAGGAACCCTTCGGCAGGTGTCTCACGAATCCCAGGTGCCTTACGAATCCGCCGCCACCCCGCTTTCGGTGGATGTCAGGATGCGAGCGTTGGAAGTCTGGAAGCGGCGCAGAAAAGTCGCAGGAAAACCCCTTGTAAGTTATTTCAACCCTTCTCCCAACGGGAGAAGGTGGCGCGCAGCGCCGGATGAGGGGCCGCCGTGCCGTGATGGTGGCGACCGCTGGTTCGTGGAGTTGGCGGGTACTGCGGCCCCTCACCCCAACCCCTCTCCCGACGGGAGAGGGGCCTTATTCTCCCGGCGGGAGTTGGCTTTTTCCCGCCTGCGGGGGAAGGCTGGGATGGGGGGACGCTTTCCTTGTGACGCAAAGCTCGCGGGGATCCGAACAGATCACGCCCCATTCAGCGCACCCGCCCCAACGCCCGCGCACCCGCACCACCCAGCAAATCGAGCAACCCCGCGCGCTGCCTCGGTGACAGACGATCAAACATCGCCAGCACCTGCGTTTGCTGCGATGTCAGGCTGTGATAGTGCAGCGATTCGGCTTCCGGCACACACATCGGCGCACCATGAATTTTCGCGCCCCGCCCCGTCGCCAGATACTCGAATGCCATCCCGCTGCGCTGCGCCAGCGCGATCAGGTTCTCCACGCTCGGCGACGTGCCTTCCACCATCTCCCACTGCGCCACCGCGCCACGACTGACCCCGATCTCGCCGGCCAGCCACCGAAATCCGGGGACACCCACCCCGCCACCAGACGCACCCGCCTGATGCAACGGCTCATGGCGCCCCTTGGCATGGTCGTCGTCCGCTGGATTGGCTGGCATTGGCGTATGTCTCGATCGGGATGCGGCCAAGCGGGAAACCGTGGGTGACGAACCGGGCCGGCCGTAGCCGGCGGTCGAAGCAACGCTCACACCCGCGCAACCGCCCTCTCCACCGCCACCACCGCCCGCCGCGCGATACCGGCGAACTCCGCGCCGATATCGCGCGCACCGGCCACCTCGTGCCAGAACACGCGCGCCATCGCCGCCGCCTGATGCCAGTCGTCGCGGCATTCCGGTGGCGGCAGTTCGATGGCGAGCTCGCGCGCCAGCACCTCGCCGCCGGTGGTGGGGCGGAAGACCATCGGCAGCATGTCGTAGGCCGGCGCGAGCGCCAGCGGCCGGGTGTCGGTGAGGATCAGGCCGGCGTTGCCCAGGTGCATGTCGGTGTTGCCGATCAAGGTGCCGAACCAGCCGAGCAAGCGCAGGCGGCGGGCACCGGCGGCATCGAGCCAGCCGTCGCGTTGCAGCGTCGCGGCGTAGCGCCACCAGGCGATGCGGCCGTTGCCGTGGAAGGCGGCGTCGATCGCGGCGAGGCTGGCGAAGCCACGCCGGCCCAATTCCGGCGTGCGGTCGAAGCGGGTGGATTCGAGAAAGACGCGGTCAGCGGCGGTGAGGATGCGGGTTTGCGCGGCGTCCACGCCGTGCGCGCGCAGGATGCCGGCGGCGAGGTGCTCGGCGTGCAGCAGGTCGGCCCAGCGGCGGCCGGCGGCGCTGTCGGTGCGCGGGCTGAACTTGACGATCATCGGGCGCAGGCCGTCGCGGTCGCGCAGGGTGATGGCGAACTTGGGTTGCTCACCGCCTGCCGAGGATCCGACCGCATCGCCGCGCAACGCGGCTTCGGCCAGTGCGGGATAGCGTGTCTTTCGGCGCGCGGCGTCGATCACGTCGGTTGGCGTGGCGATGGTTTGCAGGGCCTGTCGCAACGCCGCTTCGCCGAGCACGAAATCACCCGGCAGATCATCGCCGTGGCGCAGCAGCGCGAGCAGCACGTCGTCGCCGCGCCAGTGGGCGAGATCGGCAGGCGCGCCGATGTCGGCGGCCACGCGCTGCGCGAAGGCGCGACCGAGAAAGCCCTGCGGGCGCTGGTCATCGAGAAACCACGGCAGGCCGGGATACAGGCCGTCGGCAAATGGATCGTGTGGTGCCGCCGGTGCGGCGGATGGCGGCTCGAACAGGAAACGCTCGCCGTGCAGCGCACGCAATTCACCGACGGCGTGGGCGCGACCTGCAGCGTCGATGCGGTACAGCGGCCAGCGACCGCCGTCGCGCCCGACCTCGCGGGTGAGCGCGTAGCGGGTCGCGCGCGCGCGGCCGATGCGCGCGATCCGCGCACCGCCGCCGGCGAGCAGGCGCGAAACGCTGGGCTGGCTGATGCCCAGGCGCTCGCCGATGTCGCGCGCGGTCAGCTCGCCGCGATGGCGCAGCAGACTTTCCAGTTGCTGGAAACGGCGCTCGTCCATGCCTTGAACGTGAATAGATCAATGAATGGATACTTTCATGCTTTTCGTTCCAATACAATATGTTGGCATAGACAATGCAGTCACATGCGAATGGATGATGGATTGAACATCCCGGAATGGAATCACCTGACTTGTGCGGGCGAAGCTCAATACATGTCCACCGGATCGACATCGATCGACCAGCGCACTTTGCGAGCCGATTTGAGTTCGTGCAGGCGCGGCACCCACGATGTGAGCGCCGCTTGCAATCGCGGCCGCTGCGGACACGACAAATGCAACTGCGCGCGCACGCGGCCGGCGCGGCGCGGCATCGGTGCCGGCAGCGGACCGTGGATCGACACCTTGCCGGCGACCGCCGCAAAGGCATCGCGCGCCTCGCCCAGAAACGTCTGCACGGCGGCATCGTGCGTGGCTTCGGCGCGCAGCAGGGCGAGAAATCCATACGGCGGAAACTGCGCTGCCTCGCGCGCGGCCAGTTCGAGCGCGGCGAACGCCGGGTAGCCGCCGGCGAGCAACGTGGTCAGCAGCGGATGTTCGGGATGGTGCGTCTGCAAGAGCACGCTGCCGGGCTTGCCGGCGCGACCGCCGCGGCCGGCGACCTGGATCAGCAATTGCGCCAGCTTTTCCGGGGCGCGAAAGTCGGCGGAGAACAGGCCTTCGTCGACGCCGACCACGACCACCAAAGTGAGGTTGGGCAGGTCGTGGCCCTTGGCCAGCATCTGCGTGCCGACGAGGATGCCGGGGCGGTCGCCCAGCGCGTCCAGATGTTTTTCCAGCGCATCGCGGTGTTGGGTGGTGCTGCGATCGATGCGCAGCAACAGCGCCTCGGGAAAGCGTTCGGCGAGGACTTCCTCGATGCGTTCGGTGCCCTGCCCTTGCGGCCGCAGCGCCAGGCCGCCGCAGTCGGGGCAGGCGCGCGGCGCCGGCCGGCGCGAACCGCAGTGATGGCACATCAAGGTGCGTCCGCCGCCATGGACGGTCATCGCCATGCCCTTGCTGGCAGCGTCGCAGCGCGCGCAACAGGCGCGCCAGCCGCAGTCGTGGCACAACAGCACCGGCGCGTAGCCGCGGCGATTGCGGAACACCAGCACCTGTTCGTCGCGCGCCAGCGCAGCAGCGATGGCGGTGACGGCATCGGCGCACAGGCCACCTGCGAGCGCACGGCCGCGCACGTCGAGCACGCGTACCTGCGGTGGCGATGCCGCGCCAGCACGCTGGCGCAGGCTCAGGTGCGTGTACCGGCCGGCGAGCGCGTGCTGCAGCGATTCCAGCGATGGCGTGGCGCTGCCCAGCAGCACCGGCACCGCCAGCGCCTTGCCGCGCAGCAGCGCCAGATCGCGGGCGTGGTAGCGCACGCCTTCGTGCTGCTTGTAGCTGGCGTCGTGTTCTTCGTCGACGACGATCAGGCCCGGCTCGGGCAGCGGCGTGAAGATCGCCGAGCGCGTGCCGACCAGCACGCGGCCCTCGCCGCGCGCCATCGCCGTCCATGCGCGTGCGCGCTCGCCGTCGGCCAGGCCCGAATGCAGGGCGTGGATCGGCACCCCCAGACGGGCACGAAACCGGCGCAGCATCTGCGGCGTCAGACCGATCTCCGGCACCAGCACCAACGCCTGCTTGCCGCGTGCAAGGCAATCGGCGATTGCTTCCAGATACACCTCGGTCTTGCCGCTGCCGGTGATGCCTTCGAGCAGCATCGGCGCGAAACGATCGTGCGCAGCCAGCACGACCGCGACAACCTCGCGCTGGGCCGCGTTGAGGGCATGGCCCGCGCTCGCCGCAATCTCGCCATCGCTGCCACCGGCCAGCGCCACGCGCTCGGCGTGGCCGCGTCGGTGCAAGGCGCGCGCGGCGGCGCGCCAATCGTCGATCGTGGCGCCGAGCACCTCTTCGCTCACCGCCGTGGTGGCGATGCGTTCGGCCAGCGCCCGCGTGCGCGTGCGCTGGCGCATCGCCGGCAGCGCGGTGCGGCCGGCCTCAGTCAGCAGCCAGCCGTGGACGCACGTCTCCGGCAGCGGCTCGCCATCGCGCAGCACGGCCGGCAACGCGGTGGCGATCACCTCGCCCAGCGGCGCGTGGTAATACCGCGCCAGCCAGCGCAGGCTGGCCAGCAACTCACCGTGCAGCAGCGGCTGCACATCCAGACGCGCCAGGGCATGGCGCAGGTCCGGCGCGTCTGCCGCTGCAGCACCGATGGCGTCGACCATGCCGATCCGCTCGCGGTTGCCGAACGGCACGCGCACACGGCAGCCGATCCAGCCCGCATCGGCTACCATGCCGGTCGGCGGCAGATAGTCGAACGCGCGCGGCAGCGGCAACGACAGCACCACGCGCAGGACGATCGGGGCAGCAATGAAGGTCATCGCGACAGTCTAGCAACGGCGTGCCGATGCGCTTTGCCCCATACGCTGCCGTGTCCGGGCGCGCTGCCAACATTCAATGACTTGGCTGATCATTCTGCGCATCGACGCATGACATTCGACCAACCGGGCGCGACACAAGAGGTTTTTTTCTTATCCACACCGGCTGTGGATAAACCTGTGGAATTGCCCCTTTCGAGGATTGCGCAGGCCGCTGACAAAGCGCCTTTCCGGCCATTGGCGGATTTTTCGTCAAATCCACCAAATCATTACGATTCAACAAGTTGGATGATCAACCCGAGTTCGCGAAGATCATCTCCGGCGCCTGGGCGCGCCGATCCGACGACAATCGGCGTGCTGTGCACAACGCAAAAAGCCGCAGCCCTTGTCCTGCCTAGGTGAGCGTGAAAAAAACCGCTGTCAAGCACTTTTTTCACGCGCCACGTCAGCGGCGGCTGCAACCGGCCACATCGCGCGAAGGTGGTACGCGACCGGTAGAATCGACGCCCCGGATCGTCGCGTCCGGCTCTCCCGGACGCCCCGCCATGACGGCATGACCTCGCTTTCCCAGCCATCGCCCCGCCACGACGCGCACCCGGTTGCGTTCGTCCGCGGCATCGAGCACCGCGGCCTGGTGTTCGCGGAAAACCAATGCGGCCATGCCGGTCGCGCCCGCACTGCGGCGCTGGCGGCCAAGGCCGAATTCCACGAACGGGCGGCGCGCACCGATGCCGACGGCTGGACGGTGCTGTACTGGCGCTCGTTGCTGGCGCAACCGGCGCTGCGCGAACGGCTGCGCCGGGATGCGCGCAATCCGTTCTCGCTGCTCGATGCCGGCCCACGCGCGGTGTTGCTGCTGCGCTTCGTGGCCGAAATCGAAGCCGTCGACGGCGCCCAGGCGCTGGCCATTTCGCCCGAGGCCTATCGCCACGCGTTGTTCCGCGCCACCGAAACACTGCGCGAGAACGGCATCGACGAATCGTGGCTGCGCGCGCTGCGCGATCGCCTGCGCAACGACGCTCGCCCGACCCACGCCGACCCGCCCGAAGCGACCACCGCCGACGATGCCGTCCGCACCATCCCGCGCTGGCTGCGACCGAGCCTGATCGGCGCCCTGGCGCTGCTGCTGGTCGCCGGCATCGGCAGCTATTTCTGGCACCCGGCCTTCCTCGGGCCACGCATCGTCGGCGGCATCGAAACCCTGCGCGATCACAAGCCGGCGCAAGTGCTGCCAGCCACCGCACAGTTGCTCGCCAGCGGCGATTTCGCACAGATGAACGACCCGCAAGGCGCCGCCATCGCCCGCGATCTCGACCTGCTGTCCTGGTATGCCGCATCGGCCGGCGCGAGCACGCCGCCCGCCACGCCATCGGCGCCGCTGCCGGAAACCACGCAACCGGAAAACGGCGCCACCGAGGTGGACACCGACAGCAACGGAGGTGGCCATGCGCCTTGAGCGAACGGCCATCGCAGCGTTGTCGCTGCTGCTGGCGCTGGCGCCGGCACCGACACTCGCGGCCAGCGCCGACTGGGATGGACTGGATGGCGGCACGCGGTCGTTGCTGGCGCCCTGGCACGATGTCTGGAGCACCCTGCCCGCCACCGATCGCCAGCGCCTGCTCGCCAACGCTGCCCGCTGGCAGGCGATGGACAAGGCGCAGCGCGAGGCACTGCAGCAACGCCAGGCGCAGTGGGACGCGCTGCCGCCCGGCGAACGCGCCCGCCTGCGCGCCCGCTATGCCGATTGGCAACAGTTGCCGCCCGACCAACAGGCGCGCGTGCGCGACGCCGCCGCCCGCTTCGCCGCCCTGCCGACGCCACAACAAGGCGCACTGCGCGCGAAGTTCGCCGCCCAGCCGGTGGAATGGCAACTGGCATGGCTGCTCGGCCCATCGGTCGGAAGCTGGCTCGATCGCGCCAGCGACTGGTTCGCCTTCGTGCCCGAAGGCGAGCGCGAGGCCACCTTGCGCATGTTGCAAGCACTGCCCGAGGACGCGCGCACGCAGTTGTTCGAACTCGGCCGGCGACTGCCGGCACTGCAACGCGAGCGCTTGCGCAAGGACTTGTTGCTCACCCCCCCCGGCCAGCGCGCGGCATTGATCGCGCAACGTTTGGCGCAGTGAGTTGCGCAGCGTTTGGGGAGTTGGGAGTTGGGAGTTGGGAGTTGGGACAAGAAACTCATACGCCTGCCAGAAAAATCCCTTCTCCCTGCGGGAGAAGGTGGCGCGAAGCGCCGGATGAGGGGCCGCCCGCTCGTGGAGTTGGCAGGTGCTGCGGCCCCTCACCCCAACCTCTCTCCCGGAGGGAGAGGGGCTTTCGTTCACCGCTGCAGCGGTTCCAGCACGCGGCGGCTGGCGCGCAGGCGATCGCCGAAGCGCGCCAGGCCATCGGCGCGCATGCGCGGTGCGTGCTCGCGCAGGTAGTCGTCCAGCGCCCGTCGATCGCGCAGGCGGTAGCGAACGCACCAGCCGCATTCGCCGTCGGCGAGGTCGGCGAGCAAGGCCTCCAGCGCCGCCTCCTCGAAACCCGGCAGCGCCAGCATCTGGTCGATGTGCGTGCGCAGCCAGTGCAGATAATCGTCGGCAAGCGCGGCCGGCACGCACACCGTCACTTCGTAGATCACAGCCATACCAGCTTCACCAGCAACGTCAGCGCGGCACCGAGCGTCATCAGGATCATGTACAGCATGCCCAGCACCGCGTATTTGACGGTGGTCGCGATCACGCCCTGCCCGTACACGCGCCTTTGCATCAGCCACAGGTACACCGGCATCCAGACGATGAGCGCCGCCTCGGCCATGCCGATGACGGCGCGCAGCCACGGCACCTGCACGATGCCGGCCAGGCCCGACAGCAGCAATGTCAGCAACAGCGCCAGACACAGGAAGGCGTGGCTGTGCAGGGCGACGATGAAATGCTCCATGTACAGCCGGCGCTTGAAGGCATAACCGAGCTTGAGCAGCAGTGCGAACAACGGCAGCAGCACGAACAGGGTCGACGGCAGTGCGCTCAGCCAGGCATCGAGCAGCAGCACCGGATCGCGACGGATGCGGGAGATGTTGGCGCGGGCCTTGCCGATGGCCTGGTTGAGCCAGCCGTTGGCGAACGCCGGCAGCCATCGCACCGTTACCGGATGGGTGAGCGGATCCCACGCCTGGCCGTCGAAACTGAGCGTGTCGACGTGGTTCGGCGGCGGTTTGCCGGCGGCCTGCGCCGCGCGCAGCTCGGCGATGCGCGTCTGCGCCTCGGCGTCGATCTTGAGCTGCGCTCGCCGCAACCCGCTGTCGGCTCCGCGGGCGACGCCGACCGCCGGCCGCGCCGCCACGATCGCCGCCAATGCCTGCTGCCGCCGCTGCTCGACCTCGGCCACCGTGGTCGCCGCGACGATCGAATCGTCGTCCATCTGCAGCAACGGCTTGCCGCCGCTGCCGCTATCGACGCTCCACTGCGCGACGAAGAACGCGATCACCGCCATGAAGAAGAACAGCCGCACCGGGCTGACGTAGCGCACGCGGCGCCCGGCGAAGTATTCGCTGGACAAGAATCCAGGGCGCAGCAGCAGCGGCGCCAGGGTGCGGGTGAGGCGGGTGTCGATCTGCAGGACGGTATCGGCAAAATCGCCCAGCACGCTGGAGAAATGCCGCACGAGGCCGTGATCGGGCTGGCCGCAACGGTAGCAATGCTCGCCGAACAGGACGGCGCCGCAGTTGCCGCAGCGCTCGCCGGTGGGTTGTGGCAGATCCTCGCCGGGCGAATCCGGCGCCGGCGACACCGTGGCCGCGGGCGGTACCGACTCGGTCGCCGCGGTGGCGGCACCGGCCACGAACGGCGGCGCGGCCGGTGTCACGGCCGCTGCAGCGGGCGCCACTGGGCCCAGGGCCGGCGGGACGGCTGCGGGCTCGGCGTCGGGCCTGTTTGGTTGGTCGGGCATGCCGCAGCGATCCGGGCAGGATACGATGACCGGATTGTCGAGGTTTTTCCTGCCGATGTCCCCTCCTGTTCGTCATTGGCCGCGCCTGCGGCGCGAGCTGCGCGCCACCGCGAAACTGGCGCTGCCGCTGGTGCTCGGCCAAGTCGCGGCAGTCGCCATGAGCGTGATCGACACCCTGCTCGCCGGCCGCCACGGCGCCCTGACCCTGGCCGGGGTGGCGGTCGGCGGCGCGATCTGGTCGATGGTGGTGATGGTGGTGATCGGCGTGCTGATGGCGGTGCCGCCATCGGTGGCGCAGGCCAACGGCGCCGGCCGCCGGGCGGCGATCGGGCCGCTGTTCCGGCAAGCACTATGGCTGGCGCTGGCACTGGGCACGGTCTTGCTGTTGCTGGCACAGGGCAGCGGCACGCTGCTGGCGGCGATGGGCGTGGCCGCGCCGGTGCGATCGGCGGCGCTGGCCTTCATCCACGCCATCGCCTGGGGTGCGCCGGCGTTCGCGCTGTACCTGTGCTGCCGCTGCCTGAGCGAGGGGCTGGCGTGGACGCTGCCGACGATGGCCTTCGGCGTGCTCGGCGTCGTCGTGCTGCTGCCGCTGGGCTATCTGCTGATGTTCGGCGCCTTCGGCCTGCCGGCACTGGGCGCAGCCGGTCTGGGCTGGGCGACCACGCTGGTGCTGTGGTTGCAGTTGCTGGCGATCATCGTTTACCTCGCGCGCAGCCCGCGTTTTGCCGACCTTGGCCTGTTCGCGCGCTTCGAGCCGCCGCGCTGGGCGCCGATTCGCGAACTGCTGCGCATCGGCCTGCCGATGGGGGTGTCGGTGTTCATGGAAGGCAGCCTGTTCGTCGCCACCTTGCTGGTGATCGGCGGCATGGGCGCGGTGCCGGTGGCCGCCCACCAGATCGCGATCAACGTTGCCAGCCTGTGCTTCATGGTGCCGCTGGGGGTGGCGATGGCCACCACCGTGCGCGTCGGCCATGCCGCCGGCGCCGGCGACCCCGACGCGCTGCGCTGGGCGGCGGCGGCCAGCATCGTCATCGTGCTGGCGACGCAAACGGTGTCGGCGCTGCTGATGGTATTCGGCCGCGATTTCATCGCCTCGGCCTACAGCTCCGACCCGGCGATTGCTGCGCTGGCGGCGAGCCTGCTGCTCTATGCCGCTGCCTTCCAGTATCCCGACGGCATCCAGACCCTCGCCGCCGGCGCCCTGCGCGGCTTGAAGGACACCCGCGCGCCGATGTGGATCACCCTGTGCGCCTACTGGCTGCTGGGCATGCCGCTGGGCTGGTGGCTGGGCGTGCATCGCGGGATGGGCGCGCCGGGCATGTGGTACGGGCTGATCGCCTCGCTGCTGACGGCAGCGATCCTGCTGGCCGCACGCTTCGTGCAGATCGCGCGCCATGACGATCGGCTGATGGCCACGGTGGCGCGATCGGCTACGATCTAGGCCTTCTCACCGCCCACCTTCGCGACGACGGCGACCGCCGCCGCAGATGGAGAACCCGATGTCCGATGCCAAGCCCAGCCTGATCTACCGTTTCGTGCGCGGGATCTGGCGCTTCGTCGACTACTCGCGCAAGCTGGCGATGAACCTGATTTTTCTCGGCATCGTCTTTCTCATCCTCGCCGCACTGCTGGCCGAACGCCCGACCCTGCGCAACCGCACGACGCTGGTGATCGCCCCGGACGCCAGGCTGGTCGAACAATACAGCGTCGATCCGGGCACGATGGCGATCCAGCGCGCCTTCGGCCAGGGCGCGAAGGAAGTGCGCCTGCGCGACCTGCTGCGCGCGCTCGATGCGGCCAGGGGTGATCGTCGCATCGAACGGGTGGTGATCCGCCCCGACCTGATCCGTGCCGAAGGCGGGCTGGCGCAACTGCGTGAACTGGCACGCGCCATCCGCGACGTGCGCGACTCGGGCAAGGAGGTCATCGCCTACGCCGACAACCTCGACCAGAAGAGCTATCTGCTGGCGGCGCAGGCCAACACCATCTACCTGCATCCTTCCGGCAGTTTGATGCTGGAAGGCTTGGGCCGCTATCGGCTGTATTACCGCGAGGGTTTGCAGGACAAGCTGGGCGTCGACGTGCATCTGTTCCGCGTCGGCGAATACAAGTCCGCCGCCGAGCCGTACATTCTCGACGCCGCCTCCGACGACGCCAAACAGGCCGACCTGTACTGGATGAACGACCTCTGGCAGCGCTATCTGGGCGATGTCGGCAAGGCGCGCGGCATCGACCCGGCCAGGCTCGCCGCCGACATCGACCAACTGCCCGCCGGGTTGAAGGCCGTCGATGGCGATCCGGCACGCTGGGCGCTGTCCGAGCACCTCGTCGATGCGCTCAAGACCAGCGACGAAGTCGAAACCATCCTCGAGAAAAAGGGTGTCGTCGACGAAAAGCAGCACAGCTTCCGGCAGATCGACCTCGACGCCTACCTCGCCCGCCTGGGCAGCGGCAACCGTGCGAACGGCAGCGATGAGATCGCAGTGGTGGTGACGGCTGGCGAGATCAGCTCCGGCCGGCAGCCGCCGGGCAAGATCGGCGGCGACTCCACATCGGCGCTGATCGAGCAGGCGCGCAACGACCCGCACACCAAGGCGCTGGTGCTGCGGGTGGACTCACCCGGCGGCGAGGTGTTCCCGTCCGAGCAGATCCGTCGCGAAATCGAGCTCACCCGCGCCGCCCACATTCCGGTGGTGGTGTCGATGGGCAACGTCGCTGCCTCCGGCGGTTACTGGATCTCGATGGACGCCAACCGCATCTACGCCGATCCGTCGACCATCACCGGCTCGATCGGCATCTACGGGCTGGTGATGAACGGCCCGCGCGTGCTCGAAAAGCTCGGCATGCACAGCGATGGCGTCGGCACCACCCGCTGGGCCGGCGCGTTCGATCCGACCCGGCCGTTCGATCCGGCGGTCGGCGAACTGATCCAGACCACCATCGACCACGGCTACGCGCAATTCATCGGCAACGTCGCCCGCGCCCGCAAGCGCACGCCGGCGCAGATCGATGCCATCGCCCGCGGCCGCGTCTGGAGCGGCGCGCAGGCGAAGGATCGCGGCCTGGTGGACGAGTTCGGCGGCCTGCGCGAGGCGATCGCCGGGGCAGCGACGCTGGCGCATCTGGACAAGGGCCAGTATCGCGTCGACTACATCGAAAAACCGATGACCACCTTCGAGCGGCTGTTTTCCGGTTTCGGTGATGATTCCAGCCGCATGCACGCACTGCTGGCCGCCAGCGGACTGGGCCGCCTGGTGTTGCCTGCGCAAGCCGACGACACCCTTGCGCACGCACTGGATTGGGTCGGCGCACTCAAGGGCAAGCCGTTCGGCGCCATCGCGCATTGCCTGTGCGGGCTGTGACGTGCGGGCTGTGACGATCCTGCGCCGGCACTGCGCGCGCCAGGATCACGGCGGCGACGACACCTGACTGGCGCTGGCACCCTCGGCGGCGTCGAGCTGGCGATTCTGGTTCTCGAAGGATTTTTCGACCGTGCCCTCGACACCCTTCGCCTTGTTGATCGGCTTCTGGATGGTGTCGCGCAATTGCGTGTGCTGGTTGGCGGCAGCGTCTGCCTGCACGGAAGCCGGCGGCGGCGCACTGGCGCTGCACGCCGCGAGCACCAGCGCCGGCACGAGCAGCAACGACAGACGAATCAGACGCGACATGGCGGTGTCTCCTTAGCGGTGTCGCCGGCTATGCTAGCGCAGGCTTGGGCAACAGGAACGACGATGACGGACGCACGCTGGCGACTGGACGGACAGGTGGCGCTGGTGACCGGCGCCAGCGCCGGCATCGGCCACGCGGTGGCGCGCGAACTGCTCGGCCTGGGTGCCGACGTGCTGCTGGTGGCGCGCAATGCCGACGATCTCGACGACGTGCGCACGCAGTTCGAGGAAGACCACCCGGAACGCATCGTCCGCGCCTTCGCCTGCGATCTGGCCGACGAGGACGCGCGCCGCGAACTGTTCGACTGGATCGAGGATCTCGACTGCGGCCTGTCGATCCTCGTCAACAACGCCGGCGGCAACCAGCGCAAGCCGACGATGGATTACGCCGACGACGAATGGCGGGCGTTGTTCGAGCTCAACCTGTTTGCCACCTTCGAGCTGTGCCGCTACGCCTACCCGCTGCTCACCCGGCACCCGGCGTCGAGTGTTGTTAATGTCGGCAGCGTCTCCGGCGCGACCCATGTACGCACCGGCTCGCCCTACGGCATGACCAAGGCCGCCGTGCATCAGTTGACCAAAAACCTCGCCTGCGAATGGGCGCCAGCCGGCGTGCGGGTGAACGCGGTGGCGCCGTGGTACATCCGCACCCGCCGCACCGCGCCGGCGCTGGCCGATCCCGAATATCACGACGAGGTGATCGAACGCACGCCGCTGCGCCGCGTCGGCGAGCCCGAGGAAGTGGCCGCCGCGGTGGCCTTCCTGTGCCTGCCGGCGGCCAGCTACATCACCGGCGAATGCATCGCCGTGGACGGCGGCTTCCTGCGCTACGGGTTTTGAGGGGAGGGAATCGGAAATCGGGATTCGGGATTCGGGAATCGGGCAGGCAACCGATCGCCAACTGAAAACTGAAGGCCCTCTGGAGTTGGCGGGTGTTGCGGCCCCTCACCCCAACCCCTCTCCCGAAGGGAGAGGGGCTTTCATCGCGAGGACTGTCGGCAACGGATTGCCGCGGCGGCAGCTGTCCTTCTCCCTGCGGGAGAAGGTGGCGCGAAGCGCCGGATGAGGGGCCACCGGCTCGTGGAGTTGGCGGGTGCTGCGCCCCTCACCCCAACCCCTCTCCCGGTGGGAGAGGGGCTCTCACCGCGAGGACTGTCGGCAACGGATTGCCGCGGCGGCAGCTGTCCTTCTCCCTGCGGGAGAAGGTGGCGCGAAGCGCCGGATGAGGGGCCACCGGCTCGTGGAGTTGGCGGGTGCTGCGCCCC
>JAFEFT010000041.1 GCA_018240435.1 Pseudomonadota bacterium
CGTTTGCGGGCGAAAGAGGGCATGGGCGCCGTCATTCACCACGAACCAACAATCCACTGTTCACCGACTACCTTCTGTCCTCTGTCCTCTGTCCTCTGTCCTCTGTCCTCTGTCCTCTGTCCTCTGTCCTCTGTCCTCCGTCCTCTGTCCTCTGTCCTCTGTCCTCAGACCCCCGCGTAGCGCTCGGCGCCGCCCACCCAGCGTGAGATCAAGCGTTCGGCCGCGGTCTGGTCGTGCGCCAGCAGGTCGGTGGCGAGGCGTTGCACCAGCGGCAGCAGCGGGGCATCGCGCAGCAGGTCGGCGACGCGAAACTGCGCCAGACCGGACTGACGGGTACCAAGCAGTTCGCCGGGGCCACGCAGTTCCAGATCCTTCTGGGCGATGGCGAAGCCATCGGTGGTGCGGCGCAAGGTCTCGATGCGGGCGCGCGCCAGCGCCGACAGCGGCGGCTGGTAGATCAGCACGCAAGTCGAAACCGCCGCACCACGCCCGACCCGGCCGCGCAACTGGTGCAGCTGCGCCAGGCCGAGGCGTTCGGCATTCTCGATCAGCATCAGGCTGGCGCGCGGCACATCCACCCCGACCTCGATCACGGTGGTGGCGACCAGCACGTCGAGGTGGGCATCCTTGAAGGCGCGCATCACCTGCTGCTTCTCGGCCGGCTTCATGCGCCCATGCACGAAGCCCACGCGCAGCTCCGGCAGGCGCTCGACGAGTAGTCGATGCAGGCCGCTGGCCGCTTGCGCCGGCAGCGGCGACGGGCCCGCGGCGGGGCTCTCGCCGTCCTCGTCGATGACCGTGCACACCCAATACGCCTGCCGACCGTGCGTGCAGGCGGCGCGCACGCGCTCGATCAACTCGTCGCGGCGCTGTGCGCTGGCGGCGACGGTCTGCACCGGCGTGCGCCCCGGCGGCAATTCGTCGATCACCGACACGTCCAGATCGGCATAAGCGGTCATCGCCAGCGTGCGCGGGATCGGCGTGGCGGTCATCACCAGTTGATGGGGAACGAGATCGCCTGCCCGGGCCTGTGGTTCGACAAGCTCACCACGAACGGAATTCTCGACAAGCTCACCACGAACGGAATTCTCGACAAGCTCATCACGAACGGAATTCTCGACAAGCCCACCACGAACGGAATTTTCGACAAGCCCACCACGAACCGACATGCCCTTGTCGCGCAGCGCCAGCCGCTGGTGCACGCCGAAGCGATGCTGCTCGTCGACGATGACCAGGCCCAAATCGGCGAAGGCCACACCGTCTTGCATCAGCGCATGGGTGCCGACCACCAACTGCGCACGACCATCGGCGATGGTCGCCAACGCCTCGCGGCGGGCGCGGGCGGCGAGCTTGCCGGCCAGCCACGTCACCGCGATGCCGAGCGGCTCGAACCAGCCCCGAAAGGTCGCCTGGTGCTGCTCGGCGAGCAGCTCGGTCGGCGCCATCAGCGCCACCTGCCGTCCCGCAGCGATGGCGCGCGCCGCCGCCAGCGCCGCCACCGCCGTCTTGCCGGAACCGACGTCGCCCTGCAGCAGGCGCAGCATCGGCTCGTTGCCGGCCATGTCGGCGTGGATCTCGCGCAGCACGCGCTCTTGCGCGCCGGTGAGGGCAAAGCCGAGCCGCTGGCGCAGCGCCTGCGCAAGCGTGTCGTCGGCCGGCGCGATCGGGCGGGCGCCGAGCCGGCGCACCGCCATCCGCTGCCGGCGCAGGCTGATCTGGTAAGCCAGCAATTCCTCCAGCGCCAACCGTTGCTGCGCCGGATGCGCGCCGGCCGCCAGCCTGGCGGTATCGCTGCCCGACGGCGGCTGGTGCACGGTCGACAAGGCGGTGCGAAGATCGGGCAGGTCGCGACGGGCGAGCACGTCGGCCGGCAGCAATTCGAGTTCGGCCGCCGGCGGCAACCGTTGCAGGGCAGCGCCGATCAGTCGCCGCAATGCCGCCGGGGCGATACCCTCCAGCGCCGGGTAAACCGGATCGAGGCGATCGCTGAGCGCCGGCGGGTCGGTATCGGCGAGAAAGCGATAGGACGGGTGGGCGATCTCCATGCCCTGCCCTCCCTCGCGCGGGGTGCCGAACACGCGGATCCGCCGGCCGACGCCGAACTGGCCGGCCTGCGCCGCGGTGAAGTGGAAAAACCGCAGCACCAGACTGGCGCCGGAATCATCGCCGACCGCAACCTTGAGCATCGGCCGGAACCGCAGCGCCCGCTCGACCGCCTCCACCCGTCCCTCGACTTGCCCGGGCACCCCGGCCACCAGCGCACGGATCGGGCTCAACCGGGTGCGATCCTCGTAGCGCAGCGGCAGGTGGAACCACAAATCCTGCACCCGCGTGAACCCTTTCGCGGCCAACTTCTCCGCCAGCGCCGGCGCGACGCCCGGCAGCGTCGCCAGCGGCGCCTGTCCCCCGGCTGCCAGCGCCGGCGCCGGGGCAAGGGTACGGCGCGTGCGCGGCACGCCCGGCTCAGTCCAGTTGCAACACCAGGTCGACCTCGATGCGCGCGCCCTTGGGCAGGGCGGCGACGCCGATGGTCGAACGGGCGGGGAACGGCGCACCGAAGAATTCGGACATCACCGCATTGACCGCGATGAAATCGTTGAGATCGACGAGGTAGATGCCGACCCGCACGACATGCCAGAAATCGGTGCCGGCGGCGGCGCAGACTGCGCGCAAATTCTTGAACACCTGGCGTGCCTGCATCTTGATGTCGCCCTCGACCAGCTGACCGGTCGCCGGGTCGAGCGGGATTTGCCCCGAGGTATAGATCGTCCGGCCGCTGATCACGGCCTGGCTGTAGGGGCCGATCGCGGCAGGGGCGACATCGCTGGTGATGGGAAGGCGCGACATGATGGCTCCAGGGTGGCGGGCAAGGCGCCAGTCTAGCGCCATGCCGTGCACAGCGGTCGACGCAAGTGCGCGCGTGGCCTGCTACAGGCGCTGTGCGTCCTGCACCACCGCCAGCCGGCGGATGCGCGCCAGCACGTCCTGGAGATGGCGCACCGACTTGACCTCGACGATGAACTGCATCACCGACGCGCTCAGATCGCGCTCCTGGTATTCGACGCTGTCGATGTTCGATTTCGCCTCGGCCACCGCCGCCGCTACTTGCGCCAGCACGCCGGGCTTGTTGACCACCTCGATGCGCAACTCGACACGGTAATCGCCTTCGACGTTGCGGTCCCAATCCACCGCGATCACGCGCTCGGGCGTCTTGCGGAACTCGGGCACGTTCGGGCACTCCAGCCGATGCACGACCACGCCCTTGCCGGCACTGAGATAGCCCATGATCGGCTCGCCCGGAATCGGGTGGCAGCAGGCGCCGAAGCTGAGGATGCCGCGCTCGGCGCCGGTGATGAGGATGTCATCCTCGCTGGCCGGCCGCGCGTTGCCGCGCGCCTGCCCGCGCGCCAGCGCCTGCGCCACCTGCGACGGCATGCGATTGCCCAGGGCGATGTCCGACAGCAACTCCTCCAATCGCTTGTAACGATTGTCGGCGAGGTATTTTTCCAGCACCGCCTGCGGCACGCCATCGAGCGAACTGGCACGCGCTTCCAGCGCGCGATCGAGGATGCGGTGGCCGAGGTCGACCGCATCTTCGTGTTCCAGATGCTTGAGGTGATGGCGGATCGCGGTGCGCGCCTTGCTGGTGACGACGAAATCCAGCCATGTGGTGTGCGGCACCGCCGAGCGCGCGGTGATGATCTCCACCCGCTGGCCGCTGACCAGCTTGCTGCGCAGCGGCACCAGCTTCTTGTCCACCCGCGCCGCGACCGCATGGTTGCCGACGTCGGTATGCACCGCGTAGGCGAAATCCAGCGCGGTGGCATTGCGCGGCAGGGCGAGGATGGCGCCCTTGGGGGTGAACAGGTAAACCTCGTCGGGGAACAAGTCGACCTTGACGTGCTCGAGAAACTCCAGCGACGTGGCCGCGTACTGTTGCGAGTCGAGCAGCCCGCGCAGCCAGTCGTGGACGCGCGACTGGGCGCTGTTGGGACCGCTGCCGCCATGCTTGTAGACCCAGTGCGCGGCGATGCCGCGCTCGGCGATCAGGTCCATGTCTTCGGTGCGGATCTGCACCTCCAGCGGCGAACCGTGCGGCCCGAACAGGACCGTATGCAACGACTGGTAGCCGTTCACCTTGGGGATGGCGATGAAATCGCGAAAGCGCCCGTCGAGCGGCTTGTACAGCCCGTGCACCGCGCCCAGCGCCTGATAGCACTGGCTCACCGTCTGCACCACCACGCGGAAGCCGAACACGTCCATCACCTGCGCGAACGATTTGCTCTCGCTGCGCATCTTGTTGTAGATGCTGTAGGGCGTCTTGACGCGGCCGACCAGGCGGAATGGCAATCCCTCGCCCCCCAGGCGCTCGGCCAGGCGCATCTCGATCGCGCCCATCGCCTCGCGCCGCGCCAGTGGCTGGCTGCGGATGCGGCGCGCGATGGTGGCGTGGCGATGCGGATACAGGGTGCGAAAACCCAGATCCTGCAATTCGCTGCGGATGCGGTTCATGCCCAGCCGTTGGGCGATCGGCGCGTAGATGTCCAGCGTCTCGCGGGCGATGCGCTTCTGGCTGGCCGATACCATCGCTTCGAGCGTGCGCATGTTGTGCAAACGGTCGGCGAGCTTGATCAGGATCACCCGCAGATCGCGCGACATCGCCAGCAGCATCTTGCGAAAGCTCTCGGCGTCGGCTTCCTGACGATCGCGGAACTTCACCCGGTCGAGCTTGGTGACGCCCTCGACGAGATCGGCGACGGTATCGCCGAAGGCTTCGGCGAGCATGCGGTGATCGACCGGCGTGTCCTCGATGGCATCGTGCAGGATCGCCGCGCACAACGTCTCGACGTCCATGCGCAGGTCGGCCAGGATCGAGGCGACCGCCACCGGATGGGTGATGTAGGGCTCGCCGCTGCGCCGGGTTTGCCCGGCATGCGCCGAAGCGCCCAGCCGATAGGCGCGGCGGATGCTGGCGACCTGCTCGGCCGGCAGGTAGTCACGCGCCTTGGCTTCGAGCGCGGCCACGTCCTCCGGCACCGAATCCGGGCCGTCCGACGCTGGCTCGTGAGTCGGGATGTCCATCCCCGAAGCCTACGCGGCGACGGGTGCGGCAGCAATGGCGCGGGAATCGGGAATCGGGAATCGGGAATCGGGAATCGGGAATCGGGAATCGGGAATCCGAGATGCTACAGACCTCAGACTACAGACTACCTTTCTGTCCTCTGTCCTCTGTCCTCTGTCCTCTGTCCTCTGTCCCCTGTCCCCTGCCTCAGTCGTCGCCGCCCTTGGACAGGTCGTCGTCGACGACCTCGGCGGCGGCCCATTCCAGCGCCTCGCGCTCGCGGCGCTCGCGCTCGGCGCGATCGACCGCATCGATGGTCGCCTGGTCGATGCTGCGCGCGGCAATCTCGCGCAGGGCCAGCACCGTCGGCTTGTCGTCCCCGGGCTCGTCGGTGAGGGTGGTGGCAGCACCGCGCGCCAACTGGCGCGCGCGCTTGGACGCCATCAGCACCAGTTCGAAACGGTTGCCGAGGACTTCCAGGCAATCTTCAACGGTTACGCGAGCCATGCTTGCTCCGGTACGCACCGGCACGATGCCGGGTTGGAATTGAACTGTGCATCGTAGCGTTTTCCCGCCGCGAAGGCAAACGTCATGTCACGCTTCACCGCGGCGGCAACGCCGCGCATCAGCCCGCCGGAACTCTCGCTTGCCGATCCGGAGGCGTTCGGCAAAGCGCACCGGCACCGCACGGCGGCGCCGGTCAATCCGCACCTGCCAGCAGGGCAGCGATCAGGCCGCCGTGGTGTTCGGCCTGCACCGACCGACGCAGCCGGCTGGCGGTGAAAATCGCGCACAGCTCGTCCACCGCACGCTCGAAAACTTCATTGATGACGACGTAGTCGAACTCGCCGTAATGCGATATCTCCTCGCGCGCCGCCGCCAGCCGCCGCGCGATCACCGCCTCGCTGTCCTGTCCGCGCGCGTGCAGGCGGCGGTCGAGTTCGGCCAGCGACGGCGGCAGGATGAACACGCTGATCGCGTCGGCCACCGTCGCCCGCACTTGCCGCGCGCCCTGCCAGTCGATCTCCAGCAGCACGTCGTGGCCTTGCTCCAGTTGCGGCTCGACCGACTGCCGCGCGGTGCCCTTCCAGTCGCCGTGCACGAGCGCGTGCTCGTGGAAGTCGCCGGCGGCGATCATGCGCTGGAACTCGTCGGCGCTGACGAAGTGGTAATGCACGCCGTCGACCTCGCCCGGCCGCGGCGGCCGCGAGGTGAACGAGATCGACAGCCGCAGCGTCGGATCGCGCGCGATCACCGCCTTGACCAGGCTCGATTTGCCCGCGCCCGACGGTGCCGCAACGATGAACAAGGTTCCGCGCATCCGCTTGCCACTCCCACCAGCCGACCGAAGCCGCGATTTGGCACATGGACGTGCCAACGCCGAGCCGGCTTCATGGCTCGGCGATGTGATTCGAAAACGACGCTTTTCGAATCGCCTGTTGAAGTCGGGCAGGATGCCCGATCTTCGACGCTTCAATCACTCCAAATTCTGCACCTGCTCGCGCAACTGTTCGATCAGCACCTTCAGGTCGATCGCCGCCTGCGAGGTGCGCGCATCGACCGACTTCGACCCCAGCGTATTCGCTTCGCGGTTGAACTCCTGCATCAGAAAATCCAGCCGCCGACCGACCGCCTCGGGCAGCGCCAGCACGCGGCGCGCTTCGGCGAGGTGGCTGTCGAGGCGGTCGAGTTCTTCATCGACATCGAGCTTTTGCAGCCACAACACCAGTTCCTGCTCCAGCCGGCCCGGGTCGATCGGTTGCTTGAGATCGGCCAGCCGTGTCTGGAACTTCTGCCGCAGCCCGGCGCGGATTTCCGGCAGCCACTGCCGCACCTGCGCGACGATGGCGGTGATGGCGTCGAGCCGATCGCGCATCACCGCCGCCAGCTTGCCGCCCTCGCGCTCGCGGGCGGCAACGAACTCGGCGATCACTTCGTCGAGCAGCGCCAGCGCCTGCGCCTGCAAGCCGGCGGCATCGCGCTGCGGCTCTTCGAGCACGCCGGGAAAGCGCAGCAGATCGACGAAATCGGTGTGCATGCCGGGAAAGCGGGTATCGAGATCGCCGGCCACCTCGGCCAGCCGCGCCAGCAGCGCCGCATTGGGTTGCAGATCGACCGACGCACCCTCGGGCGGACGACAGCGCAGGCTCACATCGACCTTGCCGCGCCCGATTTTCTGCGCCACCCGCTCGCGCAGCGCCGCTTCGATGGCGCGCAACTCTTCCGGCAAACGCACGCCCAGTTCGAGGAAACGATGATTGACCGCGCGCACATCGCAGGCGAGCGTCCCCCACGGTGTGCTGCGCTCGCCGGAGGCGAAGGCGGTCATGCTGCGTATGCTCATCACGACTCCCGATGCGGCCGGTACATCCATGCACCGAACCTTCGGACAGGATGCGAAGAGGTGGATGGTAAACTTTCGCGCCGCGCTTGCGGAATTCTCATGGAGTCGCGCTTGAACCCCAGCATCCGCCCGAGCGCCCGTGCGCCCGACCAATTGCGCGCCGTCAGCATCCAGCGCCACTACACCCGCCACGCCGAAGGTTCGGTGCTGGTGAGCTTCGGCGACACTCGCGTGCTGTGCAACGCCAGCGTCGAAAACCGCGTGCCGGCCTTCCTGCGCGGCAAGGGCGAAGGCTGGGTGACCGCCGAATACGGCATGCTGCCGCGCTCGACCCATTCGCGGATGAACCGCGAAGCCGCGCAAGGCAAGCAGGGCGGGCGTACGCTGGAAATCCAGCGCCTGATTGGCCGCGCGCTGCGCGCCTGCGTCGATCGCCACGCGCTCGGCGAGCGCACCATCACCATCGACTGCGACGTGTTGCAGGCCGACGGCGGCACCCGCACCGCCGCGATCACCGGCGCTTATGTCGCGCTGGTCGATGCGCTGAACCTGATGAAAAAACGCGGCGACATCGCCAAGGATCCGCTGCACGGCGCGGTCGCGGCGGTGTCGGTCGGCATCTTCCAGGGCGTGCCCGTGCTCGATCTGGACTACGCCGAAGATTCGGCCTGTGATACCGACATGAACATCGTGATGAACGACGGCGGCGGTTTCATCGAGCTGCAAGGCACCGCCGAAGGCCACGCCTTCCGCCGCGACGAACTCGATGCCCTGCTCGCGCTCGGCGAAAAAGGCGTGCGCGCATTGCTGGCGTTGCAGCAAGCCGCTTTGAGCCAGTAAGCCGTCGCGCGCGCTGCGACGATCACCCTCGTTTCGTTCGCGAGAAGGGCGGGAGTTGGGAGTTGGGAGTTCCAATATCCGTTCGTGGTGAGCTTGTCGAACCACGCTTTTCGCGAAACCTGACACGCCCTTCGACAGGCTCAGAGCCTGCCCCGGACTCGATCCGGGGGCGAACGGCAAGAAGACCCCAAGCCCCAACCCCATGACCCGCCTCATCCTCGCCAGCTCCAACCACGGCAAGCTCGCCGAATTGCGCGACTTGCTTGCGCCTGCGGGCTACGAACTCGTCGCGCAGTCCGATCTGGGCGTCGGCGATGCCGACGAAACCGGCAGCACGTTCATCGAGAACGCGATCATCAAGGCCCGGCACGCCGCGCGCGCAACCGGCCTGCCGGCGCTGGCCGACGATTCCGGGCTGGTGGTCGACGCCCTCGGCGGCGAACCCGGCCTGCTTTCGGCGCGTTACGCCGGCCGCCACGGCGACGATGCCGGCAACAACGCGCTGCTGTTGCAACGCCTGCACGACGTGCCCGACGCCGCGCGCACGGCGCATTTTTATTGCGTGCTGGTGTTGCTGCGCTCGGTGACCGACCCGCAGCCGCTGGTCGCCGAAGGCATCTGGCGCGGCCGCATCCTGCCCGCCCCGCGCGGCGACAACGGCTTCGGCTACGACCCGCTGTTCCAGCCGGATGGGTACGCCATCAGTTCCGCCGAACTCGATCCGGCGCTGAAAAACGCGATCAGCCATCGCGGCCAGGCGCTGGCGGCGTTGTGCGAACGACTGCCCGCGCCGCGCGCGTGAAGCGCATGCGAACGAAAGCCGCGCGATGCTGACCCTGCCCCCGCTCGCGCTCTACGTCCACCTGCCGTGGTGCGTGCGCAAATGCCCGTATTGCGATTTCAATTCCTACCAGCAGCGCGGCGAGTTGCCGTTCGATGGTTATGTCGATGCCCTGCTCGCCGATCTCGATCAGGATCTGCCGCTGGTGTGGGGCCGCACGATCACCAGCGTGTTCTTCGGCGGCGGCACGCCGTCGCTGTTTCCGCCGGAGGCGATCGACCGTTTCCTGCAAGCGGCCAGCGCGCGGCTGCGCTTCGCGCCCGGCCTTGAGATCACGCTGGAAACCAACCCCGGCACCGCCGAGCACGGCCGCTTCGAGAACTACCTCGCGGCGGGCGTGAATCGGCTGTCGTTCGGCGTGCAGAGTTTCGACGACGCGTGTCTGCGCAAACTCGGCCGCATCCACGACAGCGCGCAGGCGGAAGCGGCGATCAAGCTCGCCCAAGATGCTGGATATTCCAACTTCAACATCGACCTGATGTATGCGCTTCCGCAGCAAACACTGGCGATGGCCGCGCACGACATCGAGCGCGCGCTGGCGTTGCAGCCCACTCACTTGTCGCATTACCAGCTCACGCTCGAACCCAATACCGCGTTCGCGGCGAAACCGCCGGCCGGAATTCCCGACGAAGACTCGGCCTGGGACATCCAGGAACATTGCCAGCGATTGATCGCCGACGCAGGCTTCAATCACTACGAAGTCTCGGCCTATGCCAAGGCCGGCGCGCAGTGCGCGCACAACCGCAATTACTGGTTGTTCGGCGATTACCTGGGCATCGGCGCCGGCGCGCACGGCAAGATCACCTTGCCGACGTTCGCGCCGCCCGGCGATGGCGATGACGGCGGACAGCGGCATCCGGGCGGCGGCATCCTCCGTCGCAGCAAACGTCGGCATCCGACCGCCTACATGGCCGCCGCCGCGAGCGAGCAACGTATCGACACCGAAGAGTGGATCGACGCCGCTCGCCGACCGTTCGATTTCATGCTCAATGCGCTGCGCCTGCCGGAAGGCTTCGCGCTGTCGCTGTTCGAGGCCCGCACCGGCCAGCCGCGCGCGGTCATCGACGAAAGACTGACAACGGCGCGCGCACGCGGCTGGCTGATCGACGACGGTGAGCATGTGCGCCCGACGGATCTGGGCCAGCGCTTCACCAACGACGTGATCGGGTTGTTTCTTTGACGGAGGACAGAGGACTGAGGACTGAGGACAGAGGACAGAAGGTTGGCAGTCGACAGTAGACTGTAGTCAGCATCCGGTAGACGGCATTCGGTTGGCGCTGCCATGAAGGCCCATCGTCCATCGGGAAAAGGCGGGTTGATGGCAACCGCGCCACGGCGCGGCAGCCGGGAACGCCGACAGGCGAAGCGGTAACGCCGGATCCATGCGCGCTTCGCCTGTCGCTTCGACCCATCCCAACCTTTCTCAGACGGGAAAGGGTTTCTGACTACAGACGACCGCCAACAGACGACCCTCTGTCTTCTGTCTTCTGTCTTCTGTCTTCTGTCTTCTGTCTTCTGTCTTCTGTCTTCTGTCTTCTGTCTTCTGTCTTCTGTCCTCTGTCCTCTGTCTTCTGTATTCTGGTGCCCGCCCCGAGTGCTCGGGAAGCCGGTGCGAATCCGGCGCTGCCCCCGCAACGGTAAGCCAGTCGAGTCCTCCATCACGCCACTGCGCAAGCGGGAAGGCGGAGGATGGACGCCGCAGCCGATTCCTCGTCTGCGCCGTCACTGGCAAGCCCGGAGACCGGCTCGTGGCATCACCGGTGCGTCGCGGAGGGCGATGTGCGCGAGCTTGCCGTCGCCGCACGCCTGCCCGCCCGCTGCTGCCTTCCGTTCGCGCCACCCACGGGGTTTGCGCAACGGAGTTTTCTCTCATGTCCATGCAGTTCGCAGCACCGCGCCGGCGCGTCATCGCCATCGCGCTCGCGTCCATTCTCACGCCCGCGATTGCCATCGCAGCCGACACGCCCACCGATCTCGACAAGGTCGTCGTCACCGGCGTTCGCCACGCGCAGACGGTCGACGATTCGCTCGCCGCCGTCACCGTCATCACCCGGCAGGACATCGACAACAGCCCGGCGCTCGATGTCGTCTCGTTACTCGCACAACAGGCCGGCGTGGACGTGTCCCGCACCGGCGGTGCCGGCCAGTCCAGCACCGTGTATTTGCGCGGTGCCAATAACAATCAGACCTTGATATTGATCGACGGCATTCGCGTCGCCGCCGCCAGCAACGGCATCTTCGACTTCGCCAATTTGCCGCTGGAACAGATCGATCGCATCGAAATCGTGCGCGGCCCGCGCGCGGCGTACTGGGGTTCGGACGCGATCGGCGGCGTGATCCAGATCTTCACCCGCAAGGCGCATGGCTGGTCGGCCAGCGCCAAGGCCGGCAGCTACGCGCAACGCGGCGGCTACGTCGCCTTCGGCACCCCCGGCGACGACGACGCCCACATCGGCATCGTCGCCGGTGAGGACGCGCAGCGCGGATTTTCCGCCACCGATCGCTACAACCCGTACGGCAATCCCGACGACGACGGCTATCGCAACCGCAATGCCAGCGTGCGCGGCAACATCCCGCTGGGCACGCAGACACTGGCGGTGACGGCCATCCACACCGATGGCAACGCGATGTTCGACGGCGGCCCGACCGTCGGCCCCGACCCGTCGCGCTCGTTCGCGCGCAACACTTCCGGTGGCGCGACGCTGTCCGGCCCGGTCACCGGCGCATGGTCGCAGGCGCTGACCGTGGGCGGGGCAAGCAATGCCATCGATACGCCGATTTACGGCACGAACGTCGTCAGCCATCGCACCAGCGTGGACTGGATCAACACCGTGCAGATCAGCGCCGGCAACGTGTTCACCTTCGGCGGCAACTGGCAGCGACAGGCCGGCACCACCTTCAACATCTACAGCGCCCATCCCGACGGCATCGATTACGCGCGCACCACCACCAATTCCGCCGGCTTCGCCGGCTACGACGGCCATTTCGAATCGCAGCAGATCGAGCTGGCGATTCGTCACGACGACAACAGCCAGTTCGGTGGCGCCACCACCGGCAACGTCGCCTGGGGCTGGCAGATCGCGCCGGACTGGCGGTTTCGCGCCTCGTGGGGAACGGGCTTTCGCGCGCCGAGTTTCGACGAACTGTATTCGCCGGGTTACTTCGGTTTTTATGCCGGCAATCCGCTGTTGCAGCCGGAGCGTTCGCGCAGCCTCGAAGGCGGGTTGGAGTTCACGCCTGCGCCCGAACATCACTTCACCTTGTCCGTCTGGCACACGCGCGTGCGCGATCTGATCGCCTTCGATGGCGTGAACTACGCCGCGATCAATGTCGATCGCGCCACCCTCGACGGCGCCGAGCTGTCGTACCGTTTCGTGCGCGGCCGCTGGAACGCCGGCACCGCGATCACCGTGCAAGACCCGCGCAACGACGACACCGGCTCGCCGCTGCTGCGCCGCCCGCGTCGCAAGCTCGCCGCCGACGCGCACTACGATCTCGGCAACGGCTGGGACGTGTCGGTCGACGGGCTGGCGGCATCGGTGCGACAGGACTACGGCGGTGCCGATGGTGGCTATGCGCTGCTCAACCTCGGTGCCCGCTGGAACTTCCATCCCGGCTGGAGCGCGCAATTGCGCCTGAACAACCTGTTCGACAAGAACCACGAACTGGCGCACGGCTATCAGACACCCGGCCGCAACGTGCTGTTGACGCTGTCCTGGCAGCAACAACCCTGACCGATGCCGGCGGCGGTCGCGGCGCGCGCAATGCTCGCTCCGGCCGCCGTCGGGCCTTGCCTATAGGCGACGGGCGGCGGCTGGAATATGATCGGCGGTGTCCGTCCGGATGGAAGTCGGGATGTCGCCGATCGCTGGCTCTGCAACCTCCAACGCCACTGCGGCACCGGTGACGCTGTCCTCGCGGGTGCTGCCGCGGCGCGTACGCACCTTGCTGGAGGGCGTTTTCGAACTGCTCACCGGCGAGCTCGACCGCGCCCTGACGGCGACGCTCGACGGCCTCGAACAGCAGTTGTTCAAACTCGCCGGGCAGGCGCGCAACAACGATGCGCAACAGCGCTGCCTCGAAGCGCTGGGCACGATCAAGCATGGTCGTTTCGACCTGATGCCGCGCTACATCGCACTGCTCGAGGCCGGCCTGGCGACGATTCGCGATCCGGCCCGCGACGAGCGCCAGACCGCCGATTCGATCAGCTTCAACGACCTGGAACTGGTCGCCGAAGCCGACATGGACGAAACCACCTTGCTGCACGAGATCGCCTCGCGCGCGGAGATGAAGTCCAGCCTGCCGTTGTTCCTGCTCGGCCAGCGCATGGGCGTGGTCGCCGGCAAGCCGGCACTGGATACCGACTCGTTGCCGATCGGCCCGCACGCCCTGTGCCGATACATGCGCCGCGCCAGCCGCTGTTTCGAATTGCATCCGGAACATCGGCAGTTGCTGTTCCGGCAGTTCGATGCGCATGCGATGACGCACTACACGGCGTTGGTCGAAGCCATCAACAACTACCTCATCCATCGCGGTGTGCTGCCGAATCTGGTGTACATGCCGGCGCGCTACCGGCAAGGCGCACGAGCGGAAGATCCGCGCGCCGAGCCGGCACCAGCCACCGCGCCGCCCAGATCGACGGGCACCGCACGCCATGCGACCTCGCCGGCGCACGTCGCCGCCGAGCCGCTCGGCGCACCCCGGCTGGCGGTGGTCACCGGCTGGCCGGGCGAGACATTCGCCACCACGGCGGGCGCCGTGCCGCAGCGCCGCGCCGACGATGCGATCTACACCAACCTGCGCGAATTGCTGCACAACGCCCGCGGCCTGCCAGCGGCGAGCATGGCGCCCGGCTCGGAACGGGCACCGGGCACGGTGGCCGCCAGCGACGTGCAATCGGTGCTGGGCCTGTTGCAGCGCCGGCCGCCGGGGGCGGTGATGGTCAACGGCCAGATGCGGCCGCCGACCATCACCCACGTCAAGCAGGACCTGCTCGCGCAACTGCGCCAGATCACCGGCAACGACAGCGCCCCGGCGCTGGCCAGCGAGGACACCGACACCATCGACCTGGTCGGCCTGCTGTTCGACGAGATCATGAAGGACGTGCGCCCCAACAGCACCGCGGCGCACCTGCTCAGCCGCCTGCAGGTGCCGTTGCTGCGGGTGGCGTTGTCCGACAAGGCCTTCTTCAGCGAACAGCAGCATCCGGCACGGCAGGTGCTCGATGCGGTTGCCGAAACCGGCGCGTACTGGGCCGGCGACGATGCCGCCGATCGTGAACTGATCGGCAACGTCGAGCGCATCGTCACCCGGATCAGCCAGGAATTCGACGGCGACATCGGCCTGTTCAACACCATGCTTTCCGATCTGGCCAGCCAGACGCAGGCGGTGATGCGCCGCGCTGAACTGGCCGAGCGTCGCCATGTCGAGGCGGCGCAGGGCCGCGAGAAGCTGGCGATCGCGCAGGCACACGCCAGCCGGATCATGGCCGAGATCACCAACGCCCATCCGGTGCCACCGTTCACCCGTTCGCTGCTCACCCAGGCATGGACCGACGTGCTGGCGTTGACCGCGCTGCGCCACGGCGAGGACTCGCAAGAGTGGCGCCATCAGGTCGAGATCGCCAACCAGATCGCGACCACCGCATCGGCGGTCACCGGCGGCACCGAACTGGCGACGATCGACCCCGAGCAACAGACGCAATTGAGCGAGCACGTCGAACGCTCGCTGATGCAGGTGGGCTACCACGCCGACGAAGCGGCGGCGATCGGCCTGCGTCTGGGCACTGGCACCGACATGAACGACGATCCGGCCAGCCGCACCGAATTGGCGCTGAAGATGAAAAACCGTGCCCGCCTCGGCGAGCAATCGGTGGCCAAGGGCGACGAAGGCGACCTGCCGAGCTTGAATCCGCACGAGCAGCGCTGCCTCGAACGGCTGCGCGAGTTGCCGTTCGGCACCTGGTTCGAATTCGTCACCAACCAGCAAGGCGACTGCGTGCGTCGTCGCCTGTCGTGGTTCAGCCCGATCAGCGGCCACTGCCTGTTCATCAACCATCGTGGCCAAAAGGTCGGCGACCACACCCTCGACGCTCTCGCCCGGGCGATGGCGCGCAATCAGGTTCGCATCGTCGAACCCAAACGCGAATCGCTGCTCGATCGCGCCTTGTTCCGCGTCAAGGATTTGCTGCGCGGCCCGGCCCACGCCGATCATGAAACCGGGGCCAGGGCATGAACGATCATCGCCGCAAACCCCGTCGCAACCTCGATCGCGTGGTCGAGGTGCAGGACACGATGACCGACGCCGTGATCGGCCACCTCGGCAACCTGTCGGAAACGGGCATGCTGATCCAGGCCGAGCAGGGCCTGATCGATGATGCGCTCTACCAGTTC
This sequence comes from Pseudomonadota bacterium, assembly GCA_018240435.1. GTDB lineage: Bacteria > Pseudomonadota > Gammaproteobacteria > Xanthomonadales > Xanthomonadaceae > SZAS-103. Next base: position 15,480 of record JAFEFT010000041.1, read on the forward strand.
CGTTTCGTCCTGATCGACCAAGCCGGAGGCCGCCGCGCCTATGAAGTCGGCGCCCACCACCTGTGGTCGGAGCCGGCCGCCATCCCCGGGCGCATCTGGATCGGCTTTCGCTTCATCGACGTATCGCCCGACGACAGCACCCATCTGCGCCAGTGGGTGGAGGCGGATGCGACAGCGCACTGAATCGCCGGGAATAGGGAATAGGGAATCGTTGCAAGCAGGCGTACCGGATCACGGCGGTATCCCGGGTCACGATTGCCACGGGCCCAAGCGCGCGCCGTTGCGAGTTCCGAGTTCCGAGTTCCG
>JAFEFT010000042.1 GCA_018240435.1 Pseudomonadota bacterium
GATCGCGGGGCTTAGAAATCCATGTCGCCCATGCCGCCCATGCCGGCGCCGGCGGCCTTCTCGTCCTTCTTCGGCAGCTCGCCGACCATCGCCTCGGTGGTGATCATCAGGCCGGCGATCGAGGCGGCGTTCTGCAGCGCGGTGCGGGTCACCTTGGTCGGGTCGAGGATGCCCATCTCGAGCATGTCGCCGAACTGGCCGGTGGCCGCGTTGTAGCCGAAGCTGCCGGTGCCTTCCTTCACCTTGTTGACGATGACGGACGGCTCCTCGCCGGCGTTGGTGACGATCTCGCGCAGCGGCGCTTCCATCGCGCGCAGCGCGATCTGGATGCCGTGATTCTGATCCTCGTTGGCGCCCTTGAGCTCGGCGATGGCCGCACGCGCGCGCAGCAGCGCCACGCCGCCGCCCGGCACGATGCCTTCCTCGACCGCCGCGCGGGTCGCGTGCAGCGCGTCCTCGACGCGCGCCTTCTTCTCCTTCATCTCGACTTCCGTCGCGGCGCCGACCTTGATCACCGCCACGCCGCCGGCGAGCTTCGCCACGCGCTCCTGCAGCTTCTCGCGGTCGTAATCGGAGGTGGTCTCCTCGATCTGCGCCTTGATCTGCTTGATCCGCGCCTGGATCGCGTTGCCGTCGCCGGCGGCAGCGCGGCGGCGACCACGATGTCCGCCCATCCGGAGCCGGTCAGCCAGACCGCGCCCGCCGTCAGCAGAACGGCGACGCCTTCCATCACGTCGTTGCGGGAGCACTCCCAGGACGACGCCATGTTGATGTCGCCATGCCGGAAGGGTGTGAGCAGTCGCAGGCAATAGACGTTCGCCGCCAGGTTCAGTACGGCCGCCACGGACATCGTGTCCAGTGCCGGGGCCGAGGGCTCGCCGATGCGGATGGCGAGCTGGACGGCGACGCCCATTGCCGCAGCGAGGATCAACGCCGCCTTGAGCAGGCTGACTCGCGCCTTCCAGGGGGCCGGGCGGCCGACGACAGCGATGCTTGCGCCGTACGTCAGCGCATCGCCCAGGTTGTCCAGCCCACCCGACAACAGGGACACCGATCCGCTCGCCAGCGACGCGACCAGCATCATCGCGAAGGTAGATGCATTGATCGCGAGCACGATCTTGAGCGCCCGCCGCTGCTCCGCCTGCAGGCGTTCGACGTCGGGCCCGGGCCCGCAACATGCCTTACCCATGGATCGCTTCCTCCGTCACGTCGCTTGTCGCCTGTCCACCGCACTCACTTCCGGCCGCCATCGGGGACCAGGCGCGGAATCACGGCGGTCACGAACAGAGCCACGCCCGTGGCGATGATCGCCAGGAGCGCATTGCCGAGCCCGGCAGCGACGCCGATCGCCGAGGTGAGCCAGATGCTCGCCGCGGTGGTCAGCCCTTCGACACGCATGTCCCGCTGCAGCTTGAGGATCGCGCCGGCGCCGAGGAAACCGATACCCGACACCACGCCCTGGACGACCCGCGTGTTGTCGGCCTGCGAAACGCCTGCGTAGAGCGGCGCCATCACGAACAGCGCCGAACCAACGGACACCAGGATGTGAGTCTTCAGCCCTCCCGATCGCTCCTTCTTCTCGCGCTCGTACCCGATGGCGCCGCCGAGCACCGCCGCCAGCAGCAGTCGAAGGCTGCTGACCAGCATGACCCTAGAAACGGCAGTTGACCGCTCGCTATCCTTGGGCAACCCGCATGAATGCTGACTTTCACGGCTTCGGTCGCGTTCACCTGTTGGGTGAGCGCGCTATGCACCCGATCGCACCGCGCTGGTCGCGCCATGCGGCGTTGCTCGTCCTCGCAGGCACGGGCCTGCCGCGTCCTCACGCCTTGCCTGACGCGCCCATCACGGCACGCTCGGGCGCATCCAACTGCCGTTTCTAGGATGACCGAAGCGCCGGGCATAGCGAACTCCGCCGCCAGTGCAGCCGTGAGGTCGGTGGGCATGTTCATGACACCGCCCGGTTCATCGGGCAGCCGTGCGGGCAGGCTCGCCGGCCCGACGCCATTCGAAGGGCCGAGTGCGGCACGTATCCGCCTCGCCGGCTCATCGAGCGGCCTCCCGATAGGCAAGCAACCGCAGCGCATTGAACACGACCAGCAGCGTGGAGCCCTCGTGCACCGCTACCGCGGGCCCGATGCCCAATCCGAAGATCGTGGCGGGAACGAGAACGGCGACGATGCCGAGGCTCACGTACACGTTCTGCAGGATGATCGCGCGGGTCTTCCGGCTGAGCCCGACCGCGAACGGCAGGTTCGACAGGTCATCGGCCATCAGTGCGACGTCGGCGGTCTCCATCGCCACGTCGGACCCGGCGGCGCCCATCACCACGCCCACGGTCGCGCTAGCCATGGCGGGCGCATCGTTGACGCCGTCGCCGACCATAGCCACCTTCTGTTCGGCCCTCAGCTTCTTGATCGCCTCGACCTTGTCCTGTGGCATCAGATCGCCCCAGGCCTCATCCAGCCCGACCTCCCGGGCGATGGCCTCGGCCACCTTCTGATGGTCGCCGGAGATCATGATCATCCGCCGGATGCCCATCGCCTTGAGCCGAGCGAGCGCCGCCCTGGCTGCTTCGCGGGGCGTATCCATGAGGCCGATCGCGCCGAGGTCGTCGCGGCCGCGACGCACGACCATGCTGGTGCGCCCCTGCTCCCGAAGCGCGGCAATCGCGGCGGCCATCTCGTCCGACAGCGGCGCGATCCCATCCGTGCCGAACATCTCGGCCTTGCCGATGTAGACCGTTTCGCCCGCGAGTTGCGCTTTGACGCCGCGGCCAATGAGGTTTTCGAGGTCGGTGGCCGGGGGCACGTCGGCGCCGCCGAGGCGTGCGCGCCCGTCGGTCGCGATCGCGCGAGCCAGCGGATGATCGCTGAGGCTCTCGACCGCGACCGCGACGCGGAGCAGCTCGGCGGGGTCCACGCCGCTGGCTGGGACCACATCGGTGATGCGAGGCTTCCCCTCGGTCAGCGTGCCGGTCTTGTCGAACGCAATGGCCGACACGGATCCGAGGTTCTCCAGCGGTCCCCCGCCTTTCACCAGCACGCCGCCGCGCGCTGCGCGGGCGATGCCGGACAGCACGGCGCTGGGCGTCGCGATCGCCAAAGCGCACGGGCTGGCCGCCACCAGCACGGCCATCGCGCGATAGAAGCTGTCCCGGAACGGTTCGTCCACCACCACCCAGGCGAACAGCAACAGCACCGCCAGCACGAGCACCGCCGGCACGAAGACGCGCTCGAAGCGGTCGGTGAAGCGTTGCGTCGGCGACTTCTCCGTCTCCGCCTCGCTGACCATTCGGACCACCTTCGACAGCACGCTGTCGCTGGACTTGCGCGTGACCTCGATCTCGATGACGCCGCTTCCGTTGATCGTGCCCGCAAAGACGCGGTGCGCGGCATCGATGCCGTCCGGATTGGCGCGGGCCGCTGCCGGGTCGGGGACTGCACGCTTGTCGACCGGAATGCTCTCCCCGGTCACCGGCGCCTGGTCGATGCTGCTGTCGCCGGCGATGATGAAGCCGTCGGCCGGCAGGCGGGAATTGGGCTTGACGACCACGACGTCGCCGAGCGCGAGCTCCTCCACGGGGATGTCGACCAAGGCCCCGCCACGCCGCACGGTCGCGGTCCGCGGCGCGAGTTCGGCCAGCGCCTCGATCGCCCGCTTCGCGCGCCCCATGGCGTAATGCTCGAGGGCATGCCCGAAGCTGAAGAGAAACAGCAGGAGGGCGCCCTCCGCCCACTCACCGAGCGCGGCCGCGCCCCCCGCTGCAACGAGCATGAGGGTGTCGATCTCGAACCGCTTCATTCGCAGGTTGTCGAGCGCCTCGCGCGCCGTGAACCAGCCGCCGAACCCATAGGCACCGACGTAGGCGGCGAGCGGGATCCACGTCGGCACCGTCGCGAAGCGCTCGAGCAGGAACCCGATCAGCAGTAGCACGCCGCACGCCAGCGCGAAGCGCAACTCCGTCCCCGACCAGAAGCCGCCGTCGCCGTGGGAATGGCCGTGCTCGTCGCCCTTGCCGTGCTGGTCGCGTTCATCGGGCGCCGCTTGATCGGAGTGCCCATCCCGCGTGCCGCGCCCGCCATGCGCCGACTCATCGATCCCGGCGCCCCGACCCCCTGCGGTCGTAGCTGCCACGCCAGTCGCGCCTGCAAGGCGCTCGAGTTCCGCGCGGATGGCCTCCTCCGAGCTGACGGTTCGATCGAACTCCACGCGCGCCACGCCGCTCGCGCTGACCGCGCCATCCAACACCCCCGGGATCGACCGCAGGTGCTCGGTAAGCGAACGCGCCCGCCGGGCGTGCGGCGCACCGACATGCCAGATCGCGTGCCCGAACTGCGCCGAAACCTGCGCGCCTGCGGCGATCACCAGCTGACGGATCCGCGGCAGCGTCAGCACCGACGGGTCGTAATGCACGCACAGTTGTGGGGGCGCGGACTCGCTCGCCGCAACGACGTGCGCCTTAGAAACGCCCTCTCGCGCCTGCAGGTCGGCGAGCAGCCGGCCGACACAGCGATCGGCTGCGTCGGTCACCTCGGGGAGGACGAGGGGAATGTCGATGCGAAGCGGGTCGGTCATGGGCGATGTCCTCGGTTCTCGACGCGGTGGCCGGTGGGTCGAAAGGGAAACGCGAAGGGTATAGGAAGTTCAACCGCCCTTTTTTGCGAATCTGGCGGGTAGGAAGCGGCCGCGCAAGCGCCGCTTTGGGCACAGATCGGGCACAGATCGGGGGTTCATGCGTGGGTTTTCGACATCGCGGGGCCACGCAGCGGCTCAGTGCGTAGCCATTTCTCACCGAATCCCGGCACAGGGCCGAGCGCAGCCCTGCGGGGTCGTGGCCGCATCGGATCGGATTCTGCTTTCGCTTCCGGTTGAGTGGCCGGCACCTCGTCACGCGGCCGGCGGCGGGGCGCGCGCTGCGGGCCGGTAGTGCGCTTGCTCCAGCGCGCCGTGCTTCTCGAAGTGGGCGAGGATGGCGCGGATGGCGGTGGGTTCCTCGATGCTGGCGACGATCCGTCCCGCGCCGCCGCAGTGGGCGCAGGTGGTGCTGTCGATGGAACAGAC
>JAFEFT010000043.1 GCA_018240435.1 Pseudomonadota bacterium
TTCGTGGTGAGCCCGTCGAACCACACCGCGAAACCCGTTCGTGGTGAGCCTGTCGAACCTCACCGCGAAACCCGTTCGCTGGGAGTGCGGCTTCAGCGCACCGCCGCCACCGCCGCCCGCATCGCCGCGATCTCGGCGGCGTAGTCACCTGCGCCGAAGATCGCCGAGCCGGCGACGAAGGTGTCGGCCCCGGCGGCAGCGATCGCGCCGATGTTGTCGGCCTTCACGCCGCCATCGACTTCCAGGCGAATGTCGCGACCGCTGGCATCGATGCGCTCGCGCACGCGACGGATCTTCTCCAGCGCCATCGGGATGAACTTCTGCCCGCCGAAACCGGGGTTGACCGACATCACCAGCACGATGTCGAGCTTGTCGAGCACGAAATCCAGATACTCCAGCGGCGTCGCCGGATTGAACACCAGGCCGGCCTTGCAGCCCGATTCGTGGATCAGCCCGATGGTGCGGTCGATGTGCTCGCTGCCTTCCGGGTGAAAGCTGATCGAAGTCGCGCCGGCCTTGGCGAAGTCAGGGACGATGCGATCGACCGGTTTCACCATCAGATGCACGTCGATCGGCGCGGTGACGCCGTGCTTGCGCAGCGCCTCGCACAGCAGCGGGCCGATGGTGAGATTGGGGACGTAGTGGTTGTCCATCACGTCGAAGTGGATCCAGTCGGCACCGGCGCGCAGCACCGCGTTGACTTCGTCGCCCAGACGCGCGAAATCGGCGGAGAGGATCGATGGAGCAATAAGGCATTTCGACATCCGGGCCGCCGCGCAGTGATGAATCGACGCACATTCTACCGCGCCGCCTCCGCGACGCCTGCGACGATGCGCCGTGGTCGCTACAATGACGCCCTTTTCCGTGGAACCCGCGCATGGCCACCACCCTGTCGCAATCCGATCTGCCCGGCCTCGAATTGATCCATCGCGGCAAGGTGCGCGACGTCTACGCGCTGCCCGGCAACGAACTGCTGATCGTCGCCAGCGACCGCCTGTCGGCGTTCGACGTGGTGCTGCCCGACCCGATTCCCGGCAAGGGCGAGATGCTCTGCCAGATCAGCAATTTCTGGTTCGCCAAGACCGCGCACCTGATGCCCAACCACCTCACCGGCCGCGATGTTGCCGACGTGCTGCCGCCCGGCACCGACGTCGCGCTGTACGCCAAGCGCGCGGTGGTGACCCGGCGCCTCAAGCCCGTGCCGGTGGAAGCGATCGCGCGCGGCTATCTGATCGGCAGCGGCTGGAAGGACTACCAGCGCACCGGCCGCGTCAGCGAAATTCGCCTGCCCGATGGCCTGCGCCAGGCCGAGCAATTGGCCGAACCGATTTTCACGCCCTCGACCAAGGCCGCGGTCGGCGCGCACGACGAGAACATCGGCTTCGATGCCGTGGTCGCGACCATCGGCGCCGAACTGGCCGAACAGGTGCGCGCGGCGACGCTTTCGATTTACAAATTCGCCGCCGCCTACGCCGCCCAGCGCGGCATCCTGATCGCCGACACCAAACTCGAATTCGGCACCGACGAGAACGGCCGCCTGCGGGTGATGGACGAAATGCTCACCCCGGATTCCTCGCGCTTCTGGCCGGCCGATACCTACGAAGTAGGCACCAGCCCGCCGTCGTACGACAAGCAGTTCGTGCGCGATTATCTGGAAACGCTGGACTGGAACAAGACCGCGCCGGGGCCGCGTGTTCCTGCCGCCATCATCGCGGCGACGCGGGCGAAATATGCCGAGGCCTTGCAGCGGCTGGCGGGGATCGTGCTGGATTGACTGCCGGTGGAGCTCGCCCCTCGGCGAGCACGGCCGGGGTCAGGTTCAAGACCGAAAGTCGGTGTCGGTAGCAAAAAAGTACCCTTTCACTGGATCAGCACGGCCGAACTGCGCCCGTACGGCGATCCGGCAGTCAGTCATGAACCTCGCGTTCCAGGGTTTGCGTGACCCATTGGTTCACGCTCACGCCGGCTGCGCTGGCAGCCTCCGTGACCCGAGCATGCAGTCTGGACGGCAGCCTCAGGACAAACCGGCCGGAGAAATTTCTGCGTGGATCGATGCCCCGCTCCTTGCAGACGGCCAGGAAGGTTGCGAGCGAGCGAGCGCCTTCAGCGCGCAGCGCGGCAACACTGCTTGCGTAGAAATCAGCGCCGCCATTGAGCCCGGTGAACTCCCCGCGGAACTGGCCCAGATCCGGGTCGAAACTGATCACGGCCGTATGACCATTGATGTTCATGAGGTTGTTCATGGGGCTGCTCCGTGGGATTCCAGCCATTTGCGGATACTGGCCACCGCACCTTTGTCCGTGACGGGCTGTGGATGTGGCCGGTGATACACCTGCACCTCGCCGAACAGGATCACGGCAACACGCGACCCTTCTCGCTGCTCGACTTCTGCGCCCAACGCCTTGAACAGTGCCTCGATGTCTCGCCACGGGATATTGGCGGACGTCGGATGGGCGAAGATCGAAGCAAGAGTGCTGGCGTGCTTGCGTTTCACTTGTTTACAGTATCACTAACTGATATCGATTTGCGCCAACCGATCACGCATTCACGAATCCACCCCACCCACGCCGAACATCGCTGGTGTCGGCGCGAACGGCCGCGGCGCATAACCAAAATCGCGGCGCGCATCGCCGGCGTCGAATACCTGATCGACCTGCAGGCGCTCGAGCATGCCGGATTCGATGCCGTCGGCGGCGCCGACGCCGCGCGCGGCCAGTAGCGCCAACCGGAACAGCGGCATCGGCAACCGCCGCAGGCGCGGCCGCCGCGGCAGGCAGTCGAGCAGGCGTTGCACCATCGCATCGAACGCAATCGTTTCGCCGCCGGGCAGATCGTAGGCGCGGCTTGTCAGCGCAGGCGCTTGCGCGAGCGTCACTGCCGCCGCCGCCAGGTCGTCGACATGCACCGGCTGGCGGCGGCCGGCCGCACCGCGCGGCAGCACGAAAAAACCGCGCCGTTGCGCGAACGCGGCGATGCGCGTCAGCGTACGGTCGCGGCCACGGCCGTAGATCAGCGTCGGCCGCAGCACGGTGGCGGCAAATCCGTTTCGGTCGGCGCAGGCGAACAGATCTTCCTCGGCGTCGCGCAGGCGCGCGGCGAGCGCGCGTTCAGCCAACGCGGCCGCGCTGGCCTTGGTCGCCATGCTGGTCGATCCGAACGCGATCACGCGCACCGCCACCGCGCCGACGCGGGCCTGCCAGCGCACAAAGGCATCGAGTGGGCCGAGGCTGAATACCACGTCGAAGTCGCCGCTCGGCCGCGCCAGCGCGCCATCGAGCGCGCCCACCCACCAGCGCAGGCCATCACCGGGCGCACGCGCTTGCCGCGAGACCGCCAGCACCTCGTAACCGGCAGCACGCAGCAGCGGCAACAACCCGTCGCCGAGTTGGCCGCTGCCGCCGAACACCAGCGCGCGTGGCACGGCGGTGTTCGTCAACGGCTCACGCCGGCGGCGTGAAGTGGCGCGCCAGGCCCTGCCAGCACTGCCAGTAGTCGCGCTGCAACTCGGCTGCCGCCAGCGCCTGCGCGGTCGGATGAATCACCGCACGGGTCTCGAACATGATCGCCATGGTGTCGGCGATCACATCGGGCTTGGTCAGATCGGCGGCGCTGGCCTTGGCGAAGGTCGCCGCATCCGGGCCGTGCCCGCTCATGCAGTTGTGCAGCGAACAGCCGCCGGGCAGGAAGCCGTCGGCCTTGGCGTCGTACACGCCATGCACCAGGCCCATGAACTCGCTGGCGATGTTGCGATGGAACCACGGTGGCCGGAAGGTGTCCTGCGCCACCAGCCAGCGCGGCGGGAAGATCGCGAAGTCGACGTTGCTTGTGCCGGGGGTGTCGCTGGGCGAGTGCAGCACCAGGAAGATCGACGGGTCGGGATGGTCGTAGCTGATCGAGCCGATGGTGTTGAAGCGGCGCAGGTCGTAGCGATACGGCGCGCAATTGCCGTGCCAGCCGACCACATCGAGCGGGCTGTGCCCGATCGGCGCCCGCCACAGGTGCCCCTGGAACTTGGTGACCAGTTCGAAATCGCCCTCCACATCTTCGAACGCCGCCACCGGATATTCGAAATCACGCGGGTTGGCCAGGCCATTGCTGCCGATCGGGCCGAGGTCGGGCAATTTCAGCAAGGCGCCGAAGTTTTCGCAGACATAGCCGCTGGCGTGGCCATCGGGCAGACCGACGCGAAAACGCACACCGCGCGGGATCACCGCGATCTGCTGCGGCTCGACGTCGAGCACGCCCAGCTCGGTGGCGATGTGCAGTCGCCCCTGCTGCGGCACGATCAGCAACTCGCCATCGGCATCGCAGAAAAAGCGCATCTGCATCGATCGATTGGCCGCGTACAGATGGATGCCGATGCCATTGCCCGCGGCCGGGCTGCCATTGCCGGCGACGGTGAACAGGCCGTCGAGAAAGTCCGTCGGCGTGGTCGGCAGCGGGCGCGGGCTCCAGCGCAACCGCTCGGGGCTGGTCGGAGTGTCGCCGAAACGATTGTGGAAGGTGCTGTCGGCCAGCAATTCAAACGCGCCATGCACCGCCGCCGGCCGGATGCGATACAGCCAGCTGCGGCGATTGGCGTGGCGCGGTGCGGTGAACGCGGTGCCGGTGAGTTGTTCGGCATACAAGCCGTGCGCCACCCGTTGCGGCGAATTGCGCCCGGCGGGCAACGTGCCGGCGATGGCTTCGGTGGAAAACTCGTTGCCGAAGCCGGTCATGTAGTGGTGGTGCGTCATCGTCATGGTCTGAATTCCTGTTCGGGTTCATTCGCTTGAAGTGTCTCTCCCGGCGGGAGATGCGCTGGGCCGGGCTCAGCCTGACCTTCACGAAGCCGGGCTTTCAGCCCCTCTCCCGACGGGAGAGGGGTTGGGAGTGTCCGTGCTGGCGACGGCGGACGCCGTGCTTTCAGCCGGCAGCGATCCTTCGCGCCGCCGCGCAAACCGGTCGGTGTACGCGACGGCGAACGCGGCGCTTTCAGCCCCTCTCCCGACGGGAGATGGTTTGGCGACGGCGGATACGGTGCTTTCAGCCCCTCTCCCAACGGGAGAGGGGTTGGGGTGAGGGGCCGCCCTCCGACAGCGTTCAAGATCGCCTCCAGCACGGCCTCTGTTCGGGTCAGTACATCGTTGTCCCAGAACCGCATCACCTTCATGCCATGCGCCTCGAGAAACCGCGTGCGCGCCGCGTCGGCCACCTCATCGTGCTGCGATCCATCCAGTTCGATGACCAGCATTGCGGCTTCGCAGAAGAAATCGACGATATAAGGCGGCACCGGATGCTGGCGTCTGAACTTCAACCCGTTCAATCGACGAGCGCGCAGATGAAACCACAGCTCGCGCTCGGCATCGGTCGATGAAACCCGCAGCTCACGCACACGATCGAGCACAAGCGAGTCGTTGGGTGGACGAAGATGTGTCGGCATTCGGCCCCTCTCCCCAACCCTCTCCCGTCGGGAGAGGGGCTTTCCAATGGCGAATTGCGCAACTCGACGGCCTGCTGCTCACAGTCATGTCGTCCAGGGCAGCGGAGCTTCCATCCTCGCGCGCGCTCACGCAGCAAGCGCCACAACGCCACTCAACCTCCCGCCCCGACACATCATCCGGGTCAAGCCCCTCTCCCGCCGGGAGAGGGGTTGGGGTGAGGGGTCGGTCGCCAGGCCCACTCCCGATCGCCTCACACCCCTTTGCGGGACGATCCATCCTCTTGCAGCGCCGAACAATCCGTCACCGCAGATGATGTCTCCGAGCCCGCGCCAACCCTCAGAGCACCCCGCGCTTGATCTGGTCGCGCTCGATCGATTCGAACAGCGCCTGGAAATTGCCCTCGCCGAAACCTTCGTTGCCCTTGCGCTGGATGATCTCGAAGAAGATCGGCCCGATGCAGTTCTGGGTGAAGATCTGCAGCAGCTTGCGCTGCTTGGTCTCCGGGTCGGCATCGATCAGGATCTTGTTGCGGCGCAGGCGCGGCACGTCCTCGCCGTGGTTGGGCACGCGCGCGTCGATGACATCGAAATAGGTGTCGGGGGTATCGAGGAACTCCACCCCGGCGGCATGCATGCGCTCGACGGTGGCGTAGATGTCGTCGGTGAAGCAGGCGATGTGCTGGATGCCCTCGCCGTGATACTGGTCGAGGTACTCGTTGATCTGGCTCTTGGGGTCGGACGACTGGTTGAGCGGAATGCGCACGATGCCATCCGGCGCGGTCATCGCCTTCGACACCAGCCCGGTCTTCAGGCCCTTGATGTCGAAGTAGCGGATCTCGCGGAAGTTGAACAGCTTCTCGTAGTAGTCGGCCCACTTCTCCATGTTGCCGAAGTAGAGGTTGTGGGTGAGGTGGTCGATGAAGGTCAGCCCGAAGCCGGCCGGGTTCTGCTCGGCGCCGGCGATCGGCTCGTAGTCGAAGTCGTAGATGCTGCCGGCATCGCCGTAGCGATCGACCAGATACAGCATGCAATCGCCAATGCCCTTGACCACCGGTGCCGGCACCGCCTTGCTGGCCTCGTGATGGCCGATCGCCTCGCCGCCGCGCGCCAGCACCTCGTCGCGCACCTGATGCGCCGGACGCGAGACGCGAATGGCGAAACCGCAGGCGCAGGGCCCGTGCTTGCCGGCGAAATCGGCGGCGAAAGCGTCGGCCTCCTCGTTGACGAGGAAGTTCACCCCACCTTGGCGATAGAGCGTGATCGGCCGCGACTTGTGGCGCATCGTGGCGGCAAAACCCATGCGCCGGAACAGCGCATGCAGGGCATCGAAGCCCGCGCGGTCGGGCGCGGAAAACTCGACGAATTCGAAGCCGTCGATGCCCATCGGATTGGGGAACGTGGTCGGCTTGATGCCGAGATTGGGCTGCGGGCTGTGCACCTGTGCGTTCATGGCGATCTCGCGGCGCTTGCTGGGGGTGAGCCGGGATGATAGTTTCATGTGAAACCAATCGCAAGCCGCACCGCCGCAACGATGCCCACCGCACAGCCGCCGCCGCGCCACCCCAGCACGAGCCGATGAACCGACCCGACCCACCCGCCCACGCCGTGCTCGAACTCGAGCGCTTCCTGCCCTACCGGCTGTCGGTGCTGACCAATCGCATCAGCCAGGACATCGCCCGCCTGTATGCCGATCGCTTCGCGCTGGGCGTGACCGAATGGCGAGTGATCGCGGTGCTGGGCCGCTACCCGGGGCTGTCGGCCAACGAACTGGCCGAACGCACGGCGATGGACAAGGTCGCGGTCAGCCGTGCGCTGGCGCGCCTGGCGCGCGATGGCCGCGTCAAACGCAGCACGCACGGCGGCGATCGCCGGCGCTCGGTGCTGACGCTGTCGGTCAAGGGCCAGCGCATCTACGACCAGATCACGCCGCTGGCGCTGCAACTGGAATGCGACCTGCTCGCCGGCATCGACGACGCCGACCGCGCCGCGCTGGCGCGCATCCTCGATCGACTCGACGTCGCCGAAAAGCAGCGTCGGGTCGCGGTCGCGCCGCGCTGACGGGCGCGCCGGGCGGCCTGCTGCCGCTTGCGACCAGAAGGCTGGCTTGCAGCGACGGCCCGAATCAGCCGCCCGAGCGCAGGTGCACCGGCACCTCGGCCTCGACCCGCTCGTCGGCGGCACGCGCGGCATGATGGATCGCCGACAGCCTGCGCATCGGCAGTACCAGCACGAAGGAAATGATGGTGATGCCGACGCCCCAGTGGCCTAACCAGGTGAACAGGCCTGTGTAGATCGGCATCGTCTGCACCGGGTCGGTGACGTTGTCCGGCACCGCCGCGTAGTTGGCGACGATGCCGCCCAGATACTGCGAGATGCCCGATGCAACGAAGTAGGCGCCCATCATGAAGCCGCCCATGCGCGCCGGCACGTAACGGGCGATCATCGCCAGGCCCAGGCCGCTGGTCAACAGCTCGCCCAGTGAACCCAGCCCGTAACCCCACACCATCACCCAAGAGCTGGTCTTGCCCGGCTGGGTGGTGAAATGACCCGCAGCACCGTAGATGTAAAAGCCCAGCGCCACCGCCGCAAAACCGCAGGCGAACTTGGCCGCGACCGACAGATCCCGCCCTTTCTTTCCGAAATGGGTATAAGCCCAGGCCAGCACCGGTGAGAGGAACATGATCCAGATCGGGTTAAAGGCCTGGAACTGCTCGGGCGTCCACGTCCACAGGTGGGTGCCGAACAGGTCGAAGCTCCAGTCGACGTTGCGCAACGCGAACAGGTTCAACGAGGTGGACATCTGCTGGTAGAACACGAAGAAAAAGATCGTCTGCACGACCAGGATCAGCGCCGCGATCAGGCCGGCGCGCTCGTCGCGGTGGCTGGTGCCGATCAGGTAACCGAAGATGCCCAGAAGAACCACGCCGGCGCCGTAGACGAAAATCCGTGCCAGTTGCTCGTATTGCAAGATGGCCGCGGCACCGGCCGCGCACATTGCCGCGCCGACCAGCACCATCGCCAGCTTGCCCATGTCCACCGGGCGGTCGTCCGGCTCCGAGCCGATGTGATCCATCGCCCGGCGCATGAAAAAGTAGTTGATCAAGCCCAGCAGCAGGCCGAGCGCGCACACGCCGAACGCGGCATGCCAGCCGAATTCGTTGTGATAGGCCGCGTTGACCCAATCGCGGATCTTCGGCGTGAGCAGCATCGACACCGTCGAACCGATGTTGACCGCCATGTAATAGATGGTGAAGGCGGCATCGATCTTGGAATCGTCGCCTTCGTAGATCTTGCGCACGAGGTTGCCGGCATTGGGCTTGAACAGGCCATTGCCGATCACGATCACGCTCAGCGCACCGAACAGTGCCCAGGTGTTCTCGCTGGGGATCGCCATCAGGCCGTAGCCCAGACCGAGGATCACCGCGCCCAGCAGCATCGTCCGCCGAGTTCCCAATACCTTGTCGCCGATCCAGCCACCGATCGCCGGGGCCACATAGATCAGCGCCGCCGCCGCGCTCCACACGATGTTGGCGCGCGCGTCCTCGAACTTCAGCCGCTGGACCATGTAGAACACGATCAGCGCCTGCATGCCGTAGAAGCCGAAGCGCTCCCACAGCTCGATCAGGAATACGGTGGAGAAGGAGCGTGTCTTCGATGCAGGCGCGGCGGCTGCGGTCATGTCGGTTCCGGGGATTGGGTCGGGCGCCCGCGAAAGGCCCGGTAGCATTGCCCAGTATGGGCCGTCGCGTCATGTTGCGACGCAACAACAGCGCAGCAGGAGCAAACCTCAGCGCACCCCGTGCATCAGCCGGTTGATCAGGGGCGCGATCAGGAACAGCAACGCCCCGGCACTGAGCAGCGCCCAGAAGCCGAAGGTGTAACCGGCACGGGCCGAGGCGACGGTCATGCCGCTCTTGCCGCTGACGTGGCTGGCGAACAGGCCCGACAGGCTGTTGCCGATCGAGGTCGACAGGAACCAGCCGCCCATCGCCAATCCGACCACCCGCACCGGCGCCAGCTTGGTCACCATCGACAGGCCGATCGGCGACAGGCACAACTCGCCGGCGGTCTGGATGACGTATACGACAACCAGCGGCCACAACGGGATCTTGCCGTCGGTGCCGACCAGGCTCGACAGCGCGAACATCAGCAGCAGAAAGGCCATGCCGTTGAGGATCAGGCCGATGCCGAACTTGCGCGGGATCGACGGGTTGGCACGACCCAGACGCAACCAGAGCCATGCGAATACCGGCGCCAGCAACAGGATCGAGATCGGGTTGATCGACTGAAACCAGCCGACCTGGAACTCCCAGCCGCCGAGATCGCGGTTGACGATGTTCTGCGCCAGAAAATTGAACGAACTGCCGGCCTGCTCGAAGAACATCCAGAACAGGACGTTGAACGCGAACACGATCAGCATCGCCAGCGCACGATCACGCTGCACCGAACCTTCGCGCATGCCCTCGATCAGCACGAAAGCGCACAGCACGGCGAACAACCCGGCCAGAATCCAGGCGAGGATGCCGGCATCGATCTTCATCAAGTAGTACACCAGTGGAATTGCCGCCGCCGCGCCGACCACCACCGCAAGCACCCGTCCACCACCCTCCCCGCCCACCGGGGGCCGCCCGATGCCACCGAGCTGGGCACGGCCAAACCAGAACCAGACGGTCGACACCAGCATGCCGATGCCGGCCGCCAGGAACACCGCCTTGTAGGCCGGCATGCCGGGCACGCCGAGGCGATTGGCGAGGATGCCAGTCAGGATCGGTGCGACGAAGGCGCCGGCATTGATGCCCATGTAGAAGATGGTGAAGCCCGAGTCGCGGCGATCATCTCCGGTTGCATACAACTGCCCGACCTGGGTGGAGATGTTGGGCTTGAACAGGCCATTGCCGACGATGATGGTGGCCAGACCGAGCAAAAACATCGACTGACTCGGCAGCATGATCGTGAAATATCCCACCGCCGAGACCACGGCACCGACCAGAATCGATCGCTGGTAGCCGATCACGCGGTCGGCGATGTAGCCGCCGAAGATCGCCGTCGCGTACACCAGCGCCAGGAATGCGCCGTAGGTGCGGCTGGCATAGGCCTGACCGCTGGCATCGCCGGCGAAGAACTGCGCCACGATGTAAAGCGTCAGCGCCCAGCGCATCCCGTAGAAGGCGAAGCGCTCCCAGAACTCGGTCATGAACAGCATCCACAGCGGCCGTGGATGTCCCAACACCAGAGGGAAAGACGGTGGCGCGGGCGCTGGCGCGGCGGTGGTGGCGTCGCTCATGGAATGCACCTCGGGCTGGTTACACGCTGTGGGCACGCAGCACAACGCCGCGGCCAGCGCAGGATCGGCTGTCCGGGCCGCGCGCGTCAATCGTCGTCCATGCTGCGATGCGGCAAAACCGCCCTCACTTCACCCCATGCATCAGCCTGACGATCCACGGCGCCGCCAGCAGGTAGACCACGGCGATGGCCAGCCCGCTCCACAGCAGCAAGGCGAATACGTGTTCGTAGCCGGCCAGGCTGCCGGGGGCCGCAGCCACGGTCATCGCCGCGATCCGCCCGGACAGGTCATAGGACACACCGACGCCGAAGAACCAGCCACCCATCGCCAGCGAGGCGTCCTCGGGCGCGGCCAGCTTGCCGATCATCGCGTAGCCGATCGGCGACAGCGCCAGTTCGCCCAGCGTCGACAACAGATAGCACAGCGCCAGCGGCCACCACGGCGTGCGCCCGTCGGCACCGACCAGGTCGTGGACGGCATACACCATCACGCCGTAACTCAGCGCCACCAGCAGCAGGCCGATGCCGAACTTGCGCGGCGTCGAGGGGTTGCTGCCGCGCCGATCCAGCCACGGCCACAGCATCGCCAGAAACGGCGCGATGATGAGGATGTAGAGCGGATTGGCCGACTGGAACCAGCTGTAATCGAACGGCGCGCGCACATGATCGCGGGCGAAGAAGTTGAGCGAGGTCGCGCCTTGCAGGCTCCACGCCCAGAACAGCACCATCGCCACGAACAGCAGCAACATCGCGAGGTAACGCTGATTTTGGACATGATCGCCGCGGCGGATCGAGCGCACCACGAAATAGGCGATCATCAGGCCCATCAACACGTAGACGGCGATGTGCAGCGCATCCGGATGCGCCAGCAGCAGCGCGCCCGGCCACACCAGTGCCAGCGTGCCGGCCAGCACCGCCGGCGTCGACCACGGCCGATGCAGCGGCGGGCGGTCGTCGCTGCCGGGCATGCGCCGATGTCGCCACTCGAAGATCGACGCCGACACCGCCATCCCCGCCGCCGCGGCGACGAATCCCCAGCGATAGCCGTAGTGCGCGCCGATCCACGCCGCGCACAGCGGCGGCCCGATGAAGCCGCCAAGGTTGATCGCCATGTAGAACAGCGTGTAGCCGGCATCGCGACGCGGATCGTCGTCGGCATAATTGCGGCCGATCAGCACCGTCAGCGGGATGCCCAACCCGGCCGCCAGCACGAACGACGACAGCGCCAGGGTGAACCCTTCCCGACTCGGCCAGGCCAGGCCGAGCAAGGCCAGCGCGGTCATCCACAGCGACAGCCGCAGCGCCTGCACCTCGCCGAGCACGTTGTCGGCGATCCAGCCGCCGATGATGGCGGTGGCATAGGTCAGGGTGCCGAAGCCGGCCAGCAGCAGGTCGGCCTGTTTGAGCGCCGCCGCTTTTGGCAACGCGGCGAAAAACGTGTCGGCGGCATACGGCGCGAGAAACGCGCGAAAGCCATAAAACGCCAGATTCAGGCCGACGCTGACCGCCAGCAGCATCCACAGCAGGCGCGGATGGCCGAAGCGGTCGTTCGCCGCTGGCGGCGACGCCAGCACACCCGCCACCCTCACGCCCCGGCCTCGCGCAACTGCGTGCGCACCTCGAACAATTCGGGAAAGAAGGTCAGATCCAGCGCCTGTTTGAGGAAGCCCACTCCCGACGAACCGCCGGTACCGCGGCGGTAGCCGATGATGCGTTCGACCGTCTTCATGTGACGAAAGCGCCAGGTCTGGAAGTTGACCTCGATGTCGACCAGCGACTCGCAAAGATCATAGGCATCCCAGAATTGCTCGGTGTGTTCGTAGATGCGCGCGAACACCGGCAGCAGGTCGGGCACGCGTACATGCGGGCGCGAGTAGTCGCGATGCAGGCAGGCCGCCGGCACCGCGTGGCCGGCGCGCGCCAGCCAGGCCAGGCACTCGTCGTACAGCGACGGCGCTTCCAGCGCCTGACGCAGGCGCGCCTGCGCGTCCGGGTCGTGCGCGAACGCGGCGAGCATGTCGGCGTTCTTGTTGCCCAGGGCGAACTCCACCAGCCGGTACTGCAACGACTGGAAGCCCGACGACGGCCCCAGCACATGCCGGAATTGCAGGTAATCGGCCGGCGTCAGCGTCTCCAGCACCGACCACATGCCGATCAGCTGCTGCTGCACCTGCTTGATCCGCGAAAACATCTTGAAGCACGGCCCGATGCGATCGGCGCGCAGGTTGGCCAGCACCGCCTGCAGCTCGTGCAGAAGCAGCTTCAGCCACAGCTCGGCGACGTGGTGCTGGACGATGAACAGCATCTCGTCATGGCGATCCGACAGCGGCTTTTGCGCCGCCAGCAACGTGTCCAGATGCAGGTAGGCGCCGTAACTGAGCTGGTTGCGGAAGTCGGTGGTGATGCCCGCTTCGAGCGGGCGCTGGTTGTCATGGGTCGACATGGGTATTCGTAGCCCTCCGCGCCACGTCGCCGTCAGCCACCGTGCGGGCGTGGGGATGTGAGAAATCGCAATGGCCCGCGCCCGGCCGCCGAGTGCTGCGCGCACCGCAAAGGGTAGCGCAGGCCAGGTGAAAACCGAATCTGCCGGCAGCGCCGATCGGAACCGCGTACATGCGGACGTTCGATTCTGCACCTGTACGCCAGGCTCCAGGCTGGCGCCGCGACGACCTGCGGGCAACCGTCTTGGTACAATTTCCGGCTGCACTTTTCGCGCAGCCATTTTCGGGATTCCATGAAATCCGCCTGCCTGGCACTCGCCCTGCTCGCCAGCGCCCCTTGCCTGGCGCTCGATCCGCCGGCGCCACCGGCGCATCCGGCGCCGGCGGCCTCCAGCGACTTCCTCTATTACCACCCCGACCTCGATGCGCGGCACGATGGCCTGGAGGCCTACTCGCACCAGCATTACGACTACGCCCTGCACGCTTTCCTGCGCGGTGCGCGCTACGCCGACAAGCCCTCGCAGGCGATGCTGGCGAGCATGTACTGGGACGGCAAAGGCGTCGAACGCGATCGCGCCACCGCCTATGCCTGGGCCGATCTGGCTGCCGAACGCGGCTACCCGTGGTTGCTGGCCACCCGCGAACGCTACTGGCAGGAGATGACCGCCGATGAGCGCCAGCGGGCGCTGGTGGTGGGGCAGGCGCTGTACGCGCAATACGGCGACGAGGTGGCGCAGTCGCGCCTGAACGGCTGGCTGTACCGCGGCCTGACCCACGCCACCGGCAGCCGCACCGGCTTCGTCGGCACACTGGAAGTGCGTCAGGGCAATGGCTTTGGCGTCAGCGCCACCGGCAGCGACGGCAACGATTACTACGCCGATCGCTACTGGCGGCCAGAGCAGTATTGGGGCGCGCAGAACCTGCAATGGAACCCGCACCCGCAGGGCAAGGTATCGGTGGGGCCGCTGGAAAAGGTGCCGGCACGAGCGGCTTCGCCAGGCGATGACGCGAACAAGCCCACCAGACCTTGATCGCATGCACGAACGCAAGCGCGGGATCGTCCGCACGCTTGCCGTAATCCGCGCCCCGCGCACGTCGCCTGCCGAATCGCGGGAAGTGACGCCCGGCGGCCATCCGCCGTCCCGCCCCGCCATGCGACAATAGCGGTTCGCCTCGCCACGGCCGAGCCGGCCGCGCCGATCGAGTTTCGGTTGGCGCGCCTTCTTCCCACTCGCATCGAAGGCCTACGTATGAGCATCGCGGCACGCTTCGAAATCGAATACCTGCAATACCTCGACCCCGACGGCAAGCCGCTCGGCAAGGAACTGCCGGCCATCGCCAAAGACGGCGCGCGGCTGGTCGAACTGTTCAAGCAGATGTTGTTCGTGCGCGTGTTCGATACCAAGTCGATCGCGCTGCAACGCACCGGCAAGCTCGGCACCTACGCCGCCTGCCTCGGCCACGAGGCGACGCACGTCGGCATCGGTGCCTCGATGCAGCCAGAGGATGTGTTCGCGCCGAGCTATCGCGAATACGGCGCGCAGTTCATGCGCGGGGTGCCGCCGCGCAACGTGTTGATGTACTGGGGCGGCGACGAGCGCGGCAACGTGTTCGAAGGCCCGAAGAACGACTATCCGTGGTGCGTGCCGATTTCCACGCAATGCCTGATGGCGTCGGGCGCGGCGCTGAGCTTCAAGCTGCGCAAGCAGCCGCGGGTGGCGGTGGCGGTGTGCGGCGATGGCGGCAGTTCGAAGACCGATTTCTACGCCGCGCTCAACGCCGCCGGCGCCTACACCTCGCCGCTGGTGCTGTGCGTGGTCAACAACGGCTGGGCGATCTCGGTGCCACGCAAGGCGCAGACCGGCGCGCAGACGCTGGCGCAGAAAGGCCTGGCCGGCGGTCTGCACTGCCTGCAGGTGGACGGCAACGACCTGCTGGCGGTGATGGAAGGCATGCGCCGGGCGATGGCGCGCGCCCGCAATGGCGAGGGCGGCAGCGTGATCGAGTTCATGACCTATCGCCTGCACGACCACACCACGGCCGACGATGCTCGCCGTTATCGCGGCGAGGACGAGGTGAAGGCGGCGTGGCTGAAGGAACCGTTCATCCGCCTGCGCAACTACCTCACCGCGCACAAGCTGTGGGACGAGGCACAGGAAAAATCCTGGGCCGCCGAATGCGCGAAAAAGGTGGACGAAGAAATCAACGCCTATCTCAACACGCCGGTGCAGCCGGTGGAAGCGATGTTTGACTATTTGTACGCCGAATTGCCCGAGGAGTTGCAGGCGCAACGGGCGCAGGCGATGGCCGGGGAGAAGCGCTGATGGTCACCGTCAAACATCTGTCAGTGGCGAGCCCGTCGCCCGTTACTCCGTTCGTGGTGAGCCTGTCGAACCATGAACGGCAACCCCGTTCACCCTTCGACAAGCTCAGGGCGAACGGCTCCAAGGAGGTGCTTTCGTAATGGCCGCCATCACCCTGATCGAAGCGATCACCCAAGCACTCGCCTACGAGATGCGCCACGACCCATCCGTGGTCGTGCTCGGCGAAGATGTCGGCGTCAACGGCGGCGTGTTCCGCGCCACCGCCGGCCTGTCGGCGCAGTTCGGCCCCGAACGCGTGCTCGATACGCCGCTCGATGAAACCACCATCGCCGGCCTCACCGTCGGCATGGCCTCGCAGGGAATGAAGCCCGTCGCCGAGGCGCAGTTCGATGGCTTCGTCTATCCGATGGTGGACTTCATGGTCTGCCACGCCGCGCGCATGCGCTATCGCACCCGCGGCCGGCTGACCGCGCCGCTGGTGCTGCGGGTGCCGTGGGGCGGCGGCATCCGCGCCCCCGAGCATCATTCCGAAGCCAACGAGGCGATCTTCACCAACGTGCCCGGCCTGCGCGTGGTGCTGCCGAGCTCGCCGCAACGCGCCTACGGCCTGCTGCTCGCCGCGATCCGCGACCCCGATCCGGTGATCTACATGGAGCCCAAACGCATCTATCGCCAGTACAAGGAACTCGTTCCCGACGACGGCGAGGCGCTGCCGCTGGACGTGTGCTTCGTGCTGCGTGATGGCGCCGACGTGACGCTGGTGACGTGGGGCTCGCAGGTCAAGGAATCGCTGGAAGCCGCCGATGCGCTGGCCAAGGATGGCATCAGCGCCGAGGTGATCGACGTCGCCACCCTGACCCCGCTGGACTTCGACACCATCGCCGAATCGGTGCGCAAGACCGGCCGCTGCGTGATCGTGCACGAAGCACCCAAGACCGCCGGCTTCGGCGCCGAGATCGCCGCCCGCGTCGCCGAGGAATGCCTGTACGACCTGCTGGCGCCGGTCGAGCGCGTCACCGGTTACGACACCCACATCCCGCTGTTCCGGCTGGAGATGAAATACTTGCCGAGCGTGGACAAGATCGTCGCGGCGGTGAAACGGACGCTGGCGGTGAGCTGACGGGCCGGCCGTGCGCGTGTTCGACGTCTCGCCTTCGGCCCGCGGCCCGCTCGCCTTCGAGGTGAGCGCGAGTCTGGGCCGGCGGCGCGCGGCGCAAGTGGTGGCAGGCATTCCGGACGTGATCGTGCTGCGCCGGCCGAAATGGCTCGCCCGGCTGGATCAGGAAGTATTCTGCGAGTTCGAACTGGAAGGGCAGCATTTCAACATCTGGCAGCCGCATGGCCACGGCGGTCGTTACTGGATCGGCCCCAACAGCGGCAAGAAAACTCCGGTACTGCTGCGCGTGCGGCAGGCCTTCATCGACCACAAACTGCCGGCGCGCCGCGGCGTCGTCGGCTGGATTCGCAAAGTCAGAGGATCGCCATGAGCCAGACCAAGACCTTCCTCCTCCCCGATCTCGGCGAGGGCCTGCCGGACGCGACCATCGTCGAATGGCACGTCAAGGTCGGCGACGTCATCCACCTCGATGAAAACCTGGTGGCGATGGAAACCGCCAAGGCGGTGGTCGACGTGCCCTCGCCGGTGTCCGGCAAGGTGCTCAAACTCGCCGGCGGCGCCGGCGACGTGATCGTCACCGGCAAGTGGCTGGCCGAGTTCGAGATCGACCCGTCGCTGCCGCAGCGCGCCGAAGGCCAGGACACCGGGCACCATCATGGCGGTGGGCATGCGCAGCCGGAACCGGCCGCGGCGAGCGCGCCCGCACCCCAGCCCTCCCCCGCAAGCGGGGGAGGGAGCATGCCCGCGAAAGCCGCCGAGCCGGCCAAGGCCGAAGCGCGCCCCGACAGCGGCACCGTGGTCGGTGCGATGCAAAGTTCCGACGCCGTGCTCGCCGAAGCGGCGCTGGCGATCGGCGGCGTCAAGGCGGTGCCGGCGGTGCGCGCGTTGGCGAAAAAACTCAAGATCGACCTGACCCGCGTGCGGGCGACCGGCGCCGATGGCGTGATCACGATGGCCGATGTGAAGAATGCGGCGGCCAGCGGCGGCGCGGCCTTGCTCCCCTCTCCCGCCGGGAGAGGAGCTGGGGGTGAGGGGCCGAGCGCCCACACCCTCCATGCCGCCGGCCCCGCGTCCGCCGCTGCCGCGGCACCTTCTCCCGGTGGGAGAAGGGACGCAGAGCGCACGCCGATGTCGGCCGCCGGCAAGCCGATGCGCACGCAGCCGCCGACGGTCATCGCCAGCGGCCAGCCCGAGCAACTCAAGGGCGTGCGCCGCAACATGGCGCGGGTGATGGCGCAGGCCAACGCCGAAGTGGTGCAGACCACCATCGTCGACGATGCCGACCTGCACGCGTGGATCGGCAAGCAGGACATCACCGCCCGCACCGTGCGTGCGATCGTCGCTGCCTGCAAGGTCGAGCCGGCGCTCAACGCCTGGTTCGACGGCGCCAACCTCACCCGCACCCTGCACCCGCACGTCGATCTGGGCGTCGCCGTGGATACTCCCGATGGCTTGTTCGTGCCGGCGCTGCGCAACGCCCATCTGCTCGATGGCCGCGGCCTGCGCGAGGGCATCAACCGCCTGCGCGCGCAAGTCGAGGATCGCTCCATCCCCGCGTCGGAACTGACCGGCTACACGATCTCGCTGTCCAACTTCGGCGTGTTTGCCGGCCGCTACGGCACCGTCGTGGTGGTGCCGCCGTGCGTGGCCATCATCGGCGTCGGCAAACTCAGCCACGACGTGGTGGCGGTGATGGGCGGCATCGAAGTCCACCGGCGCATGCCGATCTCGCTGACCTTCGACCACTGCGCCTGCACCGGCGGCGAGGCGGCGCGCTTCCTGAAGGCGCTGCTGGAGGATTTGGGCGCACCGAACTGAGGCCGGCGGGAAGCCGTTCGTCCGCGAACGGCGCACACAGACGCAGCGCAACATGGGTTGAACGAAACGCGGATCAACGCACCTTGCGCAGCATCGGAATGCGCAGCAGCAACGCCAGCGTCATCACGACCACGAACACGCCGTAGGCAACCAGGGTGGCAAGGATCTGCTTCCACATCGCGCCGACGTCGGTGTTGGCGGTGTGGTAGGCCCAGTCCATTCCGGCGAAGCTGCCGCCAGCGGCGAGCAACAGCGCGATGGCGTCGAAGGCGCGACGCATCGATGACCGAGGTTGCCGCGGAAAGAGCCAATACAGCCCGCCGAGGATGGCGAACCACGGCGTGAACAATATCAAGGCAAGATAGGGCATCGCCTCAGCCCTCGGCTTGCAGTTCGCGCAAAGCCGCCGCGAGCATGACCGGATCGACGCCATCGGCCGGTGTCGCGTGCTGCAGCAGCGCGGCGGCATCGAGCGCGCCGGAGCGGGCCTGCGCGATCAGCGCGCCGATTTCCTTCGGCGAGGCGAAGCCGCTGCTCTGCAGCAGCAGGCGGCCGTCGTCGGCGAGCAACTTGAAATAAAAGCGCCCGTCGGCTTCGCGGTACTGCTTGAACTGCGGCCGTTCGGTCCTGGTCTTGCCGGGCGTTGCCGCCGGCGCGATGCGCGCATCCAGCGCACGCAGGCCCACCGCCTCGCGCAGCTTCGCCAGCAGCGGGCTGGCGATCGCGCGCGCCTTTTCGGCGCCGTGACGGAGCTGCTCCTCTATCCGCATTGGATGCGCAATCAAGGCCTCGTAGCGTTCGCGCAAGGGCGCCAGCTCGGCATCGATGCGCGCGAACAATTTTTGCTTGGCATCGCCCCAGCCGATGCCATCGGCGAATGCCTGGCGCATTGCCGCGGTCTCCTCGGCGCTGGCAAACGCCTGGTAGAGCTGGAATACGTTCGAGCCGTCGGCATCCTTGGCCTCGCCCGGCGCACGCGAGTCGGTGACGATGCCGGCGATCAGTTTCTTCAGTTCCGCGCGTGGCGCGAACAGCGCGATGGTGTTGTCGTAGCTCTTGCTCATCTTGCGGCCGTCCAGCCCCGGCAAGGTGGCGACGTGTTCCTCGATGGCCGCTTCCGGCAGGGTGAAGTGGCCGCCGTACAAGTGGTTGAAACGCGCGCCGATGTCGCGCGCCATCTCGATGTGCTGCACCTGGTCGCGACCGACCGGCACCTTGTGCGCGTTGAACAGCAGGATGTCGGCAGCCATCAGCACCGGGTACATGAACAGGCCGGCGGTGATGCCGGCATCGGGGTCATCGCCCTCGGCCGTGTTGCGATCCACCGCCGCCTTGTAGGCGTGGGCGCGATTGAGCAGGCCCTTGCCGGCCACGCAGGTCAGCAGCCAGGTGAGCTCGGGGATCTCGGGGATGTCCGATTGCCGGTAGAACCACACCCGCTGCGGATCGAGCCCGCAGGCCAGCCACGCGGCCGCGATTTCCAGCGTCGAGCGTTGCACGCGCGCCGGCTCGGCCACCTTGATCAGGGCGTGGTAATCGGCGAGGAAATAGAACGATTCCACGCCAGCGGCATGACTGGCGGCAATCGCCGGACGGATCGCGCCGACGTAGTTGCCAAGGTGCGGCGTGCCGGAGGTGGTGATGCCGGTGAGGATACGCATGCCGGAGGACAGAGGACAGAGGACAGAGGACAGATGGTAGTCGGTGGTCAGTGGACAGTAAAAGCGAGTTCTGAGTTCTGGGTGCCGAATGCCGAATGCCGATTCCCGATTCCCGATTCCCGATTCCCGAATCCATATCCACGAAACCGGATCAACCCCGTTTCCGCAGGGCCGGCGTTGCATGGATTACCCAACCCCGAGGTGTCCCATGAAAACGCTGACCCGATTGCTGCTGGCCTCCCTGATCGCCGCTTCCGCCAGTGCCTGCCAGGCGCGGCCGCTGGTGGATCTGTCGATCGTCGATCGCGATACCGGTGCCACCTTGCCGACCTATGCCAGGCATAGCCGCAGTTACGTGCCCGGCGAGCCAGGCCATCGCTACGCGCTGCATCTTTACAACCACACCAGCGAACGGGTGATGGTGGTGCTCAGCGTCGATGGCGTGAACGCCGTCACCGGCCAGACCGCTGCCGCCAATCAGGCCGGTTACGTGCTCGGCCCGTGGCAGAGCGCCGATATCGACGGCTGGCGCAAAAGCGACGACCAGGTGGCGAGTTTCCTGTTCACCTCGTTGCCCGACAGCTACGCCGCGCGCACCGGCCGCCCGGACAACGTCGGCGTGATCGGCATGGCGGTGTTCCGCGAAAAGCAGCGCGAGCCGGTCTATGCGCAGCCGCCTTACGTCGCCCCCGACACCTATGCGGACAACTCGTTCGAAGATCGCCGTGCCACCCGCCGCGACGAAGCGGCGTCCGCCAGCGCCGCCGGCCGCATGGCCGCCCCATCGGCACCATCGGCAGCCGCGAAGGAAAGCTACGCCGACAGCACCCGGCAAGTGCTCGGCACCGGCCATGGCGAGCGCCAGTATTCGCCGATCTCGCGCACCAACTTCGAGCGCATGAGTTCGACGCCACAGCAAGTCACCCAGATCTGGTACGACACCCCGCAGCAACTGGCCGCACGCGGCATCATCCCGCGCTGGTATCCGCGCCCGCCGCGCCCGGATCGGCCGCAGGCGTTCCCGGTGGGGTATGTGCCGGATCCGGAGGACTGAGGACGGAGGACAGAGGACAGAGGACAGAGGACAGAGGACAGAGGACAGACGGTGGTCGGTATTCAGTGAACTGTCAAAGCAATTCCCGATTCCCGATTCCCGGATCTCAATCGCGCATCAGGGTCGACTTGCCGAACAGGCTCTCGACCAGATCCACCGCCAGGATCGCGGTGCGGTTGTGGTCGTCGAAGGCGGGGTTGAGTTCGACGATGTCGAGCGAGCCCAGGCGGCCGGTGTCGGCGATCATCTCCATCACCAGTTGCGCCTCGCGGTAGTTCGGGCCGCCGGGGACGGTGGTGCCGACGCCGGGGGCGATCGCCGGATCGAGAAAATCGACATCGAAGCTGACATGCAAATGGGTGTCGGCGTCCATGCCGTCGAGCGCTTCCTCCATCACCCGTTTCATGCCGATCTCGTCGATGTAGCGCATGTCGTAGATATCGACGTTGTGTTGCTTGACCAGCCGCTTCTCGCCGGCATCGACCGAGCGGATGCCGATCTGCCGCAGCACGTCGGGAGTGATCGCCGGGGCGCTGCCGGACAAGTGGGTCAGGCCGTGCGGGCCGATGCCGCACAGACAGGCCACCGGCATGCCGTGGATGTTGCCCGAAGGCGTGACCTCGTGGGTGTTGAAATCGGCGTGCGCGTCGAGCCAGAGCACGCGCAGGTTTTTCCCGCGACTGCGGCACCATTGCGCCACCGCGGTGATCGAGCCGGTGCCCAGGCAGTGATCGCCACCGAGCAGGATCGGCAAGTGGCCGCTTTCGAGTTCGTCGTGGACGGCACCCAGCACCAGCCGGTTCCACGCCACCACCTGGTCGAGATGGCGGTAGCCGTCCACCGGCGGCTGCCAAGGATTGGACGGACCGACCAGATTGCCGCGATCGAGCACGGTCAGGCCGCGCCCGCGCAGGGCTTCGACCAGACCGGCCACGCGCAGGGCTTCGGGCCCCATCGAGGCGCCACGGGCGCCGGCGCCGACGTCGGTGGGGGCGCCGATCAGGGCGATGGTTCTGGCAGGGTGGGCAGGCATCGACAGTCCCCGAAGGAAAATCGCCGCGCGGGCGCGAACACTGGCATTCTATGCTGTCGATGGCGGTCGCCGCGAGGCGCGTCGGGGCGCCAACGCCCGGCGCCGGTTCGCCGCACACCGCGCACCGCACGGTTCCGCCGGGGGATCGCCGTGAACGACGCAGCACCGACTTCGCAGATGGCGCAACGGCTGGCCCGCCTGGAGGCGGTGCAGGCGATCGTGCTAGACATCAGCCGGCGCTCCGCGCATTGCCCCGACCTGCGCGAGTTCTATCGCGCCGTGCATGCGGCGATCGCACGGATCATGTCGGCGCGCAGCTTCTTCATCGCCCTCTTCGACGCTCCCGCGGGCGGCATCCGCTTCGCCTATCGCGTCGACGAAAAAGACGAGATCCCCGAACCGGAACGACTGTTCCCGCTGCAACCCAGCCACGTCTCGCCGACCGCGATGGTGATCCGTTCGGGCAAGCCGCTGGTGATCACGCGCGAGGAGATCCTCGCGCGAAATTCGCTCGGCCGCAGCTGGGGCGCCGGCGCGCCGGCCGAGCACTGGCTCGGCATGCCGCTGGTCGGCAACGACGGCGTGACCTTCGGCGCGATCGTGGTGCAAAGCTACGCGCCGGGCTTTCGCTACAGCGACGAGGACATCGCGTTGTTCGAGTTGATGAGCCAGCACGTCGCCGATGCCGTCGAGAAGGTGCAGTTCGCGGCGCGGCTGGAGCGCGCGATCGCCGAGCGCACCGCCAGCCTGGAGCGCGAAGTCGGCGAGCGCCGGCACGGCGAGAAATTGCAGCGCGCCCTGCACGAGATCTCGGCGCTGTCGGTGAAAGATCTCACCCTCGATGCGTTTTACGCGCAACTGCACGCGATCATGGGCGAGTTGCTGTACGCGCGCAATTTCGCAGTGGTGCTGTGCGAGACCGAGACCGGCATGGTGCGTTTCCCCTACTTCGCCGACGAGAAGGATCCGATCATTCCGGCCGAGTACCGTCGCCCTGCCAGTGATGGCCTGACCGGCTACGTGATGCGCAAGCGCGCCTCCCAGCGCATCGATCAGGCGCGCTTCCACGAGTTGCTCGCGGCCGGCGAACTGGCCAACATCATCGGCAACGTCGATTTCAATGTCTGGATGGGTGCGCCATTGGTGTACCAGGATGCCGTGCTCGGGGTGATCGTGCTGCAAACCTACGACGCCGCGATCGGCTACGACGACGACGATCTGAAGCTGTTCACCTTCATCGCCGAGCACGTCGCCGCTGCCGTCGCACGCAAACAGGCCGACGACGCCCTGCGCGCCGCGCACGCCCGGCTGGCCGCCGGCAGCGCCGCCCTGCAGGCCAAGAACGACGAATTGCGGCGCACCTTGGCCGATCTGGGCATCGCCCACGACGAATTGCTAAGGCAAGAGCGGTTGGCATCGCTGGGCGCGCTGGTCGCCGGCATCGCCCACGAAGTCAACACACCTCTGGGCATTTGCGTGACCGCGGTCAGCCACCTGGCCGAGGAAACCGGCGGCCTGCGCCGCCGCCTCGACGGCGGCAGCCTCACCGAACAAGGCCTGCGCGAGCATCTGGATGCCGCCGAGGAGATCCTCGCCATCCTCACCAGCAACACCCAGCGCGCCAGCACGTTGATCGGCAGCTTCAAGCAGGTGGCAGTGGATCAAACCACCGACGACAGCCGCGAAATCGCCTTGGCCGGATACATCGACGAAGTGCTGCGCTCGCTGCGACCGAAGTTCAAGGGCACCCGCCACACCGTGGCAGTCGACTGCGATCCGGCGCTGCGCATCCGCACGATTCCCGGCGCGATCTCGCAGATACTGACCAACCTGGTGGTCAACTCGATCGTGCATGGCTTCGAGCACGTCGTCGACGGCAGGATCGCCATCCGCGCGCGCAGCGATGGCGCCAATCTGACCTTGCAGTATTCCGACAACGGCTGCGGCATGGGCGAGGAATCGCTCAAGCGCCTGTTCGACCCGTTCTACACCACGCGCCGTGGCCGCGGCGGCAGCGGCCTGGGCGCCAATATCGTCTACAACCTCGTCACCGCCCGCCTCGGCGGCCACATCGCGGTGGAGAGCCCGCCAGGACAAGGCCTGCACTTCACGATCACGCTGCCCGGGCAGATGACAGAGGACAGAGGACAGATGACAGAAGGAAAACAGTAATCAGTATTCGGTATCCGGGCGGAAAGCGCATTGCACTGGTTACCGGCTACGGATCACCCACTGTCCTCTGTCCTCTGTCCTCTGTCATCTGTCCTCAGTCCGGGAATCGCTCGTTCACCGACAGCACCTCGTCGATGTTCTCCAGCAGCTTTTCGACGATCTGCGCGTCGAGGTGGCTGCCGACATTGGCGCGCATGTAGGCGGTCACTTCCTCGAGCGGCCAGGCGGGTTTGTAGCAGCGCACATGGGTGAGCGCATCGAACACGTCGGCAACGGCGACGATGCGTGCGTGCGGGTGGATGTCCTTGCCCTTGAGACCTTGCGGATAGCCGGTGCCGTCCCAGCGCTCGTGGTGCTGGTGGGCGATGGTCGCCGCCGCTTCCAGGATCGGCCGTTCGGAGCCGCGCAGGATCTCGTGGCCGATGGTCGGATGCTGCTGCATCACCTTCCATTGTTCGGCATCGAGCTTGCCGGGGTTGAGCAAGATGGTGTCGGGAATGGCGACTTTGCCGATGTCGTGCATCGGCGCGGCGCGGCGCACCAGCTCGGCCTCGGCCTCGTCGTAACCCAGCGTGCGGGCCAGCAGGAAGCAGACTTCGGCCATCCGGCGCACATGGTTGCCGGCCTCGGCCGAACGCGATTCGACGACGTTGCCGAGCTTGTTGATCAGCTCGGTCTGGGTGTCGAAGATTTCCTTGTTGAGCAGCAGGTTCTCGAACGCCAGCGAAACATGCGTCGAGAAGATGTCGATCAGGCGCATGTCGAGATCGTCGACATCCTCGACGCCGTTGAGATACAGCAACGAGGCGGCGACGTGTTGCGACGGAAAGTATCCGACGAACGAATCGCCGGCGAGGATGTGGTGCTGCGCCGACTCCGCCTTGCGCAGGGCGTCGACGATCTCCGGGATGATCTCGCCGTTTTCGTCGAGGCATTGGCCGACGCTGGCAAGCACTTCGTAACGCGACTTGGCATGCAGCGCCGACAGCCGCACCAGCACGCCGCGATCATCCAGATGCAGCAACGAGGCCACTTGTTGCAGCAGACCGCTGGCGAAGGCCTGCATCGAGCGCTGTTCGAGCACATGCGCCGAGGCCGCGATCACTGTCTCCAATCCGACCCGGAAGCGTTCTTCGTGGCGGCGCGCGGCGTCGATGCGCATGATGTCGCGATAGGCGCGCAGCGCCGAGAACACGGTGGTGAACAGTTTCTTGCGATCGAGCTCGGTTTTTTCCTTGTAATCGTTGATGTCGTATTCGACGATCACCCGTTCTTCCGGCGCCTGCCCGGGCTGGCCGGTGCGCAGGACGATGCGGGTGAAGTGGTTGTTGAGATCCTGGCGCATCCAGCGCGCCAGTTCGAGCCCGGCAGTCTCGTTTTCCATCACCACGTCGACCACCGCCAGGGCGATGTCCGGCTCGTTGCGCAGCAATTCGCGCGCCTGGGCGCCGCTGTAGGCGTGCAGGAACTCCAGACCGCGACCGTCGAGCTCGAAACGCGACAACGCCAGCTTGGTGATGGTGTGGACGTCGGGCTCGTCATCGACGAGCAGCACCCGCCAACGGCTTGCGACCGGAGCGGCGGTAGTGGTGGATTCCTTCGCGAACATGCACGATCACCCCTGTGTGAACGGCCTGGCACCGGGCACCTTCAGCCTACACCCTCGCCCATGCCACGGCACCGTGACGCGTATCCCCGTTTGCCATTCCCGCGCCGCGTGCGTCACTCGCGCCGGCGGCGTCTGCCGCATTGCCGACCGGCGCGACAGCGCGGTATCGTCGCCATGATCCCGCATGTTCGACTCGTTTGGAACCCGCTGCCTCCGCCAGCCCCGCTCCCCCGCCCGCACCCACCCGAGGAAACGCCATGATCTTCCGCCACACCGTGTTTGCATTCGCGCTGTCGTTGCTTGCCGGCACCGCCATCGCCCAAACGGCCGCAAGTACCGCGACACCGCCCGCCGCCGCACCCGCGACCGCGCCCGCGGCTGCACCGGCGAGCGCGCCGATGGCATCGCCGCAGACCGCCGCCCACCGGGGCGGTGGCCATCACGCGCGCAAGGCCCATCACGGCAAGGCCCATCACGGCAAGGCGCACCGCGGCAAGGCGCATCATCGTGCCGGCGCCCATCACCATGCCAAGGCGCGTTGCACGCGCCACAAGGCCGGCAAATGCGTGCGCTGGTCGCACCCGCACCACAAGGCGCATCACGCGGCCAAGCCCAAGCATTGATCCCAACCACGCCACGGCCGGCCCAAGGGCTGCCGTGGCGCGCCCTGCCACTCGCCGGCGAACGGGCCGGGTGCGATCCGGCGCCGCATGCAGCGGCCACCGCCAAGACGGGTTCGGCGGCGGCGTGCCACGCACGATGCCGCGGCCCCTGCCATGGAACCTGCGATGTCACCTCCTGATGGCTACCGTCTGGCCTACACCGCACCCGGCGACGCGCCGCGCTGGCAGCGCTGGCTGCTGTTCTCGCCCGGCGCCCGCCTGATCCTTTTCATTGTCATCTTTCTCGCCCTGCTGTTTGGCCTGCAGTACGGGCTGCACCAGACGGGATGGTCGCCTCGCCAGGCATCGCCGCTGTTTCGCGCCGGCGTCGGCCTTGCGGTCGAAGCCGGACCGCCGCTGCTGGCCTATCTGTCCGTGGTATTCCTGATCGAGCGTCGCTACCCGGCCGAACTGGCGCCGGAGGCGTTGCCGCGGTTTGCGCTGGCCGGCCTGCTCGCCGGCAGCGTGCTGTTCAGCGCCGTGGTCGGCGTGCTCTGGCTCGCCGGCAGCTATCACATCGTCGGCGGCAACGATCATCCCGACTGGCTGCCGCAAATCGCCATCGTCGGCCTCGGTGCCGGGATCGGCGAGGAAATCTTGATGCGCGGCGTGCTGTTCCGCATGGTCGAGGAAGGCCTGGGCACGTGGGCGGCGCTGGCGATCTCGGCGGTGGTGTTCGGCGCGCTGCACCTCGGGAATCCCGGCGCCACCTGGTGGGCGGCGGCGGCGATCGCGATCGAGGCCGGCTTGCTGCTGGGCATGCTCTATCACCTCACCCGCTCGCTGTGGGCGTGCATGGGCCTGCACGCAGCGTGGAACATCATGCAGGGCGTGGTGTACGGCATCCCGGTGTCGGGCACGCATGCCGACGGCTTTCTCGTCTCCAGCCGCAGCGGCCCCGACTGGCTCAGCGGTGGCGTGTTCGGTGCCGAGGCCTCGGTGGTCGCCTTGGCGCTTTGCTCGCTGTGCACGCTCGCGCTGCTGCGCATCGCGTGGCGGCGCGGCACCATCGTGCCGCCGGCGTGGCAGCGCAAGTTGCCCGGCGACACCGACGCCTGGCAGCGCATGAATCGCATCGGCTGACATGCTGCGGTCGCAGCCATGATCGCCGCCGACGAACCGCGTTGGCGGCACCCCGTCGCCGACCTGTTCGCCGGCCTGTCGATCGCCGGCCTGCAGATTCCCGCCGCCGTCGCCTACGCCGGCATCGCCGAACTGCCGGCATCGGCCGGCGTGATCGCGCTGGTCGCCGGCATGGTCTGCTACGGGCTGATCGGGCGCAGCCGCTTCGCCATCGTCTCCTCGACCTCGTCCTCGGCGGTGGTGCTGGCGGCGGGCACGCTGGCGCTGGTCAGCGTCGACGGCCATGTTTCCCGCGCGGCGATCGCGGCGACGATGGTGGTGTTCACCGGCATCTTGTTGCTGCTCGCCGCCGGCCTGCGTCTGGGCGGCCTGTCGCAACTGGTGGCAAGGCCGGTGCTGCGCGGCTTCGCCTTCGGCTTGGCCGGCATCATCGCGATCGGCCAGCTGCCGCATCTGGCCGGCCTGCCGGTGGTGCATGGCGATACCGCGCCGATCCTGCTGTGGCGGATCGCGCACCTGATCGCGGCGACCCGTCCGGCTGCCCTCGCCTGTGGTCTGGTCGCGCTGGCGCTGCTGATGCTCGGACGACGACTGCCGCGGCTGCCGGGCTACCTGCTGGTGATCGTGCTGGGCATCACCGCCGCACCGTGGCTGGCTGCACGCGGCGTGGCCCTGACCGGCGCCATCGAACTGGCACCGCAATGGACGCCACCGTCCTGGCCAAGCGATGAGCAATGGCTGCCGAGCATCGAACTGGGCGCCGCCCTCGTGCTGGTGCTGTATGCCGAATCCTGGGGCTCGATCCGCACCTTCGCGCTGCGTCATGGCGACGCGGTGCAAGCCAACCGCGACCTGTTCGCGCTGGGCATCGCCAATGTGGTGTCGGGGCTGCTGCACGGCATGCCGGTCGGCGCCGGTTATTCGGCGACCGCCGCCAACGAGGCCGCCGGTGCCCGCTCGCGTGGCGCCGGCCTGCTCGCCGCGGCGGCGGCAGTGGCGATGCTGGCGACGGCGCCCGGCTGGATCGCGCGCATCCCCGAGCCGGTGCTGGCGGCGATCGTCATCCATTCGGTCAGCCATGCGTGGCGCTGGTCGGTGTTTCGCCCCTATCTGCAATGGCGTCGCGACCGCCTGCTGGTGCTGGTGGCAGTGCTGGCGGTGCTCGGATTGGGCGTATTGCACGGCTTGCTGGTGGCGATCGCGTTGAGCCTGATCTTGCTGTTGCGCCAGTTGGCAACGCCGCGCCTGAGCGTGCTCGGCCGCTTGCATGGCGGCCACGACTTCGTGCCGATCGGGCGGCCGCAAGCGGTCGAGCCTGCGGCCACGCTCGTGTTGCGGCCGGAAGAACCGCTGTTCTTCGCCAATGCTGAGGCGATCTTCACGCTGGCGCGCGAACGCACCGGCGAACGCACGGGCCTGCGCCACGTGGTGCTGAGCCTGGAAGAATCGCCCGACCTGGACAGCACCGCGCTGGAAGCCCTGGCCGAATTCGCAAGCTGGCTCGACGGCCGCGGCCTGAGCCTGCGCCTGGCGCGCCTGAAAGACGGCTCGCGCGAAGCGCTGACACGGGCCGCATTGCCGCAACTGCCGGCCGCAGCGCTGGACGAATGCAGCGTCGACGATGCGGTGCGGGCGCTGGAAAGCTGACCGCGGGCACGGCGTGCCTGCACGGCGCGTTTGCACGACGGCATCGCGACCGTCACTATCGAGGCGGCCACGAGCGGGATAGCCGATGCAGATTCACCACTCCCTGATCGCGATCCTCAGCCTCGGCTTCGTGCTCGCCTTCATCCTCGGCATGCTGGCGCAGAAGCTGCGACTGTCGCCACTGGTCGGCTATCTGGTCGCCGGCATCATCGCCGGGCCGTTCACCCCCGGCTTCGTCGCCGACCAGACGCTGGCGCCGCAACTGGCCGAGGTCGGGGTGATCTTGCTGATGTTCGGCGTCGGCCTGCACTTTTCCCTCGCCGATCTCAAGGCGGTCAAACACCACGCCATCCCCGGCGCGATCGGGCAGATCGTCGTCGTCACCGCGATCGGCGCCGGGCTGGCGCATGCGCTGGGCTGGCCGCTCGACAAGGGCCTGGTGTTCGGGCTGGCGCTGTCGGTGCAGAGCACGGTGGTGGTGCTGCGCGCGCTGGAGGATCGCCGCCTGCTGGACACCCTGCGCGGCCGCATCGCCATCGGCTGGCTGGTGGTCGAGGATCTGGCGATGGTGCTGGTGCTGGTGCTGCTGCCGGCGCTGGCCGGCGCGCTCGGCCAGGATGCGGCTGCGCCATCGGCCGGTGCCGGCGCCATCGGGCTTGCACTGGGCTGGACACTGCTCAAGGTCGGCGCCTTCGTGGCGACGATGATGATCATCGGCCGCCGCGCCATCCCGTGGGCGCTGGAAAAAGTCGCCGGCACCGGCCAGCGCGAGCTGTTCACGCTGGCGGTATTGGCGATCGCGCTCGGGGTGGCGTTCGGCTCGGCGGAATTGTTCGATGTCTCGTTCGCACTCGGCGCGTTCTTCGCCGGCATGCTGCTCAACGAATCCGAACTCTCGCACAAGGCCGCGGCCGATTCGCTGCCGCTGCGCGATGCCTTCGCGGTGCTGTTTTTCGTTTCCGTCGGGATGCTGTTCAACCCCGGAATAATACTGGCGCATCCGTGGCAGGTGCTGGCGACGTTCGCCATCGTCACCGTCGGCAATGCGCTGGTCGCCCTGTCGCTGGTGCGTTTGATGCGCCTGCCGAAGCTGGCGGCGGTGACGATCGCGGTGTGCATGGCGCAGATCGGCGAGTTTTCCTTCATCCTCGCCGCGCTCGGCGTGAACTTGCACCTGCTCGACAACGATGCCCGCGATCTGATCCTCGCCGCCGCGCTGCTGTCGATCATCGCCAATCCGTTCGCCTTCGCCTGGCTGGACCGTTACCACGCCCGCCACGAGCAAGCCGAGACGCGCGCTGCGCAGCAGGCCGAGGCGGCCGCCGACGATCGCCTGTTCGCCATTCCCGCCGACATCCACGATCACGCCATCGTGGTCGGCTACGGCCGCGTCGGCCGGCAACTGGCCACGCTGCTGCGCGCGCGCGGCGTGCCGCTGATCGTGATCGAGGATGAAGCCGACAAGGTCGCGCAGGCGCGCAGCGATGGCATGCCAACGGTGCGCGGCAACGTCGCCGCCGAACAGGTGCTGGAAGAAGCCCTGCCCGAGCGCGCGCGCATGGCCATCTTCGCCATCCCGCGCGCGCTGGAAGCCGGCGAGGCCATCGCCCGCCTGAAGCAGTATCTCAACCCCGCCATCGGCGTGCTCGCCCGCGCGCACAGCGAAACCGAGGTCCGCCACCTGCTCGAACGCGGCGCCGATGGCACCGTGCTGGCCGAACGCGAGCTGGCGTACTCTTTGGCGGAAATGGTGATGTCCACGCCGCCCTTCCGGCCGCTGCGGGTGGCCACCTGAAGGATCGACCTGTGTGCTCGATCGCCGTCGCCCAAGATGCAACGATGGTGCAGTTCCCGAGCACGAAATGGAGTCTGGTCCGGCAAGCCGGCGCGTCACCCTCGCGTCGCGACGCGTTTGCCGAACGGGTGCGCGCCTATCGCGCGCCGATCCTCGCCTTCTTCCGCGCCCGCCTGCCAGCTGATGCCGCCGAGGATGCGACCCAGTCCTTTCTTGCCGCGAGTTTCGAACACGACTGGTGGACGCGCGCCGACGCCAGCCTGGGCAGCTTCCGCAATTTCCTGCGGGTGCTGCTGCGACGGCATCTGGGCAAGCTGCGCGCGGCGCAGCATCCACTCGCCGATGCTACGCTCGACATCGAGCCGATCATCGACGAGGCACCGGCGGTCGATCAGCGATTCGACCTTCGTTTCGCACTCGCCCTCACCGCCTGCGCCAGCGCCTGCGCGAGTCGATGCGTGATCGGGTGTTGGACTTGTGCGCCGACGAAGCCACCTTCGCGGTGGAATGGGCGGCGGTGCAGTGGATTCTCGAAGGGGAGTGAAAGGCCGACGCCGCGACACACGACCGGATAGGCGCGGGCGTCAACGCAGCCGCCCCACTCTATCCGCACGCCCGCGCAAGGAAATCCGCAGGCGTCACAATCTCCACGCCGTGGAATGGATGCAGCGCGAGCAAATCCGCATCGCCGGTGATGATCGCTTCCGCCTCGCCATTGACCGCCACGTGCAGGAACTTGTCGTCCTTCGGATCCCAGCGAAGGCGAGGACACGCACCAGCAACACCACGACAGGCCCGTCGCTATCCGGCTGTGTGGCATCATGTGGATGTCACTCCACATCCGTTGACGCCGCCATGAAAACCATCCAGATGACCATCGACGAGCCCTTGCTCAAGGCCGTGGACAAGGCCAGCCGGGTGCGCAAGACCTCGCGTTCGGCGTTCATCCGCGAGGCCGTCGAAGCGGCATTGCACCGGCAAGCGGTGGAGGCTCTCGAAGCGCGGCATGCCGAGGGCTATCGCCGCCAGCCCGTCCAGTCCGGCGAGTTCGACCACTGGCTCGGCGAACAGGATTGGGGGCTGGCGTGAGACAAGGCGCGGATCTGTGGGGAACATCGAAAAACCTGCTCGTTGCTCGTCATTCCCGCGAAGGCGGGAATCCAGCGCGTTTGAGATCAAATGCTTGAAGGCGCTGGGTTCCTGCATTCGCAGGAACGACGGGGCTTTTAGGGAAGGTCTGAACAACTCCGCCCTTGATCGTCATTGACCGGCTTCGCCGTTGAGAAGCACTTCCGCGAAGGCGGGGTTTTTAACAGCCGAATGGCTGGTCATCCAGTGGCTTTGATTTCAAAGACTTATAGACGCCGGATCCCCGCATTCGCGGGGATGACGGCAATTATTCAGACCTTCCTTAGACGTTCCCTGTGGTCAACCAAACCAAGCGCGGACATCTGATCCGCCATGTCACGCAAGAAGGCGTCCTGCCGCGTGGCGCCGGCCGGCACATCCTGGTGCCGGCGTTCGCGAACGCGCGGCGCGGTGATCCGCAAGCGCGTTTGCTCACCCCTTCCGAAACACCAACGCCCCGCCCCCGGCATCCACCTGCACCACATCGCCCGCACCGAACTCGCCGGCGAGGATGCGCTGCGCCAGCGGGTTCTCCAGCTGCTGCTGGATCGCGCGCTTGAGCGGCCGCGCGCCGTAGACCGGGTCGAAGCCGACGTTGCCCAGCAGCGCCAGCGCCTTGTCGGAGATCGCCAGGCCGATCTGGCGCTCGGCCAGGCGCTTGCCCAGGTACAGCGTCTGGAAGCGCGCGATCTCGCGGATCTGCGCCTTGTCGAGCGGGTGGAAGACCACGATCTCGTCGAGCCGGTTGATGAACTCCGGGCGGAAGTGCGACTGCACCACCGCCATCACCGCGGCCTTCATCTGGGTGTAGGCCTGCGCGGCGTCGACGCCGGCGCCGGCGTGGGCCATCTCCTGGATCACGTGCGAGCCCAGGTTGGAGGTCATCACGATCACGGTGTTGCGGAAGTCCACGGTGCGGCCCTGGCCGTCGGTGAGGCGGCCGTCGTCGAGCACCTGCAGCAGGACGTTGAACACGTCCGGGTGCGCCTTCTCGACCTCGTCGAGCAGGATCACGCTGTACGGACGCCGGCGCACCGCCTCGGTGAGGTAGCCGCCTTCCTCGTAGCCGACGTAGCCCGGAGGAGCGCCGATCAGGCGGGCCACGGAGTGCTTCTCCATGAACTCGCTCATGTCGATGCGCACCATCGCGTCGCTGGAATCGAACAGGAAGTCCGCCAGCGCCTTGCACAGCTCGGTCTTGCCGACGCCGGTGGGGCCGAGGAACAGGAACGAGCCGGTCGGGCGGTTGGGATCGGACAGGCCGGCGCGCGAGCGGCGGATCGCATCGCTCACGGCCTTGACGGCCTCGTCCTGGCCGACCACGCGCGCGTGCAGCGCGGCTTCCATCTTCAGCAGCTTGTCGCGCTCGCCTTCGAGCATCTTGCTCACCGGAATGCCGGTCCAGCGGCTGACCACCTGCGCGATCTCCTCGGCCGTGACCTTGTCCTGGAGCAGGGTGAAGCCTTTCGTCTCGGCTTCCTGCGCCGCCTTGAGCTGCTTTTCCAGCGCCGGCAGCTTGCCGTACTGGATCTCGCTCATCTTGGCGTAGTCCTGCCGGCGCTGGGCGGCGTCGAGTTCCAGCCGCGCGGCCTCGATCTGCTCTTTCACCTTGGTCGCGCCCTGCAAGCTGGCCTTCTCGGCTTTCCAGATTTCTTCCAGATCGTTGAAGGTGCGCTCGAGCTCGGCGATCTGCGTTTCCAGGTCGGCCAGGCGCTGCTTCGATTCCTTGTCCTTTTCCTTCTTCAGCGCCTCGCGCTGGATCTTGAGCTGGATCAGGCGCCGCTCCATGCGGTCCATCTCCTCGGGCTTGGAGTCGATCTCCATGCGGATGCGGCTGGCCGCCTCGTCCATCAGGTCGATGGCCTTGTCGGGCAACTGGCGGTCGGCGATGTAGCGGTTGGACAAGGTGGCGGCGGCGACGATCGCCGGGTCGGTGATCTCCACCCCGTGGTGGACGGCGTAGCGTTCCTTCAGGCCGCGCAGGATGGCGATGGTGTCTTCCACCGTCGGCTCGCCGACGAAGACTTTCTGGAAGCGGCGTTCGAGCGCGGCGTCCTTCTCGACGTACTTGCGGTATTCGTCGAGCGTGGTGGCGCCGATGCAGTGCAGCTCGCCCCGCGCCAGCGCCGGCTTGAGCATGTTGCCGGCATCCATCGCGCCTTCGGCCTTGCCGGCGCCGACCATGGTGTGCAGTTCGTCGATGAACAGGATGACATTGCCTTCCTGCTTGGCGAGGTCGGTGAGCACCGCTTTCAGACGCTCCTCGAACTCGCCGCGAAACTTCGCGCCGGCGATCAGCGCGCCCATGTCGAGCGACAGCACGCGGCGGCCGCGCAGGCCTTCGGGCACCTCAAAGTTGACGATGCGCTGCGCCAGACCTTCGACAATCGCGGTCTTGCCGACGCCCGGCTCGCCGATCAGCACGGGGTTGTTTTTGGTACGCCGCTGCAGGACTTGAATGGTGCGACGGATTTCCTCGTCGCGGCCGACCACCGGATCGAGCTTGCCGCTCTCGGCGCGAGCGGTCAGGTCGATGCAGTATTTCTCCAACGCCTGCCGCGCTTCCTCGGCGGTGGCCTCGTTGACGTTGTCGCCGCCGCGCAGCTTGCCGATCGCCGCTTCCAGCCGCGCCTTGTCGACGCCAACCGATCGCAGCAATTTACCGGTTTCGCCTTTGTCTTCGACCGCCGAGAGGACAAACAGCTCGGTGGCGATGAAGCCATCGCCGCGCTGCTGCGCCTGCTTGTCGGCAAGGTTGAGCAGGCGCGCCAGATCGTTGGAGACGCTGACGTTGCCTTCCTGCCCGCTGACCGTGGGCAGACGCTCGATGGCCTCGCCCAGCCGCGCGCGCAGCGTGGCCACGTCGACGCCGGCCTGCGCCAGCAGCGGCTTGGTGCTGCCACCTTGCTGGTCGATCAACGCGACCAGCAGGTGCGCCGGCTCGATGAATTGATTGTCGCGCCCGACCGCCAGCGACTGCGCGTCGGCCAGCGCCTGCTGGAAGCGGGAGGTGAGTTTGTCCATGCGCATGGGAAGACTCCGCAAAGGATGGGCGGCGGGCGCCGCCGGATGGCGGATCAATGCGGTCACAGGCGGTGCGTTTCAAGCCGGACGCGGCCGGGCGCGACGGCGCAATCTTGCCGTCGCGTGAACGCTTCCAGGCGTTGGCACCTGCTGCCCTTCCCCCTCCGGGGGAAGGTGGCGCGCAGCGCCGGATGAGGGGCGGTCGCATCGGGTCGATCGATCGCCGCGGTCGCCACCTTGCCTTGGGATCGCCCGGCCCTCCATGGCCGGGCGTTCTCGGGCGCAGCATATGCCCGCAGGGCATCGGTCGAACTTTCAAACGCATGGCCGCCTTCCATGGCGCCACCCTTCGGCTCACGGATCGCCCGGCCGGGCCCTCCATGGCCGGGCGTTCGCGTG
>JAFEFT010000044.1 GCA_018240435.1 Pseudomonadota bacterium
GCCGCCACCCTTGCCACGCAGCCATTCGCGTGACACCAGCAGGCTGCGCCCAAAGGCGTCGAATTCGGCAGGGGTGAGCTCCTTGGTCTCGGTGACGTAGACCTTGTGCTGGTCGCTCCCGCCCAGTTCGCCGAGGTCGGCAGGTTTGCGTGCAAACGGTAGGCGGATGCTCAACTCTTCGACCTGGAGGCTTTGGCCTGCGAACTGCAGAGTGCGTGGGGTGCGTTCGATGGTGATGGTCATGGTGCTCATGGCGGTTTTCCTGGTTTGGCGTCGTCAATCACGACATCTGTATGAACGCGCTGGCGGCGAGAGAAGCCAAGCTATTCATGGCTCCTCTCGCCATCTTTTCAGGCGATGCGGTACACCCGCTCGCCGCCCTGCGGTTTGTCCGACACGATGGTCAGCCCAAGTTTTTTCTTGAAGGCTCCGGCGAAGGTGCCGCGCACCGTGTGCGCCTGCCAACCGGTGGCGGTGCAGATCTGGCCGATGGTTGCGCCCTCGGGGCGTTGCAGCATCCGGATCACTTCGGCCTGCTTGCTGTTCTCGCGTGTGCGTGGCGTGACCCACGTGGCTTCGGCGGCGGTTACGGCCGCTTCCAGTTCGGGATCGCTCGCGGCCGCAGGCGCCCCTTCAGCGTTGGCGATGACCCGGTCGAGATTGGCTTCGAACTGACCGATGCCCTTCCTGTTCACGTCGGGACGCGGAATGCCCAGGGCGTCGTAGCCCTCCGCAGCGACAAACCAGTCGGTGCCGTCGGTGGTGATCAGTGCGCGGTTGAAAAGTCCGTCGAGCACCTTCTTGCGTGCGCCGCCTTTGATGTTGTCGGGGAACCAGTCGATCTTGCCTCTGGTGTGTTCAACCGCGTGGGCCAGGATCGCTTGCTGGGCAGGGGTCAGTTGGGTGGTGGTCATGTTTTGCTCCTTCGATGTGGTGGACGGTGATGTGATGAACGCGCTGTTCTCAAGTGAAGCCAAGCGCTTTCTGCTTGGCTTCTTCGCTTCGCAATCAGGTGTTGGCCTTGTCTGACGGGTTGGCATTGCGCCCCTGCTCGAGCCCCGCGTTGAAGGCGGCTTCGAGCGCATCGCGTAGGCACCAGACCGCCACATCGTGGAAGTCGAGGCTGTCCGAGCGGCGGGTTTCCAGGGTTTCGATGCCCAGCTTGTTTTGCGCAATCTGGGTCAGGAGTTGTTCGAGCTTGCTCATGTCCGTGTCCTTTCATGGTGTTGATGACGAACGTATGAACGCGCTGTTCCAGATGGAAGCCAAGCTCAATCCGCAGGAATGACGAACAAATGATTGAAGGTGCCCCGAAGGGGAAATATGGGTATTTCGATTCGTGCCTACGCACGCCACCGAGGGGTGTCCGATGCAGCGGTGCGCAAGGCCATCGCTGCTGGGCGGATCACGCCGGAGGCAGACGGAACGATTGATGCAGAGCGCGTCGACCGCGAGTGGGCGCGCAATTCCGATGCACCGCGCAATGGCACGGCCACCCGCGCGGTCAAGGTCGCCGTCCAGGAATCCAGCGGGGCCACAGGAGACGGGCAAGCAGCCTCATTGGCAACATCCGCAGCAGGTGGCACGTCCTTGTTGCAAGCGCGGACGGTCAACGAAGTGGTCAAGGCGCAAACCAACAAGGTGCGCCTGGCCCGCCTCAAGGGCGAGCTGGTAGATCGGCCGCAGGCCATCGCCCATGTTTTCAAGCTGGCGCGCTCCGAACGCGATGCCTGGCTCAACTGGCCCGCACGCATCTCGGCACAAATGGCAGCCAAGCTCGGCGTCGATCCCCACACGATGCACATCGCCTTGGAGGCGGCGGTGCGTGAGCACCTGCAGGAACTGGGCGAGATGCGCCCGAGGGTGGATTGATGGACATGGACTATGAAGGCGCTGCCGCGATTGAACGCGCGTGGCGCGAAGGACTGACGCCCGACCCGCTGCTCACCGTGTCCGAATGGTCAGATCGCCACCGGATGCTCTCCAGCAAGGCCTCTGCGGAACCGGGTCGCTGGCGCACCAGCCGCACGCCTTACCTGAAAGCGATCATGGATTGCCTGTCGCCCACATCGCCGCTCGAGCGTGTGGTGTTCATGAAAGCGGCACAGCTTGGCGCGACCGAGATGGGATCGAACTGGATCGGCTATGTGATCCATCACGCACCCGGGCCAATGATGGCGGTGTGGCCAACAGTGGAGATGGCCAAGCGCAACTCCAAGCAGCGGATCGATCCGCTGATCGAGGAGTCGTCCGCACTGGCTGAACTGATTGCACCGGCGCGCAGCCGGGATTCCGGCAACACCATCCTGGCCAAGG
This sequence comes from Pseudomonadota bacterium, assembly GCA_018240435.1. GTDB lineage: Bacteria > Pseudomonadota > Gammaproteobacteria > Xanthomonadales > Xanthomonadaceae > SZAS-103. The sequence continues at coordinate 2,317 of JAFEFT010000044.1, forward strand.
AGTTCCGGGGTGGCGTGCTGGTGATGACTGGAGCCAACAGCGCGGTCGGGCTGCGCTCGATGCCGGTGCGGTATCTGTTCCTCGACGAGGTCGACGGTTATCCGTTGGACGTCGAGGGTGAAGGGGACGCGATCTCGCTGGCCGAGGCACGTACACGCACGTTCGCGCGGCGCAAGATCTTCATCGTCTCGACTCCGACGATTTCAGGGGCATCGGCTATCGAGCGCGAGTACGAGGCCAGTGACCAACGTCGCTACTTCGTGCCGTGTCCGCATTGCTCCCACCGTCAGTGGCTGCGTTTCGAGCAGCTGCGTTGGGACAAAGGGCAACCGGAGACCGCTGCCTACATCTGCGAGTCATGTGACACCGCGATTGCCGAGCACCACAAGACATGGATGCTGGAGCACGGCGAGTGGCGCGCGATGATCACCGATGGCACGGGCAAGACGGCAGGCTTCCACCTGTCGTCGCTATACAGCCCGGTGGGCTGGCGTTCGTGGCGTGAGATCGCCGCTGCGTGGGAAGCCGCCGTCAGTAAAGAGTCGGGATCGGCCGCTGCCATCAAGACCTTCAAGAACACCGAGCTGGGTGAAACCTGGGTCGAGGAAGGCGAAGCCCCGGACTGGCAACGACTGGTCGAGCGCAGAGAGGACTACCGCGTCGGCACGGTGCCGCAAGGCGGTCTGCTCTTGGTCGGCGCGGCCGACGTGCAGAAAGATCGCATCGAGGCGTCGGTCTGGGCCTTTGGGCGCGGCAAGGAGTCCTGGCTGGTTGAGCACCGCGTGCTGATGGGTGACACCGCCCGCGACACGGTGTGGAAGCACCTTGCTGAAATGCTGGCCGAGACCTGGACACACACTTCGGGCGCATCGATGCCGCTGGCCCGCTTTGCACTGGATACCGGGTTTGCGACGCAGGAGGCCTACGCCTTTGTGCGGGCCTGCCGCGATTCGCGTGTGATGGCGGTCAAGGGTGTGCCTCGCGGTGCAGCCTTGATCGGCACGCCGACCGCCATCGATGTCTCGCAGGGCGGCAAGAAGCTGCGCCGGGGCATCAAGGTGTACACGGTGGCGGTCAGCATCGCCAAGCTCGAGTTCTACAACAACCTGCGCAAGAGCGCAGATGTTGGCGAGGACGGATTGACCACGATTTTCCCGGCCGGGTTCGTCCATCTGCCCAAGATCGACGCCGAGTTCATCCAGCAACTCTGCGCGGAGCAACTGATCACCCGCCGCGACCGCAACGGCTTCCCGGTGCGTGAGTGGCAAAAGATGCGTGAGCGCAATGAGGCGCTCGACTGCTACGTCTACGCCCGCGCGGCTGCATCGGCGGCGGGTCTGGATCGCTTCGAGGAACGTCACTGGCGGGAACTGGAGCGACAACTGGGGCTGGCCAGTCCGCCAGCCCTTGAAACACCTACTGAATCGATCAACGAGGCCACCCAACGCGGTGGCCTCGCTGTTTCTGGCAACCGCAACGCCGGTCGGCGCGTGATCAAAAGCCGCTGGCTGTCCTGACACCTCAAGGAGAAAACATGAGTCTTGCTACCCGTATCGAAAGCCTAGTCATCCGCGTCGCGCAGGAGTTCAACGACGTCCGCGCCAAGGCAGGCAACCTGGCCAACCTCACCACCACCGACAAGTCGAATCTGGTCGCGGCCATCAACGAACTGAAAGCTGCCGTGGTGTCGTCGGCGGTGATCGACGATGCGCACGTCGCGGCCACGACCACGTACTCGTCCAACAAGATCGTCTCGCTGCTCGATGCGCTCAAGACCGAGATCTTGGGCGGTGCCGATGCCGCCTACGACACGCTGGTGGAAATCCAGCAACTGCTGCAGAACGGCACCAGCGGTCTGGATGCGCTGCTCGCCGCCGTGAACAACCGCGTGCGCTTCGATGCGGCGCAGTCGCTGACCGTGGCCGAGCAACTTCAGGCGCGCAGCAACATCGGAGCCGTCGCAGCCACCGATGTCGGCAATACCGACACAGACTTCGTCGCGGTCTTTGTGGGTGCGCTGGTCTGATGAGCCTCGCATCGCGCATCAGTGCGCTGGCCGGTCGTGTCGGGCTCGAGGTTAAGACCAAGATCGACGCCACCCACCCCGGCGTGGCCCGGGCGTGGGTGTGTTTCGGCTATGTCGGCACGCAGGTCGTCGTGCGCGCATCGCACAACGTGGCCAGCGTGACCCGGACGGCGGCGGGTCGCTACCGCGTGACCTTCGCCGTTGCCATGCCCGACGCCAACTATTGCTGGACGGCGCTTGCCCGCAGCAGCACCAACAGCGGCACGCAGCGCATTGCCATCGTGCGATCCAGCACCGACCAGAAGACCGCCCAGTACGTTGACATCAGTTGCGCCACCACGTCTGCATCCTTCGACGACTCTTCCGAAATCAACCTCACGGTGTACCGCTGATGGCCTACACACAAGCACATCTCGACGCACTGGAAGCGGCGCTGGTCAAGGGCGAAAAGCGCGTGACATTTGGCGACAAGACCGTCGAGTACCGCAGCGTCGATGAACTCCAGGCCGCCATTGCGGCGGTCAAGCGCGACCTCTTCGAGCAGGCTGTGGACACCGGACTGTGGCCCTGCGCACCACGCCAGATCCGGGTCACCACCGGTAAAGGGTTCTGAACATGCAATGGTTTGACCGAATGCGTAGACGCGTCGGCATGAGCCTGCTTGGCGGCACGCCGTTCTATGACGGCATCGGTGGTGGCCGTCGCGCCTTGGCGTGGCAGGTCGGCAATCCCGGTGCGGTTGCAGCGCTGGCGTTCACCCAGAACGAATTGCGCGCCAAGAGCCGCGATCTGGTACGCCGCAATGCCTGGGCAGCGGCAGGCGTCGAGGCCTTTGTCTCGAACGCCATTGGCACCGGCATCAAGCCGCAGAGCATGCTGGCCGATCAGTCCTTGCGTGAAGCGATCCACAGCCTGTGGTGGGACTGGTGCGAGGAAGCCGATGCCGCCGGACTGAGCGATTTCTACGGACTGCAGGCCTTGGCCTGTCGCGCCATGCTCGAAGGCGGGGAATGTCTGGTGCGGCTGCGCTATCGCCGCCCGGAGGATGGGCTGCCGGTTGGCCTGCAGTTGCAGTTGCTCGAACCAGAACACCTGCCAGCCACGCTGAATCAAGAGTTGGCTTCCGGAAACGTCATCCGTGCGGGCATCGAGTTCGACAAGCTCGGACGGCGGGTGGCTTACCACCTGTATCGCTCGCATCCGGGTGATGGCTCACTGGCCCCGATGTCGGGCACCGGTGGCGTGGTGGGCGGTCTCGACACAGTGCGTGTCCCGGCCAGCGAAATCATTCACTTGTTTCGCCCCTTGCGGCCCGGACAGATCCGGGGCGAACCGTGGCTGGCGCGCGCACTGGTCAAACTCAACGAACTCGACCAGTACGACGACGCCGAGCTCGTGCGCAAGAAAACCGCCGCGATGTTCGCGGGCTTCATCACGCGCCTGTCACCCGAGGACAACCTGATGGGTGAAGGACTGCCGGATGCCAGTGGTGCAGCGTTGGCCGGGCTGGAGCCGGGCACGATGCAGATCCTGGAGCCCGGCGAGGACGTGAAGTTCAGCCAGCCCGCCGACGTTGGTGCGAGCTACGCCGAGTTCCTGCGCATGCAGTTCCGGGCGGTGGCAGCGGCGATGGGCATCACCTACGAGATGCTGACCGGCGACCTGACACAAGTGAACTACTCGTCGATCCGGGCCGGGCTACTGGAGTTTCGTCGCCGCTGTGAGGCCATCCAGCACGGCGTGATCGTCCACCAGCTGTGCCGCCCGATATGGCGTGCCTGGATGGAGCAGGCGCTACTTGAAGGCGCGCTGGCGCTGCCGCATTTCACCGAGAAGAAGCGCGACTACTTCGCGGCCAAATGGATTCCACAGGGTTGGCAGTGGGTCGATCCCAAGAAGGAATTCGACGCGATGCTGACCGCCATTCGCGCCGGGCTGCTGTCTCGATCGGAAGCCATCTCGGCCTTCGGCTACGACGCCGAGGACATCGACCGCGAGATCGCCGCCGACAACCAGCGTGCCGATGCGCTCGGTCTGGTCTTCGACTCCGACCCGCGCCATGACAAAGCGCCCCAACCATCGACATTGGGCGCTCCCATGAATGCGGCCGCCACAGTGGCCGTGCCGCAAGACCAACAGGACAACTGACATGCAACTCGTTCATCTGGCGTCCCGCCTCTACGGGACGCCGCTCCTCATTGCGCGTCCCAAACTCGACGTGATCCTCTCCGTGCTGGGTTCCCGCATCGGCTTGCCCGATCTGGACATGGCGATGCCGCTGCCCATGCCGCGCCAGAGCGCCACACCGGGTCAGGCGGGCATTGCCGTCATCCCGGTGGTCGGCACGCTGGTCAGACGTTCGATGGGTATCGAAGCCGCCTCTGGCCTGATGTCCTACGGCGAGATCGAAGCCCGACTGGACGCCGCGCTGGCCGACCCGCAGGTGGCGGGCATCCTGCTCGATCTGGACTCGCCCGGCGGCGAGGCCTCGGGGGTGTTCGAGTTGGCCGAGCGCATCCGCGCCGCCAGCACCATCAAGCCGATCTGGGCGCACGCCAACGATACCGCGTACTCGGCGGCTTTTGCCATCGCGGCTGCCTGCCAGCGCCTGACGCTGTCGCAGACCGCTGGCGTCGGGTCGATTGGCGTGATCGCGCTGCACGTCGACCAGTCGGTCAAGGACGCTAAGGACGGCCTGAACTACACCGCAGTCTTCGCGGGCAGCCACAAGAACGATTTCTCCCCGCACGAGCCACTCACCCCCCAAGCCACCACCGCGTTGCAGACCGAGGTGGATCGCCTCTACGACATCTTCGTGAATCAGATCGGACAGATGCGCGGCATCGATCCGGATGCCGTGCGCGCCACCGAGGCGGGGCTGTTCTACGGCGAGCAGGCGGTGGCAGCAGGCCTCGCCGACGCAGTGATGCCGTTTGATGCGGTGATGACCGAGTTCACCGACGCGTTGGCGGTCAAGCAGCGGTTGGCGCAGCCTGGCGTGGCCCGCGCCTCGCCGCGAAGCCTGTCCGCGCAAGCCATTTCAAACCCGCCCCGAACCACGCCTTTCACCCTGGAGAACACCATGACCGACCCCAAAGACGACCACGAAAACCCGAGCGATCCGGCCGACACCGCCCCACAGGGCGACCAGCCGCAGACCGACAGAGATCCGCAACCGACGCCTGCTGCCCATGCGGCTCTAGCGCAATCCTTCGCCAGCGGACGCGGCCAAGCGCAGGCCATTGCGGAGATGTGCCTGATCGCGGGCCAGTCCCAACGCACGGCGGAGTTCCTCGCAGCAGGGTTCTCGGAAGCGCAGGTGCGCCGCGCCTTGCTCGACGCCCGTGCCGACCAACCCGAAATCGCCTCGCGTATCACCGCCGATGCAGGAACCAGCCAGCACCCGGAAAACAGTCCGGTGGTCGCTGCCGTCAAGAAACTCACCGCCAAGGAGTAAGCCATGCCCACTGTTTCTCAACCCAAGAATCTCGGCGACCTGTTGAAGTACGAAGCGCCGAATCTCTACTCGCGTGACCAGGACACCGTCGCGGCCGCGCAGAACCTGTCGCTGGGTACCGTGGTGGGCCGCGAAACGGCTACCGCCAAGCTCAAGGCCCTCGACCCGAGCGC
>JAFEFT010000045.1 GCA_018240435.1 Pseudomonadota bacterium
GTCCCAGGTTGCGCGGCAGGTTCCCGGCTTCCTGATTTCCGCTCTCCGGCTCCCTGTTTGCCGTTCGTGGTGAGCTTGCCGAACCACACCCTTCGCACGACCCAGCACGCCCTTCGACGGCTCAGGGCGAACGGCCATCGTTCCCACGCGCCCCGCAGATTCCCGAGTTCCGAGTTCCGAGTTGCGCTCTCCGATTCCCTGTTTGCCGTTCGTGGTGAGCTTGTCGAACCACGCTCTTCCAACGATCCAGCACGATCTTCGCACGATCCGGCACGCCCTTCGACAGGCTCAGGGCGAACGGCCATCGTTCCCGCGTGCTCCGCAGATTCCCGAGTTCCCGAGTTCCGCTCTCCGGCTCCCTGTTTGCCGTTCGTGGTGAGCTTGTCGAACCACGCTTTTCGCACGACCCAGCACGCTCTTCGCCCGATCCGGCACGCCCTTCGACAGGCTCAGGGCGAACGGCCATCATTCCCGCTTCCCGCTTCCCGCTTCCCGCTTCCCGATTCCCGATTCCCGATTCCCGATTCCCGCTTCCCGCCTCCCGCTTCCCGCCTCCCGGCCCTTAACGCTTTTTTGACCTGCCCGCCCGCGCATGGCAAAATGCGCGGCCTTCTTGCGCATTCCCACAGCCGACGCGAACACGCATGTCGAAAGACGACGCCATTGAACTCGAGGGTTCCATCCTCGAAACCCTGCCGAACACCATGTTCCGCGTGAAGCTCGAAAACGGCCACGTGATCATCGCCCACATCTCCGGGCGCATGCGCAAGAACTACATCCGCATCCTGACCGGCGACAAGGTCAAGGTGGAGATGACGCCCTACGACCTCAGCAAGGGTCGCATCACCTACCGCATGAAGTAGGCGGCTTTCCGGCCATGCCGGCTGCGCGGCGATCGGCGCGACGGCAAGCCATCACCACGCCGCAGCAATCCCGGAGCGGCGCGTGCCCTCCCGCCGCCGGTTCGACACTGGCGCCGATGCGAATTTGCTACGCTCGCCGCACCGCCACGCCCGCGAGCCACGCATGCATCCGACCGACGCGACGCCGACGCCATCGGCCGGCGGCATCCCGCTGCACTACAAGGTTCTGATCGGCTTCGTGCTCGGCACCGTGGTCGGCCTGGCGGCGCACGCCTATGCGGGCGATGCGGCCTGGGTGCACGGCTTCATCGACTACGCCAGCAAGCCGTTCGGGCAGGTCTTCCTCAACCTGCTGTTCATGCTGGTGGTGCCGCTGATTTTTTCGGCGCTGGTGCTGGGCGTGGCCGAACTGGGCGACATCGCCGCGCTCGGCCGGCTCGGCTGGAAGACGCTGATCTACACCGCCGCCGTCACCGCCGCCGCGGTTGGCATCGGCCTGCTCTGCGTCAACCTGTTCCAGCCCGGCCTGCACATGGACCCGGCGATGGTCGACAAGACCCTCAGCCGCAATCTGCTCAAGGCCGGCGAGATCGTCAGCAAGGGCAACGAACTGCGGCTGATGGATCTGCTGGTCAACATCGTCCCGCACAACATCGTCGGGGCGATGGCCGACGACAGCAAGAAACTCGGCATCGTCTTTTTCGCGCTGATGATCGGCATCGGCCTGGTGATGAAGCCCACGCCCGGCACCGCCGCGTTCAAGAACGCGATGCACGGCCTGTTCGAGATCTGCATGCACCTGATCGGTCTGTTCATCCGGTTGGCACCGTATGCGGTGGCGGCGTTCATGTTCAACCTCACCTCGCAACTGGGCTGGGACGTGATCCGCAGCCTGGTCTGGTTCGTGGCGACGGTACTGGTGGCCCTGGCGATCCACGGCTTCGTGGTGCTGCCGCTGTGGGTGCGGCTGATGGGCGGCATGTCGCCGCGACGGTTCTTCCGCGATACCCAGGAAGCCACCCTCACCGCCTTCGCCACCGCCTCGTCCACCGCGACGCTGCCCGTCACCTTGCGCGTGGCAGAAGACGAGCTGAAGCTGCCGCGCAAGGTCAGCCGCTTCGTGCTGACCGTGGGTGCCTCGGCCAACCACCACGGCACCGCGCTGTTCGAGGGCATCACCGTGCTGTTCCTGGCGCAGGTCTACGGCCTGCATCTGGAACTGCCACAGCAGTTGATGGTGCTGGTGCTGTGCATCCTCGGCGGCATCGGCACCGCCGGCATTCCGTCGGGTTCACTGCCGGTGATCGCGATGATCTGCGGCATCATCGGCATCAACCCCGACGGCATCGGCATCATCATCGGCGTCAACACCTTCCTCGACATGTGCCGCACCGCGCTCAACGTCACCGGCGATCTGGCCACTGCGGTGGTGGTGGCGCATCGCAGCGGCGAAAAGGACATCGACGAGGCGGCGCTGGCCAAGCTCGACGAGATCGTGCGCTGACGGGCATGGACGGCCGCCGTGCGCGCGCGCAGGCAATGACCGTGGCGACCGTGCCGGTCGCACGCACGCCGGCGCCGTGGTCGCTACGATAGCGCCATGCGCAAGATCGTCCACGTCGACATGGATGCCTTCTACGCCTCGGTCGAGCAGCGCGACGACCCGGCGTTGCGTGGCAAGCCGGTGGTGGTGGCCTGGCGCGGCGCCCGCTCGGTGGTGTGCGCGGCGTCCTACGAGGCGCGCCAGCATGGCGTCCGCTCGGCGATGCCGGCGCTGCGCGCCGAACGGCTGTGCCCGGACGCGGTGTTCGTGCCGCCCGACTTCCCGCGCTACCGGGCGGTGTCGCGGCAGGTGCGCGCGATCTTGCTGCGCCATACCGATCGGGTCGAACCGCTTTCGCTCGACGAGGCCTACCTCGACGTCACCGAGAGTAAACTCGGCCTGCCCTCGGCCACCGCCATCGCGGTGGCGATCCGCGCCGCGATCCGCGAGGAAACCGGGCTGACCGCATCGGCCGGGGTGGCGCCCAACAAGTTCCTGGCCAAGATCGCCTCGGACTGGAACAAGCCCAACGGCCTGTTCGTGATCCGCCCGCGCGAGGTGGAAGCCTTCCTCGCACCGCTGCTGGTCAGCCGCCTGCCCGGCGTCGGCAAGGTGATGGAGGGCCGACTGGCGGCGCTGGGGGTGAGCACCGTCGGCGGCCTGGGCCAGTTGCCGCTGGCCGATCTGCTGCGCCACTTCGGCAACCACGGCCGCCGCCTGTACGAACTGGCGCGCGGCATCGACGAACACCCGGTCTGCCCGAACCAGCCCACGCAATCGATCTCGACCGAAGACACCTTCGACACCGATCTGCCACTGGAAGCGCTGGCGCCGCACATCGAACGCCTCGCCGAGAAAACCTGGACGGCGGCAGCGCGCGAACGCACGCGCACCGCGCGCACGGTGGTGCTCAAGCTCAAGACCAGCGACTTCCGCATCCTCACCCGCAGCCTCACCCCGGCGCGACCACCGACCAGCGCCGCCGAACTGGCCCGCATCGCTCTGGACCTGCGCGATCGCGTGCTGCTGCCAGCATCGACTCGCTATCGGCTGGCCGGCGTCGGCCTCGGTCGATTTGCCGACAACGAGCCGGAGATACCGCAGGGGGAGTTGTTCGGGTGAAGTCGGGAATCGGGAATCGGGAATAGTGCCTCGGGACGCGGAACTCGGAACTCACAACTCCCAACGCACAACTCCCACCTCGCAACTCCCAACTCCCAACTCCCAACTCGAGCGACAAGACGAGCCAATGGCAGCGCTCCGGGATGCAGCCCTTCCCCCGCCGGCGGGGGAAGGTGGCGGCAGCCGGATGGGGGCGCGCCCGTAGCGCGAACAGCGTGCGCTCCCTTGCGTCAGCGCTGAAAGGGTATCCAGAATCTGCCCACCCGGGTAACCGATCAGACCATCTGATACACCCGCTCGCCGGTGTCGTTGTGCGCCGGGATGACTGACGGCAGAGATTGCTTGTCAGGACATCGTCCGGACGATTACAATAAGACCATTCAAAATCAGTCAGGAGGTGCACCATGAGCACCCTGAATCTTTCCAAGACCGAGCGCATTGACGTTCGCGCCAGTACGCCAGTCAAGCAACTGTTGCAGGAAGCCGCGCGCGCCTGCCACAAGAACGTCAGCGAGTTCCTGCTCGACGCAGGCGTGACGGCAGCTACGCAGACGCTGGCAGATCGTCGCCAGTTCGTGCTGGACGACACGCAGTGGAAGGCCTTCCAGGAAGCGCTGGACCGCCCGGTGCAAAGCAAGCCGCGTCTGAAGAAGCTGCTGCGTGAACCCGGGGTGCTGGGTTGATCGATGACCACTCACCCGTTCGCAAGCTGCTTGCGACGGATCAGGTCGATGCGTTCGACTGCGGCCAGACCGCGCTGAACCAGTTCCTGCAGCGGTACGCGCTCGTCAACCAGAAGGCCAATAGCGCGCACACCTACGTCTGCTGTCAGGGTGACATGGTGGTCGGCTTCTACAGCCTCGTCGTCGGCAGCGTCGACCCGGAGGCTGCGCCGGCAAGGGTAATGAAGGGGCTGGCGCGTCACCCGGTACCGGTCATGGTCCTGGCCCGACTCGCGGTGGACAAGGAGCATCAGCGCAAAGGTCTGGGTCAGGCTTTGCTCAAGGATGCGCTGCTGCGCACCGCACAGGCCGCCGATATCGCCGGCATTCGCTGCCTGTTGGTACATGCCAAGGACGATGCAGCGCGGCAGTGGTACGAGTCGTGGGAATTCGAGCCCAGCCCGACTGACCCGTACCACCTGTTCCTGATGCTCAAGGATCTCAAGGGCATGTTGAGCTGAGGGTGTCTTCGCCTCGGAGACCGACTCTTTCGCGCGGCTCATCGCGCAGCGCCGGCGGATCAACCGCCAGATCAAACAGCGTGACGTGGTTTGGCAGTGCATCGTCCAGGATGGCCGCCACGATGCCACGGCGCGCGGCGTGCCACGCCCTCATCGCCACGACGGCATGCGCCACCCCCTCGCAATCACGATGTCGCGAAGATCTGCGCGATGTCGCTGGCTTCCAGCCGCCGCCACTGGCCCGCTTGCAGATCGCCCAGACCCAGCCCGCCGACCCCGCTGCGATGCAGACTCACCACCCGATTGCCGCAGGCCGCGAACATCCGTCGCACCTGATGGTAGCGGCCTTCACTGAGCACCAGGCGCACGCGGCGCGGTGCCAGCACCTCCAGCGTCGCCGGCGCCAGCGGCGTGGTTTCCGAGTCCAGCATCAGCGCGCCGCTGGCGAACAGCGCCGCCTCGTCGCCGCGCAGGTCCTGCGCCAATTCCGCCTCGTATCGCTTCGGCAGATGCGTGCGCGGGGCGGTGATCCTGTGCAGCAGGGCACCGTCGTCGGTGAGCAGCAGCAGGCCCGAGGTATCGCGGTCGAGCCGGCCCACCGGGGCGATGATCGGGTCGCGCCGGCGGAACCGCGCTGGCAGCAGGTCGTACACCACGCGCCCCGGGTCGCGCGTCGAGCAGGTGCAGCCGACCGGCTTGTGCAGCATCAGCACCACTCCGCGCGCAGGATCCAGCGGCTGGCCGTCGATCCGCACCTGCGCGTGGGCACGCACATCGTCGCCGTACAACGGCGCACCGCTGGCGTCGGTGATGCGGCCATCGGCGAACATCGCCGCGACTTCGCGACGGCTGCCGTAGCCGAGGTTGGCGATCATCCGGAGCAGTTTCATGCGGGCGGCGAAGCGTTCGGCGAAACCCCGATGATACGGCGGCGACGCCATCGCCCTGCGCGCACCGGCCGCCACCGCCTGCGGCCGCACCGTCGGCGTAAAATGTTGCACCACCGAGGAGCGCGCATGATCCCTGCCCTGACATCCCTGCTGCTGGCCGCCACCAGCCCGGCAGCCGCCGCCGACCTGCCGCCGGATCAGATACCGATCGACTGCGGACCCTGCGCCGGCTGGAATCGCGACCAGGCTCCGTTCCGCATCATTGGCAACACCTATTACGTCGGCGTGCATGGCGTTTCCTCGGTGTTGATCAAGACCCGCGCCGGCCTGATCTTGCTCGACGGCGACCTGCCGCAATCGGTGCCGCTGATCGTCGCCCACATCCGCGCGCTCGGCCTGCACGTCAACGACGTGCGCTGGATCCTCAGCTCGCACGCGCATTTCGACCATGCCGGCGGCATCGCCGCCCTGCAACGCCTGTCCGGCGCCAACGTCGCCGCCAGCACGGTCGCCATGCCGGTATTGCAGACCGGCCTGCTGCCGGCCGACGACCCGCAATACGACGCCGGCAAGGGCCAGCGTTTCCCGCCGATCGCGCATGTTTCGCCGGTGCTCGATGGCGAGACGATCCGGCTCGGCGAGGTCACCGTCACCGCCCACTACACCCCCGGCCACACTCCCGGCGGCGTCACCTGGACATGGCAGAGTTGCGACAACCTGCGCTGCCAGGACATCGTCTACGCCGACAGCCTCAACGCCGCGCCCTCGGGACGCTTCCGCTTCGACGACCCGGCCCGCCACCCCAACCCCGCCACCGTGCTGCGCCACTCGATCGCGGTGGTGCGGGCGCTGCGCTGCGACGTGGTGATTTCGGTGCACCCGGAGTTCACCGACGTGTTCGCCAAGGCCGCAGCCAACGCCGCCGATCCGGCAAAAAATGCCTTCCTCGATGCGACCGCCTGCCGTCGCTACGCCGACGACGCCGACACGCGCCTGAACGCCGAACTGCAACGGGAAGCCTCCGCGCATTGAGGTCCGCGCCCGGCGGCATTCACGGATGCTCGGCCTCGGCGTGGGCGGATTCGCCGCGCAGCAAGTAGAGGCCACTGGCGATGATGATCGCCGCACCCAGCCACGTCATCGCGTCGGGCAAGGCGCGCCAGACGAACCAGTCGAGCAGCAAGCCCCAGGCCAGCGCGGTGTATTCCAGCGGCGCCAGCACCGAAGCTTCGCCGCGCAGGAAGGCGATGGTGATCAGATACTGGCCGAGCGTCCCGGCGATGCCCACGCCGGCGATCAACCACCAGTGCGCCATCGCCACCGGCACCCAGCCGGCGACGGCGGCGATCACGCCCGCGCCCAGCGCCAGCAGCGCCATCAACCAGGCCACGATCGCCTGCGGCGTATCGGTACGCGCCAGCACGCGCACGGTGATCGCCGAGACGGCATAGCCCAGCGCCGCCAGCAACACCGCCAGCCCGGCGGCGCCGGCCATGCCTTCGGCGCCCGGCCGCAACGCCACCAGCACGCCGGCGAAGCCGACCACGATCGCCATCCAGCGGGCGCGGCCGACGCGCTCGCCGAGGATCGGCCCGGACAACGCCGTGATCAGCAGCGGCGCCACGAAACTGATCGCATACGCATCCGACATCGGCATCCGCTTGAGCGCGTAGACGAAGCCGGCCATCATCGCGATCGCGATCGCACCGCGCAGCAGATGCAGCGACATGCGCACCGGCCGCAGGCAGCGCCAGCCGCCGCTGGCCAACGCCCACGCCAGCACCAGCGGCAGCGAGGCGATGCCGCGCAAGGTGGCCACTTCGAACGGCGGATAATGCGCCGACAGCGCCTTGAGGCCGCCATCCATCAGGCTGAATACCGCCACCGCCGCCAGCATGATGAAGATCGCGCGGCGATTGTCGCGACGCCGCGTCATCGCGCCGCGATCGCCGCGGGCAGCGCGCCGTTGCGTCCGGCAATCTTCGTCATCGGCAGCGCCGCTGGCACGGCGACGGCCATCGATGCGTCATTTCTTGCCGTCGCCCTTGGGCAACGGCGCCCACTTGTCGGCGACGAAGCCGCCGACCTCGTAGACCAGGGTCGCCTTCTTGCCGGCATCGCGGAAGGTGATCGGCAGTTCGATCTTCCTGGCCTTCTTGAGCAGGGCAATGAAGCCCTTGTCATCGCGGATCATCAACGCCGGCTCGCCGGTGGGCGGTGCGTAGGCCTTGATCGGATGCGCCTTGCCGTCGAAGCGGGCAGCGATCGTGCAATCGCCCTTGCAGACGAACGGGCCGGCGTCGTTGTAGATGAACACGCTCTGACCCCAGCTGGTGTGCCGGCGCAGGGCCAGGCGCACGTGCGCGTCCACCGGGTCGGAGTTGTAGATCACCGCGGTCGACTGGGTGCCGCCAGCCATCGGCGCCACCTGGTATTCCCACAGGCCGGACAGGCGCACTGATTCGGAGTTGGCATCCCAGCGCTTCTCGATGGCGGGCAGGGTCTTTTGCACTTCCCGGGCGGCATCGCTGTCAGGAAAGCGCTGCACGATGTCGCGACCCACCGCGACGGCCGCCTTGTCGTTCTCCATTGCCAGCATCTGCCGATAGGTTTCCAGATCGCGCGCGGCCTGCCCGGACTGCGCCGAAGCCGGCGCTGCGCTGGCGGTGGTCTTGCCGCCTTGCGAGCAACCGGCGACGGCGATCACCGTGAGTGCGGCGGCGATTGCCAGGGACGTTCGAAACGGCGTGGTCATTGTCATCCAGAGGCTCCATCCATGATCTTCGCCTAGCTTGGAACGCGCATGGAGGTTGCGCAAGCCACGCGCGGCACCGGCCGGCGGCGCCGCGCTCGCCAGCTGCGAACCGGTATTCGTGCCTGGCAAGGCCGCCGCGTCGGCAGCCAATCAACGCGAAATGGTGAACTTGCCGATATCCACCCCGATGTTGACGCCGCGCCCGTCGCCGGCCAGCGCCAGCGACACCGGCCCCTTGGTCAGCACCTGCGCCTCGCCCGACTTGACCACGCCGGCGTTGGCGCTGGCCTGCACGTAATCGCCCAGCACGTCGGTGATGCGATGGACATCGGTGAAAGCGCCGGTGCCGTGGTCGATCTTCCACTTGCCGGCGGTCAGGCCCAGCGCCTTGGCGCGCACATGCACGCGCATCCGGCTGCCATCGGCGCAGCGCACTTCGCCGGCGCCGGTGGTGTGCTTGTAGATCAGCGACCAGCCGGTGAGGTTGTACTTGAGCTTGCAGTCGAGGTTGGCCTCGGCGGCCTGAGCCGCCGACGTCGCGACCGCCGCCAACGCACTGACCGCGAGCAATGCCAGCATGGATTTGTTCATGATCGCCTCCTGGGCACGAACGGCGGCAAATCCGCCTGCCGCCAGTGTGCACCATCGCCGTTAACGCCATGCGAAGCCGGCCGCCACCGCCAGTGCACCGTCGAGGACTTGCCACCATCAACCACAGCGGAAATAACCGCGCCCATCGGGCAGCACATATCGGCGCCCGTCGGCCGGCGCATAGCCACTGCTGGTGCCGTAACCAACGCCGAATTCGCGCGGCCGATGCGGTGGCCGTGGCTGCCGGCGATCACGCGCCGAGTGGCCGGTACTGGCGGGGTTGCGTCGCTGCAGGAATTGAACCGCTGTCATGACACGCTCCGTGTGGAAGGTGCGATGACGATGCGCCCGAATCAGGCGTACTCCATGCGACGCAAGTCATGCCATGACCAAGGCTGGGTGACTGATGGCAGGGCAGGCCGAACGTTCAGCGGCGGTTGCGGAACAGCACGGACAGCACGCACCGGCAAGACTCAAACCACCAACACCACCTTGCCCACGTGCTGGCCGCTTTCGAGGCGGGCATGGGCTTGCGCCGCCTGATCGAGCGGGAATACACGGTCGATGACGGCGTGGACCTTGCCGGCGCGGAGCCACGGCCACACCACGCGCTCGACGGCGTCGGCCAGGCGCGCTTTCTCGTCGGCACGGCGCGGACGCAGCGTCGAGCCGGTGAGCACGGCGCGCTTGCGCATCAGCGTCCACACCGGCACTTCCAGCAGCGGCCCGCCGAGGGCAGCGATGCAGACGATGCGCCCGCCATCGTTGAGGGCGTCGAGGGTGGCGGCAAAATACGGCGCGCCGACCATGTCCAGCGCCACATCGATGCCACCGGCCTGGCTGGCGATCGCGGCGAAATCCGCGTGCGTGGCATCGACGGCGATGTCGGCGCCGAGTTGCCGCGCGCGCGCCGCCTTGTCGGCGCCGCGGGCGGTGGCGATCACCCGGGCACCGGCGGCCTTGGCCATCTGGATCGCCATCACCCCGATGCCGGAAGTGGCACCGTGCACGAGCAAGGTTTCGCCGGCCTTCAAGGCGCCGTGCTCGAAGACGTTGGCGTAAACGGTGAACACGGTTTCCGGCAGCGCCGCGGCATGGATGAAATCGCCGCCGTCGGCGCTGGCGGGAAACGGGATCGGCAGCGCGTGGCGGGCATCGACGACGGCGTATTGCGCGTAGCCACCGCCGCCGAGCAAGGCGCAGACGTGATCCCCGGCCTGCCAGCGCCCGGCGGCGATTTCGACCACACCGGCGACTTCCAGGCCCAAGGTGGCCGGCGCCCCCGGGGGCGGTGGATAACGTCCATCGCGCTGCAGCAGGTCGGGGCGATTGATGCCGGCGGCGCGCACGCGCACCAGCAATTCGCCCGGCTGCGGAACCGGCGTGGGTACGCGCACCGGATGCAACGCCGCGGCGCCACCGCCGTCGCGCACCGCGATCGCCGTCATCGTCGCCGCAGTGGGCGGAACGTGGTTCATCGTCGGCACCTTCAAATCGTCACCTCGGCATTGTGCGCGCAGCGCCCTGGCTTGCGCAGGTCGCCACGCAGATGAAGATCTCGATCCCCGCACGATCGAATGTGATGCGATACTCGCCGCCAGCCGCCGGCGCCGACGACTACCACATGCCGCGAACACCATCGCACGCCCTGCTTGCCGCCTGCGCCGCGCTGGTGCTGGCAATGCCGCCGTGGGTCGTGGCGCAACCAGCCGGCGCGCCAGCCGCAGCGCCGGCGGCCAATGCGCCGTTCGTCGTCGGGCAGATGCCGTTGCTGGTCGATGCCCACGGGCGCCTGCAGGCGCAGGTGACGCTCGACGGCAAGGGGCCGCTGCGCTTCACCCTCGACACCGCCGCCAGCGGCTTCGTGCTGGCGCAGGCCACGGCCGATCGCCTGCACCTGCGTGCCGGTGCCGCGCGTGCGGTCGTCGGCGGCATCGGTCGCGGCCAACCGCAGAGCGTGCAGGTGCAGCGCCTGCGCACCGATCTGTTCGATGTCGAAGATGCGGCGCTGGCGCTGCTGCCCGGTGTGGCCGGCGATGGCATCCTCGGCATGGCGCCATTCCTGCACGGGCGCATCGAATTCGACCTCGCCAACCACCGCCTGCTCGCCGGGCCGTCGGGGCCGACTCCGGCCGGCTTCGCGGCGATCGCCGGCTCGCTGCACCATGGCCTGCTGGTGGTGCCGGTGCGCATCGACGGGGTCGATGCGCAGGCGCTGGTGGACACCGGCACCCCGCTCACCATCGGCAACCCGCGCCTGCAAGCCGCGCTCGGGCTGCTGCCGGGCGACGCCCGCCTCAGCCCCGGCGGCATCTTCACCGATGCCTTCGGACAACCGCGCAACGTCGAGCAAGCCACCCTCGGCCATCTGCGCCTCGGCGAGATTGCCTTCTCGCAACCGACGCTGCGCTTTGCCGACATGCCGGTGCTGCGTGCGCTGGGCCTCGACGACGGCCCGGCGCTGATCCTGGGCATCGGGCAGCTGGCGCAGATGGGCGCGATCGCCATCGACTTTCCGCGCGGGCAGCTGCAATTGCGGCCCTGAGGCCGCCGCCGCAAACCGTGCTCACCCGGCGACGACCGGCGTTGCCGCGGTGCTGACCACAACGCGATTGCGGCCGGCGGCCTTGGCGGCATACAAGGCGCCATCGGCCGCGGCGATCAGCGCCTCCGGCCGCAACGACGGCGTCGGCCGCACCACGCCGACGCCGATGCTGATGGTGACATGGCGGGCAACCGACGATTGCGGGTGATGCATCGCCTCGGCCTCCACCCGCGCCCGCAGCATCTCGGCGATGCGCGCGGCAGCGATCTCGTCGCAGCCGGGCAGCAGCAGCACGAATTCCTCGCCGCCGTAGCGCGCGGCCAGGTCCGACTCGCGCACCGCCACGCTGGCGCAGACGCGCGCCAGGGTGCGCAGGCAGTCGTCACCGCGCAGGTGGCCGTCGGCATCGTTGAGCGCCTTGAAGCAGTCGGCATCGACCAGCAACAAGGCCAGCACCCCGCCCTCGCGCGCCAGCAGCGGCCAGATCGACGCCAGCCGTTCGTCGAAACAGCGGCGATTGGCGATGCCGGTCAGGCCGTCGCGCATCGACAGCTCGCGCAGGCGGGCATTGGCTGCTTCCAGCTCGGCGGCGATGCGCGCCAGATGGATGGCGCCGGCGACCTGTTCGGCGATGGCATCGAATACCCGGCACGTGGCCGGGGTGAAAAAATCGCTGCGCGTACTCTCGATGTTGAGCACGCCCAGCAGGCGCTCGCGATGGCGGATCGGCAGGATGTATTCGGATCGCACCGCGGCGTTGCCGGAGACGTAATCGGGATCGGCGTCGACGTCGGCGATCAACTGTGCCTGGCCACAGCGTGCGCAACGTCCGGCGGCACCGGTGGCGATCGACCACGGCAAGGCCACCGGCAACTCCAGCTGCAGGTGGCCGGCAAACACTTCCTGGACGAAATGCGTGCGCGCCTCGTCGAGCAGGATGATGCTGGCGATCGCCACCGGCAGCCGCTGCTGCACGACATCGACGATGCGTTGCAGGACATCGTTCAAGCCATCGCCCTGCAAGGCCTCGCGCGAGACCTGGGCGAGGATTTCGGCCAGCATCAGGCTGCGACCGGGGCCGTCGCGGTCGGCCCAGGAGCCGTCGCTGGCACCCTCGGAGGTATCGGTGGCTTCGCTGTTGACCATCGCCCGCGTTGTCATGGAACGCCGCGAGTGTAGCGCCGCGATCACCCTTCGCGGGTGTCGCCGGCGGGCGCTGGCGCATCGTGCGCACGGCGGTCAGCGCAATTCCTGCGACAGATCGAAGCGGTCGATGCGTCGCCCGAGCAGATCCACCGCGCAGGCCAACTCGAACACCAGCGCCGCGCCGGCCAGCAACGCGGCCGCCAGCGCGGCGAGCGTCGGCGCGGCCAACCAATGCCCGAGCAGATAGCCCAGACCGCCGAGCAAGGCCGCCGGGATCGCGGCGACGAGCAACGTCACCACATAGGCGGCCAGCACCAGCAGGCGCTGCCCCATCACCTCGAAACCGCGACCGGACGCGCCGCTGGCCGTCCACGCCGGAAACCACAGCAGGCCGGCGAACGGCAGGCACAGCATCAGGGCCAGCAGCGGCGGCACGATCAAGCCCACGCCGATGGCGGCAGGCACGATGGGCAGTGGCAGGTGCGCGGCCGCGCCGGGCGCGGCCATGATGGCCTGCTCGCCGATCAGCACGATCAGCCAGGCCACCGCGCTGAGCACCGCCGCCGGTGCCAGCAATTCGCCAAGCGCGATCTGCCAGCCGCGCAAGGGCATCGCCTTGAGGATGTCCATCTGCTCGATCGTGCGCCGCAGGCGGCTCTGGTAGATCATCGGCCCCATCAGCGCGATCCATGCGCCGCTCAGCGCGATCGGTATGCCGACCGCAGCCAGAATCGGCCGGCGCAGCGGGTCGGCATCCATCCAGCGGCACAGCGCGAACACCCCCGCGAACACGATGACGCCGCTGCGCGGATGGTAGAACGGGCCCATCGCGATCAGGTTCTTCCACATGAAGGCGATCACCGCCCAACCTCTTGCGGCCAGGCGGAAGGGTTCGCGGCGGGGCCGCGTCGGCGTGCGCTGGTCGATGCGTCCGGCACGCGCCGCCGCCAGTCGCTCGGCGAGCCGGCGCGCGTGCGCGATCGCGGCATCTTCAAACGACACCTGCGCCCGCACCACCCACAGGTAATGGGCAACGAGCAGCGCCAGCGCCGGCCCCAGCGCGCGCACGAACGCCGCGTCGTCGGTGGTGAACAGCGGTGCCAGCACCCAGCCGAATGGCATCAGCAGCCACGACAGCGGCGCCGCGCCGAGGATGCCGGTGGCCCAGGCGCGCATGGCAGCGCCATCGGCCAGATCGTCGGCACTCGGCCAGTGCAGCACGCCGCGCATCCACCACGCGCAGGCGGCCATCGTCAGCACCAACACCAGCGCCGCCAGCCAACGCCGCCGCCGCGACCGCAACCCCATCCGCAACCAGCGCTCGCGGGTGAACGCCGCGCCGAGCCGGTGCAGGCTGAGTGTGGACAGCAGCAACCACAGCCCCAGCGCGTAGTGCAGCGAACCGATGCCCAGCGCGCGCCCGCGATGGAGCAGCACACTCATCAGAATGGACGAGAACAGGATCGCCAGTTGCGAACGCAGCAGGGCGAAGTGGATCAGACTGGTGCGGGTGAGCGGGGCCGGGAACAGGAAAGCGATCTCGGCCTCGCTGAATGCCAGTTTGGCGCGACCATCCAGGAAGCCCCATTGCACGAACGCGAGCACGGCCAGCACCAGCGCCGCCAGACTGGCAACGAACGGCGTCTGGAACGACAACACCGACGCGCCCGGATGCGCCCCGCCACGGCTCGCCACCTGGCGAAAAAAGAAGAAATACACATACGCCCCGCCCGCCAGCGCGCCCAGCAGATACTTGGGCTGGCGCAGGCGACGCAGGCGCGCGCGCACACGGTTGTACGCACTGATCGCCTGCAACCAGACGAACACGGACACGACCGCGCCGCGACGCGCGGCTGGCGCATTCACGGCGCGCCGCCCGTTTCCTGCGCGGTGGCGCGGAAGAACACGTCTTCCAGACTGGCCCCGGCATCGACGGCATAACGCTCGCGCACCTGCGCCACCGTGCCATCAGCCACCTTGCGACCATTCTTGAGGATCAGCAGGTGCGTGCAGACTTCCTCGACCAGACCCAGCAAGTGCGAGCTGAGGATGATCGCCGCGCCCTCGCGCGCGAGCCGGCGCATGGTGTCTTTCATGCTGCGGATGCCATAGGGGTCCAGCCCGGTCAGCGGCTCGTCCAGGATGATCGCGCGCGGCGCGTGCAGCAGCCCGCAGGCGATGGCGAGCTTCTGCTTCATCCCGCGCGAGAGTTCGGCTGGCAGCAGCCTGCGCTTGTCGGCCATTTCCAGCTCATCGAGCAACGGCTGCGCCCGCGCCTGCCAATCGCCGACCTGATACAGCCGGGCGACGAAGTTCAGATGCTGCTCGACGGTGAGATGCTCGAACAGCCGTGGTTCGTCGGGAATGAACGCAAGCTGGCGCTTGGCCGCGACCGGATCCTCGCCCACCTCGACCCCACCGATGCGCGCCTGCCCGGACGTGGCCGGAATGATGCCGCACAGGCAACGCAACGTGGTCGTCTTGCCGGCCCCATTGGGGCCGACCAGACCCATCACCTCACCCGCACCGACCGCGAACGAAAGATCATCGACGGCGGTGAAGTCGTCGTAGCGTTTGCATAGGCGGGAGACTTCGATCATGGGCGAATCCGGATGGATCGGCGTGATGGGCAGAGGACAGAGGACAGAAGGCAGATTATCAGCGCGTGGCCGCGCACGAGTCCCGAGTCCCGACTCCCGATTCACGATTCACCATTCCCGCACATTGCACCGCCGGCCATCGTCATTGCGAGCGCAGCGAAGCAATCCAGCGTGGCGCTGGATTGCCACGGCGCTTCGCGCCTCGCAATGACGGCTCGTTTCGGCACCTTCTCCGGCAAAAGCGCCCTCATCCTGCCCTTGAAAGTTGTTTCAACCCTTCTCCCTGCGGGAGAAGGTGGCGCGCAGCGCCGGATGAGGGGCCGCTTTACCGTGGAGGTGGGGGGTGCCGCGGCCCCTCACCCCAACCCCTCTCCCGGTGGGAGAGGGGCATTGTCCTTGCATCTTCGGGGAAGTTGCTTTGCCCCCGCACGCGGAGGAAGGAATCCTTGCGGCCAGCGCACGGGATGTTCGAGTCCCGATTCCCGATTCCCGACTCCCGATTCCCGATTCCCGATTCCCGATTCCCGATTCCCGATTCCCGATTCCCGATTCCCGATTCCCGATTCCCGATTCCCGAGCTCTTTACCTCACACCCCCACCGGATCGGCCTTGTCGACATCGATCTTCCACGTCTTGACCGCGCGCGCGACTTCGCTGGCCGACATCGTGCCATCGGCCGCCAGCGCCACGATCGCGGCATGGGCGATGTGGTAGCGGTCGACCTCGAAGAAGCGGCGCAGGTTGGCGCGGGTGTCGGAGCGACCGAAGCCGTCGGTGCCGAGTACGGTGTAGTGCCTGCCGGCCGGGATGAAGGCACGGATCGAGTCGGCGTAGGCACGCATGTAGTCGGTGGCGGCGATGATCGGGCCGGCGCGGCCTTCCAGACAGGCGCTGACGTGCGCCACGCGCGGCGTGCCGGCGCCGGCGTGCAGGCGGTTCCAGCGTTCGACCGCGTGACCATCGCGCGCCAGTTCAGTGAAGCTCGGGCACGACCAGATGTCGGCATGCACGCCGAATTCCTTGTCGAGCAGTTCGGCAGCGGCGATCGCCTCGCGCAAGATCGCGCCGGAGCCGAGCAACTGCACGCGCGGCGCCTTGCTCTTGCCCTTCGCCTTCGCCGGTTCGCCATTCCCGCTGCCCGCTTCCCGCAGCAGGTACATGCCCTTGAGGATGCCCGCCTCGCAGCCGGCCGGCATGTCCGGGTGCGGGTAGTTCTCGTTGAGCACGGTGATGTAGTAGTACACGTCCTCCTGCTCGCCGAGCATGCGGCGGATGCCGTCCTGCACGATCACCGCCACCTCGTAGGAGAACGTCGGGTCGTAGGACACGCAATTGGGGATCGTCGCCGCCGCCAGGTGCGAGTGGCCGTCTTCGTGCTGCAAGCCTTCGCCGTTGAGGGTGGTGCGCCCGGCGGTGCCGCCGATCAGAAAGCCGCGCGCGCGCATGTCGCCGGCGGCCCAGCACAGGTCGCCGATCCGCTGGAAGCCGAACATCGAGTAATAGATGAAGAACGGCAGCATCGGCTGGTCGGAGAAGCTGTAGCTGCTCGACGCCGCCATCCACGAGGCCATGCCGCCGGCCTCGCTGATGCCTTGCTGCAGCACCTGGCCCTTCTGGTCTTCGCGGTAGTACAGCAACTGGTCGGAATCCTGCGGCTTGTACTTCTGCCCGAACGGCGCGTAGATGCCGATCTGCCGGAACATGCCTTCCATGCCGAAGGTGCGCGCCTCGTCGGCGACGATCGGCACCACCCGCGGGCCGAGCTGCTTGTCGCGCAGCAGCAGGTTCATCGCCCGCACCAGCGCCATCGTCGTGCTGATCTCGCGCTCGCCGGTGCCGGCGGTGATCTGCGCGAACGCCGACAGCGGCGGCACCGGCAGCGCCACGCTGGACTTGCGCCGCCGCTGCGGCAAGAAGCCGCCGAGCGCGCGCCGGCGCTCGAGCATGTATTCGACTTCGGGGGACTTCATGCCCGGATGGTAGTAAGGCACTTCTTCGAGCTTGTCGTCCGGCACC
Source organism: Pseudomonadota bacterium (assembly GCA_018240435.1). Classification (GTDB taxonomy): domain Bacteria; phylum Pseudomonadota; class Gammaproteobacteria; order Xanthomonadales; family Xanthomonadaceae; genus SZAS-103. Next base: position 17,255 of record JAFEFT010000045.1, read on the forward strand.
GGCACCTGGAAGCGGTCGCGGAAGTGCCGCACCGCATCGTGCTCCATCTTCTTCTGCTGATGGGTCGGGTTCTGCGATTCGCCGCTGCCCAGCCCCATGCCGTAACCCTTGACCGTCTTGGCCAGGATCACCGTCGGCATGCCCTGGGTGTTCACCGCCGCGTGATACGCCGCGTAGACCTTGTGCGGATCGTGGCCACCGCGGTTGAGCCGCCAGATGTCGTCGTCGGACATGTGCGCGACCATCTCCAGCGCCTTCGGATGCTTGCCGAAGAAGTGCTCGCGGGTGTACTTGCCGCCGAAGGCCTTGCAGGCCTGATATTCGCCATCGACGGTGTCCATCATGATCTTGCGCAAGATGCCATCGCTGTCGGCGGCCAGCAGCGGATCCCAGTAGCTGCCCCAGATCAGCTTGATCGCGTTCCAGCCGGCGCCGCGGAACACGCCTTCGAGCTCCTGGATGATCTTGCCGTTACCGCGCACCGGGCCGTCGAGGCGCTGCAAGTTGCAGTTGATGACGAAGATCAGGTTGTCCAGCCCCTCGCGACCGGCCAGTGAAATCGCGCCCAGCGACTCGGGCTCGTCGCATTCGCCATCACCCATGAAGCACCACACCTTGCGGTTGGTCTTCGGGATCAGACCGCGGTTTTCCAGATAACGGAAAAACTGCGCCTGATAGATCGCCTGGATCGGCCCCAGACCCATCGACACCGTCGGCACCTGCCAGTAATCGGGCATCAGCCACGGATGCGGATACGACGGCAGGCCGCGGCCGTGGCCGATGGTCTCCAGCCGGAACAGGTCGAGCTGGTCCTCACCCAACCGCCCTTCGAGGTACGAGCGCGCATAGATGCCGGGGCTGGAATGACCCTGATGGAAAACCAGATCGCCCGGATGCTCGGCGCTGGGCGCGTGCCAGAAGTGGTTGAAACCGACGTCGTAGAGGGTGGCGCTGGAAGCGAAGCTGGCGATGTGGCCACCGAGCGAACCGGGCTTGCGGTTGGCGCGCACCACCATCGCCATCGCGTTCCAGCGGACGATCGAGCGGATCTTCCATTCCATCGCGGCATCACCGGGGCTTTTGGCCTCCAGCTGCGGCGGGATGGTGTTGATGTACTCGGTGGTCGGCGCGAACGAGAGCTGGCCGCTCGCGCGGCGCGCCTCGTTGGCCAGGCGCTCGACGAGGTAATGGGCACGCTCGCCGCCATCGGCCTGGATCACGGCGCGGATCGAATCGATCCACTCGCCGGTTTCGATCGGGTCGATGTCGCGAGGGGTGTCGGAACTGCCGGGATTGCTCTGGGTCATGCTGCCTCCGCCGCGCGGCGCAACCGCGCTGCCGTTGTCCATCGGGAACGCCCAGTCTAACGCAGGCCAGCGCTTGCCCCGTCAGCGCCGCGCTTCGATGTCGACCTCGCGCCGCTTGCGCACCTGCGCCTCGACCGCGGCGATCGCGGTCATGTTGATCACGCGGCGCACCGTCGAGATCGGGGTGAGGATGTGCGCCGGCCGTGACAGACCCATCAGGATCGGCCCAATCGCCACGCCGTCGGTCATCACCCGCACCAGGTTGTAGGCGATGTTGGCCGCCGCCAGATTGGGCATCACGAACAAATTGGCGCGCCCCTTGAGCGCACTGTGCGGGAAGGTGCGCAGGCGCAGTTCCTCGTTCCACGCCGCATCGGCCTGCATCTCGCCTTCGACTTCCAGCTCCGGCGCGCGCTCGACCAGCAGCTCGCGGGTACGACGCATCTTCACCGCACCGGCGTCGTCGTGACTGCCGAAGTTGGAATGCGACAGCAGCGCCACTTTCGGCGCGATGCCGAACAACTGCATGCGATACGCCGCCGCCATCGTCGCCTCGGCGATCTGTTCGGGCGTTGGATCGAGCTGGCAATGGGTGTCGAGAAAAAACCACGCACCCTTGTCGTTGACCACCAGCGTCATCGCCGCCGTCGAGTGCATGCCCGGATCGAACGGGAACACCGATTTGAGATAGCCGAGCTTCTTGTGGTAGCGCCCGATCAGGCCGCAGATCATCGCGTCGGCCTCGCCGCGCTCGACCATCAGCGCCGCGATCAGCGTCGGTCGCGAGCGCAGCAGGTTCTTCGCCGCCGACGGCGTCACGCCACGGCGCTCGGTGATGCGGTGATACTGCTGCCAGTAGTCGTCGAAGCGCGGATCGGAATCGATGTTGGTCAGCTCGAAATCCACGCCGGCGCGGATGCGCAGGCCGAGCTTGGCGATGCGCGCCTCGATCACCGCCGGGCGACCGATCAGGATCGGCCGGGCGATGCCCTCGTCGACCACCGTCTGCACCGCCCGCAGCACGGTTTCCTGCTCGCCTTCGGCATAGACCACGCGCTGCGGCTGCGCGCGCGCGCGCTCGAACACCGGTCGCATCAGCAAACTGGTGCGGTAAACGAAGCTGCCCAGTTTCTCGCGGTAGGCATCCATGTCGGTGATCGGGCGCAACGCCAGCCCCGAGTCCATCGCCGCCTGCGCCACCGCCGGTGCCAGCGCGCCGAGCAGGCGCGGGTCGAACGGCCGCGGGATCAGATAGTCGGCGCCGAACTTCGGCGCCTCGCCACCGTAGGCGCCGCCGAGATCGGACGCTTCCTTGCGCGCCAGTTCGGCGATCGCGTAGACGCAGGCGCGCTTCATCGCCTCGTCGATTTCGGTGGCCGAGACATCGAGCGCACCACGGAAGATGTACGGGAAGCACAACGCATTGTTGACCTGATTCGGGTAGTCGCTGCGGCCGGTGGCGATGATGCAGTCGGGCCGCACCGCCTTCGCATCCTCGGGCAGGATTTCCGGGTCGGGATTGGCCAGCGCCAGGATGATCGGCCGCTCGGCCATCGTCGCGACCATTTCCGGCTTGAGGATGCCGCCGGCCGACAGGCCGAGGAAGACATCGACGCCTTCGACGATCTGCGCCAGCGTGCGCTTGTCGGTGGCGACCGCGTAGCGCTGCTTGTCGGGATCGAGATCGCTGCGGCCGCTGTGGATCACGCCATCGCGATCGAAGGCGAGGATGTTTTCGCGCTTGAGCCCGAGCCCGACCAGCATGTCCAGACACGCGATGCCGGCCGCGCCGGCGCCGGTGGTGGCTAGGCGCACCTTGCCGATGTCCTTGCCGACCACGTGTAGCGCGTTCACCACCGCCGCGCCGACGATGATCGCGGTGCCGTGCTGGTCGTCGTGGAACACCGGGATATTCATCCGCTCGCGCAGCTTGCGCTCGACGATGAAGCACTCCGGCGCCTTGATGTCCTCGAGGTTGATGCCGCCGAAGGTCGGCTCGAGGCTGGCGATGATGTCCACCAGCTTGTCCGGGTCGGTCTCGCTGATCTCGATGTCGAACACGTCGATGCCGGCGAACTTCTGGAACAGCACGCCCTTGCCTTCCATGACGGGCTTGCCGGCGAGCGCGCCGATGTTGCCCAGACCGAGCACCGCGCTGCCGTTGGTGACCACGCCGACCAGATTGCCGCGCGCGGTCAGCTCCGTGGCCTGCCGGGCATCGGCGACGATCGCGTTGCAGGCATGCGCCACCCCCGGCGAATAAGCCAGCGCCAGATCGCGCTGGGTCAGCATCGCCTTGGTCGGGGTGACCTTGATCTTGCCGGCCGGCGCCTTGCGGTGATAGTCGAGAGCGGCTTGCTTGAGGGATTCGTCGGGCATGGGCGTCAGAGGACAGAGGACAGAGGACAGAGAAGGCTACGCCCGAACGGGTGGCACGACGGGCGCCGTGGCGCTATTAGAACCCATCGGGGGCCGAAAATTCGCCGATTCGCGGGAGAAGGCGGCAAGCTTGCGGGCTGAGCGCGGGCGAATACATCGAACTGGCGGAATGGACCGGCAAGAAACTGCGGCCGGGCAACCGCGGCACCATTCCGGCCGATGCGCCCAGCGTGCTGAGTCGAACCGAAACCAGGTCGGAGCGCTGGACGATGCGCGTGCACGCCATCGGATCAAGCTATTGGCGCGTGGTCGGCGAAGTCGAGGACTTGATCGAGCGCGCCGCACGGATGCAACAGCGCTGGCTCAAGGGCATCGGCATAGCGAGGCGCTTGGCGAAGGCCGGCTGAAGCCACCTGCGCCAAACTGCGGCCCGAAAGGGAGAATGGCGCGTGGGCGATGAAAAATCGTCGCCCGTCAAATCACGGAAAAATCCACGCCCGACGGCGGACGAATGCCGGACGTGCGATGCGATCTCGAATTGGTGAATGTCCAAATGCTTGCTTCGCCGGCGCGGCGAATGGGCTTTCACGGAGTTGGTGTGGGTGATGGGGATTGTGGGTGTCCTTGTTGCTGTCCACTATCGTTTTGATGATGCCGTCGAGGTCGTAAGTGCGGCTGAGTGGGCGGGCGGTGGTGCCGCTGCCGTAGGTGATTTTGCTGGGTGGGCCGAAGGGGTTGTAGGCCACCGCGCTGATCATCGTCGTGGCCGTGGGTTGGCCGGCGAGTTGGTATTTCACCGATTTGATGCGCGCGTTGCTGTCGCGGACGTAGGAAATCACCGTGCCGTTGGGTTCGGTGACGCTGTTGAGGGTGGCGTCGCGGTTGTAGACGTAGCTCACCGGGAAATCGGTGCCGGCGATGGTCTGGGCTTTGCCCGCAGTATCGCCATAGCGGTTGTAGCAAAACGCCGTTGAACCCGAAGCATCGGTGACGCTGGACAGCCGACCTTTGCCCAGCCGGTTCGGCGCGACGCAGCCGGCTGCGGGCGTATCCCAGGTGTAGGCGACATCAAGCGCCGGTGTGGCCGGGTAATGCGTCGCGATCAGGCGATCCAGCGCGTCGTAGACGTGATTGCCGGCCACGCTGCGCGCATCCACCTGACCGGTGCGGTTGCCGGCGGCGTCGTAGCTGAAGGTGGTGATGCGGTTTCGAAAATTTGCCGTGCGCACGCGGCGGTTTCGCCGGCGCGGCGAAGGGGCTTTCACGGACCTGGTGTGAGTGATGGGAATGGTGGATGACCTCGATTTCCGTCTTTATCTTTTTTGAGACAACCGGCTCCAATACCCTCCACATCCTCTTCAGTTCCGGGTTTGGCGTAAATTATATAAACGCAACCTCTCGCCTTTAATGTGATATCCCAACCACCATCAGCATTTGATACGACATGCGAAATAAATATTTCACTATTATTGATTTCGATATGGTTAGCAATGGTGTTTTGCGTATTTAACATCAGTCTTTTGGCGTCGATTTCAGCTTGGTTTCTATTTGAAACGCTGCCGCTACGGCATGCACCGAAAGATGTCAAGATTATCAAAAAACATGTTATTTTCAAAAAAACATCTACTTGCAGCATTTTCCTGGAACTCCTGCTTTTGACTTGCCAAATAGAGTGACAGGGATCGAGCCGGGGAGGTAATTTAGAAAAGTTCTTCCGCTGTAAGGGCACCTGTGCGCGCCTATCCATGTTTCTACCTCGCCAACCACACCTCTATTTGAAGGATTGAAGTCATAAGGATCGAAGCCAAGAGCTGATGTGATCGTGCCAGAATAACTCCAACTGCAATCACAGCTCGTTCTAAATATTCCTATTGATCGCACTACATGTCTTCCGATGACGTCCTTGTATTCGCCGCTTGCGCTGGTTGGCATATTTTCGTCGATATAATGAATTGCGTTAACGCAGTTGCTAGAGTTTCCCCATGCTGAAATTTTTCCACCGATAATCGATGTGACGGTGCTCCAGTCAACCATGTTAAATGGAATTGTTCTAGGCGTTCCGGTGCCATCGCAGTAGTGAGCCCAGGAGTCAGTGAATGGCGAAAGCCCAAGCGGATCCGCTAGAGTTAGTGGTTTGGCGTTGGAATATTGATAAGAATTGATGCCGCCGATAAGGCCGATTGGGTCGCTCTCTAAAAACCGTCCAATCTGCGAATCATAATCTCGCTGATCATTATAATTGACCCCGCTCTCCGCATCAAAATACTGCCCGGTCGTTGTCAAGAAAGATGT
>JAFEFT010000046.1:0-3002 GCA_018240435.1 Pseudomonadota bacterium
GGGGTGCTGGGGGGGGGGGGTGGGGGGGTCCGGATGGGGGGGGGGTGTGGAGGTGGCCGTTCGTGGTGAGCGTGGGGAACTTTCCGTTCGTGGTGAGCCTGTCGAACCACGGACGGCGAGCGCCGAGATCAACCGACCCGCCCGCAAACGATCCAATCGCCCACTACCCACTGTTTACAGTCCACTGACTACCCTCTGTCCTCTGTCCTCTGTCCTCTGTCCTCTGTCCTCTGTCCTCTGTCCTCTGTCCTCTGTCCTCAGTCCCCTACCGGCGCCTGCCGTTGCAGGATCGACGAAAACTCTTCGACGAAGGCCTCGTAGCGAACGTTGATCCGCTCGACCTTGGTGGCGATGCGGTTGTAGGCCCACACCGCCGGGATCGCCGCGAACAGGCCCATCGCGGTGGCGACCAGCGCCTCGGAGATGCCCGGGGCGACGGTGGCGATGGTGGCTTCCTTCATGTTCGCCAGACCCTGGAAGGAGATCATGATGCCCCACACGGTGCCGAACAGGCCGACGTAGGGGCTGATCGAACCGACGTTGGCGAGAAACTCCAGATTGTGTTCGAGCGCATCGACCTCGCGTGCCAGCTGTGCGCGCATGCCGCGCTGCGCGCCTTCGAGGTGGATGCGCGCATCCATGCCCTTGCGCTGGCGCAGGCGGGAGAACTCGCGAAAGCCCGCCTCGAAGATCGCCTCGGTGCCGGAGGTCAGGCGGTTGCGCTCGGTGGCGTCGCGATACAGGTGGTTGAGGTCGGCGCCCGACCAGAACTTCTCCTCGAAGGCGTCGGCCGATCGGGCGGCAGATCGCAACACGCTCTGCTTGAGGAAGATGATGACCCACGAGGCGATCGACGCCAGCAGCAGCAGGCCCATCACCAGTTTCACCGGCAGGCTGGCGCCGAGCACCAGGGTGACCAGGTTCAAGCCGTTGTCGACGGCCGGGGCGGCACCGGCAGCGGTCGCCGGCAACGCCGACTGCGCCGCCGAGGCGACGTCGGGCAATGCCTGCGGGGCCGACTGGATCGCGGCGAAGACTTCCAGCATCCACATCATGCACTCGCTCCTTGTCCAAGCATCCGCGCCCGCAGCGCCGCAGGCACTGCGCAGGGCCGGAAATCGGCGACCGCCACGCAGGCCACTTTCACCTCCGCCTCCAGCAGCGACGTGTCGCCGCGCCGGATCGACTGCCACATCTGCAAACTCGCACGGCGGGTTTCGCCCAGCGCCACCGCCACCTGCAATTCGTCATCGAGCCTGGCCGGCCGCAAAAATTCCAGCCGCATCGCCCGCACCACGAACACCACGCCCTCGCCCTGCCGCATCGCGTCCTGCCCGTGGCCGAGCGATCGCAGCCACTCGCTGCGCGCGCGCTCGAGAAAGCGCAGGTAGCTGGCGTGATAAACGACACCGCCGGCGTCGGTATCTTCCCAGTAGACCCTTATCGGCCAGATGAACGCCGCATTCGACCGCGCGGGGTCAGGCAAGTTCATGGCGAGCGAGCATCCGGAAAGGCGGCCGGCGAATCGTAGCAACCCGGATGCAAAAACTTCATTCAATTCCCTTGCCGTCATCGAACAAGCCCGCCGCTGGCGCATGCCGCGGCGTCAATCCGAACAATCGCCAGGCCTTGTGGCTGACCATGCGCCCGCGTGCGGTGCGCAGCAGCCAGCCTTGCTGGATCAGATACGGCTCGATCACGTCCTCCAGCGTGCCGCGCTCTTCGCTCAGCGCCGCCGCCAGCGATTCGACGCCGACCGGGCCGCCGTCGAAGCTGTCCATGATCGTGCGCAGCAGGCGGCGATCGAGTTGATCGAAACCCTCGCCATCGACTTTCAGCATCGCCATCGCCGCATCGGCGACCTCGCGACTGATGATGCCGTCGGCGCGCACCTGGGCGTAGTCGCGGGCGCGGCGCAACAAGCGATTGGCGATGCGCGGGGTGCCGCGCGAGCGGCGGGCGAGCTCGGCGGCACCGTCGGCGTCGCAGGCGATGCCGAGAATCTTCGCCGAGCGGCGCACGATCAGGGTCAACTCCTCGGGCGAGTAGAACTCCAGGCGCTGGACGATGCCGAAGCGGTCACGCAGCGGCCCGGTGAGCAGGCCGGCGCGGGTGGTCGCGCCGATCAGGGTGAACGGCGGCAGATCGAGCTTGATCGAACGCGCCGCCGGCCCTTCGCCGATCATCAGGTCGATGTGGCCGTCCTCCATCGCCGGGTACAGCACTTCCTCGACCGCCGGCGACAGGCGATGGATTTCGTCGATGAACAACACGTCGTGCGCTTGCAGATTGGTCAGCAGCGCGGCCAGATCGCCGGCGCGCTCGATCACCGGCCCGGACGTGGTGCGCAGATTGACGCCCAGCTCGTTGGCGATGACGTGGCTCAGGGTGGTCTTGCCCAGCCCCGGCGGCCCGAACACCAACACGTGATCCATCGCCTCGCCGCGCCGCTTGGCCGCCTCGATGGCGACCCCGAGCTGCTCGCGCACCGGCTGCTGGCCGAGGTAATCGTCGAGCCGACGCGGCCGGATCGAGGCCTCCAGCACGGCTTCGTCGCGGGTTTCGGACGGATCAAGGATGCGTTGTTCGGTCACGGAGCCAGCGCCTTGGACGTGGCGCTATTTTGCCTGATAGCGACCAGCCGTGGACTCCCGCATTGGGTGTCCACGACATTTCGTTGTTGGTGCGCCCTTGGACTTCGCTCAGGGCAGGTTTGTTGATGAGTCCGTTCGTGGGGAAAGAACCCGTTCGTGGTGAGCTTGTCGAACCATGAACGGGCCAGCGAGAGTGTCTTCGGGGCGACCGTGTTGCAGTGATCGTCGCTTGCCAGAACCACGCGAAAAGCGTGGTTCGACAGGCTCACCACGAACGGGATTCGATGTTCACAGATGGCTTTCGAGTTTGCTGAACGCCTGCTCCCGCCCGCCGATTTTTCGAGTCCCGACCCCCCACCCCCCCCCCCCCCCCCCCCCCCCCCGCACCCCCCCCCCCCCCTCCCCCCC
>JAFEFT010000046.1:3091-40016 GCA_018240435.1 Pseudomonadota bacterium
GACTCCCGACTCCCGACTCCCGACCCCCGATTCCCGATTCCCGACTCCCGACTCCCGATTCCCGATTCCCGATTCCCGATTCCCGATTTCCGGCTTCAAATCTCCACCTGCGCCCCCAGTTCCACGATGCGGTTGCGCGGCAGGCGGAAGAAGTCCGTCAACGGGCTGGCGTTGCGGGCCATGAAGGCGAACACGTTGTCGCGCCACGTTGCCATGCCCGGTTGGCGGGAAGCCACCACCCGCTCCTGGCTCAGGAAGTAGGTGGTGTCCATCGGATCCATGCCCAGGCCCTGCCAGCGGCAGTCGGTCAGCGCCTTGGGAACATGCGGCTGCTCGGCGAACCCGTAGCGCAGCCACATCCGGTAGAAGCCATGGCCGAGCGGTTCGAGCCGCAGGCGACGCTCGGCCTCCACGCGCGGCGTTTCCTCGGTTTGCACGGTGAGGATGACGTTGATCTCGTGCAGCACCTTGTTGTGCTTGAGGTTGTGCAGCAGCGCGTTGGGCACTCCTTCGCGCGCGGCGGTGAGGAAGACCGCCGTCCCCGCCACCCGCACCGGCGGAAATTCGGCCAGCGAATCGATGAACCCGCGCAGGCTCAGGCCGCCGCTTTCGAGCTTGGCGACCAGCAATTGCCGGCCGCGCCGCCAGGTGGTCATCACCACGAAGACGATGCCGCCGATCACCAGCGGGAACCAGCCGCCGTGGACGATCTTGAGCGCATTGGCGCCGAAGAACGCCACGTCCACCAGCAACAGCACGGCGCCGACCACGACCACCACCGACCGCGGCCACCCCCAGAGTCGGCGGGCGACGATCAGCGCGAGAATGCTGGTGATCGTCATCGTGCCGGTCACCGCGATGCCGTAAGCGGCGGCAAGGTTGCTGGACGACTCGAAACCGAGCACCGCCGCCAGCACCGCCGCCAGCAGGCCCCAGTTCACCAGTGGCATGTAGATCTGCCCGGAACGCTCATCGGATGTGTGCACGACCGGGCTGCGCGGGAACAGGCCGAGCTGGATCGCCTCGCGGGTCATCGAGTACGCACCGGAGATCACCGCTTGCGAGGCGATCACCGTCGCCACCGTCGCCAGCAGGATCATCGGCACCAATGCCCAGTGCGGCAACAGCAAGTAAAACGGATTGTCGGCCGCCTCGGGATGGCGCAGCAGCAGTGCGCCCTGACCGAAGTAGTTGAGGATCAGCGCCGGCAGCACGAAGCCAAACCACGCCAGGCGGATCGGCTGCTTGCCGAAATGGCCCATGTCGGCGTACAGCGCTTCGGCGCCGGTGAGCGAGAGCACCACGGCGCCGAGCGCGACGAAGGCGATGAAGCGATTGGCGACGAAAAAATGCACCGCATGCATCGGGTTGACCGCGCCCAGGATGGCCGGATCGTGGAGCATCTCCAACACCCCGAACACGGCGATGCTGGCGAACCAGACCATCATCACCGGCCCGAACACCGCGCCCACCCGCTCGCTGCCAAGTCGTTGCGCGACGAACAAGGCGATCAGCACCAGCAAGGTGATCGGCAACACCCATTCGGCCAGACTCGGTCGCAAGACTTCCAGGCCCTCCACCGCCGACAGCACCGACACCGCCGGGGTGATCACGCTGTCGCCGTAGAACATGCCGGCGCCGAACACGCCCAGCGCCAGCACCGCCCAGCGCAACTGCGATGCCGGCCGCAGCCCGCGCTGGGCCAGCGTCATCAACGACAGGATTCCGCCCTCGCCCTTGTTGTCGGCGCGCAGGATGAAGGCCACGTATTTGAACGAGACCACGAACATCAACGACCAGAACACCAGCGAGATGATGCCGTAGACGTTGTCAGCGGTCGCCGGGATGCCATGACGACCGGAGAAAGCCGCCTGCAATGCGTACAACGGGCTGGTACCGATGTCGCCGTAGACCACCCCGATGGCAGCCAGCGCCAGCGTCGCCAGACGCGACCTGCCCGCACCCACGTTGCGTTCGTCCACTTCGTGCCTCACGCCTGCGATCACGCGCTGGCGCCTGCTTGCTGCCGGCGCGCCGGAAAGCGCGCATTTTGCGCGTTCGCAAGGTCGATTCCATTAACTCCGTCACGGCTGGCACCGTCATCGGATGACGGTTTCGTCATCTTCGCCCGACCTTCCGCCGGTCAAACGCCGCTTGCTCGGCGTCTCAGATCTCCACCTTCGTCCCCAGCTCGACCAGCCGGTTGCCGGGGATGCGGAAGAAATCGGTGGCCGAGGTGGCATTGCGCGCCATGAAGGCGAACAGCTTGTCGCGCCACATCGGCATGCCCACCTTTTCGGCCGCAACCAGACTCTCGCGGCTGGAGAAGAAGGTGGTGTCCATCATGTCGAACTCCTGTCCGCACAGGCCATGCATGAGTGCGGCGGGAACGTCGGGCTCCTCGGCGAAACCGAAGCGCAGCACGATGCGCTGGAAGCCATTGCCCAGTTCGGTGACGGCACAGCGCTCTTCGGCATCGGCATAGGCCACATCCAGCGTCTGCACGCTCAGCAGCACGTTGCGCTCGTGCAGCACCTTGTTGTGCTTGAGGTTGTGCAGCAGCGCGTGCGGCACGTGTGCGGCCCGCGGGGTGAGGAAAACGGCCGTGCCCGGGACACGGTGCGGCGGGTGCGCGGCCAGCGAGGCGAGGAACACGTCCAGATCGAGATGTTGCGCACCCAGGCTTTCGGCCACCAGCATCCGCCCGCGCCGCCAGGTGCGCATCGCGGTGAACGCCAGCAGCCCCAACGCCACCGGCACCCAGGCGCCATCCATGAACTTGACGACGTTGGCGCCGAGGAAGCACAGGTCGACGATCAGGATCAGGCCGGCCAGCGGCACCACCCAGCGCCGGCTGTCGGGCCAGGTGTTCTTCGCCACGATGATCAGCAGCAAGGTGTCGATCAGCATGGTGCCGGCCACCGATACGCCGTAGGCCGAAGCCAGTTTGGTCGAGGATTCGAAGGTCAGCACCAGCACGCACACCAGCAGCAGCAGGATGCGATTCACCGCCGGCACGTAGATCTGCCCTTCGGCCATCGCCGAGGTGTGCTTGATCACCAGGCGCGGAATGTAGCCGAGCAGCATCGCTTGTCGCGCCACCGAGAATGCGCCGGAGATCACCGACTGCGAGGCGATCACCGCCGCCGCCGTGGCCAGCGCGATCACCGGATACAAGGCCCACGTCGGCACCGCCAGATAGAACGGATTGGCGGCTGCTTCCGGATGGGCGTGCAGCAACGCACCCTGCCCGAAGTAGTTCAGCACCAGCGCCGGCAACACCACCCGGAACCATGCGGCACGGATCGGCGGTCGGCCGAAATGGCCCATGTCGGCATACAGCGCCTCGCCGCCGGTGATCGCCAGCACCACCGCGCCGAGGATGAAGAACGAGCCGGCGTGGTGATCGATGAAAAAGCGCACACCCCACCACGGATTGATCGCCGCCAGTACGCCCGGCGCCTGCACCACCCGCCACAGGCCGATCAGGCCGATGGCCGCAAACCACGCCAGCATCACCGGCCCGAACACGCGCCCGATCCGCGCCGTACCGCGGCTTTGGAACACGAACAGGGCGACCAGCACCACCAGCGCCACCGGCACCACCACGCGACTGAGCCCCGGCGCCGCCACTTCCAGCCCCTCGACCGCGCCGAGCACGGTCACCGCCGGCGTGATCACGCTGTCGCCGAAGAACAGCGAGGCGCCGAAAATGCCGAGGATGCCGACGCCGTAACGCATCCGGCGCGATTGCCCCAGCGCACGCTGCGCCAGCGCCATCAGCGCCATGATGCCGCCCTCGCCCTTGTTGTCGGCACGCATGATGATGGTCACGTACTTGACGGTGACGACCAGGATCAGCGACCACAGGATCAGCGACAGCACGCCCAGCACCGTCGCCTCGTCGGGATGCAGCCGATAGTGCGGCAAGAACATCTCGTGCAGCGTGTACAGCGGGCTGGTGCCGATATCGCCGAACACCACGCCGATGGCGCCGACCATCAAGGCGCGCAGGCTGCCCTGTGGCGCGTTGCCGTGGGCCGATGCAACCGGGGCGGGTTCGTTGGTCATGACCGGTGCCGTTCGCTCAGGCCTTGAGCGCTGACTTGAGCGCCTTGCGGATGATCGCCTCGGCGTCGTCGCCGTCGCCTTGCACCTTTTCGGCCATTTTCAACGCCTCGGCCGGCTTGTAGCCGAGCTGCTGCAAGGCGGCGACAGCTTCGCCAAGCGGGTCGGTCGGCGCGGCTCCTTTCATGTTCAGCGCCGAAGGCAAGCCACCCAGACTCGCCGCGCGGTCGCGCAATTCGACCACGATGCGCTCGGCGGTCTTCTTGCCGATGCCGGGAATGCGACACAGCGCGGTCACGTCGGATGTCTGCACCAATCGCGCGAACTCGCCGACGCTGGCGCCGGACAGGATCGCCAGCGCGATCTTCGCGCCGATGCCGCTGACCTTCTGCACGTCGCGAAACAGCCGCCGCTCGGCCTCGCTGAGAAAGCCGTACAGCGATACCGAATCCTCTTTCTGCGCGTAGTGGGTGAACAATGCCACTTCGCGCCCGACCTCGGGCAGGTCGTAGAACGTGCTCATCGGCGCTTCCAGCTCGTAGCCGACGCCGTGCACGTCGACCACCAGCCACGGCGGCTGCTTGTGGATGATGATGCCTTTGAGGCGGCCGATCACGACAATCCCCCGCCCAAGCCCATCCGTTCGTGCTGCGCTCTTCGACTTCGCTCAAGACAGGCTTGTCGAACCACGACCACGCCTGCTTCGCCTCCCCCCTTGCGGGGGAGGGGGGCTACATGTTCGACGCCTTGCCTGACTTCGGCGCCTGCTTCCCCTCCCCCCTTGCGGGGGAGGGTGGCGCGGCAGCGCCGGGAGAGGGGTGCAGCGCGCATGGAACCATGCACCACGCGACCGCGTGTCATCGCAACTCTGCGACAAGCGCCCCCTCTCCCCAACCCCTCCCCCGCAAGGGGGGAGGGGCTTTTCAAGAGCGCCTCGCGGGCAAAATGCCGGCGTCGCTGACTGGCATCGGATGGCAACACCGCGAGCAGCGGCCAAGAGTCGAGGCCGGCCATCATTTCCGCCCCCACGCCAGCCGCGTGCCCACGCCCAGCCGCTGCGCAGTGGCGCGGACATGGGCATGGGTGATCGCCACCGCCAGAGCATCGGCGGCATCGGCCTGCAATTTTCCGTGCAGGTTCAACATCAGGCCCACCATGTGCTGGATCTGCGATTTTTCGGCGCCACCGGTGCCGACCACCGCCAGTTTGATCTCCTTGGCCGCATATTCGTGCACCGGAAGATCGCGCAACACCGCGGCGCTCATCGCCGCGCCGCGCGCCTGGCCGAGCTTGAGCGCCGAATCGGGATTGCGCGCCATGAACACCTTCTCGATCGCCACTTCCTGCGGTTGATACGTCTCGATGGCCTCGCCGAGCCCATCGAGCAGCCGCTTGAGCCGCTGCGGGAATTCGCCATCGCCCAGCAACAGCAGCGGCGCGTGGTACACATGCGCCACCTTGCCGCCGGCATCGACGTCGATGATGCCCACACCGGTGCGTTGCGAACCGGGATCGATGCCAAGGATGCGGATGCAACCGGGACTCGGGAATCGGGAATCGGGACTCGCCATCATCGCGGTTCCGAACGCACAATCGCGAGCGCGGCAAGGCTGCCTCTGCTGCCTGCGCAGCCAGAAGTGTGCCGTCGAGACCCAACCCGAGTCCCGAGTCCCGAGTCCCGAGTCCCGAACTTCATCTATTCGCCCAAGTCCGCATTCGAATACACGTTCTGCACGTCGTCCATGTCCTCCAGCCAGGCCAGAAGCTTGCCGACCTGTTGCCCGGTCTCGCCGACGACGGCGATCGCGTTTTCGGCGCGGTAGGTGGTTTCGGCGACATCGGGCTTGAGGCCAGCGGCTTCGATCGCCGCCTTGACCGACTGATACGACTCGAACGCGGTGAGCACCTCGACCACGCCGTTGTCGTGCGCGATAACATCGTCGGCGCCGGCTTCGATCGCCGCGTCGGTGATCTTTCCCTCGTCGCCGGCGGCGAACTGCAACACCCCGCAGCGCTTGAACAGGAAGGCCACCGAACCGTCGGTACCGAGGTTGCCGCCGAACTTGGTGAAGGCGTGGCGTACATCGGACACGGTACGCACCTTGTTGTCGGTCAGACAATCGACCAGCACCGCCACGCCGCCGGGCGCATAGCCTTCGTAACGAATTTCCTCGTAGCTGACACCTTCAAGCTCGCCGGTCGCCTTCTTGATCGCACGCTCGATGGTGTCCTTGGGCATGTTCGCCGCCAGCGCCTTGTCGATGCCGGCGCGCAGACGCGGATTGCCGCCCGGATCGCCGCCGGCGCGCGCGGCGACGGAGATCTCGCGGATGATCTTGGTGAATATCTTGCCGCGCCGCGCGTCTTCGGCGTTCTTGCGGCCTTCGATGGATGGACCCCGACCCATGAAACTCCCCGTGCATTGGTCAAGCGGCGGATTTTACGCCCAGCCGGCAAGCCGCGCGCGATCAGGCCACGAACGGCTCAGAGTCGGGGGATGCAAAGCGCACTGACCGTCAGGCCACAAACCGTCCGTCGCGCAGGAATGCGCCCGCCTGCCGCGCCGCCTCGTCGGAAAACAGCAAACCGGCGTGACTGGCGGCAACCACGCGATGATCGGCCAGCCCCGGCAAGCGGGTTTCGGCGACGGCAACGGTGCCGTCATGGGGCAGCTGCAAGCCACCGAGCAGAACGCCCAGGCCCAGCGGCAGGCGGCCGGCGATCACGCCCAGCGCCGGCGCCGCGTCCCAGCGCGGCAGCCCATGTTCGAGCAACTCGCGGCTGCGCCCGAGCAGGTGCTCGCCACCCGGCCAGCGCCGCAACGAACGCGATGCCACACTGCCGCACAAAGGCGCGCCGATACAGACGACGCGACCGGCGATCAGCTCGGGCCAGCGCTGCACGGTCGTCGCCGCGAGCATGCCGCCGAGGCTGTGACCGAGCAGATGCACGCGCCCTTCGATTGCCCGCACGCAATCGCGCAGGCGCGCGCCGGCGGTGTCGACGTCTTCATGCACGCTCGAATAATCGAACGCCAAGGCACGGAAGCCATCACCATGCAGGCGGCGCTGCAGATACGCCATCGCGCCACCGCGCAGCCACAGGCCGTGCAGCAACACGACGGTTTCGGCGGCGGGAACGTTCAAGGCAACCGCGCGTCACGACGAAACATGAACTCGCGGTCGCGCTGGCGACCGACGATGAACTCGTATTCGGCGACCTTGGTGAAACCGCGTCGAGCATAGAAGCGCTGGGCGCCGTGATTCTCCGACCACACGCTCAACCAGATCCGGCGCGGGCCATCGCGTTCGAGCCAGGCCAAGGCTTCGTCCAGCAGGCGTCCGCCGCAACCGCCGTTGTGCGCGCTGCGCAGCAGGTACAGGCGTTTGAGTTCGCCGTCCTCGGCGCGTACGTCGGCATGCGGCAGGCCGCAGGGGCCAGCCAGGGCGTGGCCGACGACCACGCCGGCATCCTCCACCAGCCATGCCGCGCAGCGTGGATCGGCCAGCACCCGTTCGCACTCGCTCGGCGCATACGTCGTGTGCAGGAAGTCGGCCAGATCCTGCGCCGGGTACAAATGGCCGAAGGTCTCGGTGAAGGTGCGGCAGGCGATCTGCGCCAGCGCCGACGCATCCGCCGGCCCGGCACGACGAATGATCGGCATCGCCGCCGGCATCGGGCTGCCGGGCGCGGCCGTCATTCCGCCGTCGGCGCTCCGGCCAGCGTTCACGGCCTCGCCTTTTCCCGCACCGCCACATGCACCTCGGCCAGTTGCGCGTCCGGGATCGGCGACGGTGCGCCGGTCAGCGGGCATTGCGCAGTGGTGGTCTTGGGGAAGGCGATGACGTCGCGGATCGACTCGGTGCCGGCCATCAGCGCAGCGATGCGGTCGATGCCGAAGGCGATGCCGCCGTGCGGCGGCGCGCCGTAGCGCAGGGCTTCGAGCAGGAATCCGAATTTCAACTGCGCTTCTTCGCGACCGATACCGAGCAGGTCGAACACCGCCGATTGCATCGCGCTGCGATGGATGCGGATCGAGCCACCGCCGATCTCGTTGCCGTTGAGCACCATGTCGTAGCCGCGCGACACCGCGCTGCCGGCATTCGCACGCAAGTCGGCCTCGTCATCCACCGCCGGCGCGGTGAACGGATGGTGCAAGGCCATGTAGCGCTGCTGCTCTTCGTCCCATTCGAACATCGGGAAATCGGTGACCCACAGCGGCTTCCACGCGTTCGCGACAAGCCCGAGGTCGCGCGCGACTTTCAGCCGCACCGCGCCCATGAATTCGCTGCATGTGCGATACACACCGGCACCGAACAGCAGCAAGTCGCCGGACTGCGCGCCGGTCGCCGACACGATCGCGCCCAGCGCGGCCTCGTCGAGGAACTTGGCGATCGGCGAATTGACACCTTCGCGCCCTTTCGCCGCGTCGTCGACCTTCATCCACGCCAGACCCTTGGCGCCGAACTTGCCGGCGTGCGCGGCCAGCTCGTCGAGCTGCTTGCGGGACAGCGTCGCAGCACCGGGCACGCGCAGCGCGACGACGCGGCCGTCGGCGCGATTGGCCCAGTCGGTGAACACCTTGAATTCGCACGCCTTCACAATGGCCGCGATGTCGATCAATTCCAGATCGATGCGCAGATCGGGCTTGTCCGAGCCGTAGCGCCGCATGGCTTCGGCATAAGTCAGGCGCGGGAACGGGTCGGCCAGCTCGACGCCCATCACCTCGCCGAACACGTCACGAATCATCGCTTCCACGCAGTCCTGCACGTCGCGCTCGGACACCCATGCGAACTCCATGTCGAGCTGGGTGAATTCGAGCTGGCGATCGGCGCGCAGCGCCTCGTCGCGGAAGCAGCGCGCGATCTGGTAATAGCGGTCGAAGCCGGCCATCATCAGCAGCTGCTTGAACAACTGCGGCGACTGCGGCAGCGCGTAGAACTCGCCTTCGTGCATGCGCGCCGGCACCAGGAAATCGCGCGCGCCCTCGGGCGTGGCCTTGGTCAGGATCGGCGTCTCGATGTCCTGGAAGCCGCGCGCGTCCAGCCAGCGGCGCAACGCCTGCACCAGCTTGATGCGGGTGCGCATCATCTGCTGCATCTGCGGACGGCGCAGGTCGAGGTAGCGGTACTTGAGGCGAATGTCCTCGCCGGGATTTTCGTGGGCGTGGAACGGCAACGGCTCGGCGCGGTTGAGCACCTCGATCTGCGTGGCGACGATTTCGATCTGGCCGGTCTTGATCTTCGCGTTGACCGCCTGCCGGCGACGAACGACGCCGGTAATGCGCAAGCAATCTTCGTAGTGGATGCCCGCGGCGGCCGCGACCACGGCCGCATTCGCGCTGCCTTGGGCGCCATCCGATGGCTCGGCGACGATCTGCACGATGCCCTCGTGATCGCGCAGGTCGATGAAGCACAGCCCGCCGAGGTTGCGGGCGACATCGGCCCAGCCGCACACGGTCACGGTCTGGCCGAGCAGGGCCTCATCGACGAGGCCGCAAAAATGGGTACGCATGTACGCTCCGGAAGCGCCCGCAGGCGCGAAAACCCAAGGCAGCGCCGACTCGCGGCGGGCGCCGAAACGAACATTCTAGCGGCTGCGCCGACGCATCGCGCGGGGCCGGGCTGTCCACGGCAGGATGGTTGCGGATACCACAAGCCGTCATGCGCCCGCCATCGCGGCGTGCACCGTGGCCTACGGCGCGGCGGGCGGTGGTGCAGCCGATGGAGTTTCGCTATTTGCGACCGCCCTGGCGGCAGTCGGCGATGGCTTGCCGGCGCCGTCGGCGGCCTTGCCATCACTCGCGGCGGGTTTGCTCTCGGTCTTGTCCGCGCTTGCCGCGCCGTCACCCTTGTCGGCGAGATTGTGCTTCTTGTCGCCATCCTTCTTGAAGTCGGTTTCATACCAGCCGCTGCCGGCCAGCCGAAACACCGGCGCGCTCAACTGGCGGCGCAACGCGTGCTGGCTGCACTGCGGACAGACCGTCGGATCGGCGTCGAAAAGTTTTTGCAGGCGATCGAAACGATGGCCGCAGGCGTCGCATTGAAAACCGTAGATGGGCATGGTGCGTTCACGAAACGGGACGGACGAGCGTCGGTGAAATGGGGTCGGTGGCGGCCGCGTTCAAGCTCCGGCTGCCGCCGCCGGCGTGACGGCCGCGTTCACGCCTGCGCTTCGTAGATTTCCAGCAGATCCTGCTCGGCGCGGGCCAGATCGTCGCGCAACTTCGCCTGCTGGCGGCCCAGTTCGGCGATGCGCTCGCCACCGGCGGCATACAGACCCGGGTCGGCCTGCTGCGCGTCGATGCCCGCCAGTTCGCGCTCGAGCGCGATCACCCGCGCCTCGGCGCGCTCGATGGCGCGCGCGTCGATCTTGATCGCCGCCTTGCGCGCGACGGGTCGCTTGGGCGCATCCGATTGGTCCGGCGCTGTATCGGCCGTCATCGCTGGCTTGGCGGTGCCCCGCGCCTCCGCATTGCGCGAGCGCAGCCACGCCGCGTAGGCATCCAGATCGCCGTCGAAGGCTTCCACATGGCCGTCGGCGACGCGCCAGAAACTGTCGCAGACCAGGCCGATCAGATGGCGGTCGTGCGACACCAGCACGATCGCGCCGTCGAAATCGCTCAGTGCTTCGGCCAGCGCCTCGCGCATGTCCAGATCAAGGTGATTGGTCGGCTCATCGAGCAGCAGCACATTGGGTTTGCGCCACGCGATCAGCGCCAGCGCCAGGCGCGCGCGCTCGCCGCCGGAAAACGTATCGACCGATTCGAAGGCGCGGTTGCCGGGGAAATTCCAGCGGCCGAGGAAATCGCGGAAATCCTGCACCGCCACGTTCGGCGCGAGCTCGCGCAGGTGGTCGACCGGACTGGCACCCGGAATCAGCGACTCGACCGTGTGCTGGGCGAAGTAGCCCAGTTGCATGTCCGGATGCGCGCTGCGTTCGCCGGCCAGCACCGGCAGCTCGCCGACCAGCGTTTTCACCAGCGTCGACTTGCCGGCGCCGTTGGGGCCGAGCAGGCCGATGCGGTCGCCGGCTTCGAGGCCGAAACCGACGTTTTCGAGAATGCGGGTGAAGCCTGCACCTTCCCCCGCCTGCGGGGGAAGGTCGGGATGGGGGCCGCCGGAGCGGAGTTCTGCAGGATTCGCCCTCACCCTGCCCTCCCCCGCAAGCGGGGGAGGGTTCTTGAAGGCATACCCCGCATCGACATGATTCAGGCGAATCAACGAGGTCGGCAGCTTCAGCGGCTCGGCGAAGTTGATGTGCAACTCGCGCTCGGCGCGCACCGCCTCGGTGCCGGCCAGTTTGGCCAGCCGTTTGACCCGCGACTGCGCCTGACGGGCCTTGCTGGCCTTGGCCTTGAAGCGGTCGATGAACTTCTGCAGGTGCTCGCGCTCGGCCTGCTCCTTTTCGAAAGCGACCTGTTGCTGATGCAGTTGTTCGGCGCGCTGATGCTCGAAACTGGTGTAATCGCCGGTATAGAGCTTGGCCTTGCCTTCGTGCAGATGCAGGGTGTGGGTGCACACGCCATCGAGAAACTCGCGGTCGTGCGAGATCAGCAGCAAGGTGCCCGGATAGCGCAGCAGCCAGGTTTCCAGCCACAGCACCGCGTCGAGATCGAGATGATTGGTCGGCTCGTCGAGCAGCAGCAGATCGGACGGCATCATCAGCGCCCGCGCCAGATTCAGGCGCACCCGCCAGCCGCCGGAAAACTCCGACACCGCGCGCTGATGCGTATCGGCGGCGAAGCCCAGCCCGTGCAGCAGTTTGCCGGCGCGGGCGGTCGCATCGTAACCGTTCAATTCGTCGAGGCGATGATGGGCGGCGGCGACCCCATCCCAATCCTCACGCTCCATCGCCTGCGCTTCGGCGCGGATCGCGGCGGCGACCTCGACATCGCCACCGAGCACGAAATCGATTGCCGCATCGGGCAGCGACGGCGTTTCCTGGGCGACGCTGGCGATGCGCGCCTTGCCGGACAGTTCGACATCGCCCTGATCGGCCTCGATCTGGCGCTGGATGGCCGCGAACAGGCTGGACTTGCCGGCGCCATTGCGGCCGACCACGCCCACCCGCCAGCCGGCGTGCAGGGCCAGATCGACGCCGGACAGCAGCAGGCGCTGGCCACGACGCAAGGCGAAGTTGCGGAAGGAAATCATGGGGCGCGCATTCTAGCAGGGCGCGTCGGGGCGGCCGGGCGAACGCCGCATCCTCGGCGCTGGGCGCCGAGTGCCGTCGCCGCGCAGGCGTCAGGGGCCGTCGAGCGTCGGCGTCAGCGCCGCAGCGGCGAATAGCGCCCGAGCGCCTCGGCGATCTCGGCGCCTTCGGCGACCACCATCCGGCTCATCCGCCCGATGTTGTCGGTATGCACGCGCACGCCATAACGATGCCGCAACAACAGGTCTTCGTTGGCGGGAGGCAGCTCGGCATCGGCCTCCGGCAGGGATTTGCCCGGTACCAGATGGCCCGGACGCAGGCGCAGCTGCGCGACCCGCGTATCGGCGTCGTAGGTGTTGTTGTCCAGCTCGACCACGGCCAGTTGCCGGGTCAGATCATGACGACCCAACTGTTCGCAGACGATCTGCAATTCGGAGATGAAATTGGGCAACAGTTCGATCAGTCTCACGGCTCCCCCCGGCGCCATGGCGCGGAAAACGCAAGCGCCAGTCTAGCCGGCCGCACCCCCCGCGGAACTCCGTCCGTCGGCCGAACCGTGACGTTGCTCCCGCTGGTCGACCGCCCGGCGCCGGTCAACTGGCGATGTACTGCTGCAATTGCGCGATTTCCTGCTTTTGCAGCTCCAGCATCGCCTTGACCATGTCGCCGATGGAAACCACGCCGATCACCAGCCCCTCGTCGACCACCGCCAGATGGCGAAAGCGCCGCTGCGTCATCAATTCCATGCAATGCTGGACGCTCTCGTCCGGGCCGACCGTGACCACCGGCGAGCTCATGATGTCGGCCACCGGCGTCGATGCCGAGGCGCGGCCCTTGAGCACCACCTTGCGCGTGTAGTCGCGCTCGGAAAGGATACCCAGCAGGCTGCGCCCGCGCATCACCAGCACCGAACCGGTTTCATGCCGGGCCATCACCGCGATCGCCTCGAGCACGGTGGCGCCAGGCTCGACGCTGACCACACCGACCGGCTTGCCGGCCAGCAAATGCCGCACCAGTTGCATGACGACCTCCCTGCGACGTCACCGCGCCGCGAACGATGGTGCTCGGATCATAGCGCGGATGCGCGGCGTCGACGCGAATCTCCCGGCGCCGGAATCAGGTGCGATCGCCGCTGGCACCCGCGGCCGGCTGCCAGTCATCGACCAGATAAAGCGGTCGCTGCTTGACCTCCAGATACAGCCGGCCGAGGTATTCGCCGATCACCCCCAGCGCGATCAGCTGCACGCCGCCAAGGAAGACGATGAGCGTGGCCAAGGTCGGATAGCCACGCACCGGGTCGCCCCACAGCAGTGTCTTGGCAATGGTGAACAAGCCAAACGCGAACGCGAGCATCGCCGTCAGCAGCCCCAGATACATCGCCACGCGCAAGGGCACGGTCGAAAACCCGGTGATGCCTTCGAGGGCGAAATTCCACAATTGCCAGAAGCCGAACTGGCTGCGCCCGGCCAGGCGCGGCGCGCGATGGTAGGGCACCGACAGCTGCCGGTAACCGACCCACGCGAATAGACCCTTCATGAACCGCTGGCGTTCGTGCAACTGCGCCAGGCCATCGAGCGCACGCCGCGAGAGCAGGCGGAAGTCGCCGGTATCGCGCGGAATGGGAGTGCGCGAGAGGCGACCGATGACGCGATAGAAGGCGTGCGCGCTGGCGCGCTTGAACCAGCCTTCGCCGGCGCGTTCCAGACGGGTGCCGTGCACGTCATCCCAGCCTTCGCGCCAGCGCGCCACGAACTCGGTGATCAGCTCCGGCGGATCCTGGCCATCGGCATCCAGGATGAGCGCGGCGCCTGCGTGGACGCGGTCGAGACCGGCGGTCAACGCTGCCTCCTTGCCGAAATTGCGCGACAGGCGCAGCCGCGCCACCCGCGGATCGGATGCGGCGAGTTCGCCCAGCACGTCCCAGGTGCGATCGCGGCTGCCGTCGTCGACGTAGAGCACGCAGGTGGCCAGATCCAGACCATCGAGCACGGCGCGCAGGCGCGGATGCAGCAACGGCAACGCCGCTTCTTCATTGAAGGCGGCGATGACGACGGTCAGCTCGGGCGGCGATGTCATGCTGCGATGGTAGCCCGTCGCGGATCAACGTCGCATCAGCGCTGGATCGGCGCCAGCATCGCCGGCCCGCCGAGGTGGACGATCTGGCGCTGTATCCACGCCGCACGTCGCTGCACGAACGCGCCCGGCCGCACCGCCGACCAATGCCGGGGATTGGGCAGCACTGCCGCCAGCCGCGCGCACTGCGCCGGCGTGAGGCGGTCGGCGGTCGTGTGAAAAAGTTCCTGTGCGGCGGCATCGCCGCCATAAACGCCATCGCCGAACTCGGCGACGTTGACGTAAACCTCCAGGATGCGCCGCTTCGACCACAGGTTCTCGATCAGCACCGTGTACCACGCCTCCAGCCCCTTGCGCAGCCAGTTGCGCCCGCTCCACAGAAACATGTTCTTCGCCACCTGCTGGCTGATCGTGCTGCCGCCGCGCAGCGGCCGGCCTTCCTCGTTGCGGTCGAGCGCCTTGTCGATGGCGTCGAAGTCGAAGCCGTGGTGGCGGAAGAATTTCTGATCCTCCGAGGCGATCGCCGACATCGGCAGGCAGCGCGAAATCTCGCCCAGCGGCCGCCAGCGGTAATGCAGGTGGAAATTCGCATCGCCATCGCGCCACGCTTCGAATCGGCGTTCGAGCATGAAGGCGCTGGTCGGCGGGTCGAGCCAGCGCAAACACGCCACCTGCACGACGCTGATCGTCACCAGCAGCAACGGCAGCCAGAGGAAGATCCAGCGCAGCCAGTGAATGCGCCGGCGCGGCGGCGGCGTGTTCATGCCCGCACCGCCGCGACGGCGCGCAAGTGCCGGGGCTTGATCCCGCCCGTCACCCGACCCATTGTGTATGTCCCGATCTTCACCGCCGCGAGCATATCGCCCGCTCCGGCGCCCGCCTACCCGCAGGTGCCCATGCCTTCCAATCCGACCGATGCCATCGCCGCCGACGATGCCTTGATCCGCTTCGGCCTGGCCGGCTCGGGCGTGCGCGGCGTGCTGGTGCGGCTGACCGCGACCTGGCAGGCGGTGCGCGAACGTGCGCCGTATCCGCCTGCGCTCGCCCGCTGTCTCGGGCAGACGCTGGCCGCCACCGCCCTGATGACCGGCCACGCCAAGATCGACGGCCGCCTGAGCGTGCAGATGCGCGGCACCGGTGCGCTACGCTCGCTGTTCGCCGAATGCACCCGCGACGGCAATCTGCGCGGGCTGGCGTCGTATTCGCAGCCGCTGCCCGATCCGCTCGGCCCACGCGATTTCGGCCCTGGCGCGCTGCTCGCCGTCACCATCGAGACGGTCGCCGCCGCCGGCCGCGAGGGTACCCGCTATCAGGGCCTGGTCGAACTGGACGTCGATACCCTCGGCGAGGCCTTCGAGCGCTATTTCGATCAATCCGAACAATTGCCGACGCGGATGCTGCTCGCCGCCGACTCCCACCATGCCGTCGGCCTGATGTTGCAAAAGCTCCCCGACGACGACCGCGACGACGACGCCTGGCCGCGGGCGATGGCGTGTTTTCAGACCCTGCACGGCGACGAACTGCTGGCGACGGCGCCGGAAACGCTGCTGTACCGGCTGTTCCACGAGGATGGTGTGCGCATCCGCGACCACCGCCCGCTGCGCTTTGCCTGCTCGTGCTCGCGCGAGCGGGTGGCGGCGATGCTGCACGGACTGGGCCGCGCCGAAGCGATCGCCTGCACGCAAGCTCGCAACCCGCCCGCGGCCGAGGTCACCTGCCAGTTCTGCGGCAAGGCCTATCTGCTGGCGCGGGAGGAAATCGAAAGCCTGTTCACCGGCCCGACGCTGGTCGGCGGCCCGACATCCCTGCAATGACTGGCGCCATCCTGCCGCACGCGTTGGCGACGGGAAACCGTTGACCGGAAACAGATCGACACTCTTGTTAAATGAATGTAAATCTGCTAGCCTGAACCTGCTGTCCGGGAACCATTGCCGGGCCGTTGCCGTCGAAGACGTACAACCTTCTTTCCGGTTGGAATCGCCCATGTCGATGCGTTTTGCCACCGCCTTGATCATCGCCTCGCTGGCGATGTCGGCGCATGCGCAAACGCCGGCCAATCCGGCGGTCCTGACCGGCAAGAACACCGAAGTGCTGCCGGTGTGGAACAACCACAGCGGCAAGGTCGAGGCGCTGCTGCTGCTGCAACCGGCAGCCGATGGCAACGGCGCCTCGCTGTTCGGTGCCGGAACCCGCGTCAATACCGGTCGCGGGCTGTTCCAGGCCGATGTCACCGCCGAGGGCGGCAGCAACCTCGCCTTGCTGTGCAACAGCACCTCCGGCCTGGTGACGCTGGGCTCGCTGGCCGGCCGTTGCCTGGTCACCTCGCTCGATACTCCGGGCAATGCCGGCAACCCGTTCGTCGCCGGCAACAATGCCCAATCGTTCCGTGCCGAGGCGCGCTTCACGCGCCCGTCCAGCCTGTTCGAGCTCAGCGCCGGCAGGGCCGATTTCGACACCACCGCCACCGATTGGCTGTCACCCAACTCCGGCTTGCTGCCGGGTCTGGGCATTCTCGGCGGGCATGTGAGCTCGCAGGATGTCACCGCTCGTGGCCGCGTCAACATCGGCGACAACGGCTGGGTGTCGATCGGCGGCACGCTGGCGCACGCCCAGCTCATCCCCGCGGCCGGGCAATCGGCGGCGGACGTGCAGCGCTGGAACACCACCAGCGTCGGCGTCGCCGTCGGTCGTGGCCGCTTCAGCGGCGAGGTGATCGGTCGCGTCGTCGATGTCCCCGGCCAGAGCAGCGCGCTCAACTCGCTGGGTATCGGCTTCTCGTGGCAGACGCCGTGGCAGGGCAAACTCAGCTTCGGTGCCGAGAAAGCCACTGGCAGCAGCCCGCTGGCCCCGGCCGCGAAAACCGGCCAGGCCGACGAGGGCACGGTGCCCTACGTCCGCTACCATCAGGATCTGTGATCCTCTGCGGCCGCGTGCGCGGCCGCGACCCGGCACGCTTCAATCCACGTACAGCGAACTCACCGATTCGCCGAAGGCGATGCGGCGGATGGTCTCGGCCAGCATCTCGGCGACGCTGAGCTGGCGGATCTTCGCGCAATTGCCGGCCGCTTCACGCAACGGGATGGTGTCGGTGACGACCAGTTCGTCGAGTTTCGACTTGCCGATGTTGTCGATCGCCGCGCCCGACAGCACCGGGTGGGTGCAGTAGGCGACGACCTTGCGTGCGCCCTGCTCTTTCAGGGCGGCGGCGGCGGCGCACAGCGTGCCGGCGGTATCGACGATGTCGTCGACCAGCACGCAGGTGCGATCGCGCACGTCGCCGATGATGTTCATCACGGTGGCGACATTGGCGCGCGGACGGCGCTTGTCGATGATCGCCAGGTCGGCATCGTCCAGGCGCTTGGCGACCGCGCGCGCGCGCACCACGCCACCGACGTCGGGGCTGACCACGACCAGGTTGTCGGTGCCCTGTTCGCGCCAGATGTCGGCCAGCAGCAACGGCGAGGCGTAGACGTTGTCGACCGGCATGTCGAAGAAACCCTGGATCTGGTCGGCGTGCAGATCGACGGTGAGCACGCGATCGGTGCCGACCGCGCTGAACATCTTGGCGGCCACCTTGGCGGTGATCGGCACTCGCGCCGACCGCGGCCGGCGATCCTGCCGGGCATAGCCGAAATACGGCACCACCGCGGTCACGCTGGCCGCCGAGGCGCGCTTGAGGGCGTCGATCAGCACCAGCAACTCGACCAGGTTTTCGGCGCTGGGCGCGCTGGTGGGCTGGATCACGAACACTTCCTGCCGGCGCACACTCTCGTCGATCTCGACCTGCACCTCGCCGTCGGAAAACTTGCCGACCAGCGCCTTGCCAGGACGAATGCCCAACTGCTTGCACACGGCCTGCGCCAGCGGCCGGTTGGCATTGCCGGTGAACACCATCAGGGTTTCGTTGGTCATGGCGCGGATCTGCCGTCGATGGAATGGCGCTGACACGAGCGCGACGCCGGCCGGGCATCGCACGCGACATCTGGCTGGGGCGGCAGGATTCGAACCTGCGCATGCCGGGATCAAAACCCGGTGCCTTACCGCTTGGCGACGCCCCAGTGTTGCTGTCAAAGATCGGGCTCCTGCCCGACTTTGACGAAAACGATCGCGGCACAGCCGCGATACGTTTTCCGCTACGGGCCAAAAGCGCCCTTCGCGTTGGCACATCCATGTGCCAAACCTCGGCACGGGATGACACCGGCAAGATCGGGCATCCTGCCCGACTTTGACGAAAACGATCGCGGCACAGCCGCGATACGTTTTCCGCTACGGGCCAAAAGCGCCCTTCGCGTTGGCACATCCATGCGCCAAACCTCGGCACACGCTGGCATTGGCCTGATCGGGCTCCTGCCCGACTTTGACGAAAACGATCGCGGCACAGCCGCGATACGTTTTCCGCTACGGGCCAAAAGCGCCCTTCGCGTTGGCACATCCATGTGCCAAACCTCGGCACACGCTGGCATTGGCCTGATCGGGCATCCTGCCCGACTTTGACGAAAACGATCGAATCAAGCCCCTCTCCCTCCGGGAGAGGGGTTGGGGTGAGGGAAAACCGCCGCGGCAACCGTTGCACCCGGCACAATCCCCGGGAACCGCTCAAAACCCCAAGAATTGCTCGTCATCCCCGCGGCTCTCAACAGCGAAGCTGGTCAAGCGGGGATCCAGTGACTCTAAGCTATTGAACGAGGCACTGGATTCCAGCTTTCGCTGGAATGACGATCAAAAACATGGTTTCAAGAGGTTCCCCCCTGTTCCCATTCCACATTCCGCAATTCTCGCATTTCCGATCAGGACAAATGCTCGACCCGATCGCGCAATGGCGAGCGCGCCGCGCCCAGCGCAACCCACGCGCGCCACCGCCCGCCCAATGCCGCGAGCGCGGCTTGCGCCTGTTCGCGGCTGTCGAAGCCAACGAAACAGCCGCCGCCGCTGCCGGTCACCCGTGCCGATCCGAACGCCGACAACGCATCGAGCGCCGCCGCGATCGCCGGCTCGCGCTGGCGCAGCACCGGCTCGAAGACGTTGCCGGCGACCGCGCCGGCAAGCGCGTCGCGTATTGTCGTCGGCGCCGAATCACGGGTCAATTCGGGCGCGGCGAACAGCGCCGCGGTGGCGACGTGCACGCCCGGATCGACCAGCAGATACGCACGCGACGGCAGCGCCACCGCGGACAGCCGTTCACCGATGCCTTCGGCCCAGGCGTTGTCGCCGCGCACGAAAACCGGCACGTCGGCGCCCAGCCGCAGGCCCAGTTCGGCCAGCCGATCCACACGCAGATTCGTCTGCCAAAGATGGTTCAGGGCGACCAGCACCGTCGCCGCGTTCGACGAACCGCCGCCGAAGCCGCCGCCCATCGGAATGCGCTTGTCGATGGCGATCTCGCAGCCGAGCCGGAAGCCGGTTTCATGCTGAAGAAGACGCGCCGCGCGTACCGCCAGATCGGATTCGGCGGGTACGGCGTCGTTGCCGGCCACGCGCATGATCGCGCCATCGGAGCGCACGCGCAGGGCGATTTCGTCGCCCCAGTCGAGGATCTGGAACAGCGTTTGCAGCCGGTGATAGCCGTCCTCGCGGCGGCCGAGGATGCGCAGGAACAAATTGAGCTTGGCCGGCGCCGGCCAGCGACTCCAGCCCGCAGCGGCTACGCATCCGTTCACGGCGACGGCGGATTCCAGTGATCGACCAGCAGCCGCACGCGGTCCTTGCCGTCGTCGGCGAATATCTTGCGCGGCAGCGGCAGCGGCGCGGCATCGCTATCCCAGGCGCGATAGTCGACGCTCCAGCCCTGCTCGGTCAGCAGCGCCGGCGCACCGTTGGCGTCGAACTGGATCTGCGCGCGCGCCGGATCGGCGCGCATCCCGCGCACCCACGCCGCCAGCGCATCGACCGGCACCACCCAGCCCAGCGCTTGTTGCAGCAAGGCCTGCGCATCGTCGCCTTCGCGGGTGCCGCCTTCGAGCCCTTCGAGGCGGACATGCTCGCCCTGGCGCACCATGCGCCAGCTTTGCCGGGTCACCGGCGCGCTCAGGCGGATGTCGAAATCGCGACCGTGCTGGCTCCAGTCGATGCGGCCGCTGCCGCCATCGCGGCCGTCGCTGATCGCGATGCGTCCGCTCAGCGACCAGTCCGGCTGCGCCGCCAACGTCGCTTCCCGCGTCGCCTGCGCTTGCAGCAAAGCGGCATCGGGGGCGCGTCGCACCGGCTGCTGCGCGCAGCCGGCAACCAGCAGCGCGGCCACGCCGAGCGCGATCGCGCTGGCAGCCGATCCGCGGCGGCAGCCGCTTGCCGGATGGTGCGCAACCTGGATCATGGGCGATAGGTCTGCATCATGCGCTGGAGTGCGCGGTTGTCCTTGTCCAGCGCCATGCCTTCCTTCCACACCGCGCGCGCGCCGTCCTTGTCGCCACGCAACCACAGCAGCTCGCCCAGATGCGCGGCGATCTCCGGATCCTTGAGCAAGGCCCAGGCGCGGCGCAGGTTGCGCAACGATTCGACGTCGCGGCCCAGACGATGCTGCACCCAGCCGAGGCTGTCGAGGAATGCCGGCGAATCGGGCTGCAGGCGCAGCGCTTTCTCGATCAGCACCTGCGCCTCGGCATAGCGATCGGTGCGATCGGCCAGGGTGTAGCCGAGCGCATTGAGCGCCTCGGCGTTGTCCGGATCGGCGGCGATGACGGCGCGCAAGTCGGCCTCGGCATCGGCGATGCGATCAAGATCCACCAGCAGCAATGCGCGCCCGTACAACAGGCCCGGATCGCCATCGAAGAAGGCCAGGCCGCGATCGTAGGTCGCCAGACCGTCCGCCTTGCGGCCGTGCTTGACCAGCAGCTCGGCCTCGATGCGGTAGCTGTCGGCCTGCGCCTGGGCGTTGTCGGTGGCATCGCGCTGGGTATCGCGCAGCTGCTTGAGCGCGCCGTCCAGATCGCCGCGGCTCTCCAGCACGATGGCGATGCGATTGCGTGCTTCGGCGCGCGCCGCGCCGTCATCGACGCCGCGATACCACGCCAGCGCCTCGTCGGGGCGCTTGAGGTATTCGGCGAGCTGGCCCAGCAGCAGGCCGCGCGCCGGGTCGGCGTCGATGGTGTGCGCCTTCACCTCGGCGTACAGCGCCGCCAGCGCCGGGGCGTCGTCGGCCTTGGCCAGCCACGCCGCCCGCGAACGGTAGTTGTCGTCGTTCTGCGGCCCCTGCGCGAGGGTCGCCGCTGCCAGTTTCGATTCGCCGATGAGGCCATAGGCGGCCGCGGCCTGATCGCGGATCTTGTCGTCGCTGCCAGCCAGCGCCAATGCGTGCGCGATCGCCTGCTTTGCCGCGGCGTGCTCGCCGCTCTCGTCCAGCCGCGCCGATTCGAGCAGCCACGCGCGCGGCTGCTGCGGAAAACGGCGGACGATGTCGCCGACCACGCGCCGCGCCAGTTCGACGTCGCCCAGTCGGCGCACCACATCACCGAACGCCAGCCAGGCATCGAATTGGCTCGGCCAGTGCCCGCTGGCGCGCAGATCCTCGGCGACCTGCGCCGAGGCCGGGCTGTCGGGTGCGGTCGCCAGCACGATCAGGGCGCGCTTCCAGCCATTGCCGCCGGCAGCGACCATCGCCTGCAACAAGCGGCTGGCGCCGCGCCGATCCCCCTTGCGCAAGGCCAGCACGGCGACCGCATTGGCCAGATCCGGCGAGGCCGGATCGAGCTGGCGCCAGCGCGTCAACGCCCGCTCGGCCAGCGCATCCTCGTGCGCGGTCAAGGCGATGCCGGCGGCGCGCTGCGCCACCGCCGGGTCGGATGAATCCTG
Organism: Pseudomonadota bacterium; assembly: GCA_018240435.1. Taxonomy (GTDB): domain Bacteria; phylum Pseudomonadota; class Gammaproteobacteria; order Xanthomonadales; family Xanthomonadaceae; genus SZAS-103. The sequence continues at coordinate 25,172 of JAFEFT010000046.1, forward strand.
TGCCGCCTGCAGATAGTCGAGCGCCGCCTGCCGGCTGGCGCCGGACTGCCATTGGAATTCGCCCTGGAGCAGATCGGACAGCACCTGCCCGTCGCGGGCGATGGCCGGCGCCGGCGGCAACGGCGCCGGTGCGGCGTCGATCTGGGCCGACCCGAGGGCAAGGAGCGCCACAGCGATGACGCGCCAGCGGCGCGGCGACCCGATCGGGCTGGTCACGGGCGACCGGAGCGGCGGGATGCCGATCGCCGCCGGGCGTGGCCGCGACGGTTACAATGGGCGAGGGAGAGTGCGCGCATCGCGCCAGTCTATCGCATCGACCCTCACGCCATGTCCCTGCTGGCCCTCGGCCTGAATCACCAGACCGCCCCGGTCGCCTTGCGCGAGAAGGTGGCGTTCGCACCCGAAGCGCTGCCAGCGGCGCTGGCATCGTTGCGCGCGGTGGCCGGGGTGCACGAGGCGGTGCTGCTGTCGACCTGCAATCGCACCGAGCTGTACACCCGCATCGAGCCACGCAGCGAGGCCGCCGTCACGCACTGGCTGGCCAACCATCACGATCTGCGCGTGCGCGAGTTGGGCGACTACCTGTATTGCCACCACGATGCCGACGCCGCCCGCCACCTGTTCCGCGTCGCCGCCGGGCTGGATTCGCTGGTGCTGGGCGAGCCGCAGATCCTCGGGCAAGTGAAGGAAGCCTGGCAGGCGGCGCGCACGGCGCATGCGCTGGCGACGCCGCTCGACCGCCTGTTCCAGCACGGCTTCGCGATCGCCAAACGGGTGCGCTCGGATACGCTCATCGGCGCGCATCCGGTGTCGGTCGCCTATGCCGCGGTGCGCCTGGCGCAACAGGTGTTCGCGCGGCTCGATCAGGCCAGTGTGCTGCTGGTCGGCGCCGGCGAAACCATCGAACTGGCCGCCCGCCATCTCGTCGATGCCCGCGCGCGGCGCATCCTCGTCGCCAACCGCACCCTCGAACATGCCCAGCAACTCGCGCACCGTTTCGGCGGCGTCGCCCTGCCGTTGAGCGATCTCGACCGCCACCTCGCCGAAGCCGACATCGTCATCTGCGCCACCGCCGCGCGCGAGCCGGTGCTTGGTCGCGATGCCGTGGCGCGTGCGATCGCCGCGCGTCGCCGCGCGCCGATGTTCCTGCTCGATCTGGCGGTGCCGCGCGACATCGAAGCGGAGGTCGCGGCGCTGGAAGATGTCTATCTCTACACCGTGGACGATCTCGAACAGGTGATCGACGACAACCGCCGCTCGCGCCAGCAGGCTGCCGGCGAAGCGGAAACATTGATCGAGCTGCAAGTCGAACAATTCATGGCGTGGTGGCGCGGCAGCACGCGCCAGGACACGCTCAAGTCGCTGCGCTCACGCTCCGAAGCCATGCGCGATGCGGCGCTGGCGCGGGCGAAAGAGCAACTCGCCGCCGGCCACGATCCGCAGCAGGTGCTCGAACGGCTGGCGCATGGGCTGACCAACAAGCTGCTGCATGCGCCGACCACCGGCCTGCGCCGCGCCGCGCACGCCGGCGATGCGCACTTGCTCGCCGCCGCCGCGCGTCTGTTCGGCGACGAGGTGGAACCCGACGACAACACGAGCGATCACCGCGCGCAGCACGACCTGGAGTCCGGCGGTGACGCCGAATCTGATCCGCAAACTTGAGGCGCTGGCCGAGCGCCACGAAGAAGTCGCGCGACTGCTCGCCGAGCCCGACGCGATGGCCGACCCCAGGCGCTTTCGCGAACTGTCGCGCGAGTTCGCCCAGCGCGAACCACTCGCGGCCGCGCTAGGCGACTGGCATCGCGCCAAGGCCGATCTTGCCGCCGCGCAGGCGCTGCGCGCCGATCCGGAAATGGCGGAACTGGCCGAAGCGGAGATCGCTGCCCTCGCTGAGCGCATCGCCGAACTCGAAGAGCGGCTCGGCCTGCTGCTGATCCCGCCCGATCCACGCGACGACGCCAGCCTGTACCTGGAAGTGCGCGCCGGTACCGGCGGTGACGAGGCGGCGATCTTCGCCGGCGACTTGCTGCGCATGTACGCGCGCTACGCCGAACGCCGCGGCTGGAAGATCGCGATCGAGTCGGCCAACCCCGGCGAGCACGGCGGCTACAAGGAAATCGTCGCCCACATCGAAGGCCGCGGCGCGTATTCCCGGCTCAAGTTCGAATCGGGCACGCATCGCGTGCAACGCGTGCCGGCGACCGAATCGCAGGGCCGCATCCACACCTCGGCAGCAACGGTGGCGATCTTGCCGGACGATCCGGAGGTGGCGCAGGTGCAGATCAATCCGGCCGACCTGAAGATCGACACCTTCCGCAGTTCCGGCGCCGGCGGCCAGCACGTCAACAAGACCGAATCGGCGATCCGCATCACCCACCTGCCGACCGGGCTGGTGGTGGAAAACCAGACAGAGCGCTCGCAGCACGCCAATCGCGACAAGGCGATGGCGCGCCTGAAAGCCGCCCTGCTCGATGCCGAACGCGCGCGCGCCGCGGCGGCGACGGCGGCTTCGCGGCGATTGCAGGTCGGCAGCGGCGACCGCAGCCAGCGCATCCGCACCTACAATTTTCCGCAAGGGCGCATCACCGATCACCGCGTCGAAGGGCTCACCCTTTACGACCTGCCCAACATCCTCGACGGCGACCTCGACGCGCTGATCGAGCGGCTGGCGCGCGAGCATCAAGCCGACGAACTCAAGCTGCTCACGGAGGCCGCATGACCCTTGCCGTCCGCCGCGCCGACGCCGGCGACATCGCCACCCTGACCTTGCTGTTCGACGCCTATCGCCAGTTCTACGGCCAGGCCAGCGACCTGCGTCGCGCCCGCGCTTTTCTCGGCGCCCGCATCGAACGCGGCGAATCGGTGCTGCTGCTGGCGCACGACGGCAGCGCCGATGTCGGCTTCGTGCAGTTGTATCCGATCTTCTCCTCGATCCGCATGGGCCGGGTGTGGACGCTCAACGACCTGTACGTCGTCCCCGACGCCCGCCGGCACGGCGTCGCCCGCGCCCTGCTCGACGCCGCGCTCGCTTTCGCCCGCCAGTCCGGCGCCCGCGGCCTGCAACTGGAAACCGCCGCCGACAACCTCGCTGCCCAGGCCTTGTATCGCCAGGCCGGCTGGACGACCGACGGCAACGTCCACTTCCACCTCGACCTGTGAACCTCGACCGATGACCGCAACCCCGATTTCGCTGCGCCTGTGCGTGCTCACCGTCTCCGACACCCGCACCGCCGCCAACGACACCTCCGGCGATTACCTCGTGCAGTCACTGACGACCGCCGGCCACCAGCTGCACGAACGTGCATTGCTGCCCGACGATCGCTACCGACTGCGCGCCATCGTGTCGCAATGGATCGCCGATCCGGCCGTCGACGGCATCCTGATCACCGGCGGCACCGGCTTCACCGGCCGCGATTCCACCCCCGAGGCGCTGCTGCCGCTGCTGGACAAGACGATGCCCGGCTTCGGCGAGCTGTTCCGCGTCATCAGCCATCAGGAAATCGGTGCCAGTTCGATGCAGTCGCGCGCGTTTGCCGGCCTGGCCAACGCCACCTTCGTGTTTTGCCTGCCCGGCTCGACCTCGGCCTGCCGCACCGGATGGGAGCATCTGATCCGGCCGCAGCTCGATGCCAGCACCGCCCCATGCAATCTCGCCGCGCTGCGACCACGCTTGCGCGAGTGAGCGTGGTCGATCCGATCAAACCACTGGCATAACGCGCTGGCCGGCATGACAATCGGCAACGTCGTTCCCCGGAGATCGCCGATGGCACTGGATTCGACCCTGCGTCTGCTCGCCAAGGCCCGCGGCCTGTCCGCGACCGACATCGCGATGGCGATCCCGAAAGCCGGCGCTGCCACCGTCTCGGCGTGGCTGCGCGGCGACAAGATGCCCGGCAAGGATCAGCTCGACGCGCTCGCCAAGACCTTCGGCGTGCCCGCCGGTGCCCTGCTCGGGGAACTGGCCAGCACCCTCGATCCGGCGCGCACCAAGGGCGAGCACGAACTGCTCGCCGCCTACCGCGAGCTGACCAGCAAGCAGCAAGGCGCCCTGCTGGAGATCGCCCGCGGCCTGGCCGATGTCCGCATCGAGCGCAAGCGGGCGGTCAAGGATTGAGCGCGCGATGGAAGCGCTCACGCGCAAACGCCATGCCCGTCTGTTCAAGCCGATGCAGGGCGAGCTGCTGCGCATGGCGCGCTGGGTCGAACATTCCGGTCAACGCCTGCTGATCGTGTTCGAAGGCCGCGATACCGCCGGCAAGGGCGGCGTGATCGGCGACATCGCCCGCACCCTCAATCCCCGTCAATGCCGCACCGTGGCGCTGGGCAAGCCGAGCGAGCGCGAGAACACGCAATGGTATTTCCAGCGCTACGTGGCGCAGCTGCCGGCGGCCGGCGAGATCGTGCTGTTCGACCGCAGCTGGTACAACCGCGCCGGCGTCGAGACGGTGATGGGCTTTTGCACCCAGGCGCAGTACCAGGCCTTTCTCGCACAGGCGCCGGTGTTCGAAAAGCTGCTCACCGACGATGGCATCGTGCTGCGCAAATACTGGCTGTGCGTGGATCAGGCGCAGCAGGAAGAACGCTTCGCCGAGCGCGCCCAAGACCCGCGCAAGCGCTGGAAACTCTCGCCAATCGACCTCAAGGCACGCACCCATTACGACGATTACGGCCGCGCCCGCGACGCCATGCTGGCCGCCACCCACACCGCCAACGCACCGTGGACGCTGGTCGATTTCAACGATCAAAAACGCGGCCGGCTGACCCTGATCCGCCACCTGCTCGACACCCTGCCGGCCGGCGATCTGCCCGACGCGACCTTCGAACTGCCCAGACTCGGACACGCCGCCCGCAAGGAACGCTACCGCGGACCCTTGCGGCCGATCCCGGCGTTTGAGTCGGGCTGACGATCGCTCGGCGTCCGCGCGGGTTGACCCTCCCGTGGCAATGACCCACCGGCCATCCCGGATCGCCTTCGTGGTGGAAGTCGCCTGCACGATGGGCTGCCAGCTTGGCTTGACGCACGTCATCGCAGACCGTTCCAATACAGCTCCCCGCATTGCCGACTCGCATGGATCCGCATCCGCAAACCAGGCTCTCGCCCCTGGCTGGCCTGATTTTCTCCTCGCGCTGGCTGCAGCTGCCGCTGTATCTGGGACTGATCGTCGCGCAGGGCGTCTACGTCTTCCTGTTCGTCAACGAGTTGCTGCACCTGATCCACGATGCCGCGCGCCTGAGCGAGCAGGGCATCATGCTGATCGTGCTGGGTCTGATCGACGTGGTGATGATCTCCAATCTGCTGGTGATGGTGATCGTCGGCGGCTACGAAACCTTTGTTTCCCGCCTGCGACTGCACGGCCATCCCGACCAGCCGGAATGGTTGAGCCACGTCAATGCCAGCGTGCTGAAGGTGAAACTGGCAATGGCGATCATCGGCATTTCCTCGATCCACCTGCTCAAGACCTTCATCGAAGCAGGCCAGCTGGGCCTGCCTTTGTGCACGTCCGAGCTGATGGCCGCCAAGGCGTTGTGCACCAAGGCCACCGTGCAGGGCGTGGCATCGCAAACCGTCATCCACTGCGTGTTCATCCTGTCGGCCATCGGCATCGCCTGGACGGACAAACTGATGACCGGCACCACCAGCAAGCGTGAACACGCGGCACACGGGACGGAATCACGCCGGCCATAAGAAAGGCAACGACCCCTGTCAGGCGATGTGCAGCGGTGCCACCAGGGCCGATCGCGCCTTGGTCGGGGACATCGACGCGGCGCCCGTCGCCCGACGCGCTGGCGGCCGCCCGGTTGCTGGACGCCACGATCACGCGGCAGCGACCCGCATATCCCATCCGCGAGCAAATCCATCGTGGGCCACGAACACCCATCGCAGCGATCGGGTCGATCGGACGATCCTTCAATAGGCTTCTCGAGGGGCCGAAGGGTACGTCCTGCTCGACTCCAGCCAGCCGGAAAACCGGTCGATCAGCGCCTGATTGCGCCGCAGCCAGGTGGGGGAGTTTGGGTGACCGCCGGGGGCTCAACGAGGGCCAAGATCAAGCAACTTCCGTGAATTTGGATCCGCCTGCATGTCTCGGCCTGAGCCATGTTGCGGAACGGACTTCCAGGAGATGAGAGCTACGGCATGACACCCAGCAACGATTCTGACGCGGCCCTTTCCATTCCGGAGGTCTTGCGCCGCCTTCGCCTCCGGCTGCTGGACCTGAGCGCTGGGAATCGGTTGCTCAACTTCAAGATCACGGCGCGTTCGCGGCAGCAACGCCTGCGGGTGGCGGGCAAGGCGTTGTCTTTGGTGCCCGGGCGCTTGGACGCGGAAAGGCGCCAGAGTGAATATCCGATTGAAACGGCAATTGACTCCGCCCCCTTTATTGGGCCGCCCTTGCCGGGCAAAACGCCGCCCGCGTAGCCTACCCGGATGTCCACTGACCTCGACATCGCGGAGCTCCTCGGGTCGCTGGGCTTCGGCGAGGGCGATCGCGCGAGGGCCCGGGAACACCTGGAGGCGCTGGGGCTCACCCACGCGAAGAAGCGGCGGATCAGCGCGGCCAAGCGGCCCGTGGTCGAGGCGGCGCTCGGCCAGCGTTTCGCGGTGCTCTGCGGCGCGGAGCTCTGCACGAGGGCCGCCGCGCGCGGACGTGAGCTCGTCGTGGCCCAGCCGCGCATCCTCTGCGAGCACTGTGGCGGCTCCGACAACCGCAAGGCCTTCCGGCGGCTGCAGCACCTCGCCGAGGCGCACGGGGTGAGCCGGCTGGTGGTGGTGGGTGGCTCGCCGGCGGCCCGGGAGGAGCTGCGCGCGGGCGCGCCCGAGGCTTGGTCGCTGCGGCTCGTCGACGGCACCGCGCGCCGGACCGCCCGCGAGGCTCAGGTCGACCTCGTGTGGGCCCACCTGGTGCTCGTCTGGGGGGCGAGCGAGCTCGACCACAAGGTCTCCAACCTCTACACCGAGGCGCCGCTCCCCCTGCGGCGCAGGGTGGTGCAGCTCGCCCGCGGGGGCGTCGCCGCGCTGCTTCACGCCGCGTGCGACCACCTCGAGGGCCCTTCCTGGCGCGGATGAACCGCCCCGCGCGGAGGTTTTCCTCCACGGCGCACCGGCCGGCACGCTCTGTGCTCCATTGCGCACCCCGTGCGTGCGCGTGGAGCACAGCAGCAACGCCGCGCGCCCGGCGCCGATCGGCAGCCGGGTGCTGGTGCGGGGGTTCGAGCACCGCATCGAGATCCGCGACCTGCGCACGCAAGCGCTGCTGCGCACCCATGCCAAGGCCGAGCGCCCCGGAACCGTGGTGCTGCCCGACGCCGAGCGGGTGTTCAATCCCTCGCGCGAGACCCGCTGCATCCTGGAGCAGGCCCAGCCATCGGCGCGAACACCCAGCAGCTGTGCGAGCGGCTGTTCGCCGTGGAAGGCCGCATCGGCCAACGCCAGCTCTGGGGCATCGTCGGACTGGCCAACCGCTATCCGCGCCGGCTCATCGATACGGGCCCCTTTTTTTGGACACACACCGGCCCATGGCCCTACCGGCCGATGTGCGGGCGGCGCTCACGGGCTGATAGGCTGTTTCGCGGGATGCGATCGCTGCCTCGCGGACGTCGAATCCAGGCCTTGGCGTAACTGCTGGTCTGGTCCCGCCACCGCACACGCCGAAACGCCGCGTGCGACAGCGCGTGCGTCGGTTGCGTCCACCAGCTTGGCTTGGGCAACGGTGCCCAGCAGCAGGCTCATCAGCATCTGCGAAACGTCCTCGGGCTGGGCCGCAGGACTCAGCAAGCCGGCTTCACGCCAACGCAGTGCCTTGGCAGCCAAGCGACCGCGAAACGCGACGTAAAAGCGCGCCAACAACGCCTTGACCGTGGGGCTGCGCTGGGCCTCGCTCCAGCCGTGGATGCCGATCGACATCAGATCGAAGCCCGAGCGCCGCGAGTATGCCGTGATGCTTGCGGCAGCTCGTTCGAGGAAAGCCGGCACGCCACCTTCGTCCTGATCCTCAACCAGAGGTTTCAGCAATGCCGACAGGCCCACCATCGAGGTCTCGATCGCCGCCAGGATGACGTCGTCCTTGTTCCTGAAGTAGCGGTACAGCGCGCTGGCCGCCAAGCCTGACTCGGCAATGATGTGCTCCATGCGCGTGGCCTGCACGCCCTCGCGCTGAAAGCAGCGCCAGGCGGCATCCAGGATCTGCGCGCGGCGCAGCGCGCGGTGGGCTTCGGTGATCTTGGGCATGGGCTCAGTGTGCCATGAAAAGGAACAATCATTCCTTGACAATCTGAAGACGCAGGGCTCCAATAAGGATCATTCATTCCTTTTTATTGGAGACGCTGTCATGGCGAGTGCCGCACTGCGGGTTCATCACCTGAACTGCGCCTGCATTCAGCGCTTGCGCATCCACGGCCACACGCTGGCCTGCCACTGCCTGTTGGTCGAGACGCCGGCGAGCGGTCTGGTGCTCGTCGACACGGGCCTGGGCACGCAGGACTACGCCAACCTCACCTCGCGCCTGACCAGGTCCTTCGTCTACGGCTACGCCCGGCCCAAGCGCGACCCGGCGCTGGCCGCGATAGAGCAGATTCGCGCGCTGGGGCTCGATCCGCGCGACGTGCGCCACATCGTGATGACGCACATGGACCTGGACCATGTGGGTGGGCTGGCCGATTTTCCCTGGGCCAAGGTGCACCTGCACGCGGCCGAATGGCGCCAGTGCAGCGAGCGACGCACGCTCAAGGACCGCCACCGCTACCTGCCGGCGATGTGGGCGCACGGCATCGACGCACAGACCTACACATGCGAGGGCGAGCCCTGGTTCGGCTTCGAGGCGGTGCGCGCGCTGCAGGGCCTGCCGCCGGAGCTGCTGATGGTGCCGCTCTTCGGCCACACGCTGGGGCATTGCGGCGTGGCGCTGCAGACGCAGCAGGGCTGGCTGCTGCACGCTGGCGATGCGTACTTCGACCCGCGTGAGGTCAAGCAGCCGCGCCGCGAGTGCGCCGCAATGGTCGGGCTGTTCCAGGCCGTGGTGCAGACCGACCGGCGGCTGCGCCTGCACAACCAGACGCGGCTGCGCACGCTGCTGGCGGGCCACCCGGAGATCGAGGCATTCTGCGCGCACAACCCGTTCGAGTGGGAGGCGTTGGCGCGGGGCCGCTCGGCACGGCTGGAGGACGGCGGTGCGCCGGTCCGGTCGGCCGATGCCGCAGTCGCCCGGACGACGGCGTTTGCCTGATGCTGCGGGGTGCGCGCCTTACCGGCGCAGGCTGTCGCGCTCGCGCTTTTTTTCGCCGGCACTGATCGTCACCGGACACAGCCCCGGCGTGGCCGGGGTCCATGTTCAGGCCGGACGGCAGGGCAGTTCAGGGCGGGTCAGGACGAAAAGCGGATGTCCCGACCGACCCAATGGCTCCGAGCGCATCGCCGTACATGGTCAACTTCCGCGTCGCCGACCTCGATGCGCTGCTCGCCGCGCTGCGTGAAGAACGCTGCCACGTGCTGGACCAGACCGCGAGACCTCGGAGCAGGGCCGCTTCGGCTGGGTCATCGACCCGGACAGCAACAAGGTCGAACTGTGGCAACCTCCACCTCGGGACAGGCGCCTACCGGCGAAGGAGACGGCAATGACACCACGGATCATGTTCGCAGCCTGCATTTCGCTTGGCCTGGTCGCTTGCTCGGGCAAACCCGACAGCAGTGCGTCCTCCTCCGGGACGATGGCGGCGGAGTCGTCCAGCGAAAAGGCATCGCCGCCGAATCGCTGCATGCAGGCCGCACAGCAGGCGCTGACCCATGCCCATGCCGCGCTGGGTTCGCCCTCCGGCACCGATGCCACCTCGCTCGAACGCATCGTGCGAGGCGCCCGCGACGAAATGCGCAACGCGGTGTCGGGCGATCCCGATGCGGTCGTTTCCACCAGCGTGCTGGGCGACAGGATCAAGATCTGGGTGAACTGCGACGGCGAGGAACAGACCCGCGACTGGCACCCGGGCTGATCCCGGTTCAGCGACCTTTGCGGGCGAAGCACGCGCCTCGGATTGCCAGCGGGAATACAGGAAATTCAAACGCCCCTTTCGGTCAGCCTGCCGGGCAGGTCACCGTCACGCAAGTGCCGTATTGGGCACGGATCATGCGTCTGTGGCGGGGCATTTCGGCTCGCGGGGCCACGCGGTGGCGTTGTCAGCAGCCGCTGTTCGCCGATTCACGGCGGCGGGCCGGGCGCCCGCTTGCCGGATCCGACTACCGCATCGAATCGGGCTGCGAATTCGGCCGGCTGCGTGGCGGCCAAGTGTGACGCCGCCGCGGGCGGTGCGCACGCTGCAGGCCGATCATGCGCTTGCTCCAGCGCGCCATGCTTCTCGAAGCGTGTGAAAAGGGACCCAATGGAAAGATTCGATTTGAACAGGAGTCGACTCGGCCCCTTTTCGGTCGGTGCCCGGGCCGGAGTGCAGGAAGATCGGCATTGATGGCCGCCGCGTGTCGCAGGTCCAGCTTCCCGAGAGCGCTTCGAACCCGAGCCAGGGATGATCAAACAGAGCACGATGCACTGTCGGACGAGAGCATCGTCACGCGTGATCGTTACATTCGAAAACCCTGCGAGGCGCAGGGCCTCGCGCATCCGATCGAACACGGCGGCGTCGGAAGCAGAGATGGAGCCTACGTGACCATCCGGCGAATCGGATTCTACTTCGAGCCCTGGAATCGTCAGCGCGGGGCGGGCGCGTTTCCCGAGACCCTCGAGAACGTCAACAGCGACGTCCCGTGGGTCCGGAACCCATCTCGCGATCCAGTACGCCGCGTCTCCCATCAAGAGAGTCGCCCCATAGATCTGATCGTAATGGAACTCTGTGCCGGGTTTTGGGAGTACGCCGTCGTTCAAATCGGCGAGCCACTCACCGAAGTCCTGGGTCGCCTGCTTCCAGGTTAGGCCCGCGAGGCTTGCGTACTCTCCCCAAGTCCCGCAACGTGCGGCCAGCAGTACACGCTGCGCGGCCCGGACGTCCACAAGCGTGAGAATCGAATCATCCCCGCCGACTTCCTCTGGCAGCAGCCCGTACGCGAGCACGATGTCGGCATGGGCGTCGCGGTTGCTTTTGATGGAACGGTGCGGTGACTTGGTAGCCAGATTGCTTTTGAGCGAGCGGCGGCGTGGCATGGCAGCGCCATTGGACCCTCGAGGAACTCTCGTTGTCAAGCCGAATTCGCGACACTGCTGTCGCCCCGAATGGCCGGAGCAGGCAGCCGCGTGAATGTCTCCGGGAAGTGCATCACAGGATGAGTTCCGATGGTCGTCTTCTCGGCTCCTCGCCAGCGAAGCGCTGAACCGCAAATGCCCCGTTGAGCCCATCGAAATCGAGCAGCGGCAGGACGGCCTTCAAGGCCGGTTCGGTGTGTTCGGCGCGGGGCTCGGATTCGTTCATGTTGACCCAGAAGGCGCAGGCGCATGCCGAGGCTCATCCCCACACCCGGATTGCATTCGGAGCAAAATTATGCTCGATTATTAAACAATTCATATTTTATGAACTATGCAATAAATAAAGATAATTCCGATGCGCCACTTCCCCCGCCGCACTCTAGCCCAACAGATAGCCCGCGCATTGCAGGGCAACCAAATCTTCAGTGATGCCCACAACGGACTATTCCTGGCGGCTCCCCGTCGCACCGGGAAATCCACCTTCCTGCAGGAAGACCTGGAGCCTGAACTGGAGCGGTTGGGCATGGTGATCGTGTATGTGGACTTGTGGGCCGATCAGCGCCGCGACCCGGGTGACCTGATCGCGGATGCGATAGGTCGCGAGTTGGCCAAGCATCTCGGACCGATTGCCAAGGCTGCCAAGGCGGCCGGACTGCAGGGCGTCAATGTTGCGAGCGCGCTGCAAATCGATACCAGCAGGATCGGGCGCATGGACGGGATCACGTTGACGGACGCGGTGCGCGTCCTCCACGAAACCGCCAAAGCGCCCGTCGTGCTGATCATTGACGAAGCCCAGCATGCGCTCACCAGCGAAGCCGGCGAGACGGTCATGGCCGCACTCAAGTCGGCACGTGATCAGCTCAATGCACCGGGCAAGGTGAACCTGATGCTGGTCATGTCGGGGTCCGACCGCGACAAGCTGCTGCGCTTGGTCAATTCCAACAGCGCACCGTTCTATGGTTCGCAGATCCAGAAGATGCCGGAGCTGGATCGGGCCTTCATCGACTTCGTGTCCGATCTGGTCGAACGCCAGCGCCCGGATTTGCGCCCGGTGGATCGCGCCATGCTCGATGAGGCCTTCGCGGGTTTCGGTCGTCGCCCGCAATTCTTCATGACCGCACTCGGCGAGGCGTTGAGCCCTCTGTCCTCGCAGGAAGGTCGTTTCGAGGCCGCCGTCATTGCCGCAGCCGAGCAGCGCCAACGCGACGATGAAGCCCAGATGGAGTCGGAATTCCTGGCCTTGAAGCCGCTGGAACGCGCCGTGCTGTGGCGCCTGCTCGCACAGGGGGATCGCTTCCGACCCTACGATGCGGAGGCATTGCGCTTCTATTCGGAAAAGACCGGCGTCAGGGTCACCACGGCAAAGGCACAGACCGCGCTGGAAAGCCTGCGCCAGCACAATCCGTCCATGGTGTGGAAATCGGCGCGCAGCGCGTACGCGGTGGAGGATGCCGCCATGCATCGCTGGTACGAGAAACGCATGGCCGCCGGCGCCTGGCCGCCGACGGACAGCACCGAGTAACGCTGCAACTTCCCGGGAAACGCCTGCTGCAGGAGGGGTTGCTTGAGTTCGTCGAGGCGGCGAGTTTGCGGGTGTCGAGGGATTCCGAAACTGGGGTCACCATTTCGCCGCCGAAGTCAATAAAGGCGAAAAATGATCTCCCGCGATCCGGGCCGAAGAATTGGAGTTCTCGTGTCGAGACAGGCCGACGCCGTTGCTGTTCACGGCTCGGCGCGGCGAATTGCTTCCTGCCGCGCCAGTAACCCTTCTGGATCAAGGCGCCTGAGGCACCCCTGGCTTTCGCCCCAAACACCGATCGGTATCGTCGTTGCGTCCATGTGGCCGATGACCGCTGCACAGATGTCGTGGATCGCGCAGGTGCGCGCCCAACCTTGGGCGGCTCGCTCGACGGGCGGCCCTGCCGTTGCAACACGAGTTCCGGCGGTGCGCGGCCATTCAGATCTGCGCGGAAAGGGGCCAGAGTGAATACCCGATTGAAACGGTAATTTTGGTGGCCCCTTATTGGCGATGTCCCGATCCCCAAATGTTCACGACGGCCAGCATGGCCGAATCTTCCCGTCCGCGAATGGCAGGTATCCCGGTGTGTTGACGTCAATATTGGCGCCAGTCGGCGCGCTTGTGTTGGCGACGCACCGCCACGACGAGGCCGATGACGACGGTCAGGCTCCACAGCACGGCGACGATCAGCAGCGCGGTCAGCAGCCGTGCGCGCGCTGCCGCTGCTTCGCCTTCCGGATCGGCGCTCCAGCGCAGGGCGACCGCTCCGGAAGAAACGCTCAGGCCGCCCTGCGCGCTGAACTGCCCGAGCGCGATGTCCCGCTCGTGCGCATTGACCCCATTGGCGAGGATGCCCGCGTTCCACGGCTGCCGCCATTCCGCCGTGCGGTGCCCCAGTGTCGGCGAGCCGATGAAGGCGAAGGCCGCGACCGGTTGCTCAGGTGTCCAGTCCCGATCGACGATTGGCGCGAAGGTTGCGTAATAAGCAAGGTGTGGCTTCTCCTTGGAGACGGACGGAACTGGTGGCATAAACCGGGACGCGGATGGCGCGCTCGGTCAGCACCGTGGCATCGCGGAAGTGGAGGAACGCGGCGCCGGTTTCCGGCGCGTGCGCGGCCACGACATCCCGCGCGCTTTCGCCGAACAGCACCACGTCGTCCGGACCCGCTAACGAGGCGCCGAAGACGATCACGACACCGCAGAACGCGACCGCGAAGATCACGCCCCAATCGTTCTCGCCTTCCTCGCCGCGCGCGAAGATCATGCCGACCGGAATGAGCGACAGCGCGCACAGACAGGCGCAGACCATGGCCGCGAGGGGATATCCGGCCTGGAACAGCAGCGCCACGACCGTCATCGTGACGAGAGTCACCGCGACCCCGATCAGCCAGAGCAGGGCGAAACGGCGCAGGCGTCCGTGCGGTTTGGGTCTTGTCGGGTGAGCCGCCATCGCAATCAGTAACGGATTTGTGGTGGTTTCACGATGGTAGCAGCGCAGCTGTCCGCTGACGGAACTGCCCGGCCTGGAAAGGGGCCAGAGTGAATATCCGATTGAATCGGTAATTTTCTCTGGCCCCTTTTTTGCACCATCCAGCGCCACCGAGTCACCCTCGACCACAACCAGCACATCTCGGGCGTGTCCTCCATCAACTCCGACCAAGCCGCCGTGTTGTCCGCACTGGGAGCGAAAAAACCCACAGCCAACGAACAACTGACCCTCTTGTAATGGAGCGTTTTGAAAGTCGCCACAGACAAATCAATGGCTTACGCTTCAAACTGTCGAACTCGGGTTGCCTTGCTCTTCGCGCAACTGCTCGGCGGGGATGCGCACCGGCTTGCCGTCGCGCACCAGCACGATCGCCGTGTTGGTTTGCCGCGCAATCCGTCGGGCGTCTTCCGCCGCGCGCCGCAGGGCAACGAGCGATGCGCGCAAATCGGGATTCCTGGCTTTGGAAAGTTCCTGTTGCGTCATGTGTTTTCACCCCACTCCAGCATGGCGGGTTCTTCGCCGGTGTTGTCGAACAGCGCCCAATCATCCACCGCTTGCTTGTAGCGTTCATGGAAATGGTCCAGACCGGCGGCAAAGCGGCGGCGGATGACATCCTCCGGAAGAAGGCTCCAGGGCTCCAGGGTCAGGTCTTGCTTT
>JAFEFT010000047.1 GCA_018240435.1 Pseudomonadota bacterium
CGCGCAGCTTTGCTTCACCTCGCCGCCGTATGGCAACCAGCGCGACTACACCTCCGGCGGCATTGCCGATTGGGATGTCCTGATGCGAGGTGTGTTCGCACATCTGCCGATGGCTGGCGACGGACAGGTGCTGGTCAATCTTGGGCTGATCCACCGCGACAACGAAGTCATCCCCTATTGGGACGGCTGGCTGTCCTGGATGCGTCAGCTAGGGTGGCGGCGCTTCGCGTGGTACGTCTGGGATCAGGGGCCAGGCATGCCCGGCGACTGGCAGGGCCGATTGGCTCCCAGCTTCGAGTTTGTCTTCCACTTCAATCGCAGCACCCGCAAACCCAACAAGATCGTGCCCTGCAAGCATGCGGGCCAGGAATCGCACCTGCGCGCTGACGGGTCGTCCACAGCGATGCGTGGTAAGGATGGCGAGGTCGGCGGCTGGACGCACAAGGGCCAACCCACGCAGGACACCCGAATCCCCGACTCGGTGATTCGCGTGATGCGCCACAAGGGCAAGATCGGGCAGGACATTGATCACCCGGCCGTGTTCCCGGTCGCGTTGCCAGAGTTTGCCATCGAGGCTTACAGCGATTCGGGTGATGTCGTGTTCGAGCCCTTCGGTGGCAGTGGCACGACGATGCTGGCCGCGCAACGCACTGGTCGTATCTGCCGCAGTGT
Source organism: Pseudomonadota bacterium (assembly GCA_018240435.1). Lineage (GTDB taxonomy): Bacteria > Pseudomonadota > Gammaproteobacteria > Xanthomonadales > Xanthomonadaceae > SZAS-103. The sequence goes on from JAFEFT010000047.1 coordinate 673, forward strand.
GGAGATTGCGCCGGAGTACGTGGACGTGGCCATTAAGCGTTTTCAGAAAAACCACCCCGGCGTGCCGATCACGCTCATCGCAGGCTGTGGAATCAAATCGGGCCAGTCCTTCGACGACGTAGCCACAGAACGGCTGGCGACCACAGAGGTAGAACAATGAGCGCGTCCTGGTTGGCAGACAAGATCGAGCAGTGGCCCACAGCCAAACTGCTTCCCTATGCCCGCAATGCGCGGACGCACTCGGATGATCAGGTGGCGCAGATCGCTGCATCGATTGCCGAGTTTGGCTTCACGAATCCGATCCTTGCGGGCAGTGACGGAATCATCGTCGCTGGGCATGGCCGATTGGCCGCTGCGCAGAAACTCGGGCTGGAAATCGTGCCCGTGGTCGTACTGGATCACCTGAGCACGACCCAGCGCCGCGCCTTGGTCATCGCAGACAACCGCATCGCGGAGAACGCAGGCTGGGATGACGCGATGTTGCGGATCGAACTTGAGGCTTTGCAGTTGGAAGGTTTCGATCTGGACATCACCGGCTTCGACGCCGACGCGCTGGCCGAACTGATCGCGGGCGACGAGCCGGACAACGAGGGCCAGACCGATGAGGACGCGGTACCGGAGGTTGGCGAAATTCCAATATCGCGCCCGGGCGATGTCTGGATCATGGGCCAGCACCGACTGCTGTGCGGCGACTCGACTGTGGCAGAGAGCTATGCCCGGCTGATGCAAGGCGACGTGGCAGACATGGTCTTCACCGACCCGCCGTACAACGTGAACTACGCCAACAGTGCCAAGGACAAGATGCGCGGCAAGGATCGCGCGATCCTGAACGACAACCTGGGTGACGGTTTCTACGACTTCCTGCTGGCAGCATTGACGCCCACCGTGGCGAACTGCCGGGGCGGCATCTATGTGGCGATGTCATCCAGCGAGCTGGATGTGCTGCAGGCCGCCTTTCGTGCCGCCGGTGGCAAGTGGTCGACGTTCATCATCTGGGCCAAGAACACCTTCACGCTGGGCCGTGCCGACTACCAGCGCCAGTACGAACCGATCTTGTACGGATGGCCCGAGGGCGCGCAACGCCACTGGTGTGGTGACCGCGATCAGGGCGATGTGTGGGCTATCAAGAAGCCGCAGAAGAACGATCTGCATCCGACGATGAAGCCGGTGGAGCTGGTCGAGCGAGCCATCCGCAATTCGAGCCGCCCGGGTAACGTTGTGCTCGATCCGTTCGGTGGTTCCGGCACAACGTTGATTGCGGCCGAAAAATCGGGGCGCGTCGCGCGGCTGATCGAACTCGATCCGAAGTACGTGGATGTGATCGTGCGCCGGTGGGAGGACTTCACCGGCCAGACGGCCATCCGCGAGGCAGCAGACCAGGAAGTGTGCGCCAGTTGAATGGCTGGCCAGGCTGCTTGGCCTCTTCTTCCTCGGCGATGCGCCGCAGGATTTGCATTGTGGCGAGATCGCGAGGCAACGCGGTACACATCACGCGCACGGCCTGTTCGATGGAGACATCTGGACGCCGGTTGGCAATCAGCCAACGCAGCGCCTGCTCCCGTTCGGTGGCGGGCGTTTTCATCAGGCAGCCATCTCTTCGCAGATTTCGCAGTGGATCACAAAGCCTGTCAGGTAAGGCAGACCGCGCGGGATGCCGTACTGCTTGCTGGTCTGGCGGCCAATCGTCCAGCCCATCCAACGTTGGGTGGCGGCCTTGATCGCATCCTGCAAGGCTTGGCCTTGGTGCAAACCGTTCTGGACGTCGTCGGCAAAGTGGCGTCCGTGGCGGCTGTCGAGGAAGGTCCGCACCGATTCGAGGGGCTGGTGCGTGGCGTCCGAAATGGCGTTCATGGCCAGGGGCCATGCGGCGCTGGCGTGTTCGTTCATCGTGCCCCAAAAACCCCAGGCTTCGTTTTGGGTGGCGGGTATCTGGTTGGTGGTCATAGTGTCTTCTCCGGGTTGATCGTTGCGACACCTGTAGTAACGCGCTGTTCGATTGAGAAGCCAAGCTGTTCCTGGCCTCTTTCTCGATCAATTTCGCTTAC
>JAFEFT010000048.1 GCA_018240435.1 Pseudomonadota bacterium
CGATGAACGACTCGACTGGATGGAACGCGAACTGGTACGCCAGATTGGTGAGCGTCTCTACGGTGCAGGAGGACGACGCCATGGCTGACCGTCACGCTACCTGGACGATTGAGGATGTGGCAGCTCGCTTCGAGGAAGCTGCCGCTACCTCCCGACGCTTGCCACCCGTGCGCGTGCAGGGCTACTTCAACTGCTGGCCTGCCATCGTGCGCCGGGAGTGGGAGACGTTCGCTGCCGATGAGAAGGTCTACCGTCCATTCCCGCCAGCACCTGACGCCATCGACCGGATGCTGGAGACGATGCAGTGGGTGCAGTGGCTGGAGGTCGAGCAGCGCCATCTGGTGTGGATGCGCGCCAAGCGCTACGGCTGGCGGGACATCACGATCCGCTTTGCCTGCGACCGGACGACGGCGTGGCGGCGCTGGCAGAAGGCCTTGCAGACGGTGGCTGACCAGCTCAACGGCTACGTTGTCGCGGGATAGTCTTTGAGCGCGAATGGTCGCGGATAAGCTGCCATGCGCTGCCATCAGCTATCACCAGCAGCTTTTGCCTCTGCAACAAATCACCTCGGTCGAGGGTAGTATTTCAGCTATCTTCTGGACAGCGGTGACGGCAAGCGAGGTGGCCCGAAAAAAATGGGCCCTTCCTGCGGAACAACCCATGCGGGGGGCGCGAGCGCGACGCTTTTTTAGCGTCAGGGCGCGGGCAAGGTTACCAGTCGGCAGGTTACCGGCTCGGGTTACCACCCCACGACGCGGTTACCGCCCCTTCAGATTCATCATTCACCCAACCCGCCCGGCGGTAACGCTCGGCGGGTTTTGCTTTTTGGATATCCACTTTGAACACGCTCAACGTCGAGTACCGCAAGGTCGAGGCGCTGATTCCCTACGCCCGCAATCCGCGCACGCACGCTGAAGGCCAGATCGCCAAGATCGCGGCCAGCATCGTCGAGTACGGCTGGACGAACCCGATCCTGGTCGATGGCGACAACGGCATCATCGCCGGACACGGGCGTCTGGCCGCTGCCCGCAAGCTGGGACTGGATCAGGTGCCGGTGATCGAACTGGCGCACCTGAGCGTCGCGCAAAAGCGCGCGCTGGTGATCGCCGACAACCGGCTGGCGCTCGATGCCGGTTGGGATGAGGAGATGCTGGCGCTGGAGTTGGCCGACCTGTCCGAGGCCGGGTACGACCTTGCGCTGACCGGCTTCGAGGATGCCGAGATCGAGGCACTGCTCGCCGGTGAGGTGCTGGACGCCAATCCTGATGCCGAGGCGGAACCAGACGCTGCCGAACCGGATGCTGCGGACGACGTGCCGGATGCACCCGTCGTGGCAGTGTCCCGCCCCGGCGATGTCTGGGCCATTGGCCAGCACCGCCTGATCTGTGGCGATGCCACCGACCGGGCCGTAGTCGCCGCGCTGATGAATAGCGACACGGTGCGGTTGTGCTTCACCTCGCCACCTTACGGCAACCAGCGCGACTACACCTCGGGCGGCATCACCGATTGGGATGGTCTGATGCGTGGCGTGTTCGCGCATCTGCCGATGGCGGACGATGGCCAGGTGCTGGTCAACTTGGGCCTCATTCACCGCGACAACGAAGTGATCCCGTATTGGGATGCGTGGCTCGGCTGGATGCGCCAGCAGGGTTGGCGGCGCTTCGCGTGGTACGTCTGGGATCAGGGGCCGGGGATGCCCGGCGACTGGCAGGGTCGACTGGCTCCGAGCTTCGAGTTCGTTTTTCATTTCAATCGCGAAAGCCGCAAGCCCAACAAGATCGTGCCCTGCAAGCACGCCGGGCAGGAATCGCACCTGCGTGCCGATGGCTCGTCCACCGCGATGCGCGGCAAGAACGGCGAAGTCGGCGGCTGGACGCACAAGGGCCAGCCGACGCAGGACACCCGCATCCCCGACAGCGTGATCCGCGTGATGCGCCACAAAGGCAAGATCGGCCAGGACATCGACCACCCCGCCGTGTTCCCGGTGGCACTGGCGGAGTTCGTGATCGAGGCCTACACCGACGCGGGCGACCTCGTGTTCGAACCCTTCGGCGGCAGCGGCACGACGATGCTGGCTGCCGAGCGCGCGGGCCGCATCTGCCGCAGCATCGAGATTGCGCCGGAGTACGTGGACGTCGCCATCAAGCGCTTCCAGCAGAATCATCCCGGCGTGCCGGTCACCCTGATCGCCGCCGGCCAGTCCTTCGAGCAGGTCGCCGCCGAACGCGCCGCTACCTCTGACATCAAGGTACTGGCATGAACTGGCTGGCCGACAAGATCGAACAGTGGCCGACCGCCAAGCTGCTGCCTTATGCCCGCAACGCGCGCACCCACTCGGATGATCAGGTGGCTCAGATCGCCGCCAGCATCGCCGAGTTCGGATTCACCAATCCGATTCTCGCGGGCAGCGACGGCATCATCGTCGCGGGCCACGGTCGGCTCGCCGCTGCCCAGAAGCTCGGGCTGACCATCGTGCCGGTGGTCGTGCTCGATCACCTGACGCCGACGCAGCGCCGCGCACTGGTCATCGCGGACAACCGCATCGCCGAGAACGCGGGCTGGGACGACGCGATGCTGCGCATTGAACTGGAAGCCTTGCAGCTCGAAGGCTTCGATCTGGACATCACCGGCTTCGACGCCGATGCGCTGGCCGAGCTGATCGCGGGCGACGAACCCGACAACGAAGGCCAGACCGACGAGGATGCAGTTCCCGAGGTTAGCGAAACGCCGATTTCCCGCCCGGGCGACATCTGGATCATGGGCCAGCACCGGCTGCTGTGCGGTGACGCCACCGTGGCGGAAAGCTATGACCGCCTGATGCAGGGCGACACGGCGGACATGGTTTTCACCGACCCGCCGTACAACGTGAACTACGCGAACAGCGCCAAGGACAAGATGCGTGGCAAGGATCGCGCGATCCTCAACGACAACCTCGGCGATGGCTTCTACGACTTCCTGCTGGCGGCACTGACGCCCACCGTGGCGCATTGCCGGGGCGGGATCTACGTGGCGATGTCGTCCAGTGAACTCGACGTGCTGCAGGCCGCGTTTCGCGCCGCCGGTGGCAAATGGTCAACCTTCATCATTTGGGCCAAGAACACCTTCACGCTGGGCCGCGCTGACTACCAGCGCCAGTACGAGCCGATCCTGTACGGATGGCCCGAGGGTGCGACGCGCCACTGGTGTGGTGACCGCGATCAGGGCGATGTATGGGCGATCAAGAAGCCGCAGAAGAACGACTTGCACCCGACGATGAAGCCGGTGGAACTGGTCGAGCGCGCCATCCGCAATTCCAGCCGACCCGGCAATGTGGTGCTCGATCCCTTCGGCGGCTCTGGTACGACGCTGATTGCAGCCGAGAAGTCAGGCCGCATCGCGCGGCTGATTGAACTCGATCCGAAGTACGTGGACGTGATCGTGCGACGGTGGGAGGAATTCACCGGCAAGCAGGCTATCCGCGAGGTGGCAGACCAGGAGGCGTGCGCCAGTTGAATCCGCGCGCAGGCGCTTTGGCTTCTTCTTCCTCGGCGATGCGCCGCAGCAGTTGCATCGTGGCGAGATCGCGGGGCAACGCGGCACACATCACGCGCACGGCCTGTTCAATGGAGACATCCGGACGCCGGTTGGCAATCAGCCAACGCAGCGCCTGTTCGCGTTCGGCGGTGGGCGTTTTCATCAGGCGGCTTCTTGCTCTTCGATGATCCCGCAATGGATCACGTAGCCCGTGAGGTAAGGCAGTCCGCGCGGGATGCCGTAGTCCTTGCTGGTCTGGCGACCAATCGTCCAGCCCATCCACTTGGTGGTGGCAGCGTCGATGGCGTCCTTCATGCTCTTGCTGTCAAAGAGGCCGTTGTGGACGTCGTCTGCGAAGTGGCGGCCAAAGCGGCTGTCGAGGAAGGCGCGGACGGTGTCGAGATCTTCGCCCGTGGCATCGGCGACGGCGGTCATGGCCAGAGGCCACGCGATGCAGGCGTGTCCGCCCATCGTGCCCCAGAAGCCCCAGCCTTCGTTGCGGGTGGCGGGGATGTTGGTGTTGGTGCTCATTTCGTGCTCCTTCGTTGGTGCGTTGCGATGCTTGTAGTAACGCGCTGTCCGATTGAGAAGCCAAGCGGAAGATCGAACTTCTTGCGATCTTTCTGTCGACGCGTCGCCCCCTTATCGGCGACCGGTTACGGCGGCGAGCTTGTTGCGCGCCGTCGCCGATTCCCACCGGCAAGGGCCGTTGCCGCGTGCAGCCTCTTCGTCCCAGCGCGCCACGATTTGCGCGTCCGTCCAGCCCTTGGCGGCGAGGTAGGCGTAGTCGTCGGCGTCGTAGTTGCGGTGGTTGCGGATTGCATTGGCGTTTTGCATGGTGATCTCCCGGTTGGCAGTTCGTTGCGACACCCGTAGTAACGCGCTGGTGACGAGAGAAGCCAAGCTATTCCCGGCCTCTCTCGCCGTCTTTTTTCAGGCGATGCGGTAGACCCGCTCGCCGCCCTGCGGTTTGTCCGACGTGATGGTCAGGCCGAGCTTTTTCTTGAAGGCTCCGGCAAAGGTGCCGCGCACCGTGTGCGCCTGCCAGCCGGTGGCGGTGCAGATCTGGCCGATGGTTGCGCCCTCGGGGCGTTGCAGCATCCGGATCACTTCGGCCTGCTTGCTGTTGTCCCGGGTGCGGGGCTTGGTCTGTGCGGGCGTCGAATTCTTGGCCCACTCGGCCTCACACGCGGCCACGTCGGCCTCCAACTCGGCGTCGGTGGTCTGCGGTGCTGCGGTGGCGTCAGGCGCATCCTGCGCCGCTTCGGCGTTGGCGATGATCGCGTCGAGGTTTGCCTCGAATTTGGAGATGCGCGGGCGCTTCATGCCCAAGGCGTCGTAGCCCTCGGCGGCGACGCACCAGCCCTCGCCATCGGGCGTGATCAGGGCGCGATTGAACAGGCCGTCGAGCACCTTCTTGCGTGCGCCGCCTTTGATGTTGTCGGGGAACCATTCGATCTTGCCGCCGCTGGTGTTGATGGCCTTGGCGAGGATGGCGTGCTGGGCCGGGGTGAGTTGGGTGGTGGTCATTTGCTGCTCCTTCGGGGTGGTGGATGACGATGTGATGAACGCGCTGTTCCCGATGGAAGCCAAGCTCAATTGCGCAGGACTGACGAACAAATGATTGAAGGTGACGATGGGACTCTCGATTCGCGCCTACGCGCGCCACCGTGGCGTGTCGCACGTGGCCGTGAAGAAGGCCATCGACACCGGGCGGATCACCGCACTGCCAGACGGCACGATTGATCCGGATGCGGCGGACGCGCAGTGGGCACAAAACACATTGCAGCCACGCCGGGCCTCTGCGCAGGAGCAGGTCAGCAGCCCGAAACCCCGGCGCGCGCCCGCGACTGCCGATGCCACACCGCCGCGCGAGGCACCCGAACCCGGCGCGCCGCCGTTGTCAGCAGGTGGCACATCGCTTCTGCAAGCGCGCACCGTCAACGAAGTGCTCAAGGCCCAGCTCAACAAGGTGGAGTTGGCGCACCGCAAGAAGGAACTGGTGGATCGGGCGCAGGCGGTGGCCCACGTTTTCAAGCTGGCGCGCATTGAGCGCGATGCGTGGCTCAACTGGCCCGCGCGCATCTCGGGGCAGATGGCCTCTGCGCTCGGCGTCGACGCGCACCAGATGCACATCGCGCTGGAAGCTGCCGTGCGTGAGCACCTGATCGAACTGGGCGAACTGCGCCCGCGCGTGGATTGATGGCGATGGACGACTACGAAGGCGTGCAGGAGATCGAACGCGCGTGGCGCGACGGCCTGACACCCGACCCGCTACTGACCGTGTCGGAATGGTCGGATCGGCACCGGATGCTTTCCAGCAAGGCGTCCGCCGAACCGGGCCGCTGGCGCACCGCCCGCACGCCGTACCTGAAGGCCATCATGGACTGCCTGTCGCCGACCTCGCCGGTCGAGCGGGTGGTGTTCATGAAGGCGGCGCAGCTCGGCGCGACCGAGATGGGCAGCAACTGGATCGGCTACGTGATTCACCACGCGCCCGGGCCAATGATGGCCGTCTGGCCGACGGTGGAGATGGCCAAGCGCAACTCCAAACAGCGGATCGACCCGTTGATTGAGGAGTCGGCGGCGCTGGCAGAGCTGATCGCGCCCGCACGTTCGCGCGATTCGGGCAACACGATTCTGGCGAAGGAGTTCCGGGGCGGCGTGCTGGTGATGACGGGTGCAAATAGCGCCGTCGGCCTGCGCTCGATGCCGGTGCGCTACCTGTTTCTCGACGAGGTGGACGGCTATCCGCTGGATGTCGAGGGCGAAGGCGATGCGATCTCTCTGGCCGAAGCGCGCACGCGCACCTTCGCGCGACGCAAGATCTTCATCGTGTCGACGCCGACGATCTCGGGCGCGTCGGCCATCGAGCGCGAGTACGAGGCCAGTGACCAGCGTCGCTACTTCGTGCCGTGCCCGCATTGCTCGCACCGGCAGTGGCTGCGCTTCGAGCAGCTACGTTGGGACAAGGGTACGCCGGAAACGGCGGCATACGTCTGCGAAGCCTGCGACACCGCGATTGCCGAGCACAACAAGACGTGGATGCTGGAGCACGGCGAATGGCGTGCGATGGCAGAGGGTAAGACCGCAGGCTTTCACCTGTCGTCGCTGTACAGCCCGGTGGGTTGGCGTTCGTGGCGTGAGATTGCCGCTGCGTGGGAGGCCGCCGTCAACAAGGAATCGGGATCGGCTGCCGCGATCAAGACCTTCAAGAACACCGAACTGGGTGAGACGTGGGTCGAGGAAGGCGAAGCGCCCGACTGGCAACGACTGGTCGAGCGCCGCGAGGACTACCGCATCGGCAGCGTGCCACTGGGCGGTCTGCTGCTGGTGGGCGCAGCCGACGTGCAGAAGGATCGCATCGAAGCCTCGGTGTGGGCCTTCGGGCGCGGCAAGGAATCGTGGCTGATCGAGCACCGCGTGCTGATGGGCGACACGGCCCGCGACACGGTGTGGAAAGCCCTGGCCGCGATGCTGGCCGAGCAGTGGACGCACGCTTGTGGAGCGCAGATGCCGCTGGCCCGCTTCGCGCTGGACACCGGCTTTGCCACGCAGGAAGCCTACGCCTTCGTGCGTGCTTGCCACGACCCGCGCGTGATGGCGGTCAAGGGTGTGGCGCGCGGCGCGGCGCTGATCGGCACACCGACTGCCATCGATGTCTCGCAGGGCGGCAAGAAGCTGCGCCGGGGCATCAAGGTGTACTCGGTGGCGGGCGGCATCGCCAAACTGGAGTTCTACAACAACCTGCGCAAGAGTGCGGACGTTGGCGAGGACGGACTGACCCCGGTGTTTCCCACCGGGTTCGTCCACCTGCCCAAGGTAGACGCCGAGTTCATCCAGCAGCTCTGCGCCGAGCAGTTGATCACCCGCCGCGACCGCAACGGCTTCCCCGTACGCGAGTGGCAAAAGATGCGCGAGCGCAACGAGGCATTGGACTGCTACGTCTACGCCCGCGCTGCCGCGTCCAGCGCGGGACTGGATCGTTTCGAGGAACGCCACTGGCGGGAACTGGAACGACAACTGGGGATGGCCAGTTCGCCACCCCCTGAAACAACAACCGAATCGATCAACGAGGCCACCCCACGAGGTGGCCTCGTTGTTTCTGGCAACCGCAACCCCGGTCGGCGCGTGATCAAAAGCCGCTGGCTGTCCTGACATCCCAAGGAGAAAACATGAGTCTTGCTACCCGTATCGAAAGTCTGGTCATCCGCGTCGCGCAGGAATTCAACGACGTGCGCGCCAAGACAGGCAACCTCGCCAACCTCACCACCACCGACAAATCGAATCTGGTCGCGGCCATCAATGAGCTGAAGGCCGCCGTGGTGTCCTCGGCGGTGATCGACGACGCCAACATCGCCACCACCAGCACCTATTCGTCCAGCAAGATTGTCACGCTGCTCGATGCACTGAAGTCGGAAATCCTGGGCGGTGCCGATGCCGCTTACGACACGCTGGTGGAAATCCAGCAACTGCTGCAAAACGGCACCAGTGGTCTGGATGCCTTGCTCGCCGCCGTCAACAACCGCGTGCGCTTCGATGCCGCGCAAACGCTCACGGCTCCTGAGCAGGCGCAGGCGCGCAGCAACATCGGCGCAGTGTCCGCCAGCGATGTCGGCAATACCGACACCGACTTCGTCGCCGTATTCGAAGGCGCGCTGGTCTGATGAGCCTCGCCACCCGCATCACGGCGCTGGCCAGTCGCATCGGTCTGGAGGTCAAGACCAAGATCGACGCCACCCATCCCGGCTTGGCTCGGGCGTGGGTGTGCTTCGGCTACGTCGGCAGCCAGATCGTCGTGCGCTCCTCGCACAACGTGGCAAGCGTGACCCGGACAGCGGCGGGCCGCTACCGCGCGACCTTCGCCACAGCCATGCCGGATGCCAACTACTGCTGGACGGCGCTCGCGCGATCAAGCACCAACAGCGGCCAGCAGCGCGTGGCCATTGTGCGATCCAGCACCGACCAGAAGACCGCCCAGTACGTCGACATCAGTTGCGCTACCGCATCGCTGTCCTTTTCCGATTCCACTGAAATCAACCTCACGGTGTTCCGCTGATGGCCTACACACAAGCACATCTGGACGCGCTGGAGCTGGCGCTGGTCAAGGGCGAAAAGCGCGTGACGTTCGGCGACAAGACCGTCGAGTACCGCAGCGTCGATGAACTCCAGGCCGCCATCGCTGCCGTCAAACGCGACCTCTTCGAGCAGGCCGTGGACACCGGCCTGTGGCCCGGTGCGCCGCGCCAGATCCGCGTCACCACGGGCAAAGGGTTCTGAACATGCAATGGTTTGACCGAATGCGCAGACGTGTTGGCATCAGCCTGCTGGGCGGCACGCCGTTCTACGACGGCATCGGTGGTGGCCGCCGCGCGCTGGCGTGGCAGGTCGGCAACCCCGGTGCGGTCGCGGCGCTGGCCTATACCCAGAACGAACTGCGCGCCAAAAGCCGCGATCTGGTGCGACGCAATGCGTGGGCAGCGGCAGGCGTCGAGGCCTTCGTCTCGAACGCCATCGGCACTGGCATCAAACCGCAGTCGATGGTGGCGGACAACGATCTGCGCGAAGCCATCCACGGCCTGTGGTGGGACTGGTGCGAGGACGCCGATGCCACCGGACTGACCGATTTCTACGGCCTGCAGGCCTTGGCCTGTCGCGCCATGCTCGAAGGCGGCGAATGTCTGGTGCGGCTGCGCTA
>JAFEFT010000049.1 GCA_018240435.1 Pseudomonadota bacterium
GACCGCCCTCGGCGGCATCCTGCGACGTGCTGCGGCAGTTGGCGGCGAAGTCGAAGGCTGCCTGATCGCGACGGGGGGAAGTCCGGCCAGCGCCAGCGGCGCGGGTGTTCGCAAGGGCGGCATCCTGCGACGTGCTGCGGCAGTTGGCGGCGAAGTCGAAGGCTGCCTGATCGCGACGGGCGTCAAGTCCGGCCCGCGCCAGCGGCGCGGGCGTTCGCAAGGGCCGCGCGGCAGTGCCGCGCAAGCGGCCCTTGCTCACCCGCCACGGCGGCATCGGTGCAATCCGTGCTGCGCCAGCCCGCCAGCCAGTCGAAGGCGGCCTGATCGCCCGCGCGCCACGACTGCGCCGGCAAGCCTGCGTTCGTCGGGATTTCATCCGGGTCGTGACGCTGCCGCAACGGTTACGACCCTGCGCGACCTCTGGCTCCCGTACGCCGCCGTGTTGCCAGCCCCGGGGGGCTGTGCTCCAATCGGACATCGCGGCGCGCCGACGCGCTGGGGGAGAATCGCATGTCCGACAACCGTCCCTGGCTGGCCAACTATCCGGCGGGAGTGCCGGCCGAGGTGAACCTCGACGAGTTCAAGAACATCGTCGCGGTGATGGAATCGTCCTGCCAGAAGTATCGCGACCGTCCCGCCTACCGCAATTTCGGCACCACCCTGACCTACGGCGACGTCGATCGCCTGAGCAATCAGTTCGCGGCCTACCTGCTGCGTGATCTGGGGCTGAAGAAGGGCGACCGCGTCGCCATCATGATGCCCAACCTGTTGCAGTACCCGATCGCCATCTTCGGCGTGCTGCGCGCCGGCCTGATCGTGGTCAACACCAACCCGTTGTATACCGCGCGCGAACTCAAGCACCAGATGAAGGATTCGGGCGCCAAGGCGATCGTGGTGGTCGACAACTTCGCGCGCACGCTGCAGGAGGTGCTGGCCGAGACCGACATCAAACAGGTCATCACCACCGGCGTCGGCGACATGGTGCGCTTCCCCAGCGGCTGGATCATCAATTTCGTGTTGAAGTACGTCAAGAAGCAGATCCCGGCGTACTCGATCCCCGGCGCGATCCGCTTCGACGAAGCACTGCGCCGCGGCCGCCGCCACAATCTGCCGTTGATCCCCATCGAGGCCGAGGACATCGCCTTCCTGCAATACACCGGCGGCACCACCGGCGTCTCCAAGGGCGCGATGCTGACCCACCGCAACATCGTCGCCAACATGCAGCAGGCCGGCTCGTGGATCGGCAAGAGCCTCAAGCCCGGTGCCGAGGTCATCATCACCGCGTTGCCGCTGTACCACATCTTCTCGCTGACCGCGAACTGCATGATCTTCATGCGCATCGGCGGCCTCAACCACCTGATCACCAACCCGCGCGACATGCCCGGCTTCGTGAAGGAACTGCGCAGCAGCGGCTTCACCTGCCTGACCGGCGTCAACACGCTGTTCAACGGCCTGCTCAATACGCCCGGCTTCGACCAGCTCGACTTCAGCCGCCTGCACATGACGATGGGCGGCGGCATGGCCGTGCAGCGCGCAGTGGCCGAGCGCTGGAAGAAAGTCACCGGCTGTACCCTGGTCGAGGCCTACGGCCTGACCGAAACCTCGCCGGCGGCCTGCGTCAACCCGCTCGACCTGCCCGAATACAACGGCTCGATCGGCATGCCGGTGTCGTCGACCGATGTCTGCCTGAAGGACGACGACGGCAACCGGGTCGCGCCCGGCGAAGTCGGCGAGCTGTGCATCAAGGGCCCGCAGGTGATGAAGGGCTACTGGCAGCGGCCGGAGGAAACGGCCAAGGTGATCGACGCCGAGGGCTGGCTGCGTACCGGCGACATGGCGAAGATGGACGACAAGGGCTATTTCTACATCGTCGACCGCAAGAAGGACATGATCCTCGTCTCCGGCTTCAACGTGTATCCCAACGAGATCGAGGACGTGATCGCGCAGATGCCCGGGGTGATGGAAGTGGCCGCGGTCGGCGTGCCCGACGACAAGTCCGGCGAGGCGGTCAAGGTGGTGGTCGTCAAGAAGGATCCCAACCTCACCGCCGACGCCGTCAAGGCGTACTGCCGCGAAAACCTCACCGGCTACAAGCAGCCGCGGGTGGTGGAATTCCGCACCGAATTGCCCAAGACCAACGTCGGCAAGATCCTGCGCCGCGAGCTGCGCGACGCGCCGAAGTAGGCGACGACGCGCCGCATCCCCCGACCAGCCGCGCTGGCGGGCTTCTCGTTTCCGGCGGCTCCGGCTCAGCCTTGCGGCCGCATGTACGGAAACAACAGCACATCGCGGATCGACGACGAGCCGGTGAGCAGCATCACCAGCCGATCGACGCCGACGCCGAGGCCGCCGGTCGGTGGCAGGCCGACTTCCAGTGCGCGGATGTAATCGGCGTCGAAGTGCATCGCTTCGTCGTCGCCGCCGGCTTTCGCATCGACCTGCGCCTGGAAGCGCGCCGCCTGATCTTCGGGGTCGTTGAGTTCGGAAAATCCGTTCGCCAGTTCCTTGCCGCCGACGAACAATTCGAAGCGGTCGGTGATGCCTTTTTCGGTGTCGGACTCGCGCGCCAGCGGCGACACTTCGACCGGATAATGGGTGATGAAAGTCGGCTGCACGAGCTTTCCTTCGACGGTCTTCTCGAAAATCTCCAGCAGCAGCTTGCCCCAGCCATGGCCGGCCTTGACCGGAATCTTCAGTCGCGCGCAGTGCGCCGCGAGCGCCTCGCGGTCGCGGCAATCGGCCACCGATATTTCGGGATTCATCTCGCGCACGGATTCTTCCAGCTTCCAGCGCCGGAACGCCGGTGCCAGATCGATGTCGGCACCATCCCACTGCGTTTGCATCGTGCCGGTGGCGGTGAGCGCGACTTCGCGGATCATCGCCTCGGTCAGATCCATCACTTCGGTATGGCTCGCGTAGGCCTCGTACAACTCGAGCATCGTGAACTCGGGGTTGTGCCGGGTCGACACGCCCTCGTTGCGGAAGTTGCGATTGATCTCGTAGACGCGCTCGAACCCGCCCACCACCAGACGCTTGAGATACAACTCGGGCGCCACGCGCAGGTACAGATCGAGATCGAGCGCGTTGTGGTGAGTGACGAACGGCCGCGCCGTGGCGCCGCCGGGGATGTAATGCATCATCGGCGTTTCGACTTCCAGAAAGCGCCGCGCATCCAGCCACTGCCGCATCGCGGCGATGATGCGCGAGCGCTTGACGAACACCGCCCGCGCCTCGGGATTGACGATCAGATCGACGTAACGCTGGCGGTAGCGCTGCTCGACGTCGGCCAGACCATGGAACTTGTCCGGCAACGGTCGCAGCGATTTCGTCAGCAGTCGCAGACGATCACAGCGCACCGACAGCTCGCCGGTCTTCGTGCGCATCAGCACGCCTTCGACGCCGACGATGTCGCCGACATCCCAGCCCTTGAAGGCGTCGTAGGCATCGCCCAGCGTCGTGGCTTGCAGGAAGATCTGGATGCGCCCGCCGACATCCTGGATCTGCGCAAAGCTGGCCTTGCCCATGACGCGCTTGGCCAGCAGCCGCCCGGCCAGCGTCACCCGCCGCGCAGTCGCATCGAGCGCCTCGCCATTCCAGCGCTCGGCGTCGGCGAACTCCGTCTGCAAGTCGCCGGCATCATCGCTGCGCCGGAAATCGTTGGGATAGGCGATGCCCTGCGCACGCAGTGCATGCAGCTTGCCGCGGCGCTCGGCGATCAGCTTGTTTTCGTCGGGCGGCAGTTGGTCGTCGGAATCGCTCATGGCATCGGCATTCTTGTTGATTGACGGGTTGGTCATTGGATCATCCGCTCATCCTTCGCTTCGACAAGCTCAGGGCAGGCTAGGGAAGGTCTGAATAATTGCCGTCATCCCTGCGAAAGCAGGGATCCAGCGACTGTAACCCTTTGAAATCAAAGCCACTGGATTCCCGCTTTCGCGGGAATGACGATCAAAAACAACGTTGTTCAGACCTTCCCTAGGCTCAGGACGAACGGGTGATCCTTCGCTCAGATTGTCCGTTCGTGGTGAGCCTGTCGAACCACGAGCCCGGCTTCAACTTTCCGATCAGACCGCGTCGACGCGCTTCGCGCCCGCATCCAGCCCCGCCTTCAGGCTGGCCTCGATGAACTCGTCGAGATCGCCATCGAGCACCTTCTGCGTGTCCGAACGTTCGACGCCGGTGCGCAGATCCTTGATACGCGATTGATCGAGCACGTAGTTGCGGATCTGGCTGCCCCAGCCGATGTCGGACTTGCTCGCTTCCAGCTTGTCCTTCTCGGCATTGCGTTTTTGCATCTCCATCTCGTACAGCTTGGCCTTGAGCATCTTCATCGCGTGATCGCGGTTGGCGTGCTGCGAACGCTGGGTCTGGCAGGCGACGACGATGCCGCTGGGCACATGGGTGATGCGCACCGCCGACTCGGTCTTGTTGACGTGCTGGCCGCCGGCGCCGGACGAGCGATACACGTCGGTCTTCAGGTCGGCCGGGTTGATCTCGATGTCGATGTCGTCGTCCACCTCGGGAGAAACGAACACCGAGGTGAAACTGGTGTGCCTGCGGTTGTCCGAATCGAACGGCGACTTGCGCACCAGCCGGTGCACGCCGATCTCGGTCTTCAACCAGCCATAGGCGTAATCGCCCTCGACGCGGAAGGTGGCCGACTTGATGCCCGCCACTTCGCCGGCGCTGGCTTCCATCAATTCGGTCTTCCAGCCGCGCGCCTCGCACCAGCGCAGGTACATGCGCAGCAGCATCTCGGCCCAGTCCTGCGCCTCGGTGCCACCGGCACCGGCCTGGATGTCGACGAAGCAGTTGGCCGGATCCATCTTGCCCGAAAACATGCGCCGGAATTCGAGTTGCTCGACGTGCGCGGCCTGCGCCTGCACATCGTCGGCGACCGCCTGCGCGGTGTCGTCATCGTGTTCGGATTCGGCGAGTTCGAGCAGCTCGGCGGCATTGTCCAGGCCATCGCTGATGGCGCGCACGCCACCGACCACCTTGTCGAGGCTGGCGCGCTCCTTGCCCAGCGCCTGTGCGCGCTCGGGCGTGTTCCAGATGGCCGGATCCTCGAGCTCCCGGCTCACTTCTTCGAGACGTTCGACCTTGTCGTCGAAGTCAAAGATACCCCCGGAGCGACGCAAGTCGGGCTCGAAGGTCGGCGATGCGGAAACGGATGGGGTTGGTCTCGATCATGGCGCGCGATGGAGTGTCGACAGGTCGCGCATGGTAGCAAGCGACGCGCCGGCGCGACCATCGCCGGCGCCCGGACTGCGCACGCTCGGATGCGGCAAACTCCGCCGTCGCGGTCAGCCCTCGCTCTCGCCCGGCCACCGGCAGCGCCCGCCGCTGGCCTTGGCGATCTCGGCAAGCCGCTGCCGGTGCGCGGACACCTCGTCCGGGCGGGCGCGCTGCACCCGGCGTGCGACCGCCACGTTCGCCGGCAACGCGCGATCGGGAGACGGCGTGAGCACCTCGGCGAACCCCAGATCGCCCTGCCCGCCGGTCATCTTCAGGTACACCTCGGCCAGCAGTTGGGCATCGATCAAGGCGCCGTGCAGGCTGCGATGCGAATTGTCCACGCCCAGCCGACGGCACAACACGTCGAGTGCGACGCGCTGGCCGGGGAAGCGTTCACGCGCCAGCAACTGCGTGTCGAGCACGGCGCAGCGTTCGCGGATCGGCGCGTGCCCGGCGGCGAGCAGGCTCAATTCATGATCGAGAAAGCCGACGTCGAACGCCGCGTTGTGGATGATCAGCTCGGCGCCGTCGATGAAGGCGAGGAACTCGTCGACGATGTCGGCAAAGCGCGGCTGGTCGGCCAGGAATTGCTCGCTCAGCCCATGCACGCGCAGGGCGCCGGGCTCGCTGGCACGATCGGGGTTGAGGTAGCGCTGGAAGGTTCTTCCGCTTGGCCGCCGTTGCAGCAGCTCGACGCAGCCGATTTCGACGATGCGATTGCCGGCCTGCCATTCGAAGCCGGTGGTTTCGGTGTCGAGCACGACTTGCCGGCTCATGCGACGGATCCTTGTGCGGACATGCGCTGTGCCTGCGCACGGGCCAGCGCGTCGACGCGCTCGTTGTCGGGATGACCGGCGTGGCCCTTGACCCATAGCCATTGCATGCGATGCGCCGCCGCTGCCGCGTGCAGGCGCTGCCAGAGATCCTGATTTTTCACCGGCTCGCCGCCGGCGGTCTTCCAGCCGCGACGCAGCCAGTTGGGCAACCACTCGGAAATGCCTTGCAGGACGTATTTCGAATCGGAATGCAACACCACTTCGCAGGGCTGCTTGAGCGCTTCCAGTGCGGCGATCGCCGCCATCAGCTCCATGCGGTTGTTGGTCGTCGCCGGCTCGCCGCCGGCCAGTTCCCTTTCCTTGCCGGCACATCGCAACAACGCCGCCCAGCCACCCGGCCCGGGATTGCCCAGGCAGGCGCCGTCGGTATGGATTTCGACTGTCTTCATCATCGTCATTGGCGCTCCGGGCTGCGACTGCGCACGCGTGCCGGCGGCACGCTCGCCGAGCCGGCCGGGGCGCCGCCACCGATGCGTACCCGCGCCGGCGTCAGCCGCAGCGGCGTCAGCCCCGGATCGCGGCGGCGGGCTTCGAGAAGATAGGCGCTGCGCAACGGCGAGCCGTGCGCCGGGCCACCGGCGACGTCGATCGCCGGAGTGGTGCCGCCCGACCAGCGCGCCCCGAGATAACGCCAGCCGACGACTTCCAGGCCCAATCCGGCCGCCAGCGCCGCTGTCGCCGGTGGCGACCACGCCCGCAGGCCGCCGAACATCCAGCGCAGGTGCGCCGGGCTGAACGGGTTCAGGCCCAGCACCAGCAAGCTGCCTTCGGGTTCGAGCAGGCGCGCGTATTCGGCCGCAATGCCGACCGCATCGTCGGCGGCCTCGAAGGCGAAGGCGAGAAACACCAGGGCGAAGCCGGCGTCAGTCAGCGGCAGCGCCAGTTCGTCGCAGAGCAGATCGCCGGCCAGCAGTCCCGCCTGTCGGCGGACGCGAATGCAGGTGTGCAAATTGGGCGTCGGCAGCACGAACGCCGGATCGTCATGCGGCTCGACGAACAGGCCGTAACGGCCGCCGCAACGCGCCACATCGGGCGCGGCATCGTGATGGGCACGGCGCAGCAGCGCGCGTACCGCCGGCCCGGCCAGCGCAGGACAGGCCGGGGCGGCAGGTTGACGGCGGCGGCTGGCAGCGGGCATGGTGTCGATTTTGCGGGATTCACCCGCTGCGGTCACCCATCGCTTCACTCCGCTGCCACTGCCGATGCTGACGTTGCGCCCCCTGCCCGCGCTGAGCGACAACTACATCTGGACCCTCGCGGGCGCGGACGGACGCTGCATCGTCGTCGATCCCGGCGAAGCGGCTCCGGTGGAAGCAGCGGCGGCCGAGGGCCTGCGCCCGGTCGCGATCTTGCTCACCCATCACCACCCCGACCACATCGGCGGCGCGGCACGGCTGCGCGAGCGGTTCGCGATCCCTTGCCACGCGCCGGTCGATCCGCGCATCGATTGCGCCAGCCATCGCGTCGGCGAGGGCGACGTGATCGCCATCCCGGAACTGGGCACCGCCTTCACCACCATCGAGGTTCACGGCCATACCTCCTCGCACGTCGCCTTCCACGGCGCCGGCGTGGTGTTCTGTGGCGACACCCTGTTCAGTCTCGGCTGCGGGCGCATGTTCGAGGGTACGCCGGCGCAGATGCTGGCCTCGCTCGACCGGCTGGCAGCGCTGCCCGGTGCCACCAGCGTGTGCTGCGGCCACGAGTACACCCTGGCCAATGCCGCCTTCGCCAGCCGCGTCGACCCGGACAATGCCGACTTGCAGGCAGCGATCGCGCGCGCGCGCCAGGCCCGCGAGCGTGGCAAGCCATCGCTGCCGACCACGATCGCCGACGAATGCGCCAGCAATCCATTCCTGCGCGTCGACACCGCGGCCGTGCGGGCGGCGATCACCGACCATGAAGGGGCGCCACCGGCC
Source organism: Pseudomonadota bacterium (assembly GCA_018240435.1). Classification (GTDB taxonomy): domain Bacteria; phylum Pseudomonadota; class Gammaproteobacteria; order Xanthomonadales; family Xanthomonadaceae; genus SZAS-103. Next base: position 7,991 of record JAFEFT010000049.1, read on the forward strand.
AGTCGTGCCGATGCCTTCGCGGCGCTGCGGCGCTGGAAGGACGGGTTTCGCGCATGACCGCCCGGCGCAAGGCGGGCTGGGCGGCGCTGGCGGTCGCCAGCGTCGTGCTTGCGGCCTGCGAGCCCGTGCCCAACGTGCGCCCAGGCGGTGAAGGGCCGGTGTCGGTGCCGGTACCGCTGCCCGAAGGCTCGACGATCGTCATCACCGACTTGCCGCCGGAAGATCGTGCACCGCTGGGCAAGACCCCGAACGTCACCCTCGGCCCGGAAAGCGACGTGCTGACCGCAGGGCAAGTGCTCGACCGCCTGCGCGCCCGGCTGATCCAGCCGGCCTGCATCGTCGGCCCGAACAATACCCGCTGGCGCCGCAAATACGCCGGCTACCCGCAGCATTTCGCCGACCAGATCACCGCCATCCTGCCGCGCATGCTGGTAGTGCTCGACCAGCTCGAGGCGCGCAAGTTGCCGGCCGAGTTCGCGGTGGTGCCGATCGTCGAGAGCTGGTACCGGCTGGACGTGCGCACCACCTTCGGTGGCGCCGCCGGAATGTGGCAATTTCTCGCCCAGACGGCGCGCAACAACGGCGGCACGGTGACCGCCGATTTCGACGGCCGTACCTCGATGCTCGATTCCACGCTGGCGGCGATGAACTACCTCGACGCCCTGCAGAGCATGTTCAACGACTGGCGGCTGGCGGCGATGGCCTACAACTCGGGGGAATATCGTCTGGCCAAGACCATGACCTCCGACGAACTGGCCGCGCGCGGCGCCGGCAGCGCGATCCGCTATCGCCGGCCGTGGGGGCTGGCGTTCGGCACCTACGAATACGTCTCGAAGATGCGCGCCCTGGTCTGCCTGCTCGACCAGCCCGAGCGCCAGGGCATTCCGCTCGATCCCACCGTGCCGATCACGCACTGGGTCCCCTACGACGTGCCTGCCGGCATCGACAGCCTCGATGATCTGGCGCAGCGGCTGGGCACCGACGCGCAGACGCTGAAGGATTTCAACGGCGGCTATCGCAACGGCCGCATCGGCGCGGATGCCCCGCGCAAGCTGCTGGTGCCGGCGGTGACGCGTCCGCGCTGGGCGGCGGTCGCCGCTGGCGCGAGCGCGGCCCCGTCGCCGGCAAGCAGCACGACGACGGCCACGGGCAACCAGGCCGCGACCACGACGACGACGCCACCGATGGCGACGCCAGCCGCCGCCGACCGACCGTCAGCGCCACCGATGCAGATCCTGCTGCCGCCGATGCCGACGACTACGCCCAAGCCGGCAACGGTGCCATCGGCGCCGCCGCCAGTGCCCACGCCAGCGACCCGCCCAGCCACCGGCTTGCCGGCGCCCGGCAAAACAGACACCCAGGCCAAACCAGCGGCAAGCCCGGCCCCGGCGCCCATCGGCACCGCGACCGCGCCAACGGCGGCGAACGGGTCGCGCCAACTGCCGCCGCCGACCACATCGGCACAGCCGAGCGCGACCGCGAATGCAACGGCCGTCGTGGTCTGGCCATCGCCGCCGCCATCGTCACCTGCGGTTGGCAGTTTCCATCCGCTGGCGCCCGCGTCCAGCGCAACCGAGCCACCCCGCCAACCGACGACCACCACGACACCCGCGGCCACGGCCGGAGCGCCGACCGCGAAGTCGCCCGCGCACCCGTCGGACGTGCAGCCGCCGATGCCTTCGCCGAAAGCATCGGTGGCGGCACCGACAACCGCCACACCGATCGCCACCCCACCGGCGCCGGCAACGACGACGCCTGCCACGCCTGCGCATCCGCCGCCTGCGACCGCGCCGGCGGCACCGCATGAGGTCGCGCCGCCACCACCCGCCGCACCGGCCGCGCCGGCGGCATCCACGACGGGCGCAGCCGCCGCGCCGGCGACGGCAGCCAGCGCAAGCGGCACGGCCGCGCCGCCGGCCCATTCGCCGCGCACCTGCAAGGTCGAACTGGGTGATTCCCTCGACTCCATCGCCGCCCGCTTCGGCGTCAAGGCCGCCGACTTGCGGAAGTGGAATCACCTGGCCATCGACGCCACGCTGTACGTCGATCAGGTGTTGCAACTGGAACCCTGAGCCGGCAACGGTCACACTACGCGCCCCGCCCGCCGCCGCGGGCCACGATCTCGGAGGCAGCATGGGTTTCCTGCACGGCAAGCGCGCACTCATCACCGGCGTGCTCAACCAGCGCTCGATCGCCTGGGGCATCGCCCAGGCGATGCACCGCGAAGGCGCGCAGCTGGCCTTCACCTACGTCAACGACAAGCTCAAGGGGCGCGTGGAAGAGGCCGCGGCAGCCTGCGGCTCGGACATCGTCCTGCCCTGCGATGTCGGCAACGACGCGCAGATCACGGCGACCTTCGACGCCCTCGGCAAACACTGGGACGGGCTGGACATCCTCGTCCATTCGATCGGCTTCGCCCCCGGCGAGGCGCTGTCGGGCGAGTTTCTCGACGGCCTGACCCGCGAGAACTTCCGCATCGCCCACGACATTTCGGCCTACAGCTTTCCGGCGCTGGCCAAGGCCGCGCGGCCGTTGATGAAGGGCCGCAACGGTGCCCTGCTGACGCTGTCGTATCTGGGCGCCGATCGCGCCTTGCAGAATTACAACGTGATGGGCCTGGCCAAGGCCAGCCTGGAAGCCAGCGTGCGCTATCTGGCCTACAACCTCGGCCCGGAAGGAACCCGCGTCAATGCAATCTCGGCCGGGCCGATCAAGACCCTGGCCGCGGCCGGCGTCGGCAACATCCGCAAGATGCTCGACTACGCCGCCCACAACGCCCCGCTGCGGCGCAACGTGAGCATCGAGGAAGTGGGCAACACCGCCGCCTTCCTGTGCTCGGATCTGGCCTCGGGCATCACCGGCGAAGTCACCTTCGTCGATGCCGGCTACAACATCCTGGGCATGAGCGGCATGGAGTGATCCGGCGCACCAGCGCCTCCAATTCCGATGTATCGGCAGGGCAACCACGCCTTCCGGCCTATGGCACGACGATTCCATTGGCGGGATGATCGCGGTTTTCCGGATCGGAGCCACGCCGATGAAGACACTTTCCCTGCTGCTCGCCGGCACCCTCAGCCTGATCGGCATGACCCACGCTGCGACCCCATCGACGACCGCCGCCGACGACCCCTATCTGTGGCTGGAGGACATCCACGGCGCCCAGCCGATGGAATGGGTGAAGGCGCAAAATGCGCTGACCGAAAAGCGCTTCATGCAGACTCCCGAGTTTGCGCACACGCGCGGCCGGATCCTGGAGGTGCTCGACTCCGACGCCCGCATCCCCTACGTCAACCGGATGGGCGACTGGCTGTACAACTTCTGGCAGGACAAGGACCACCCGCGCGGCATCTGGCGACGCACCACGCTCGACGAGTACCGCAAGGCCGAACCGAAGTGGCAGACGCTGCTCGACATCGACGCGCTCAACAAGACCGAGAAGGCGCAATGGGTGTTCAAGGGCGCCGACTGCCTGCGACCGAAATTCGAGCGCTGCCTGATCTCGCTCTCGCCCGGCGGCACCGACGCGGTCGAAGTGCGCGAGTTCGACCTGCCCTCGCTCGCCTTCGTCGAAGGCGGCTTCCGCATCCCGGTGGCGAAGACGCAAGCGGGCTGGATCGATGCGAACACGATCTACGTCGGCACCGACTTCGGCCCCGGCTCGATGACCGCTTCGAGTTATCCGCGCATCGCCAAGCAGTGGAAACGCGGCACGCCGCTGTCGGCAGCGAAGGTCGTGTACGAGGGCAAGGCCACCGATCTGGCGGTCAGCGCCTATCACGACCCGACGCCGGGTTTCGAGCGCGATTTCGTCTCCGTCGCCACCGATTTCTTCCACTCGAAACTGTTCCAGCGCCGCGGCGACCAGCTCGTGCGCGTGGACGTACCCGACGACGCCCAGGCCGACCCGCATCGGCAATGGCTGCTGATCCAGTTGCGCTCGCCGTGGACCGTCGGCGGCCAGAGCTATCCGAGCGGCGCCTTGCTGGCGACGAACTTCGACGCCTTCATGGCCGGCCAGCGGCAATTCACGGTGCTGTTCCGGCCCGATGCGCACACCGCGCTGTCGTCGTATGCGTGGACGAAGAATCATCTGATTCTCGACGTGCTCGACGATGTGAAGAGCCGACTGGAGATCCTCACGCCGCAGGCCGGCGACTGGGCGCGCGCGCCGCTGGAAGGCGCACCGGCGATGAGCACGATCAGCGTGGTCGATACCGACCCCGACGCCAGCGACGAATACTGGCTGAGCGTCACCGGCTTTCTCACGCCCTCGACCTTGCAGCGCGGCGTGGCCGGCGAAGGCGCGCCGCAGACGATCAAGGCGGTGCCGGCATTCTTCGATGCCTCGAAGTTCGCAGTCAGCCAGCATTTCGTCGCGTCCAGGGACGGCACCCGCGTGCCGTACTTCGAGATCGCGCCGAAGGACATGAAACTCGACGGCGCCAACCGCACCTTGCTCTACGGCTACGGCGGCTTTGAAGTCTCCGAAGTGCCGTTCTACAGCGGCAGCGTCGGCCGCGCCTGGCTCGAGCGCGGCGGCGTGTACGTCATCGCCAATATCCGCGGCGGCGGCGAATACGGCCCGGCCTGGCATCAGGCCGCGCTCAAGGCCAATCGCCCGCGCGCCTACGAGGATTTCGCCGCGGTCGCCGAGGATCTGGTCAAGCGCGGCGTGACCTCGCCCAAGCATCTCGGTGCCGAAGGCGGCAGCAACGGCGGCCTGCTGATGGGCAACATGCTCACGACGTATCCGCAGTTGTTCGGCGCGATCGTCTGCGAGATTCCGCTGCTCGACATGAAGCGCTACTCGCACCTGTCGGCCGGCGCCTCGTGGATGGCCGAATACGGCGATCCCGATACCTCCGACTGGGATTTCATCAAGACCTTCTCGCCCTATCAAAACGTCCGTGCCGACGGCCACTACCCGCCGGTGCTGTTCTACACCACCACCAGCGACGACCGCGTCGGCCCGGTGCAGGCGCGCAAGATGGCGGCGAAGATGCAGGGCTTCGGCCTGAAAGGCGTCTGGCTGTACGAGAACCTCGAAGGCGGCCACGGCGCCGGTGCCGACAACGCGCAGTCGGCAACGATGCACGCGCTGGCCTATGACTTCCTGTGGGATCAGTTGCAATGACGTTGAACGCACCACGGCTGGACAGTTCATCGCATCGGCGTAAACTTGTACAAAACAAGGTACAAGTCCATGCGCACCGTCAATTTCTCCGAAGCCCGCAGCAACCTCAAGGCCGTGCTCGATACCGTCGTCGACGATCGCGACGTGACCTTGATCAAACGCCGCGACGCCGAAGATGTGGTGGTGATGTCGCTGGCGGCGTGGAACAGCTGGAAAGAAACGCAATACCTGCTGGCCAGCCCCGCCAACGCGCGGCGGTTGCTGAAGTCCATCGCCGAGCTCGACGCGGGCCGCGGCGAGCGCCACGATCTGATCGCGCCGAACCCGGCTCGCGCGGTCGGCGAACCCGGCGCGAACCACAAACCCAAGCGTGCCACGCCCGCCGCAGCCACCCGCAAGCGCGACAAAACGAATGGCTAGGCGCATCGTTTTCCACGCCGATGCGTGGGACGATTACCGGTACTGGCAGGCGCACGATCGCAAGATGATCGAACGCATCCATGCGCTGATCCGCGAATGCCAGCGCGACCCGTTCCAGGGCATCGGCAAACCCGAACCCCTGCGCGGCAGCCTGAGTGGCTGGTGGTCGCGCCGCATCGACCCGACCCATCGGCTGGTCTATCGCGCCAGCGCGCATGATCTGGAGATCGCCGCCTGCCGCTACCATTACGGCGCGCGCTGAAGCGCCCTCGATTCGATAGCACATGACCGACGTTCCCGCCGCCGACCGCCGCGCCTTTGGCTGGTTCATGCTGTTTGCGCTGGTGTTGCTCGCGCTTGGCATCGGCTTGCGTGATCCGTGGCCGGCCGACGAGCCGCGCTTCGCGCTGGCGGCAAGACAGATGGTGGAATCGGGCGACTGGCTGTTCCCGCATCGCGGCAGTGAGCTGTACGCCGACAAGCCGCCGCTGTTCATGTGGACGCAGGCCGCCGCCTTCGAGTTGCTGCGCTCATGGCGGATCGCCTTTCTGCTGCCCTCGTTGCTGTCCGGGCTGCTGACGCTGGCGCTGGTGTGGGATCTGGGTCGGCGGCTGTGGAATCCGCGTGTGGGCTTGTTTGCCTCTGCGGCGACGTTGTGTGCGGTGCAGTTCGTCTATCAGGTCAAGCGCGCGCAGATCGACCCGCTGGTGATGGCCGAGATCACGCTGGCGAACTGGGCCTTGTTGCGCCATTGCCTGCTGGGGCCGCACTGGCGCCTGTACTGGCTGGGTTGTTTCGCGGCGGGGCTGGGCGTGATCACCAAGGGCGTGGGATTTCTCGCCTTGCTGATGTTGATTCCGTACGCCATTGCGCGCAGGCGCGGCTGGCCAGTGACGAAAACATCCGCAGCGACGGCTCGCTGGCTGGCCGGCATCGTCGCCTTTTTCGCCGCGATCGCGTTGTGGCTGCTGCCGATGCTGCTGGCGATGCGCGCCCGCGGCAACGCCGAATACGTCGCCTACGCGCGCGACATCCTGCTGCACCAGACCGCCGAGCGCTACGCCGAGCACTGGTCGCATCCCAAGCCGTTCTGGTATTTCCTGCCGGTGCTGCTGCTGGGCTGGTTCCCGCTGTCGCTGGCCTGGCCCGGCGCGCTCGTGCGCTGGCGGCAGGCATGGCGCGAGTGTGATGCGCGGGTGTGGCTGCCGCTGGGCTGGGCGCTGCTGGTGCTGATCTTCTTCAGTGCATCGACGGGCAAGCGCGACATGTACGTGCTGCCGATGCTGCCGATGGTGGCGCTGGCGATGGGCCCGTATCTGCACGACATCGCGCAAGCGCGCTGGCTGCGCAACACCGCCTTTGCGCTTGCCGCCGTGCTCGGCGTGGTCGCGCTCGGCTACGGCCTGTGGGCGCTGCAAGGGCACACCGCGGCGCTGCGCATGGCGCAAAACCGCGGCCTCGCCGACGGCGGCCACGAGGTATGGATCATGCTCGCCAGCGTCGGCGGCGCCTTCCTCGTCGCCGCCCTCGTGCTGCGCCCGCGCCACGGTCTGCATGCCCTGCTCGTCGGCTTGCTCGCGCTGTGGACGGCGTGGAGCCTGTGGGCGTATCCGCTGCTCAACGATTCGAGTTCGGCGGCCGGCATCATGCGCGACGCCGGGCGGATCATCGGCCCCGACGCGCAATTGGGTCTGGTCGGCTGGCGCGAACAGAACCTGCTGATGGCCGATCGTGCGGCCGTCGATTTCGGATTCACCGCACCGACCGCGGTGCAATTCGCGCGCGCCTCGGCATGGCAGGCGCAAGCGCCGCAGCGGCGCTGGGTGTTCGCCATCGACGATGCGCTCGGCACCTGCGTGAATCGCACCAAGGCCCGCCGCGTTGGCGTCGCCAACCGCCGCGACTGGTGGGTGTATCGCGCCGATGCCGTCGTGCCCGGCTGCGTGCCGGCCACCGCACAAGGTGCGGCCGATGACGCCGGATTGTGATTCTCGAGGCTGACGACAGATCGCTATCGCGACCCGGTCAACGCATTCGCCCACACCAGATAAGCCGCGACGCCGGCAAACGGCAACGCGTACCACGCATATGCAAGCGCGCTGCCGCCGTTTCGGTGCAGGTAGATGACGATGCCGGCACTGAGCACGCACAGCATCGGCAGCAACCACAGCCAGACATCCAGCACATTCTCTTGCACCGCGCTCAAGACGCGACCGTTGGCGAGCGCGCCGCCGGAAAACACCACCAACATGAAAGCCATCGGCGCGACAAGACCCAGCATCGCGATCGAGCCCAGAACGGTCCAAAGAGTCGACATTCGTACGCGCTCCAACACCGCCAATCGCAACGATAACGCGCCTTCATCCATCGCGCAGGGTTGCACCATCCCGTGACTGCACCTGACCGCACGGCGAGCCGCACCGGCCGGCGTGCAAGCACGCCCGCGTTGCCGTAACCTTGCGCCCCCGATTCGCGCCACCGCAACAGGAGATTCCATGGGCCTCGACCTCGTTCCCACCGGCCAGGACGTGCCACACGACATCAACGTCGTCATCGAAATTCCGAAGGACGCCGAGCCGGTCAAGTATGAAGTCGACAAGGCCACCGGCGCGATCTTCGTCGATCGCGTGCTGTCCACGCCGATGCGCTATCCGTGCAATTACGGCTACGTGCCGCACACCCTGTGCGGCGACGGCGACCCGGTCGACGTGCTGGTGGTGATGCCGCTGCCACTGATTCCCGGCTCGGTGATCCGCTGCCGGCCGGTGGGCATGCTCAACATGACCGACGAGGCCGGCACCGACACCAAGCTGATCGCGGTGCCGATCGACAAGGTCTTCCCCGGTTATGCCGGGATCCGCGACATCGGCGATCTGCCACCGCACTGGCGCGACCGCATCGGCCATTTCTTCGCCCACTACAAGGATCTGGAACCCGGCAAATGGGTGCGCACCGACGGCTGGAGCGACGCCGCCGCCGCTCGTCAGGAGATCCTCGACGGCGTCGCCCGCTACGACGAAGCCGCCGACAAGCCGCATTTCTGAATGGGGTCCGGTTCGTTTGACCATTGCTCGACGGGTCACCGTCAAAAACGTTCTACCTTCGCCGAAACGCCGACTCGATCAGGTCAGCCGGTCGCAAAACGCGGGTTTCGCATGATCACGCGGGTTGCGAACGCAGGCGCCGGGCTGCCTGTTCAGCGCCGCCAATCAGGATTGGCCGCGCTGGCGTGCGGGGATTTTCCTGCCCACCCAAGGCATACCGGGCGGCGGAATTGTCAAACGAACCTGACCCCTCAACGGTAGATTTCGGCTCCTCCGTCGCGAAATTCCGCGGCCTTCTCCGCCATCCCGCGCTCCAGCGCCTGCGTCGCATCGGCCACGCCCGCGGACGCAGCGTAGTCGCGGACATCCTGGGTGATCTTCATCGAACAGAACTTCGGCCCGCACATCGAACAGAAGTGCGCCGACTTGTGCGCTTCCTTCGGCATCGTCTCGTCGTGGAACTCGCGCGCCTTGTCCGGGTCGAGGCCGAGGTTGAACTGGTCCTCCCAGCGAAACTCGAAGCGCGCGCGTGACAGCGCGTTGTCGCGCACCTGCGCGCCGGGGTGGCCCTTGGCGAGATCGCTCGCGTGGGCAGCGATCTTGTAGGCGACGATGCCGTCGCGCACGTCCTGCTTGTTGGGCAGGCCGAGGTGTTCTTTCGGGGTGACGTAGCACAGCATCGCGGTGCCGTACCAGCCGATCATCGCCGCGCCGATCGCGCTGGTGATGTGGTCGTAACCGGGGGCGATGTCGGTGGTCAGGGGGCCGAGGGTGTAGAACGGCGCTTCGCCGCAGCTGGCCAACTGGCGGTCCATGTTCTCCTTGATCAGGTGCATCGGCACATGGCCGGGGCCTTCGATCATGGTCTGCACGTCGTGCTGCCACGCGATCTTCGTCAGCTCGCCGAGGGTGTCGAGTTCGCCGAACTGCGCCGCATCGTTGGCGTCGGCGATGCAGCCCGGACGCAGGCCGTCGCCGAGCGAGAAGGCCACGTCATAAGCCTTCATGATTTCGCAGATGTCCTCGAAATGCGTGTAGAGGAAGTTCTCGCGATGGTGCGCGAGGCACCACTTGGCGAGGATCGAGCCGCCGCGGCTGACGATGCCGGTGACGCGCTTGGCGGTCAGCGGCACATAGCGCAGCAGCACGCCGGCGTGGATGGTGAAGTAGTCGACACCTTGCTCGGCTTGCTCGACGAGCGTGTCGCGGAAGATGTCCCAGGTCAGATCCTCGGCGATGCCATCGACCTTCTCCAGCGCCTGATAGATCGGCACCGTGCCGATCGGCACCGGCGAGTTGCGGATGATCCACTCGCGGGTTTCGTGGATGTGCTTGCCGGTGGACAAGTCCATCACCGTGTCGGCACCCCAGCGGATCGCCCACGCCATCTTCTCGACCTCCTCGGCGATCCCGGAACTGACGGCGCTGTTGCCGATGTTGGCGTTGATCTTGGTGAGGAAGTTGCGGCCGATGATCATCGGCTCGCTTTCCGGATGGTTGATGTTGCAGGGGATGATGGCGCGGCCGCGGGCGACTTCATCGCGCACGAATCCAGGGGTGATGATGTTCGGGATCGACGCGCCGAACGCTTGCCCCGGATGCTGCGCCAGCAGGCCGGCATCGCGCACTGCTTCCAGCCTCTGGTTCTCGCGGATGGCGATGAACTCCATCTCCGGCGTGACGATGCCGCGGCGCGCGTAGTGCATCTGCGAGACATTGGCGCCAGCCTTTGCCCGCATCGGCGCGCGCACATGCGCGAAGCGCACCGCGTCGAGTTTCGGATCCCGCGCCCGCGCCCGGCCGAACTCGGAACTGGCCACTCGCAACTGCTCGGTGTCGCCGCGTTCGGCGATCCAGTGCGCGCGCAGCGCCGGCAAGCCGGCGTTGAGGTCGATGCGCGCGGCCGGATCGGTGTACGGCCCGGAGGTGTCGTAGACCGCCAGCGGCGCGTTGCGCTGCACGCCGGCCGCGGTCGGCGTATCGGCGAGCGCGATCTCGCGCATCGGCACGCGAAGATCGGCGCGCGAACCTTCGACGAAAATCTTGCGCGAGCCGGCAATCGGCCGGGTGACCGATTCGGAGAGCTGCGCGGCCTGCTGTGGCAGCGACGATGCGATTGCGTTCATCCTCGTTCCTCGTGTGCACCGCGCCGCACGGCCTTGCGCCATGACGCGATGGTGGACGGGAGGATGCGGGCGAACACGCTGGCGCCGCCGCGAAGCCTCCCTACGCCGATCTGAATCGGATCAGGTTCGAAGGGTCTGTCTCAGCCCGGCCAACATGCCGGACACCCCCGCTTCGGCGTCTATTGAAGCACAGTCGACGCGCAACCGGCATGCGCGCACCGGCAAGCGGCGCGAAGTGGCGGCGATCGCGGTCGCCGCCGCCCGCACCGGCGTCCTGCGGTTTCGAACGCGACCTCCGCCGCGCTATACTTGCACCTCGTTTCGCCGCGCCCTTTGCGCGGCGGAATTTCCTGAAATCAATCACTTGCAGCCACCCATGGCGGGCGTCGACTTGGAAAGCCTGATCCAGAAATTTGCCGCGACCTCACAGAACTCGGGCAGCAATGCCGCCTATCTCGAAGATCTGTACGAGCGTTACCTCAACGATCCGGCCAGCGTCGGCGCCGACTGGAGAGCGTGGTTCGACGGTTTCGCCAATCCGGCCGACATCCCGCCGTCACTGGCGATCGCACGCATCGCGCAAGCCGCGCGCCACGTCGGCCAAGGCGCGGCCAATGCCGCGACCGCCAGCGATGCGCTGTCGCACAAGCAGGCCGCGGTGCTCAAACTGGTCACCGCCTATCGCTCGCGCGGGCATCTGCGCGCCGATCTCGACCCGCTGGGCCTGGCCGCGGCCGGCGACGTGCTCGACACGCCGCACAAGCCCGACGACACCGATCTCGATCTGCCCGCGCACGGCCTGTCCGAGGCCGATCTGGGCGCGAGCTTCCGCACCGGCCTGGCCGCCGGCCCGCAGACGCTGCCGCTGCGCGATCTGCTCGCCCGTCTGAAGGCCACCTACAGCAGCAGCATCGGCGCCGAGTTCATGCACATCGCCGATCGCAGTCAGCGCCGTTGGGTGTACGAACGGCTGGAGGCGGCCGCCGGCCAGTTCGGCTTCGACGACGCCACCCGCCTGCGCATCCTCGAACGGCTGACGGCGGCGGACGGGCTCGAGCGTTTCCTGCACACCAAGTACGTCGGCCAGAAGCGCTTCTCGCTGGAAGGCGGCGATTCGCTGATCCCGCTGATGGATGAGCTGTGCCGCCGTGCCGGTGCCGGTGGCGTCAAGGAAATGGTGATCGGCATGGCCCATCGTGGCCGCCTCAACGTGCTGGTCAACACCCTCGGCAAACCGCCGGGCAAGTTGTTCGACGAATTCGAGGGCCGCTACGAGCAGCACGACGATCCGGCGCATTCGGGCGACGTGAAATACCACATGGGCTTTTCCGCCGATGTCGCCACGCCCGGCGGCGCGGTCCATCTGGCGCTGGCCTTCAATCCCTCGCATCTGGAAATCGTCAATCCGGTGGTGGCCGGCAGCGTGCGCGCGCGCCAGCAACGTCGCGCCGACGCCGAACGCGATGCGGTGCTGCCGGTGCTGATCCACGGTGACGCTGCCTTCGCCGGCCAGGGCGTGGGCATGGAATTGCTGCAAATGTCGCAGGCGCGCTATTTCAAGGTCGGCGGCAGCGTCCACATCGTCATCAACAATCAGGTCGGCTTCACCACCAGTCGCACCGACGATGCGCGTTCCACGTTGTATTGCACCGATCTGGCGAAGATGGTCGGCGCGCCGATCCTGCATGTGAATGGCGACGATCCCGAGGCGGTGGTGTTCTGCACCCAGCTCGCCTTCGACTTCCGCCAGCAGTTCAATCGCGACATCGTGATCGATCTGGTCTGCTATCGCCGCCACGGCCACAACGAGGCCGACGAGCCTTCGGCGACGCAGCCGGTGATGTATCAGATCATCAAGGCGCACAAGACGCCGCGCGAAATCTACGCGCAGCGCTGCATCGCCGATGGCGTGCTCGACGCGGCGGCGGCAGCGGCGCTGGTCGATGGCTATCGCAAGAAGCTCGAAACCGGCGCGGTCACCACCGAACTGGCCGATGCACCGACCGAGAGTTTCGGCGCCGACTGGAAGCCCTATCTGCACGGCACCATGCGCGACGCGGTCACGACGGCGATCGCGCGCAACCCGCTCGACGCGCTGGCGACGCAGATCAACGCGATCCCGGATACCGTCAAGCTGCATCCGCGGGTGGCGAAAATCTACGACGACCGCCGCAAGATGGCCGTCGGTGAACTGCCGGGCGATTGGGGCTTCGCCGAAAACCTCGCCTACGCCAGCCTGGTCAAGGAAGGCTTCAAGCTGCGTCTGGTCGGGCAGGATGCCGGTCGCGGCACCTTCTTCCATCGTCACGCCGTGCTGCACGATCAAACCGGCGCGCCCGACTATCTGCCGCTGCGCGAGTTGTTGCCGACGGGTGCCGATCCGCTCGATGTCACCATCGTCGATTCACTGCTCAGCGAAGAAGCGGTGATGGCGTTCGAATACGGCTACGCCACCGCCGACCCGACCACGCTGACGATCTGGGAAGCGCAGTTCGGCGATTTCGCCAACGGCGCGCAGGTGGTGATCGACCAGTTCATCAGCTCCGGCGAGGCCAAATGGAATCGCCTGTGCGGGTTGACGCTGCTGTTGCCGCATGGCTACGAAGGCCAGGGCCCGGAACATTCCTCGGCGCGGCTGGAGCGCTTCTTGCAGCTTTGCGCGCTCGACAACATGCAGGTGGTGGTGCCGACCACGCCGGCGCAGATTTTCCACCTGCTGCGCCGGCAGATGCACCGCGCCACCCGCAAGCCGTTGATCGCATTCACGCCCAAATCGCTGCTGCGCCACAAGCTGGCGGTATCCACGCTCGATGAACTGGCGAACGGATCGTTCCGCGAGCTCATCGGCGATGCCACGGCAGAGGCAAAGACGGTCGATCGCGTCGTCGTCTGCGCCGGCAAGGTCTATTACGATCTGCTGGAGGAAGCCGGCAAGCGCCAGCTTCGCAACGTCGCCATCGTCCGCGCCGAACAGTTGTTCCCGTTCCCGCGCGCCGAGCTGAGCGCCGAGTTGCAGCGCTACGCGAAAGCCCAATCGCTCGTTTGGTGTCAGGAAGAGCCGATGAACCAGGGCGCGTGGTACCAGATCCAGCACCACCTCGAACGCTGCCTGCAAAAGGGCCAGCGCCTGTTCTACGCCGGCCGCCAGCGCTCGCCTGCACCAGCCTGCGGCCACCTGTCCACGCACCAGGCCGAGCAGGCGAAGCTGGTCGAGGATGCACTGGCCGGCACGCTCGGCGAGGGCGTGGTGGCGGGACAAGGCTGAAACCTGCGCGGCGAGCCCCTGCTAGAATGTGGACATGGGAAAAGTCGAAGCCATCGAGCATGAAGTCGCCACACTCCGACCGGAGGAACTGGCGTCGTTTCGCGCATGGTTTGCCGCATTCGATGCCGACGCATGGGATCGGCAGATCGCCGACGATGCAGCCGCTGGACGCCTCGACGCGCTGGCCGAACAAGCACTCGCCAGCGCTGCCGAAGGCAAGACCACGGCGTTGTGAATCACCGCGCTTCACCTGCATTCTGGGCCACTTATCACGATCTGCCCGAGGAAGTACGCCGTGTCGCGGATCGTTGTTTTGCGTTGCTCAAGTCCGATCCCGCGCATCCGTCGCTGCATTGCAAGCGCATCGGAAGGTTCTGGTCGGTTCGTGCCGGGCTGCATCATCGCGCGCTGGGCATCGCCATCGAGGGCGGCGTGCTTTGGTTCTGGATCGGCAGCCATGCACAATATGACAAGCTGATTCGCGACTGATCACTCCCTCAATCATTGCTTTCGCACTGTGTTTGCCAAGGACCATCCATGAGCATCGAAGTCAAAGTCCCGGTTCTGCCGGAATCCGTTTCCGACGCCACCATCGCCAGCTGGCACAAGAAGCCCGGCGATGCCGTGAAGCGCGACGAAAACCTGCTCGATCTGGAAACCGACAAGGTGGTGCTGGAAGTGCCCTCGCCGGTCGATGGCGTGCTCAAGGAAATCAAGTTCGACACCGGCAGCACGGTGACGAGCTCGCAGGTGCTGGCGATCATCGTGGAAGGTGCCGCTGCATCGGCAACGGCCGCACCGGCGCAAACCACCACACCAACGCCGCCGGCAACGGGACTCGGCACTCGGGACTCGGGCCTCGGCAAGGCGGCCGACACCTCGTCGCTACCGCCCGGCGCGCGCTTCACCGCCGAAACCAACCAGATCGACCCGGCCAACGTCACCGGCACCGGCCGCCATCAGCAGGTGACGAAAGAGGATCTGGTCAACTTCATGCGCTCCGGCGGGGCGGTGGCTCCGGCTTCTGCGCCCGCCGCCAAGTCGCCGGCGTCCGCTTCCCCGATTCCCGATTCCCGATTCCCGATTCCCGGCTCCTCGCGCCCCGAAGAGCGCGTGCCGATGACCCGCATGCGCGCCAAGATCGCCGAGCGGCTGATGCAGTCGAAGAACTCGATCGCGATGCTGACCTCGTCCAACGAGATCAACCTGCGCGAAGTGGCGGCGCTGCGCAAATCGCAGGGCGAGGCGTTCGAGAAAGCCAACGGCGTCAAGCTCGGCTTCATGAGCTTCTTCGTGAAGGCCGCCGCCAATGCGCTGGCGCGGCATCCGGTGGTCAACGCCTCGGTCGACGGCAACGACATCATCTACCACGGCTACGCCGACATCTCGGTGGCGGTATCCACCGACAAGGGCCTGGTGACGCCGGTGCTGCGCGATGCGCAGAACATGAGTTTCGCGCAGATCGAAAAAGCCATCATCGGCTACGCCAAGGCCGCGCGCGAAGGCGGCCTGAAACTCGAAGACCTGCAAGGCGGCACCTTCACCATCACCAACGGCGGCACCTTCGGCTCGCTGTTCTCCACCCCGATCGTCAACCCACCGCAGAGCGCCATCCTCGGCATGCACACGATCAAGGATCGCGCCATCGTCGAGAACGGCCAGGTGGTCGCCGCGCCGATGATGTACGTGGCGATCAGCTACGACCACCGCATCATCGACGGCAAAGATGCCGTGCTATTCCTGGTCGACATCAAGAACCAGCTCGAGAACCCGCACCGGATGCTGCTCGGGCTTTAGGCCGAGAAGCGTGAATCGTGATTGGTGATTTGTGAATGGTCATAGCAAATGCATCTCCGCCATTTCATCCCCCATCCGCCTCCACAATTCGTCCCACATGTACAGTCCAACCATTGCGACATGCGTCCGACGCAACGATTGACTGCTCTTACCATTCACCATTCACCATTCACCATTCACCTGTGAGCGAAGAATGAGCGAACAATTCGACATCATCGTCATCGGCGGCGGCCCCGGCGGCTACGTGGCCGCGATCCGCTGCGCCCAGCTCGGCCTGAAGACCGCTTGCGTGGATGCGGCGTTGGGCAAGGACGGCAAGCCGGCACTCGGCGGCACCTGCCTGCGCGTGGGCTGCATCCCGTCGAAGGCGCTGCTGGATTCCTCGCGCCAGTTCCACAACCTGACGCACATGTTCGCCGACCACGGCATCAGCGCCGACAACGCGAAGATGGACGTGGGCACGATGATTGGCCGCAAGGACAAGATCGTCAAACAATTCACCGGCGGCATCGCATCGTTGTTCAAGGCGAACAAGGTCACCGCCTATGCCGGCTTCGCCACACTGCACAAGGGCAACCTGGTGAAAGTGAAGGGTCATGACGGCAAGGACAGCGAGCTCAAGGCCGCCAACGTCATCCTCGCCGCCGGCTCCGTGCCGATCGAGCTGCCGTTCGCCAAGTTCGATGGCAAGGCCATCGTCGACAACGAAGGCGCGCTCGATTTCACCTCGGTGCCGAAGCGTCTTGGCGTGATCGGCGCCGGCGTGATCGGGCTGGAACTGGGCAGCGTCTGGCGCCGGCTCGGCAGCGAGGTCACCATCCTCGAGGCCCTGCCTGACTTCCTCGGTGCGGCCGATGCCGACATCGCCAAGGCCGCCGCGCGCGAATACAAGAAGCAAGGGCTGGACATCCGCCTCGGCGCGAAAGTGTCGAAGGTCGCCAAGAACGGCGACGCGCTGGATGTCACCTATGCCGACGCCAAGGGCGAGCAGACCATCACCGTCGACAAGCTGCTGGTATCGGTCGGTCGCAAGGCCGCCACGCAAGGGCTGCTGGCCGCCGATTGCGGCGTCAAGCTCGACGAGCGCGGCCGGGTGATCGTCGACGAGCACTGCCACACCGGCGTCGATGGCGTGTGGGCGATCGGCGACTGCGTGCGCGGGCCGATGCTGGCGCACAAGGCCAGCGAGGAAGGCATCGCGGTGGCCGAACTGATCGCCGGCCTGCCCGGCCACGTCAACCTCGACACCGTGCCGTGGGTGATCTACACCGAGCCGGAAATCGCCTGGGTCGGCAAGACTGAGGCGCAGTGCAAGGCCGAAGGCATCCCGTACAAGGTCGGCAGCTTCCCGTTCGCGGCGATCGGCCGCGCGGTGGCGATGAACGAACCGGCCGGCCTGGTGAAGTGCATTGCCCACGCCGAAACCGACCGCATCCTCGGCCTGCACCTGTGCGGCGCGAACGTCTCCGAACTCGTCCACGAAGGTGTGGTGGCGATGGAGTTCAAGGGCTCCGCCGACGATCTGGCGCGCATCTGCCACGCCCATCCGACGCTGTCGGAAGCCGTGCACGAGGCGGCACTGTCGGTGCACAAGCGCGCCATCCACAAGGCGAATTGAGCACAGGATGTGCTCATCCCGTGCAGGCCATGGATGGCCGATGACACGGGATCCAGTATTAAAAAAGGGTCTTCGTGAACTCGTGTGGG
>JAFEFT010000004.1:0-1436 GCA_018240435.1 Pseudomonadota bacterium
TTTGATCGTCATTCCCGCGGCTCTCAACAGCGAAGCTGGTCAAGCGGGAATCCTGTGTCTTTTATTTCAACAACATAGAGTCACTGGATCGCTGCCTTCGCAGGGATGTCAAGACTTGTTCAGACCTTCCCTTGCGCAGGATGGGTTGCGCAACACGCAACCCATCGATGGTGGCGGCATGTTCGCCACGCCGGGACGACGGTCGCTGGCGATGATGGCCGCCAGGGCGCGCTTGACCCGACGGCCCCCTGCGGCTTATCCTGCGCGCCCCGCGGATGCTTGCATCCGAAGCGATAGCGGGCGGTTAGCTCAGCGGTAGAGCACTGCTTTCACACGGCAGGGGTCACAGGTTCAAGCCCTGTACCGCCCACCAAATAAAACAACGGCTTCGGCCGTTTTTTTATTTCCGCGTGCCGGGCAGTACAAAACGTTGCGAAACGCCGGCGGTGAAAAAGGCCGGATTGATCACCATCGGTTTGCGCGTACAGCGGCGAAGCAGGCAGCCTGAAAGTGGCCTGATTCATTCTCCAGCCATCTACCGAAACCGCAGACCATCGAGCATCCGCGCCACCGCCGCTGCGTCGCGGTCGAAGTAGTACTCGGCAGGCGCCTTCCACAGCAGCAGGTCGAGCTTGCCGTTGCGCTCGGCGGCGGCGACGGTGCCTTTGTAGATCAATCCGTCGGCGCTGACGGCGGTGAACTCGAAGCGCAGGCCGGGCACGCCGCCGAAGTCGTGCGGGCGAAAGTCTTGCGTGGCGACGTTGAGCATGTTCTGGCGGATCATCGCGGCGACGACGATGTCGCGGATTTCCTCGGGCCGCATGCCGCGATGGAACC
Organism: Pseudomonadota bacterium; assembly: GCA_018240435.1. Classification (GTDB taxonomy): domain Bacteria; phylum Pseudomonadota; class Gammaproteobacteria; order Xanthomonadales; family Xanthomonadaceae; genus SZAS-103. Next base: position 838 of record JAFEFT010000004.1, read on the forward strand.
ACGGGCCATCGGGGCGGGATGAGCGCTCGCGGCCGAGCATGAACACGTGCTGGCCGTCGGCGATGCCGGAGAAGATGCTCAGGCTGTTGAGCGCCATGCCGTCGATGGTCCAGATTTCCTCGTGCTGCAATGGGTCCTTGATGCGCGACCAGTCGAGGTCGCTATGCAGTTGCATGTCGTAGACATCGACGACACCGGCGGTTTGCAGGACGCCGCCGCTGCTGGCGCAGGCGGCGAGGGCGAACAGGGTGCAGGCAAGTATCGTGCTGCGCAGGCGACCGCCACAGGCGCGGGCAATGTGGCTGGCGTGGTTCGACAGGCTCACCACGAACGGGAGTTTTGGATGGCTCAACACGAACGGAGGTTCAGGCGGGCTCGCGATGGCTGGAGCGTGGTTCGACAGGCTCACCACGAACGGAGGATTGGGGAGGAGCAGGGTGCAGGCAAGTATCGTGCTGCGCAGGCGACCGCCACAGGCGCGGGCGATGTGGCTGGCGTGGTTCGACAGGCTCACCACGAACGGGAGTTTGGGAGGGCTCAACATGAACGGAGGTTTAGGAGGGCTCGCGATGGCTGGAGCGTGGTTCGACAGGCTCACC
>JAFEFT010000004.1:1560-69854 GCA_018240435.1 Pseudomonadota bacterium
AGTATCGTGCTGCGCAGGCGACCGGTCGTTCCATTCCAGTCAGACAAGCGCCACGCCGTTTCGGCATGTCGCCGTCGTTCCCGCGAAAGCGGGAACCCAGTGACGCGATCGACGTCACTGGATGCCCGCCTGCGCGGGCATGACGAGCAAAAAAGGATCATGGCTGCTTCTCCAGTTCGGCCAGATATTGCTCGACGAAGGCGCGATCCTCCGCTTGCGGCGCGAGCTGCAAGTAGCGTCGCAGGGCGTCGATGGCGGCGGCGCGCTGGCCGGATTGGCGCAGGTCCAACCCGTATTCGCGCCACGCAGCCGCTGGCGCGTCGGCATGCGCAATCGCCTGCCGGTACAGGTCGCTGGCGCGCGCGGCATCGCCGTCGCTGCGGCGCTGGCGATAGGCTTGCGCGAGGTAAAAATCCAGGGTGCCGGCGCTGTCGTCGGGGGCGCCGTCGCGCAGGTCGGTGATGAGCTGGATCGAGCTGTCGTACGTTCGCCGCGCCAGTTCTTCGTCGAGCCAGTGCGCGAGAAACGGCCGCATCGCGGCCGCGTAGGCTGCGCGGCCATCCTGCCATGCGCGGGGTGTCACCTGCGCAGCGGCGGCGCGCACATCCTGCAAGCGTTCGGCGGTCTTGGGGTGGCTGGCGAAGATCGTGAAATGCGACGAGTGGCTGGCCTTTTCCTCGGCCAACATCCGCGTCCAGAGTCGCACTGCGGCTTGCGGGTCGTAATCGTGCGCGGTGGCTGTCTGGAAGCCGTCGCGGTCGGCCTGGCGCTCGAAGTCGCGCGAATACTGGAACAAGCTGGCCATGCCCACGACCTGCGCCAAGCCGCCGACCAGCCCGCCGCCGACACCGAAACTCGTGAACACCGCCGACGTGTGCTTGGCCTGATTCCAGAATTGCAATCCGTGCCGCAGCCGGTAATGCGTGAACTCGTGGCCGAGTACGAACGCCAATTCAGCCTCGTCGTGCATGCGCAGCAGTGCACCGGTGAACACCAGCACCATGCCGTTGGGCGCCATCTGCGCGTTGAACTGCGGCACATCGACGATGTACAGGCGCAAGTCGCGGCAGTAATCACCGGTGATCGCGCACAGCACGCGCTGCACGCAGGCATTGAGTTGCGGATCGCGGACGCGCAGCGGCGAGCGCGCGATATCCTTCTCGGCCTGATCCATGCCGTACCACAGCTCGGCCTCGGTGGTGCCGGCGGCAGGGCGTTCGCCCGGCTGCAATGGCGGCGGCGGCGCGGCGAAGGCGGGCAGGGCAGCGAGCAGCAGTGCACACGCGGTGGCACGCCAGCGCGAAGTCACAACGGCAAATCCTTGAGCATCTGCGCCACCGTCGCCTGCGCGCCGTCGGCGCTGCGCAGGTCGCCACTCTGCCGCTGCATCAGGTTGAACCACACCACCTTGCCGTTGCGCAGGTCGACCAGCGTCGCCACGCCGATCTGGCGGCCGCCGCCGATGTCGGCAAACCCACCCATCGCCGCGCCGGCGATGATACCGAGCACGCGCAAGGTCTTTCGCCCCTCGCTGGCGTAACTGTCGCGGATGTAGGTGAACAGCGCATAGTCGGCGCCGGTGGCCTGGCGCAACTCGGACACACCCGGCCCGAGCGACCAATCCAGCCGCGGCTTGCCGGTGGCCGGATCCTTCTTCGTCGCCAGCGCGCTGTAGGGTTGCGAATACTGGGCGATGCTCAGCGCAACGGCCTGGTTGAGCAGCAATATCTGGCCCAGATGCGAGGCCGAGTCGAGGTCGACCGGAACGCGAAAATCCGCCCGTGTGGCGACATGACGCGCATCGAGCAGGGCATGCACGGCTTGCGGATACAGCGCGCGCGCCGCTTTCGACCATTCCTTGCGCGGCTCGCTCAGGCCACCGGCGGTGAGCAACGACAGCTCGATATCCGGCTGCACGATGACGATGCTGCCTTCGACTTTCAGCGCACGCCCCTGCGCATCGGTGGCGGTGCGCACCTGTGCCGTCGCGGTGGCAACCCACGCACTCGCGAGCAAGGCCAGGCATGCGAAGGCGAACACATTCTGCAAGTGGCGCGCGTGCATGCGCCGGCGCGCAGGCGAGGGCAGGCTGGGGCGGTCGCGGGAAGTCGTCATGGTAGAATCATGGACGTTTTCACTCCGCAATTCACCCGCACTATCGAGGTTTCCGATGCTCAAACTCGCCGCGCGTGTCGGCCGTGCCAAGCCGAGCGCGATCATGGTCGTCGCCGAAAAAGCCAAGCGACTGAAGGCCGAAGGCCGCGACATCGTCAGCTTCTCCATCGGCGTGCCCAACTTCCTGCCCGGCGCGCATGTGTACGAGGCGGCGCGCAAGGCGCTCGACCACGATAGCGGCCAGTACGGATCCAACCGTGGCAGCGATGCGCTGCTCGATGCCTTCGTCGCGCACATGGCGCAGGTCGGCATGACTGGCTATACGCGCAAGAACTGCGCGGTCGGCATCGGCGCCAAGGGCGTGCTCTACAATTTGATGGAAGTGCTGCTCGACGAAGGCGACACCATCGCCTTCCCGACGCCGTACTGGACCAGCTACATGGACATCGCCGAGATTCTCGGCGCGAAAGTGCGATTGCTGCCATGCCCGGCGACGCAGGACTACAAGCTCACCCCGGCCCAGCTCGATGCGGCACTGGCGGACAAGCCCAAAGTGTTTTTGTTCAACAATCCGTCCAACCCCACCGGCATGGTCTATTCGCGCGACGAGATCGCCGCGCTGGCCGAGGTGCTGGTCAAGCACCCGGACACCTGGATCATCACCGACGACATCTACAACCGCATGGTGTTCGACGGCATCGGCTATCACAACTTCGTGATGGTCAAGCCCGAGTTGCGCGAGCGGGTGATCTTCATGGATTCGTGCTCGAAAACCTACGGCATGCCGGGCTGGCGGATCGGCTTCGTCGCCGCGCCGGAAGTCGTCGCCAACGCGGTGGTGACGATGAACTCCAACCACATCACCAACCTGCCCGAAGTCACCACTGCCGCCGCGCTCGCCGCGCTCGCCGGGCCGCAGGACGTGCCGCAGCAGAAGAACCGCGAATTCCAGGAGCGCCGCGACCGCGTGGTGGCGGCGATGCGCGCCATCCCCGGCGTGGTCTGCCCGCAGCCGCAAGGTGCGTTCTACGTGTTCCCGGACATTTCCTGCGCGTTCGGCAAGAAGCACGGCGACACCGTCATCGGCAACGACGTCGACCTGTGCAACGCCCTGCTCGACGCCAAGGGCGTGGCCTGCGTGCCGGGCGTGGCCTTCGGCGAGCCGCGCGCGCTGCGCATCAGCTACACCTGCCCGGCCCACCAGCTCGATGATGGCCTGCGCCGGGTGCAGGAGTTTTTTGCCGAGCTGAAGTAAGCCGGGAATGGTGAATCGTGAATCGTGAATCGGAAAAGCGAAAACGTTTGCCGGTAATCGCGGATCACGCGCCAGTTCGCCCAAGCTGACGGCCCAGCAACTACCGCAGATCGTTTCTGCTTCTCACCATTCACGATTCACCATTCACGACTCACGGAGTTCAACCCATGAAATCCCCCGTTCGCGTTGCAGTCACCGGCGCCGCCGGCCAGATCGGTTACGCCCTGCTGTTCCGCATCGCCGCCGGCGACATGCTCGGCCCCGACCAGCCGGTGATCTTGCATTTGCTGGAAATCACTCCGGCGCTGGGCGCGCTGCAAGGCGTGGTGATGGAACTCAACGACTGCGCCTTCCCGACCCTGCACGGCGTGGTCGCCACCGACGATGCCAATGTCGCCTTCAAGGATGTGGATTACGCGCTGCTGGTCGGCGCCCGCCCGCGCGGCCCGGGTATGGAGCGCAAAGATCTGCTCGAAGCCAACGGTGCCATCTTCGGGCCGCAGGGCAAGGCGCTCAATGCGCACGCCAAGCGTGATGTGAAGGTGCTGGTGGTCGGCAATCCGGCCAATACCAATTCGCTGATCGCCCAGCAAAACGCGCCCGACCTCGATCCGCGCTGCTTCACCGCGATGGTGCGGCTGGACCACAACCGCGCCATCAGCCAGCTCGCCGAGAAGACCGGCGCGCTCAATACCGACATCCGCAAGGTGGTGATCTGGGGCAATCATTCCTCGACCCAGTATCCCGACCTGCACCACGCCACCGTCAAGGGCGCGCCGGCGATGGGACTGATCGACGCGAACTGGTACGAAACCACGTTCATCCCCACCGTGCAGCAGCGTGGCGCGGCGATCATCAAGGCGCGCGGCGCATCGTCGGCGGCCTCGGCCGCGTCGGCCGCGATCGACCACATGCGCTCGTGGGCGCTGGGCACCGCCGAGGGCGACTGGGTGTCGATGGGCGTGCCCGCCGACGGCAGCTACGGCATCGCCCCGGGCGTGATCTACGGCTACCCCTGCGTGTGTCGCGACGGCAAGTACGAAATCGTCCAGGGCCTGGAGATCAACGCCTTCTCGCGCGCCCGCATGGACGCCACCGACAAGGAGCTGCGCGAGGAACGCGCGGGCGTCGAGCACCTGTTCGCGAAAGCCTGACCGACGGCGAATCCTTGCGTAGACAGGTGCCTTGACGCTCTCGTCGCCAGCGCCCAGACTCATTGCATGATCGCGTCCACACCCGTCCGGCGACCTAGCATCAGCGCCACCTCGCCGTCGTCACGCGGGCCGGAATCGGCCCGCGAGCGGGTGTTGCGCGCGCTCGAACTCGGCCGGCGCGGGCAGATCCTGCGCAGGCTTGGCGAAGATGCTCGATCCAGCCGCATCGCTCGCCCTCGCTGAAATAGTCGCCCACGCGGCTGTTGGCGTGTAACCCGGAAGCCGATCGGGCCGCGATCCGCGCGATCGCGGCACCGTTCGATCGCGGTGGAAAGCTGGATTCGTTGATCGGACAGGCGCAAGCGCTGCGAGGCAAGCGATGACACGATGCCGGTGATCGTGACCCCGCTGGCGCGTTCCAGGCAACCGTTGAGTCCCGGCGGGTGGGTCGGGCCATGAACGTTCGCTACTTCTCGATCCGCCAATTGATCGACGCGCGCTGTTCCTTCGCCGATTCGATGGTGATGTCGAAGCCGCGGCGCAGCAGGTATTTGAGGGTGAGCACTTCGCCGGTGCCGGCCAGCGCCACGCCGTAACTGACGAACAATCGCGGCGAGAGATATTTGCCGACGGTGAAAGCTTCGCCGCCGAGCGCGCGCGATTGGCTCACGCCGGCGGCATCCAGGCCCAGACGAGCGCCGATCTGCTGCGCCAGCAGGTTGCTGCCGACCGACAGCGCGGCCGAGGCGGCGCTGATCTGGCGGGTATCGTCGGCGTTGGCCGATTGCAATGGGCGGCCGATCACCAGATAGGCCAGCGCATTGGTCGGATCCATCGCCGGCGTCGAGACGATTTGCGTTTGTGGGCGGCGCGCGGTTCTGCGCACCTGCACGCCGACGGTGACATCGTCGAATTGCCGTTGCGCGAGCACGTCCAGCGCCGGGTTGTCGAAGCTGCCGCCGCTGTAGGTCAGGCGGCCGCGTTCGATGTCCAGTTGCTGGCCGTAAGCGGCGTAACGGCCGCCGACGTCGAGGGTGCCGTTGGCGGTCATCGCGCCGCCCGGTGGCTGCCGCACCCGCAGCGCGCCGCCGAGGCTGCCGTCGAGACCGAAGCCCTTGAGCTTCACGTCCTTGCCCAGCGCCAGTTGCAGGTCGACTGCGACTTTGATCGGGTTGCCGCTGCGCAGGCCATCGCGGGGATCGAGCACCACCACGTCGGGCGATGGCGTGACGGTGCTGTCGAGACGCTCCAGATCGATCTTCGCCGCCGGCACATCGACCTTGCCCGTCACCGACAAGACACCGCCGCCATATCCGAGCCGCAGATCGGGCGAGGCGATGACCTGCAACTCCGGCGTGTCGGCGATGCGCACCGTGTCGCCCTTGAGTGTCACCGTCAGCGGTGCATCGAGATCGTTCCAGCGCCCGCCACCGCCGATCCGCAAGCTGCCATCGCCAGAGCGCAGCACGCCGTCGATGTTCGCCGTGCCGTCGGCCGCGGCGTCGATGCCGACACGGCCATCACGCAGGGTGATGCCCAGCGCCGGCAATTCGGCCTGGAAGTCCGAAAGTTGCAAGTGCCCGCTGATCGTCGGCTGCGCCAGAGTGCCGCCGAAGGCGAGATGGCCGACGAAGCGGCCCTTGGGTGCAGCCAGGTCGGTCGAGAACAATTCCAGCCAGGTGATGTCGCGCAGATCGAGCGCGAGATCGCCTTGCAGCGGCGCGGTGTGCGACAGGCCGGTGCTCAGGTTCGCCTGCACGGTGCCACCGGCGCTCAGCGCGGCGTGCAGACTCGCCTGCACGCGTTCGCCGGCGAGCGTGATGCGTGCGTCGAGGCCGGAGTAGCCGAGCAGGGGGCGATCCATGCGCGGCTGGGTTTCGAGGCCGCCCGCGGCGGAAGTGATTTGCGCGTGACCGCTCCAGCCGCCGCGCGCGGCGGGCGCGATCTGTGCGTCGGCCTCGACGGTGCCGTAGCCGTGCATCGTCACGTCCGGGCGCGCCAACCACGGATCCAGCCACGCCAGCGGCAGGCCGCGCGCTTGCACGCTGGCCTGGCGCGGCCAGTCGGCGCTGGCGCAGACCGATGCCCCATCGGATTGCATGCACGTCGACGACAGGCGCACCGCGCCGCTGTCGTCGCGCTGGACGGTCGTGGGTGCCGCCAATGTCCATGCGGGCCCGCGCGTGGGCGCGAAGCGCAGCGCCGCGACGCGCGCGTTCCATGCGCGCTGGCCGCGTTCGCCGGCCGCGCTCAACTCCAGTGTGCCGAGAGAACCGCTCGCCTGCGCGTTCAGGCGCGGGCGTTGCGTCGTGCCGGATAGTTGTGCATGCAGATTTTGCAGGGCGGAAATTCCGGCGATGCCGGTCGCGTCCACTCGAATCGTGCCATCGCCACCATTGCTCGCGAGGTGTCCGGCGAGCGCCAACTTCGCCGCGCCGTAGTCCTGCCAGCGCAAATCCTCGCCGCTGAGGGTTGCGCTGACGGCGGGCAAGGGCAGCGCACCGCGCACCGTGACATCGCCGGCGATGCGGCCGCGCGCATTCGGCACCAGATCGTCCAATCGCAGCGGATCGAAGCGTGCAGTGGCATCGAAGGTGGAGCCGAACGACCCCTTCGCGACGATGTGGCTGCCGCCGATGCGCAGATCGGCATCGACCGTGCCTTTGTCGCGCAGCCAGTCGACGCGGCCGCCGCCGGCGAGCGTGCGACCGCGCAACGTTCCTGCCAGGCCGTCGACGCTCGCGTGCAGCGCCAGCCCCGCCTGTGCATCGTCGCTGCCGTTGCCTTGCACGCGGCCGCTCATCCTGCCCTCGTAGCCAGGCGCGAAATAGCCCGGATCGAAGCGATCCAGGGCGACGTCGAGCTTCCACTGCAGACGCGGCCGCCACGCGAGTTCGCCATGGCCTTGCAGGCTGCCGGCGGGGGTGCGTGCATCGACGCGCCCGATGCGTGCATGCCCCTGATCGCCGCGCACGACAAGTGAGACGGTGGCGTTCTGGCCGCCGCGCAGCAGATCGAGCGTGCCGGCGCTCGACCACTCATCGAGGGTTCCATTCACCTTCAGATCGCCGCCGGCCTGCACCGGCTCGGTGTTCGCATCGGCGCGCCAGCGCAAGCCATCGCCGCGCAGATCGACCGCGAGTGTCGGTGAATCGGGTCGAAAATCCAGACGGCCGCGCAGTTGCACGCGACCATCGAGCAGGCGCACCACGAGGGGTTGAACATCGAGCACGCCGTCGGCGTAGGCGATCTGCGAGGGCGCGATCAGGATGCGTTGCGCTGCCTGCGCGATGCCGCCGCTGATGCGCGCGCGGCCACCGGTGCCGCTGGCGTCGAGCGCGAGCGTCCATGGCGGCGCGTCGTTGCTCGTCGCGGCGATTGCGGCGAATGCGCGTGGATCGAAACGGTCGGCGCGCAATGCCAGCGACCAGTCGGGGATGCGCCGTCCGTTGCCGAGCACCAGATGCGCGCGCAAACGGCCGGGCGCGCTGCCGGCGATCGTCAGTTCGAAGCGATCGAGATCGCCGCCGGCGACGACTTGCACACGCGCAGGGGCGGGTGCGTCAGCCGGCGTGGACCACGCGGCGCGCAGGCGCGTGGCATGGTTTCGCCGCGCATCCATCGCGCCGTCGATGCGCAGATCGCCACGATCGGTGTTCGCCGCGATCCGCGACAGCGCCATCTTCCCCGGCGCGAGCAGCACGCCGCCGCGCAGATCGGCAATGGCGACCAGCGGCGCGCCCGCACGCGAGATGCGCAGATCGTGCAGCGCAACGGCGCGCAGATCGAGCGTGAGCGGCAGATCGAATGTCGGCAGCACGTCCGGCCAGCGCGGCGGCGGCTGCGGCGTGTGGTCGACGGGCAGGTCGAGGGTGGCGGTGTCGACCGCCAGCGCATCGATCCGCACGCGACGTGCCAGCAACGGCACGATTGCCGTTTGCAGGCGCAGTGATTTCGCGGTGAAGGTCAGGCCGGAGTGATGAAAACGCAGATCGTGCAACGTCAGTGTGCCGGCAAGCACGCCGTCGGCACGCTGCCAGCCGAGTGCGCCGTCGGGCAGCGACCGCGCCGCGATCCGCAGCGCGGCATCGCGACCGCTGACGGTGAACAGCAGCCACGCGATGACGAGAGCAATGGTTACGACGCTGGCAGCTATCGCGAACGTCATCCGCCGCAACCAGCGCCGTCGCACTGGCGGATATGCGGGATGTGCGTCGGATGCAGGCGGCGTCGCGCTCACAATTCCGATCCGATACCGATGCTCAGGTGCACCGGTGATGCCGACTGGAAGCCGTGCGCCACGTCGATCCGCACCGGCCCGACCGGCGAGCGCCAGCGCAGGCCGATGCCGACGCCCAGATGCGAGCGTGGCGCGTTGACGAACGCATCGCCATCGTCGGCGAACACCGCCGCGCCCCACGTCGGCGTGAAGCGGTGTTCGAATTCGACGCTGGCGGTGACGAGATTGGGCGCGCCGACGTTCTGGCCGTTCAGGCGCGGTCCGACTTCCTGATAACTGTAACCGCGCACGCTGGCGTCGCCGCCGGCGTAGTAGCGCAGTGAAGGTGGCAGTGCGTTGAAGTTGCCGGTGAACACGCGGCCGATCTCGCCGCGCAGCAGCAAGCGATTGCTGGCGCCCAGCGAACGCACCCAGCTCGCGCGTGCATGCAGCTGCGCGAAATCGACATCCGAGCCGATCGCGGTGCTGCCACCGCTGGCATCCATCGCCAGCGACCAACCGCGCGTCGGGTAGAGTTTGTCGTCGCTGCGCGTGGTTTGCGCCGAGAACGACGGAAACACCAGCGTCGCGAAGCGATCGAAGCCTGGATACAGCGCGTCCTGATAGCGTTCGCGCTGCACATGAAATGCAGCGGTGAGCGTCCAGCGATGGATGCGGCCGCTGCGACTGCCGATCAGCTCGGCCAGCCGCGTGTGGCCGGCATCGGTCTGTTCGTCCTTGAGATTGCTCGACAGCGCATACCAGCCGCCGTAGCCATCGAGTGCGGGAATGCGGTATCGCGCCGCCAGTGATTTGCGGTTCTGCGCCCATTCCAGTTGCGCGTCGAAGGTGTGCCCGCCGCGATTGAGCCAGCGCCGGGTGTAGCCCAGCGTGACGCCGATGCCGCTGTCGGTGCCGTAGCTCAGGCCGGCGCTGTAGACGTTGCGTTTGGCCGGCGTGGTGGTGACGGTGATCGGCACCTGGCCATCGTGGCGTTGCTCGATATCGGGCGCGATCTGGACGCTGCCGAAATAGCCCAGATCGGCCAGCGCCTGCTGCATTTCCAGCAGGCGATCATCGCGGTAGGGCTGGCCGGCTTGCCAGCGTTGCAGCGGCGCCAGCAAGCCGGGCTTGAACTGGTTGGGCGCGTAACGCGCATCGCCGAAACGATAGCGCGCGCCGCTGTCCCAGACGACATCGACCGCCGCCGCGTGGCTGGCGCGAGTGACTTCGACCCGATGCGCCGTCGCCTTCGCATCGAAATAGCCATGCGCCGATAACTGCCGTTCGACATCCTGTTTGCTGGCCTCGTAGCGGCGGTGATCGAGCACCTCGCCGATGGCGGGCGCGAAGCGCTCGACGGCGCGCATCACCGTCGCGTCCGCATTGGCTGCACCGTGCATCGCCACATTCCGGCTCGTCACCCGCACCGGCGCACCGACGTTCACGGTGAACTCCACGTTCGCCTTGTCGCCATCGCGCTGCACCTTCGCGTCCACCTGTGCGTCGTAATAGCCGAAGGGTTCGAGTGCGGTGCGGATCTCATCGGGCGCCTTGCGCAGCAGGAAGGCCAGCCGCTCCTCGCTCATCTGCCCGCCGTTGGCGGACTTCGAGCGCAGCAGCGAAACCGACGATTCGGCGTTGTGCGACGCATCGGGCTCGGCGATGCCGACGATGCGCACGTCCGTCACCTGCACCGCGAGGGCGCAGGGGATCAGGCAGAGCAGGAGGGTAGTGGAAACGCTGCGGCGACAGACCATCGTGGCCAAGGATATACGGCCGGCGCCGTGGTGTGCCACGGTTTGCGCGGCTATGCTGTCGCCGCGCCCGGGCCTTCGCCCCTTTGGTGACTCATTCGATGGACGACTTCCTGCAGCGCATGAAGCAACGCAAGCTGGTGCAATGGGCGCTGGCCTACATTGCCGCCGCGTTCGCGCTGATCCAGGTGATCGACGTGGTGGCGCAGCGCTTCGGCTGGCCGGCGTTGCTCGAGCGTGTGCTCATCCTTGCGCTGGTGCTGGGTTTCGTCGTCACCCTCGTGATCGCGTGGTACCACGGCGAAAAAGGCGCGCAGAAGGCCACCGGCACCGAGCTTTTGATACTCGCGCTGCTGCTGGGCATCGGCGGCGTGCTGGTGTGGCGGATGGCAAGAACGACGCCAGGCGTCGACGCCGCTCCCGTTGCGGCAACGACGGTCGCGAAGCCGGCGGCCATTCCGGACAAGTCCATCGCCGTGCTGGCCTTCACCGATCTTTCGCCGGGCCACGACCAGGGTTATTTTTCCGATGGCATGGCCGAGGAAATCCTCAACGCGCTGGCGCAGGTGAAGGATCTGAAAGTCGCCGGTCGCACCTCGTCGTTTTATTACAAGGATCATCCTGCCGACATGCATGCCATCGGCCAGGCCTTGGGTGTCGCCAACATCCTCGAAGGCTCGGTGCGCAAGCAGGGTAACCAGGTGCGCATCACCGCGCAATTGATCCGCGTCGCCGACGACAGGCACCTGTGGTCGCAGGCCTACGATGGCGACCTGTCCGACGTGTTCAAACTTCAGGAGAACATCGCACGCGCGATCACCGACCAATTGCAGGTCGTGCTGACGGGCGGGCAGAAGGCGCGGCTGGTGGCGGTGGCGACCACCAGCCCGGAGGCGCATTCGCTGTACCTGCAGGCCACTTCCATCTTCAACCGTCGCGACAGTCCGCGTTTCCCGGATGCGATTGCCGACCTGCAGCAGGCGATCGCGCTCGATCCGAAGTTTGCGCGCGCGCATTCGCGACTGGCGGCGTTGTATGCCGTGCAAACCTCCTACAGCAATGTCGATGTGGCCCAGACGCACGCGAACGTGATGGAGCAAGCACGCGCCGCACTGGCGCTCGATCCGACACTGGCCGAACCGCACGCGGCGATGGCACTGTCCTGGCGTGAGATGTCCAACAGTCATTTGCAGGAGCGCGATGAGTTCGAGCAGGCGCTGCGGCTGGATCCGGACGATGTCACCAGCAATTTCTGGTTCGGCCTGAGCCTGATCACCGAGGGTTACCACGAGCGCGGCATCGCCTTGCTCGACCACGCGCTGGCGATCGATCCGATGATGCCCAACGTGGTGCGCTGGCGCGGCATCATGTACATGTACGCGGGCGATCTCGATCGTGCCGAGCAGTACCTCAAGCGCGCACGCTCCACCGGCCTTTCGATTGCCGATCGCGAACTGGCCTTCATCGCCTTCGATCGCGGCGATGCGGCAACGGCGATCCGGCAATGGCCCGATGGCTCGCGCGACCTGTTGCTCGACCTGCCGCCCGGCAACGCGGACATCTTTGCCGCCGGCATGTTCGGCGATGCCTCCGCAAAAAGCCGGGCGATGGCGGTGCTCGATGCCTACCTGGCCAAGCCGCATGCGCAGGTGTCGGGGCAGATTCCGGTGGTCATGATCCTGCTCGGCCAGCCCCGCCGGGCGCTGGAATTGCTGCGCACGACGCGCATCAGCGATAGCAGCGATATCTTCGTCCAGATCTGGAGCCCGCTCGGCAAGCCGATCCGCGCCTTGCCGGAATTCCCCGCACTGCTGAAGGAAAGGGGGCTGGTCGAATTGTGGGACAAGTACGGCCCGCCGGATCTTTGCAGGAAAAATGCGGCTGGCGATTACGCGTGCCATTGACGTGACACAGCGTTTGCCGGTTGCGCCTGCGTCATCACCGAACCAATCCGCGGCAATCGGCTAAAATCGTCCTTTTCACGGGGCACCCATGAGCCATCCCACCTCCGCCGGCGCGCGCTTTCGCGTCGCGCTCGCCGCCGAATCGCCGTTGCAGGTGGTCGGCGCGATCAACGCCAACCACGCGCTGTTGGCCAGGCGCGCGGGCTACCGTGCGATCTACCTGTCCGGCGGCGGCGTCGCCGCTGGCTCGCTGGGGCTGCCGGACCTTGGCATCAACACGCTCGAAGACGTGCTGATCGACGTGCGCCGGATCACCGATGTCTGCGACCTGCCGCTGCTGGTGGACATCGACACCGGCTTCGGGCCGAGCGCGTTCAACATCGAGCGCACGGTGAAGTCGCTGATCAAGGCCGGCGCGGCGGCCTGCCACATCGAGGATCAGGTCGGCGCCAAGCGCTGCGGGCACCGCCCGGGCAAGGAAATCGTGTCGGCATCCGAGATGGCCGACCGGGTGAAGGCGGCCGCCGATGCGAAATCCGATCCTGATTTCTTCCTGATCGCGCGCACCGATGCGATCGCCGTCGAAGGCGTGGATGCGGCGATCGCGCGCGCGCTGGCCTGCGTCGAAGCCGGCGCCGACGGCATCTTCGCCGAGGCCGCCTACGACCTGCCGACCTACCGCCGCTTCGTCGAAGCGGTGCCGGTGCCGGTGCTCGCCAACATCACCGAGTTCGGCAAGACGCCGCTGTTCAGCCGCGACGAACTGGCTTCGGTGGGCGTGGCGATCCAGCTGTTCCCGCTGTCGGCGTTCCGGGCGATGAACAAGGCCGCCGAAAACGTCTACACCGCGATCCGCAGCGATGGCCACCAGCGCCACGTGCTCGACACCATGCAGACTCGCGAGGAGCTGTACGAGCGCATCGGCTATCACGATTTCGAGGGCAGGCTCGACGCCTTGTTCGCACGCAAGTAGGCGCGTCGGCCGCTGCCGGTTCAGTCGCCGTCGGCGCCGATCGACGCCCGCAGCCGCGCCAGCTCGGCCGGTGTGTCGACGTCCACCGCTGCGGCGGGCAGATCGATCGTCACCAGCGCCTCGCCCTCGCGCCGCAGCAAGGCTTTGGCGCCACGGTCGCCGCGCAAGCGACCCATCTCGGCGAAGCAGCGCCGTGGCAGGATCGCCGGCACGCCGGGCGCGTCGTCGTAACGGGCACATACCACCGCCTCGGGATCGGCACGCCAGCGCTCGCACAGCGGGCGCAGCGCCGCCGCCGTCAGTGCCGCTTGATCGGCCAGCAGCACCAGCACGCCCGCGCAGTGGGCGGGCAGTGCGCGCACGCCGCAGGCCAGACTGGAGCCGATGCCTTCACCCCAATGTGCGTGTTCGACGATGGTCAGCGTCGGTGGAACCTGTCGGCGCAGGGCGGCGGCGTCGGCGCCGAGCACGACCAGGCTCGTCGTTGGCGCCAGTTCCAGCGCGATGGCGGCAGCGCGGGCGAGCAGGCTGTCGCCGGCCAGCCGCTGCAACAGTTTGGGCTGGCCAAAGCGCGTGCTGCCGCCGGCAGCCAGCACCAGTACCGCCAGCATCGGCGCCGGATCGGCGTGGCCAAGGGTCGGCATCGACGGCTTCGGGTTCACGCGCCGATGCTGGCGAGGCAGCTGGCGTGATACGCGTGCAGGCGCTCGCGCAGCGCCGGCGGCAGCGGCCGTGGGCGGCCATCGTGCATCGAGATCGTCACCAGCACCGAACGGGCGCGCAGGCGCAACTGCGCGCCGACGCGGCCATCGAAGCGCAGGCAGAAGGAACTGCCGCCGACCCGTTCGAGCCACAGCTGCAGCTCCAGCGTCTCGCCCAGCCGGCAGGGCCGCAGGAAGTCGCATTCGGTGTGCGCTGTCGGAAAGCCGATGCGCTCGCGCAAGATCAGGCCGGCATAGTCGATGCCCAGGTGCTGGTTGAACCAATCCTCGACGGCGGCCTGGAACATCTCGAAAAAGCGCGGGAAGAACACATAGCCCGCGGGGTCGGTATGGGTGAAGCGCACCGGCGCCCGGTACGACCATGGCGGCTGCGGCGCCGCCTGGCTCACGCCGCCGCCTCGGCCAGCACCGGCGCCTGCACCTGGCGGAAGATGCCCAACGCGCAAGGCAGCACCGGCGGCGTCATCAGTGCCAGTTGCTGCGCCAGTCCCGGATCGGGCGCCTGCGGGTCGAGGATCAGCGCATCGGCCGGTGCCGTCGCCGACTGCCGCACCACGATCCGGCCGTTGTCGCTGCACAGCCAGCGGTCGTCGTCGCGACCAAAGCGCATCGGTGCGCCGGTTTGCAGCCGCAGCGAGTGTTCGGCGCGGCTGTCCTTGCCGGTGATGAGCTGGTAGGCGCCGTCGTGGAAGGTCACGCAGTTGAGCAGCACTTCGACGAAGGCGACGCCGCGGTGGGCGTGCGCGGCCATGAATACCTCTTCCATCATCGCCGTATTGGTGTCGGGCACGCGGGCGACGAAGGTGGCGCCGGCGGCCAGCGCCAGGTTCACCGGGTTGATCGGCGGATCGGATACGCCGAAGGGGGTCGAGCGCGTGTGCAGCCCGAGCGGGCTGGTCGGCGAGGCCTGGCCCTTGGTCAGGCCGTAGATCTGGTTGTTGAGCAGCAACATCTTGATGTCGGGGTTGCGCCGCAGCAGATGCAAGGTGTGGTTGCCGCCGATCGCCAACGCATCGCCGTCGCCGCTGATCAACCACACCGACAGCTCCGGGTTGGCCAGCTTGGCGCCGATCGCCACCGTCGGCGCCCGTCCATGCAGGGTGTGAAAGCCATAGGTGGCGGTGTAGTAGGGCAGGCGCGAGGTGCAGCCGATGCCCGAGAGGGTGACCAGCTTCTCGCGTGGCACGCCCAGCCGGGCGTAGGTGGCGGTGAGCGACTTGAGCACGGCAAAGCAGCCGCAGCCGGGGCACCAGCGCGGCGTGGCGCTGCTCAGGAACGCTTCGCGGGAGGGTCCGGATCCGGCTTCCGGCAGGGCGGTCGGGAGGGTCATCACACCGTCTCCAGCAGGCTGTGTACGTGGTCGACGATCTCGGCGACCTTGAAGGCGTTGCCCTGCACCTTGTTCAGCCGTTGCAGATCCAGCAGGTAGTGCGCGCGCAGGTGTTGCCAGAGCTGGCCGGTGTTGTTCTCGATCACCACCACGGTGCCGGCGCGCCGCAGGCATGGGCCCAGATCGGCCGGCAGCGGGTTGAGATGGCGCAGGTGCACGCTCGCCACCGGCAAGCCCTCGCGGCGCAGCCAGGTGGTGGCCTCGCGGATCGGCCCCCAGGTGCTGCCCCAGCCGACCAGCAGCAGCTTGGCATCGCGGTCGCCCTCGACCTGCAGCGGCGGGATGTCGCGGACGATGCCGGCGATCTTGCGCGCGCGCAGATGCACCATCTGCTCGTGGTTCTCCGGCTCGTAGCAGACCGCGCCGCTCTCGCCGGCTTTTTCCAGCCCGCCGATCACGTGCTCCAGCCCGGGCGTGCCGGGAATCGCCCAGGCCCGCGCCAGCGTCTCCGGGTCGCGACGATAGGGGCGGAACTCCGACCCGGGCACGGCGCGCTGGACCGGCAGCGGCGGCAACTCGGCGCATTCGGGTTCGCGCCAGACCTCGGCGCCGCTGGCCAGCGACAGATCCGACAGCACGATCACCGGCGTCATGTAGCGCAAGGCGATGCGTGCCGCCGCGACCACGGTGTCGAAGCAATCCTTGGGCGAGGCCGCTGCCAGCACCGGCAGCGGCGATTCGCCATGGCGACCGTGCAGGGCTTGCAGCAGATCGGCCTGCTCGCTGCGGGTGGGGATGCCGGTCGAAGGGCCGGCACGCTGCACGTCGATCACCACCAGCGGCAATTCGGCGATCACCGCCAGGTCGAGGAATTCGCCCATCAGCGACAGGCCCGGCCCGGAGGTACTGGTGGCGCCCAGGGCGCCGGCGAAGGCGGCGCCGACGGCGCTGCCGATGGCGGCGATTTCGTCCTCGGCCTGGAACATGCGCACCGCCGGCGTGCACAGGCGGCCCAATTCCTGCATCACCTCGGTGGCCGGGGTGATCGGGTAGCCGCCGAGGAACAGTTGCAACTCGGCGCGCTGTGCCGCCAGCACCAGCCCGCGCGCCAGCGCCGCGTTGCCGGTGATGAATCGATACAGGCCGGCCTCGCGCATGCGCTCGCCGGCGCCGATGCGCAGCGGGCTGACGAAGAATTCGGCGGTCTCGCCGTAATTCCAGCCGGCGTGGAAGGCGCGCTGGTTGGCGTGCGCCAGTTCCGGGCTGGCGGCAAAACGTTGCCCGATCCAGGTGTCGATCTCGTCCTTGGGGTGCGGGAACAACCAGCAGATCAGCCCGAGCGCGAAGAAGTTCTTGCTGCGGTCGATCTCGCGGGTGGACAACGGCAGCCCTTTCAGGGCGGTTCGGGTGAGCTTGCCGATCTGCACCGGAAACACGCGCAGGCCGCGCAGCGAACCGTCTTCGAGCGGGTTTACGGTGTAGCCGGCCTTGCCGAGGTTGGCGCTGGTGAAGGCGGTTTCGTTGACGATCACCATGGCGTTGGCGCGCAGGCCGTCGCGGTTGGCGCGCAGCGCCGCCGGGTTCATCGCCACCAGCAGGTCGATGGCATCGCCGGCGGTGTGAACCTCGCCGACCCCGGTGCGCACCTGGAAGCCGGACACGCCACCGAGGGTGCCGATCGGCGAGCGGATCTCGGCCGGAAAATCGGGCAGGGTGCGCACCGACTCGCCGGCGGCGCTGGCCAGCTGCGCGAACTTCTGCCCAGCCAGCTGGATGCCGTCGCCGGAGTCGCCGGCGAACTTCACGGTGATCTCGTCCAGCAACTGGACATCGAGCCGGTCCGGATCGAGGGTGAAGGCGGCGGTCGGTGCCTGGTTCATGGCAGTGTCGTGGGGCGGTGTCGTAGGGGCGAAGGGGCGGGCTCAGCCGGCGGCGAAACGCGACGGGGCATCGTCGGGGATGTCCTCGTCCGGATGCAGCTGGCGGGCGCGGGCGAGCAGATCGGCCGGCGCCTCCGGGCGATCCGGATCGGGCAGGCAGCATTCCTGCGGGCACACCGCCTGGCACTGCGGCTCGTCGAAGAAACCGACGCACTCGGTGCATTTGGCCGGGTCGATGACGTAGACGGTCGAGCCGGCGGTGATCGCCTCGTTCGGGCACTCCGGCACGCAGGCGTCGCACAGGTTGCAGTCGCGGGTGATGCGGTAGGCCATGGTCGTACTCCTCACGTGGTTGCGTGGTAGGCGGCGCCGATCGCGCCGCAGAACTGCGCGTTCGGTGCGAGGATGGTGCGCACGCCGGCGGGGAAGCGCTCGGCGAACAACGGCATCAGGCTGTGGTGGTGGTCGAGCACGCCGCCGCTGAACACCAGGGTGTCGGTCTCGATCGCGGTCATCTCCAGCACCCGCTTGACCACCGAGCGATACAGCGCCTGGATGAGGTTCTCGACGCGCTCGCCGTGCATCAGCAGCTTGATCACCTCCTGCCCCGAGAACACCGTGCAGTAGCTGTTGAGGGTGAGGTCGCGGTCGTGCCCGGCCGCCAGCCGCGGCAGCTCGGCCATCGGCACCTCCAGCCGGTGCGCCAGTTCCTCGATGTAGGCGCCGGTGCCGGCGGCGCATTTGCGGTTGATCGCGAACTGGCCCACGCGGCTGGGGGTGGCGGCGATCACCTTGGCGTCCTGACCGCCGATGTCGATGATGGTGTAGTCGCCGTCCAGCCGCAGCTGGCCCTGCACGCCGAGGAAGTGCGCCTTGATCTCGGTCAGCTGGCCTTGCACGAAACCGAGGTGATGGCGGCCGTAGCCGGTGGCGTGGATGCATTGCCCGGGGCGCAGTTCGGGCAGGCGGCCTTCCGCCGGCGTGCGCGTGCGCTCGGCAGCGGTGAGCGGCGACAGCTCGCCGTCGCTGCCGGCCAGCGCGCGATGCACGTGCACGTGCAGCGGGAACAAGGTGCGCCGCTTGCGCAGCGCCAGCACCCGGCCGCTGGCGTCGAGGGCGGCGATCTTGATCTCGGCGCTGCCGCAATCCACGCCCCAGAACACCGGGCTGTCCGGATCGACCGCGACGGGTTGCGCGTGCGCGTTCACAGGGTCTCCAGGAAGGCTTCGATCAGGGTCGTGCTCTGCTCGTCGGAAAAGCAGCGCAGGTCGCACAAGTCGCCGTCGACGACGATGCTGGGGATGCCGCGCGCGCTCAGCCGCCGCGGCAGCCCGTAGCTGCTGTTGGAGTTGTTCGGGCAGGTGCGGGCAGCATGGAAGAGCACGCCGTCGATGGCGAATTCCTCGACCAGGCGCTCGATGTAGCGCTGTTTCCAGTCGTCGTCGCGGTTGATGAAGATCGACAGGTAGGCGCGCGCCATGCTCGGCAGCGGGTCGGCCGGATCGAAGTCGGCGAAGATCCACGAATTGCAGTAGGTCGAGGCCACCACCGCGGCGCGGTTGCGCGCGAACAGTTCCGACAGGTGGCGCAGCCGGCCCCACACCGGCATCCCTTCCCAGTAGATGCGCAGCCGTTCGCCGGGCACCGCGCCGGCGCCGGCCTCGACCTTGGCGCGCAGGTCGGCGAGCAGGGCGCGATAGTAGTCGATCGCCACCTCGGTGCCGCGCAGGACCACGATTGGCCCCATGTGGATGGTGCCGTCGAAGAAACTCAGCGGCGCGGGCCGCGCGCGGGCGGTGTGCAGTACCTGCGCCCACAGATCGGTCGCCTGCCGGGATCGCGCCAGCGCCTGTTCGAGCGCCTGCGGGTCGAGGCGGCGGCCGGCAATCGCCTCCAGTTGCCCGATCAGGCGCCGGTATTGGGCGGCGACGTCGGCGATGTGCTCGGCGGTCACCTCCGGCAGGTGGGTGGGCGGATGGATGCCCAGCAACGGCACCTGCCAGCGCCGCGCGTACCACGCGAACCAGTGCATCACGTCCTTGCACTGGTTGGTGCAGTACACCAGCACGTCCGGGCGCGGTGCCTCGGCCAGGCCGTAGCTGCGGGTGAGCGGCGTGCTGCCCTTGATGCAGGCGCCGATGTCGGAGGTCAGGTACGAGCAGATCTCCGGCGAATAGCCGGCGGCATTGGCGACCGGGATGGTGTCGGCGCTGGCGCGGGTGGCACCGAGCAGGGCGCCGTGGTTCTCCGGGAAATACACCTCGAAGCCGAGCGCGCGCAGGATTTCGGCCGGCCCCACCGAAGTGCACCACGCGACCTTGCGCGCCGGATCGGCGGCGGCGGCGCCGAGGTCGGTGAAGTAATCACGCATCACCTGTTTCACGTCCATCGTTCGGCTCCGATGCGGCGCGTCAGCCGGCGCACGAACACCTCGATCATGCGCTTGCGGTAATCGCGCGGGAAGTAGTCCTGGTCGTAGACCGCGGCGTGCGCGCCGGCGGCGGCGATCGCCTGCGCCTGCAACTGGCCCGGGGCCGCGTCGGCGGGCAACGCGAACGACCAGTGCCCGGGGCGCACGCCGATGCCGGTCATCGCCAGCGCATAGCGGTCGGGTCCGGCGTCGCCCTCGTGCAGGCCGACGGCGATGCCCAGCGAGGGGAAGTCGAGGGTGCCGCGGATGGCGAGCTTGTCGTAGGCGATCTGCCAGTGCCCGGCCGGCACCTCGATCGCCGCCAGCACCTCGCCGGCATGCAGGGCCAGACGCTCGATGCCATCGTCGCGGTACAACTCGGCCAGCGCCAGCTGGCGTGGTCCGTCGGTGCCGAGCAGGTGCACGCGCGCGCCCAGCAGCAGCAGCACCGGCGCGGTGTCGGAGACGAAGCGGGCCTGGCACAGCGGCGACTGGCCGCGCCGGGCCGACTTGACGATGTGGCAGACCTCGCCGCCGGCCTTGAAGCACGGCCCGTGGCAGCTGCGGTTGGTCGGGCTCTGATCGTAGTAACTGCAGCGGTTGTCGACCAGCAGGTTGCCGCCGAGGCTGGCGCGCTGGCGGATCGGCGCACTGGCCACGCGCGCCGCCACCGCCGCCAGCGCCGGCCAGTCCGCACGCACGCGGGGATCGCTGGCGATCGTCGCCAGCGATACGGTGGCGCCGATGCGCAGGCCGCCTTCGGGCAGGCGCTCGATCTGCGCCAGCTCGGCCAACCCGGTGAGCGAGACCAGTGCGCGCGGACGCAGCAGGTCGCGCTGGAGTTGCGGCATCAGGTCGGTGGCGCCGGCGCAGAGCAGATAGCGTTCGCCCTGTGCATGCAGCCCGGCCAGCAGCGTGCGCAGCGCCGACAGACTGGTGGGGCGGTGGAAGGCGTGCACGCCGCTCATTGCCGTGGCACCTTGCGCAGCGCCGCCAGCACCCGGTCGGGGCGCATCGGCAGTTCGAACAAGCGTACCCCGACGGCGTCGTGGATGGCGTTGGCGATGGCCGGGATGACCGGCGCCAGTGGCCCCTCGCCGGCTTCCTTGGCGCCGAACGGGCCCTCGTTGTCGTCACCGTCGGCGAGGATGATCTCCAGCGGCGGCTGTTCCAGCGGCGAGGGGATCTTGTATTCGAGAAAACCGGCGTTCTGCACCGCGCCGCGCTCGTGCAGCACCTCCTCGGTCAACGCCTGGCCCATGCCCATGTGAAAGCAGCCCTCGATCTGCCCGCGCACCGCCAGCGGGTTGAGCGGGCGACCGCAGTCGTGCGCGCAGGTGGCGCGTTCGACGCGGACGAAACCGGTGTCGGGGTCGACCGCGACCTCGATGATGAAGGCGGTGAAGCTGTAGGCAGGCGACAGGCCGGCGCCGGAGCCCTTGAAGTTGCCGCCCAGCCGTGGCGCCCGGTAGTTGCCCACCGTTTGCAGGATGCCGGGGCCGGCGATCGCCGCGTGCACCGCGGCGAGCAAGGCGACGTGGCGGCCACTGGCGAGATGGACGATGCGCTGGTGTGCCAACTCGAAGCCGTCGCGGTAATCGGGGTTGGCACCGAGGAAGTCGGCGCCGTAGTCGGGCGCCCGCCCGCCCTGGCGGAATTCGCTCGCCGCCGGCGCCGGCGCCGGCCACGACGGGCAGGGCAGATCCAGCAGGCCGCAGGCGGCTTCGATCAGCAGGCGGCGCATGCCGATGGCGGCGTTGCGCGCGGCATTGCCGGCCATGAAGGTGACCCGCGAGCTGTAGCTGCCCAGGTCCACCGGCGTCAGCCGGGTGTCGGCGGCGACCAGCTTGATCTGCGCCAGCGGCACGCCCAGCACTTGCGCCACCACCATCGCCAGCACGGTGTCGCTGCCCTGGCCGATGTCGGCGGCGCCCGAATACACCGTCACCGCGCCGTCGAACTCCATCGTCAGGCGCACCGTGCTGCCCGGCCGCTGGTTGCGATGGATGGGCAGCGCGCTGCCGCTGATGAAAAAACCGCAGGCCACGCCGATGCCGCGGCCGTAAGGCAGCTTGCCGTGCTTTTCGCGCCAGCCGCTGCGCGCCATCGCCTTTTGCAGCGCCCCGCGCAGGCCGGCCGAGGTGATCCGGAACTGGTTGGCGGTGAGCGTGTCGGGCGTGTGCAAGAAATCGATGCGGGCCTGGCACGGGTCGAGCCCGGCCTCGTGCAGCGCCATGTCCAGCAGCACTTCGGAGGCAAATCGCGGGTTGACGCCGCCGTGCCCGCGCATCGCGCCGCACATCGGCTTGTTGGTGTACATCCGGCGACAGCGGAAGGCGAAGTTCGGCACCGGGTAAGGGCCTTGCAGCAGCACGCCGTTGTAGTAGGTGGTGACGACGCCGAAGCTGCCATAGGCGCCACCGTCGATGAGGATGTCGCCGCTCAGGGCGGTGATGCCGCGCTGCGGATGCAAGCCCAGTTTCATCGTCAGCCGTGTCGGATGGCGGCCGTGGTGGCTGAAGAACACATCCTCGCGGGAAAAACGCAGGCGCACGTTGCGGCGCGAGCGCAACGCCAGCAGTGCGGCGATCATCTCGTGCGGGAACGGATCGCTCTTGCCGCCGAAGCCGCCGCCCAGGTGCGGCTTGACCACGCGGATGCGATGTTCGTCGATGCCCAGCACCTCGGCCAGCGCCAGGTGCACGTAATGCGGCACCTGGGTGGCGCTGTAGACGGTCAGATCGCCACGACCGTCGATCGCCACCTGCACCGCGTGCGGCTCGGTGAAGGCGTGGGTCACGGCCGGGAAGGTGAAGCGCTTTTCGATCACTACCGCGGCCTGTGCGAAGCCTTGCTCGGGGTCGCCGAAGCGTTGTTCGACCAACTTGTGCAGGTTGTCGTCGCGACCCAACTCGGGGTGGATGGGATCGGCGCAGGCGATGCTGGCGGCGCGGGCGTCGAGCACCGGCGCGGTGGCTTCGTAGTCGACCTCGATCAGTGCCAGCGCCGCCTGCGCGATCGCCGCGGTCTCCGCCGCCAGCGCCGCCACCGGCTCGCCGACGTAGCGCACGCGCTCGCGCGCCAGCGCCGGCTCGTCCTTGCTGATCGGCAGCACGCCGAAGGTGCGCGGGAAGTCGGCGCCGGTGAGCACCGCGCGCACGCCCGGCACTGCCGCCGCGGCCGCGGTGTCGAGCCGGCGGATGCGGGCGCTGGCGTGCGGCGAGCGCAGGATCAGCGCATGCAGGCAATCGGGCAGGCGCAGGTCGTCGGTGTACAGCGCGCGGCCGCTGACCTTGTCGCGGGCGTCGAGCTGCGGCTGCGGGCTGCCGATGAGGACGGAGGCGGTCACTGCGGCTCCTCTCCGGCATGGCCGGCGACGGCGCGGAACGAACGCAGGATGGCCAGGTAGCCGGTGCAGCGGCAGGTGGTGGCGGCCACGCACTGGCGAATCGCCGCCTCGTCGGGTTGCGCGTCGTGCGCGAACAGGTGGACGCCATTGATCACCATCGCCGGCGTGCAGTAGCCGCACTGGATCGCGCCATGGTCGATCATCGCCTGCTGCAGCCGATGCAGGACGCCGTCGGCGCCGATGCCCTCGATGGTGGTGATCGCGGCATGTTCCAGATCGGCGGCCGGCAGCAGGCACGACAGCATCGGCCAGCCATCGACCAGCACCGCGCAGCAGCCGCATTCGCCCAGTTCGCAGCCACGCTTGCTGCCGGTCAGGCCCAGGGTTTCGCGCAGCACGTCGAGCAGGGTGGCGGCGGGCGCCGCCGTGCAGGCACGACGCCGGCCGTTGACCTCAAGGCTCAGCATCCGCTCACTGGGCGGGCCGGCGATGATGGTGTCGATGGCGGTATCCATGGCGTGCTCCTGCAATGTGCCTTCAAAGACCCAGCAAGCCGCAGCTCTTGCCGCCATCGACGTGCAGGATCTGCCCGCTGATGAAGGCGGCATCGGCGCTGGCCAGGAACGCCACCGCCGCGGCGATGTCGGCCGGCGTGCCCATCTGCCCGCCCGGTTGCATGCGCAGCAGGCGCTCGCGCGCCGTCGCCGGCATCGCCTGGGTCATCGCGGTGTCGATCAGGCCCGGGGCGACGGCATTGACGCGGATGCGCCAGCGCGCCAGCTCCAGCGCCAGGGTGCGGGTCAGGCTCACCAGTCCGCCCTTGCTGGCCGAATAGTTGGCCTGGCCGGGGTTGCCCAGCCAGGCGCGCGAGGCGATGTTGACGATTGCCGGCTGCGGCGAGGCGCGCAGCAAGGCCAGCGCCTGCTGGCAACACAGGAACGGGCCCTTGAGGTTGACCGCCAGCACTGCATCCCAATCGTCCTCGGCGAGCGCCGCCAGCCAGCCGTCGCGGATGATGCCGGCGTTGTTGACCAGCACGTCCAGGCCTTCGCCGCGTTCGCGCAGCGTCGCGAACAGCGCCTCGACCTGGGCACGCGAACTGACATCGCAGGCGTGGGCGCGGGCGTCGATGCCACGCGTGCGCAGCGCCTGTGCCTGTGCCTGCACCGCCGCCGCGTCGCGATCGACCAGGCACAGGCGGGCGCCCTCGGCGCCGAGGCGTTCGGTGATCGCCGCGCCGATGCCGGCGGCGGCGCCGGTGACCAGTACATGGCACTGGCGCAGGCGATTCAGCATCGCTGCACCAGCACGGCGACGCCCTGGCCGCCGCCGACGCAGGCGGCGGCGATGCCCAGTTCGCCATCGCGGTCATGCAGCGTGCGCAGCAGGGTCGAGGCCAGGCGCACGCCGGTGGCGGCCAGCGGATGGCCGATGGCGATCGCGCCGCCGTTGACGTTGACCCGGGCCGGATCCAGCTCCAGCGCCCGGCACACGCCCAGGCACTGCGCGGCGAAGGCTTCGTTGATCTCGTAGCCGGCGATGTCGCGTTGCTGCAAGCCGGCCTGTGCCAGCAGGGTGCGGATCGCCGGCACCGGGCCGATGCCCATGCAGCCGGGTTCGACGCCGACCGCGACGTGTCCGCGCAGGCGGCCGAGCGGATGCAGGCCGTGGGCGCGCACGAACGCGCCCGAGGCCAGCAGCAGCGCCGCGGCGCCGTCGACGATGCCCGATGCCGAGCCGGCGGTGGTGGGTCCGTCGGCGCTGAACACGCTCGGCAACGCCGCCAGTGCTTCGGCGGTGGTCGCACGCGGATGTTCGTCGGCGGCCAGCCCGGCCTTGTCCTTGCAGCGGAACGCGCGTGGCTTCAGGCCGGCGCCGGTGAACGTGCCCTGCGCCGGCACCGGCGCCAGCTCGGCGGCGAACCAGTCGCGCGCACGCGCGGCCGCGCAGCGCTGCTGGCTGGCCAGCGCGAACGCATCGACCTCGGCGCGGGTCAGGCCCATGCGTGCGGCGAGCACGTCGGCGGTGCGCCCCATCGGCACCGCGGCGGTATCGTCGAGCGCCTGCCAGAGCAGGTCGATGAACTCCGGGCGGCCGAGCGGGAAGCCCTGCCGTGCGCCATAGGACGCCAGCGGGAAGCGGCTCATCGTCTCGGTTCCCACTGCCAGCGCTAGTGCCGCCTTGCCCAGCGCGAGCTGCTCGCCGGCGTGGCCCAGCAGTTCCAGGCCCGAACCGCAGATGCGTTGCAGCAGCAGCGCCGGGCTCGCCTCCGACGCTCCGGCGTACAGGCCGATGTGGCGCGGCAGGAAGAAGGCGTCGGCACTGGCCTGGCCGATGTTGGCGACCACCGTCTGGTCGATCGCGCCGGCCTCGACGCCGGCGGCGGCGATCGCGGCGCGCGCGGCATGGATGCCCAGATCGGTCGGCGACAGTGTCGACAGCGCCCCGCAGTACTTGCCGAACGGCGTGCGCCGGCCGGCGAGCAGATAGATGTCGTCGAACAGGGCACCGACGCCTTGCGATCCGTGGAAGCCGCGTACGTTCACCTTGACCTCACTGTCCGGAAAAAGTCGGGCGGGTGCCGTCGACGACGCTGCGCAGGCCGGTGCGGGCGTCGGCGGTGGCGAAGATGCCGCGCAGGCCGGCCAGTTCCAGCGCCAGACCCTCGGCTAGCGGCCGCTGGCCGCCGTCGTCGATCAGGCGCATCGCCGTGCGCAGCGCGATCGGCGCCTTGCGCGCCAGGTCCCGGGCAAACGGCGCCAGTGCCGCGCTTGCCAGCGCGGCGGCGTCCTGCTCGCCGCGATAGCCGGCGAACGCCGCTTCGAGCTGCGGCTGTGGCCGCCGTCCCGATTGCGCCGGCGGCAGCGGCAGTGCATCGAGCGCGGCCAAGTCGGCGACCGGTTCGATCAGCGCATCGACCAGCCCGAGTTCGAGCGCGCTGCCGGCATCGAGACGACGACCGGTGGCGACCAGATACTTGGCCACCGCGTTGCCGAGCAGACGCGCACCGCGCTGGGTGCCACCGAGGCCGGGATAGATGCCGATGCCGGTTTCCGGCAGCGCCATGCTGGCGGTGGCGGTCGCCAGCCGGTAGTGGCAGGCCAGCGCCAGCTCCAGCCCGCCGCCCAGCGCCATGCCGTCGAGCAGGGCGACGGTGTCCAGCGGCGAGGCGGCGATCCGCGCCAGCAAATCCTGGCCGCTGCGGGTGAAGTGCTCGATGCGGGCGATGTCGCCGGCATCGATCGCGGCGAGGAAGAAGCGGATGTCGGCGCCGGCGACGAAGGCCTTGCCGCGGCCGCGGAAGAACACGCGCTGCACGCGCCGATCGGCGCTGACGGCATCCCAGGCCGCCGCCAGTTGTGCCAGCACTTCCTCGCCGAGCGCATTCATGCGATCGGGCAGGTCGAACACGATCTGCGCGCTGCGACCATGCACCTGCGTGCGCACCCATTGCAGGCGCAACGCTTGCGGTTGTGCGAACGGCACGGCCGGCAGCGGCAACTGCCAGGGCGCGAACGCGTCGCCGACCATCCCGGCGCAGGCGGCGTTGCCGATCGCGGCGATCAGCTCGAACGGGCCGCGCGGCCAGCGCAAGCCGGCGCGGGCGCCCAGGTCGGTGTCGGTGGCCGAGCACACACCCTCGCTGACCAGCGCTGCGGCGCAGCCGAGGGCGGCGCCGAGCAGGCGGCGGCGCACCATTTCGGGTTGCCGCGGGCCGCTGCCGCGCAGCGGGTGGTCGTCCAGCGGCCAGTCGCGGCCGGAGGCGGCTTGTTCGACCAAGGTCGCCGCCGGCGCGTAGAACGGCCCCAGCTGCGCGGCCAGGCCATTGGCGGCATGTGCGGCGATCGCCACCCCGGTGGCGTTCATCAGTGCGAACGGCCCCATGCCGACGCCGAACGCGTCGCTGGCGATGGCATCGATGTCGGCGATGCTGGCCAGGCCTTCTTCGAGCACGCGCACGGCTTCGTTGAGCCAGGGCACGAAGTAGCGATTGACGGCGAAACCCGGCGCGTCGGCGGTGCGGATCGGAGTCTTGCCGAGCCGTTCGTAGAATGCCTCCATCGCGGCGAGCACGGCCGGATCGGTGTCGGTGGTGGCGACCAGTTCGATCAGCTTGTTCTTGGCGGCGTGATAGAAGTAGTGCGTGC
This sequence comes from Pseudomonadota bacterium, assembly GCA_018240435.1. Taxonomy (GTDB): domain Bacteria; phylum Pseudomonadota; class Gammaproteobacteria; order Xanthomonadales; family Xanthomonadaceae; genus SZAS-103. Next base: position 28,777 of record JAFEFT010000004.1, read on the forward strand.
CCAGCACGCGCTGCGGATGGCGCAGGCCGGCGGCCAGATCGCCGATGCGGAACGAGGACGTGTTGCTGGCCAGCACCGCGTCGGCGCCGACCACCGCCTCCAGCTGCGCGAACAAGCGGCGCTTGAGCGGCAGATCTTCGAACACCGCTTCGATCACCAGATCGGTGGCGGCCAGATCGGCGATGGCGGTGGTCGGTTGCAGCCGCGCCAGCATGGCCGCGCGCGCCGGCGCGTCGAGCAGGCGACGGGCGATCGCCTCGTCGAGCGAGGCGGCGATCCGCTCGCGCCCGCGTGCGAGCGCCGCCGCATCGCGGTCGAGCAAGCGCACCGACAGCCCTTTCATCAGCAGGTGCTGGGTGATCGCCGCGCCCATGGTGCCGGCGCCGATCACGGCGATGTCATGGAAGGGATGCATTCAGTAGCTCTCCGTGCAGCGCAGCAGCTTGTCGGTGATGTCGATGATCGGGCTGGGGACGCGGTGGCGCCGCGCCAGACGCGCCAGTTCGGCGCAGTGGAACTCGTTTTCGGTGGTCTTGCCGCGCTCGACGTCGACCAGGATCGAGGGCCGATGCTCGCCGCCCTGATCGAGATAGCGCATGGCGTAGTCGAAATAATCGGGCGGCAACTCGATGCCTTCGGCGGCGGAGATCGCCATCCCCTCGCGCAGCATCCGGGCGACCAGCTCGCGCGCCTCGGGCTGTCCCATCACGCAGCCCATGCAATGGCGGGTGAGCGCGCACAGGCTGCCCAGCGAGGCGTTGAGCAGCGCCTTGCGGAAGACGTCGTCGCGCCAGCGCGCCGACAACCGCAGCGGCAATCCGCAGGCGCGCAGATCGTCGGCGATGCGATGCACGCGCTCGTCGGCGACGGCGACCGGTTGCGACAGCACGTGCTCGGTGCAGAAGGTCACCACCACCTCGTTGCCGCAGGAAACGTCGCAACCCATGTTCAGCACCAGGCGCAGCGCCTGCGCGGCGCCGAACACCTCGCCGATCACCCGTTCGGTGTCGATGCCGTTCTGGCAGGAGACATAGATCGTGCCGGGCGCGCTGCCGGCATCGCGCAAGGTGTGCAGCACGTGGCGGGTGTCGATGGCCTTGGTGCACACCAACACCACGTCGGGGCGGGCGTGCACGAACTCGCTCGGTTCGAGCAGCACCGAATCGAGCTGGGCGTAGGCTTCCAGCTTGCCTTTCACCACCACCGGGCGGCGGGCGAGGAGCTGCCGCGTCTGCTCGCGGTGGCAGAGCATCGTCACCGGCTGCCCGCCTTGCCGGAGCAGGCCGGCGAACACCCGGCCGACCGGGCCGGCCCCGACCACGCCGTAGTGCAGGCTCATCGGCGCGGCTCCAGTTCGAGCACGTACACGCCTTCGGGCAGGCGGTCGTAACGGTCGTCTTCCATCGCCCGGATGCAGTCGGCGTAGCGTTCCTCGATCCGCCGCGGCACCAGCTTGAACGACGGCGTGAGTTCGTTGTCCTCGATCGACAGCTCGCGCCCGACCACCAGCGCGCGCCGGATCGCCTCGTAGCCGGTGGCCTGCTGGACGTTGATGTCGGCCAGGCACGAGGCCAGGCAGCAGGCCAGCTGGGCCGGCCCTTGCGGATGCGCGCAGTCGTCGCCACCGGCGCAGGCGCCGGCGGCGAAGGCCTCGCGGCTGGGGAACACCAGCAGGTGCGGATGGCGCTGGCCGGAGCCGAACACGTAGGCGTATTTCACGAACGGGCAGCGCGTGTGGATGCGCGCTTCGATCTGCGCCGGAAATACCTTCTCGCCGTTGGCGAGTTTGAACATGCGCTCCTTGCGCGAAAGGATGCGCAAGCCCTCGCCGCCGAACTGGCCGATGTCGCCGGTGCGGAACCAGCCGTCGGCGGTGAACGCGGCGCCGGTCGCCACCTCGTTGCGGAAGTAACCGCGCATCACGTTCGCGCCACGCACGAGGATCTCGCCGTCATCGGCGCAGGCCAGCTCGACGCCGGGGATCGGGAAGCCGACCACGCCCGGCGTGCGGTCCAGCTGTCGCGGCGTGAGCGTGCAGCACGGCGAAGTCTCGGTCAGGCCCCAGCCTTCGACCACCGGTATGCCGTGCTGGCGAAACACGTTCGAGGCCGACAGCGGCAGCGGTGCGGCGGCGGTGAACACGAATTGCAGCTGGCGATGGAAGACGATGCGCTCGACGGCGGCGTCGGCCTGCGCCCGCACGGCGATCTCCTGATAGATCTTGGGCACGCTGAAGAACACGTGCGGACGCACCAGCGCGAAGTTTTCCAGCAGTCGCGCGATGTCCTTGCCGCCGCCGTCCTCGACCGCGATGCAGCCGCCGGAGGCGACCGCGAAAAAGCGTTCGAACAGGCCGCCGAAACTGTGGTGCCACGGCAGGTAGGAGAGCAGGCGCAGGCCCGGGCGCGGCTTCCACAGCAGGCGCAGTGCCTGTTGCTGGCTGAGCAGGTTGGCGTGGCTGAGCTGCACGCCCTTGGGCAGGCCGCTGGTGCCGGAGGTGAACATGATCAGGCAGCCGCGCGCGGCCGGTACCGCATGCATCGTCGTCTCGATGCGCGAGCGGGCGTCGCGACGCAGCGGATGGGCCAGCACCTGGCTCAGGTCGAGCAGGCGTTCGGCCAGCGCCGCCGGCACCGGCGAATCGGGGCGGCGCAACAGCACGATGCGCGCCGGCAGGCAGGCGGGATCGAGCGCCAGCACCTTGTCGGGCTGGTCGGTGACCAGCAGCTCGACGGCGGCAAAGCGCAGCAGCTCGGCCATCAACGGCGCCGGGTAGCCAGCGAAGATCGGCACGCTGACGCGGCCGCTGGCCATCACCGCCAGTTCGCAGACATGGCGAACATAGCCATTGCCGGCGATGAAGGCGACGCGGCGACCGTCGCCGTCGTCGGCACCGGGCAGCGCCGACAACCACGCCGCGATGCGGCCCAGATCGGCGCCCAGCCGCGCCCACGACACGCAACGATAATTGCGCCCGTTGCGTTCGGCGAACGCCGGCGCGCTGCCGCGCCGGGCGGCGTTGGCGAGCACCAGGCTGCCGATGTTGGCCGCCAGTTCGCCCAACTCCTGCGTGCTGCGCAAAAACTGCATGCTCGCCGCTCCGCTCTCAAGCCGCTTCGGTATGGGCCGGCTGGCCTTCCAGGCGCAGGTGGCGGAACCCCGCCCACAGCGCCGCGCCGATCGCGCCGGCGTGGACCGCGTCCGGATGGGTGCGAATCTCCACCTTCAGGCGGCGATCCTGCGCCGCCGTCTCCGCCAGCGCGGCGACGAAACCGGTATTGCGCGACAGCCCGCCGGTCACCAGTACCGCGCCTTGGGTCTTGATCATCCGCATCAGGCCGATCAGGCGCTTGGCCATCGCCAGATGGATGCCGCGCAGGATGTTGGCGGTGCTGATGCCGCGGCTGACCATGTTGATGACGTCGGTTTCGGCAAGCACCGCGCAGATGCCCGAGACCTGCTCGGGCGAAGTGCCCTGCAGCGACAGCGGGCCGACGTCGTCGATCGCCACGCCGAGGTAGCGGGCGATGTTCTCCAGGAATTGCCCGGAGCCGGAGGCGCATTGCGAGGTCATGCGATAGGCAAGCACGCGCGAGCGCTCGTCGATCGTCATCGCCTTGGCGTGCAGGGCGCCGCAATCGACCACCGCGCGCACCTGCGGGTCGAGGAAGACGGCGCCGCGCGCGTGCGCGGTCATCGAGAAGAAATGGCCGCGGCGGAAGTCGACCAACTCGCCCTCGCCGGTGGTGGCGATGTAGGCGATCGCGTCCTCGTCAAGGCCGTGCCGGGCCAGCGCCCGCTCGAACGCCGCGCGGGCGACGTCGCGGACGTTGCGCTTGCGCACCTTGTCGAGATCGCGAAACAGCAGGTGCGGCTGACCGCCGTCGTCGGCGAAGCCGAGCAGGGCGGTCTTGACCGAATCGCAGCCGACATCGATGCCGATGGTGTGGAACATGGCGTCCTCCGTTCAGGCCGAGCAGGCGGCGGCGAGGCTGCAAGCGGGGTTCTTGCCGAGCTGGGTGACCTCCAGATCGGCCAGCACGCCCTTGGGGTCGCGTTTGGCGAACAAGGCGGCGCCGACCGAACCGGTGAAGATCGAATCGGCGCTGATGTTGGTGGTGACCTGCCCGTAGTTTTCGAACACCAGCTTTTGCAGCGCCGCGATCACCGCCTGGTTGCGCGCCACCCCGCCGGTGAAGGTGAACTCCGAGCTGACCCCGCCCGAGCGCGCCAGCAGCGACATCGCCCGCAGCACGATGGCGCGGTGCAGGCCGGCGAGGATGTCCTCGCGCTTTTCGCCCAGCGACATCAGCTCGCGCAATTCGGCGCCGGCGAACACCGTGCAGGTGGAGTTGATCTTGACCGGCTTGGTCGAGCGCAGCGCCAGCGGACCCAATTCGTGCACGCCGATGCTCATCTCGTCGGCGATGTAGCCCAGATAGCGACCGCAGCCGGCGGCGCAGCGGTCATTCATCTGGAAGCAGGTGACGATGCCCTGGGCATCGACCTGGATCGCCTTGGTGTCCTGGCCACCGATGTCGAGCACCGTGCGCGTGCCCGGGAACATGTAGTGCGCGCCCAGCCCGTGGCAGAGGATCTCCGAGCGGATCTGCTCGCGTGCGAACGGCAAGGTCAGCCGGCCATAGCCGGTGCCGACCACGTTGAGCACGTTGAAATGCAGATCGGCGGTGCGACCGACCTCGTCGGCGATCTGCGCCGCGAACGGGCCGAAGCGATCGTCGGCGGCGACCCGGCGGGTGGCGAAGGCGAGGTAGTCGCGATACAGCGCGGCGAAGCTGGTGTTCTCGACGCGGATGATGGCGGCATCGAACAGCCCCACCAGACGGTCGAAGGTGATCGGCAGCTCGCGCGCCGCCAGCGCCGCCTGCTGCAGGTACTGGCTGGCCGCCAGGTCGCGGAAGAAATCGCTGGAGGCGGCGCTGCCGGGCTGGAAGTCGGTGTCGGCTTGCGCCCGCATCGCCGTGAAGATGCGATCGAGCGCGCTGTCGATCGCGTGCCGCTCTTCGGCGGCGATGACATGGGCGTTGGCGACGTGGTCGCATTCGCGGCGCAACGCCTGCAACTGCTCCAGATGCTGGGCGAGCGCATGTTGGCACGACAGCTGCGCCATCAGCGGCTCGGCCAGGTCGTCGATGCCCGGGCTGGCGCGCAGGCGCTGGCGCAACAGGCCGAAGCGGGCATCGATCTCGGCTTCCTCGCGCGCCACCTGGCAGGCCAGCGCGTAGTTGCTGCGCGAGTTGGTGATGCCGCGCCCCATGATGCGTTCGTTTTCGTCCAGGAACACCGCCTTGGTGGTGGTCGAGCCGAGGTCGATGCCGATGTAGCAGCAGTCCATGATGGGTCTCCTCAGGCCGCGGCGCGGCGCGCCTCGAGCATCTGGAAATAGGATTCGAGACGGTTCTTGATGTTGGCGGCGCTGAAGTAGCGCGGATCGACCAGATCGCTTTCGATGAACGCGCCGGCGCGGCCGGTGCGCTTTTCCAGCTCGCGCAGCATCATCAGCTGTCCGGCCGAGAACGAATTGCAGCTCTTGATCGAATTGAACAAGATGCCGTCGGCGTCGTAGTCCTCGACGTACTTGGCGATCAGATCCACGCGCGAGGGCAGGTTGCGGTTGGTGTAGCAGCCCAGGCAGTACTCGGCGAGCGATTCGAACGGATGCGCGGCGTCGTGGCGGAAGCCCTGCTCGTACAGGCCGCCGACCTTGGTGTAGGTGGAGGCGACCATCACCACGCCCTCATCGTGGAAGATCTTCCAGAACTCGCGGAAGCTGGTCCAGTTCGGCGGGCCCTCGACGACGATGCGGTATTTCTGCTGGCGCAATTCGCCTTCGGGCGTGGTCGGGCCCATGCCGTTGGCGATGCGGAAATCGACCTCGCGGCGCAGCGAACGGTAGTAGTCCTCGCAGCCGGGCAGGCCGCGGAAGGCGGTGAAGATCGGGCCGATGTAGTACACGCCACCGAAATAGGCGTCGATCGGCGACGGCTTGTGGCGCGCCGATTCCCAGACGTGGACGAGGTCGTCCTCGGCGCGCGCCGAACTGGCCAGCAGTTCGCGCAGGCGGTCCTCGTCGAGCGTGCGCCCGGACAGCTGCTCGAGCGCCGGTACCACCACCTCGCGCAACTGGCGGGCGACGAAGTCACGCTGGCCCGCAGTGATGCGGCCGTCGGCCTGGTAGGGGATCTGCAGCATCACCACCGGGCAGCCGTATTCCTGGCGCAACAGCTCGAACCACTTCATGAAGGTGAAGCAGCCGGTGTAGCTGAGCAGCAGCAGATCCGGCGGCGGCAGCGGCTCGCCGGTCGGCCCGATGTTGCCCTTCTTGAGCATGCCGATGTCGCATTTGACGTAGGTGCAGACGTCCTCGGAATGGCCCTGTTTCTCCGCTTCCAGGATGTAGTCGCCGGACAGCTTGCGCATGCCCGATTGCAGGGCGTTGACCTCCGGGTGCACCGGCAGCAGGTCGAAGGCGAGCAGCAGTTCGTTGAGATTGCCGGGCACGAAGGTGTAGACGACCTTGCGCCGGCTCTGTCCGGCCTGGGCGAGGGTCTCGAAATGCTCGGCGATCATCTTCTTCTGGATGACCATGCTTTCTTCTTTCTGCACGGCCGGTGCGTGGGTCGCGGTGGCGTTCATGCGGCAGCCCCCCAGAGCTTGATCGAATCGGCAAAGGTGCCGGCCTGCTCCTTGATGACTTGCACCTGGCCGGTGTTCTCGGAATAGGTGAAGGCGGTGTGCGGGATGCCGGCTTCGGCCAGCGCCTTCTGGCCCATCGGCCGGTCGAGCAGGGCCGGGTCGCAGAAACTGGCGGCGGCGAAGATCACGCCCTCGGCGCGGCGTCGACGCACCTGGTCGACGAGGTAGCCGCCCTTGTCGTCGCCATCGACGTAGCGGGTGGCGGTGGCGACGGTATCGGTCATGTAGGCGTCGGCGATCGCCTCCAGCGGCCGCGGCCCGACCGGGATGTCGCGCAGCAGGTAGCGCGCGCCCAGCACCCAGTCGTCGTCGACGATGTAGCAGCCGCTGTTTTCCATCGCCCGCACCATCGACAGCGGCGGCTGTTCGCAGAACAGGCCGGTGACCACCACCCGCACGTTGTCGTGCAGCGCCCGCTGGCGCCGCCGCGCCTGCTGCATGTATGCGCGCACCAGCGCGGTGTGCTCGGCTACTTCCAGCACGTTGCCGGCGCGCAGCAGAAGGTACAGCTCGGCGGTCGGCACCTGCTGCGGATGCTCGGCGCGCAGGTCGTACAGTTCGGCCAGGGCGCGGCGATTGTCGTTGTACAGGGCGATCGCGCGATTGAGGCGCTCGGGGGTGGCGGCGATGCCCGAGAGCGTTTCCAGCGCCAGCGCCAGCTCGGCCATCTCGAAACGGTGGAAGGCGCGGCCGACCTCGTTGAAGGTCTGCGGGAAGTCGAGGTACTTGACCAGCTTGCCGGGAAACATCATCTGCCACATGCCGCTGAGGTTGCGGATGACGTCGCAGATCGCCGGGAACAGCATGCCGTCGAGCACGTCGAACTTGCCGGCCAGACCCAGCTCCACCGTCGAGCGCGGGATGTGGCAGATGTAGGACTGGAAGTAGGCGTCGCCGCGGATGATCTCGATGTCGTCGCCGCCGCCCATGATGCCTACCGGCAACATCCCGGCGGCATGAATGATTTCCCGCGGCACGTACACCGGCATGTGCCCGATCGCCTTGCCGCCGGTGCGCTGCTTCCATTCATGCACATGGCTCAGGTCGAGATCGCGATACAGCCGTTCGCAGCGGTCGATGATGGCGGCGATGTCCATGGCTCACCCGTGGCGTGGGGCGGGGTCAGGGCCGTGCAGGCAGCCCTGGGTGAAGGTGGCGTGGATCTCGGCGGCCAGGTCCTGCGCCGGGCCGTGCTCGTCGAACGAATACCAGCCGAAGATCCAGTTCATCATTCCGAACAGCAGGAAGCTCTTGCGCTCGACCACCGCGGCATCGGCCGGGCGGTCGTGGGCGGCGAGGTATTCGCCGACGGCGTGGCGCACGCAGGCCGCGTAGCGCGCCTTCAGCCGGCGGATCGCCTCGCCGTGCGCGCTGCTCATCGATTGCGTGCCGAACATCAGCACCCGCATCTGGTCCAGATGCGCGGCGAAATAGCCGACGTGGGCGTCGATCAGGGCGCGCAGCAATCGCTCGCTGGCCGCACGCGGGGCGGCGGCGCGCTCGTGCGCATAGGTCTCCTGCAACGCGGTGGCGTTTTCCAGCAGTGGCTGGAAGCCGCGCTCGTTGATGAGGAACAGCAGTTCCTCCTTGCCGCTGAAGTGGTGGTACAGGCCGGCCAGACTGCGGCCGGTGGTGCGCGCCAGATCGCGCATGCTGGTGCCGTCGTAGCCCTTGCGTGCCATCAGTGCCGCGCATTGCGACAGGATGTCGTCGGGGCAGGGCAGGGGCAGGCGTACGGAATCGTCCATGTCAGGCGTCCTGCCACCGCGGCGGGCGGCGTTCGATGAAGGCGGCGATGCCCTCGCGGGCGTCGTGGGTGGCCATCAGCTCGCCCAGGTACAACTGCTCGGCGGGCCGGATGTGTGCGCGCCAGTGCGCAAGCAGCGGAGCGCGGGCGGCGCGATGGGCGATGCGCAAGGCGGCGGCGCTGTGCGGCAGCAGGTGGCGCTGCAGCCAGTCGTCGAGCGCGGCGGTGCCGGCGGTGGTCGGCAGTTGCGCCGCCAGCAGGCCGGCGGCGTCCAGTGCCGTCGCATCCACCGCTTGCCCGCTGAGGATCAGGCGCATGGCCAGTGCACCGGCGCCCAGGGCCGGCAACAGCACCGTGGCCACCGGCGGGAACACGCCCAGCTGGATCTCCGGCACCGCAAAGCGCGCGCTGGCGTCGGCGAACAGCAGGCTGCACGCCAGCGCCAGCTCGAAGCCGCCGCCGAGGCAGTTTCCGGACACGCGCGCCAGGATCGGCAGCGGATGATCGAGCAGGTCGTCGATCAATGCATGGAACTGCGGCAGCATCGCCTGGACCTGCCCGGGTGCGTGTTCGGGCACGCTGGCGCCGAAGCAGAAGTGCGCGCCGGCGCCTTGCAGGACGATTGCCTTGCGCCGGCCGCCGGCGCGTTCGACCGCCAGCAGCGAGCGCAATTGCGCCATCATCGCCGCGTCGAGCACGTTGGCCTTGGGCGCGTTCAGGCTCACTTCCAGAATCTGGCCGTGGTGCCGTTCGCAACTGGCGATCTTCGCGTCCATCGCTCAGGTCCCCGGCAGGATGCGCGCCAGCAGCGCCTCGTCCCACGGCTGCGCCTGCGCCAGAGCGCGGCGCAGGCCGTGGAAGTCGACCTCGCGGCGGTCGCGGCTGCCTTCGTTGAAGGCGCGGAACCCGGCGCGCGCCTCGGTCATCATGTTCAGCGCCAGCCACGAGCGGTTGGTTTCGCTGTTGCGCTGCCAGTGTTCGAGCTTCTTCTTGCGCATCGACTCCAGGGTCTTGGTCAGGCAGTCGGGCATCGTCAGCGACAGCCGGTATGCCAGCGCGTCGACTTCGCCATCGAGCAGCGACAGGTCGGTGCGGCAATCGGCCATCCGCGCTTTCGCCTGCTCGCGCGCGGCGCCGGTCTTGAAGCGGCCAAAACAGGGATTTCCCCATTCGTCGTGGCGGTTCGTTTCGACCATCGGATTGGCGATGAAGCGGCCATCGGGCTTGCGCAGCACCGGCACGATCTTGTTGATCAGGCCGATCTCGACGGCGGTGTGGGCCGACCAGTGTTCGCACAGCGTGCACGACTCGATGGCGCGGTTGATGCCGACGAACAGGTGCAGGAAATCGGTCGAGCCGCCGTCGGGCGCCGAGCCGTGCTTGGGGCCGGCCTGGCCGAAACGAGCGGTATCGGCGGCCAGGGTGTAATCGCAGGCCATGCCGATTTCCTGGCCGCCGGCGATGCGCATGCCGTTGACGCGATTGATCACCGGCTTGTCGCACAGCAAGATGGCGGTGACCATGTCGTTGAACAGGCGCATGTACTGCTTGTATTCCTGCGGATTGCCGGCGTAGTACTCGGCGTACTCGCGGGTGTTGCCACCGGTGCAGAACGCCTTGTCGCCGACCGCCGTGAACACCACCGCCACCACCTCGCGATCACACGAGGCCTGGCGGAAGGCGAGGATGATCTCCTTCACCGCCTCGGTGGTGTAGGAGTTGAGCTGGGCTTCGTTGTCCAGCACGATCCAGGCGTTGTACAGGCCGGCCACCGCCGCGCCGTGGCCATCGCGCAGCGGGCGCTTGTCGTAGCCAATCGCGCGATAGTCGTAGTGGTCGAGCAGGTGGTGGTTCTTCATCGTCGGCTCTGGCAACGGGGTTCTAGGGAACGAGTACGGCGCGCCGGTCGAGGCGGTGCGCGCGGGCGTCGGCGACGACCGCATTCAGGTCGGCCAACGGGTATTGACGGACGTTGTCGCGCACCTGGACGCGGCCGGCCAGGACCTCGGCGACGACCGCCGGGTAATGCGCCGGCCGGCAGCCCCAGTTGCCGAACACGTCGGCGTCGAAGGCCATGACGTTGGACAGGCGCAACTCGACGCGATCCATGGTGAAGCCGACCACGCCCAGGGTGCCGGCGTGGCTGAGCAGCGACCATGCGCTGCGCTGGCCGGCGGCGGTGCCGGACGTCTCGAACACGCGCCAACGGTTTTCCGGCAGCGCATGCTGGCGGCACCAGTCGCGCAGGTGCTGGCGCAGCTCGCGCTCGCCGACGGCGGCGGCATCGACCGCGCACTGCGCGCCCTGCGCGAGTGCGATGGCGAGGCGGCGGGCGTCGACGTCGACGGCGACGACATGCGCACCGGCGTTGCGGGCGTGCTGCACCAGATACAGACCGACGCCGCCGACGCCGATCACCACCGCCACCTCGCCGGCGCGCAGCCCCGAGCGCAGCAGCGATTGGTAGGGCGTGGTGATGGCATCGGCAACCACGCTCAGCTCGGCCAGCGGAAACGGGCCGAGGTCGTCGGGCAGCGCGCACAGGAACCGCGCCGGTACGCACAGGTGGCTGGCGAAGCCGCCGTCGAAATCGTTGCCGGGCATGCGCTGGCGCTGGCAGATGTTGTCGCGGCCGGCATCGCACAGCTCGCATTGCCCGCAGGGCAGCACCGCCGGCACCACCACCGCCTTGTCGAGCCAGTGGCGGACATCGGCGCCGGCGGCGATCACGCGCCCGGAGATCTCGTGGCCGAGCACCAGCGGCGGCGGCTTGCGCGTCTTCACCGCGCCGGAAAGAAATCCCAGGTCGGTATGGCACAGGCCGCAGCCGGCGACCGCCACGATCACCTCGCCGGCGCCCGGTTCGGGCAGGTCGAAGGCACGCCGCTGCATGGGCTGATCGGGCCCGACGAAGAACATGCCCCAGGCTGGGATCGCACCCATGCGCCGCTCCCTTGCAGGTCGTCGAACCGGTTTCGATGCGCAGACCGAACGTTCGTTCGGTCTGCTTCACCATAGGCCAAGTCGGAGGAATGGTCAACGGTTGCATGCAGCCTCGACGGTGGCGCCGCGCCTGGTGTTGATCTGGATCAAAGGTGCGGTGCGCCAGCGACAGGCACCATGCTGCGATGTTCGAACACATCCAGCCGTTGCCGGAGGACCCGATCCTGAGCCTGATGGCGGCCTGTCGAGCCGATTCGCGGCCCGATCGCATCGATTTGAGCGTGGGCGTCTATCGCGACGCGCGGGGGCAAACGCCGGTGCTGGCGGCGGTGCGGCGGGCCGAGCAGATCCACCTCCAGCATCAGCAGACCAAGGCCTATCAGGGCATGGCCGGCGACCCCGGATTCCTCGCCGCGATCGCCGGCCTGTGGCGGGACGACGCCAGTCGCGGCGAAGGCGATCGCTGGGGCCTGATGCAGACCACCGGCGGCACCGGCGCCCTCCGCCAGGCGGCGGAATTGATCGCGCGCTGCCGTCGCCAGGCGCGGGTCTGGCTCGGTCGGCCGTGCTGGGGCAATCATCCCGGGGTGTTCCAGGCGGCGGGGCTGGCGCTGGCCGAATATCCGCATGCCGATCCTGCGGGCCAACGTCTGGACGGCGATCGTCTGCTGGCGACGCTGGCGCAGGTGCCGGCGGGCGACGTCGTGCTGTTGCAGGTCGGCTGCCACAACCCGACCGGCATCGATCTGCCGTTGCCGATCTGGGATCTGATCGCCGAAATGGCCTTGCGTCGTGGCTTTCTGGTGCTGCTCGATCTGGCTTATCAGGGGCTGGCCGATGGCTTGCACGCCGATGCCGAGCCGGTCCGCCGTCTTGCCGCACGTCTGCCCGAGTTGCTGCTGTGCGTGTCGTTCTCGAAGAACTTCGGCCTGTACCGTGAGCGCACCGGCGCCCTGGCGTGGCTGGCCGGCACCCCGGCGGCAGTGCGTGCGGTGCAATCGCAACTGTTCGATGCGGTGCGCGCCAGCGTGTCGATGCCACCGGCGCACGGTGCGGCGGTGGTGGCCGGCATCCTGACCGATGTCGGCCTGCGCCGGCTGTGGCAGGACGAGCTGGAGGCCATGCGGCTGCGCTTGCGCGATGTCCGCGCGCAGCTCGCCGGGCAGTTGCAGGCGGCCGGATCGCCGCGTGATTTCTCGTTCCTGCTCAGCCAGCGCGGCATGTTCTGCTTTCTCGGCATCGACGCCGGACAGGCGCGGTACCTGCGCGAGCGCCATGGCGTCTACGTACTGGACTCGGGGCGCGCCAACCTCGCCGGCCTGCATGCCGGCAACATCGAGCGCTTCGCGGTGGCGCTGGTGGACACCTTGCGTCGATGAGCGCTGTTGCGCGCGTGCTGGCCACGCCGCCCGGCAGTGATCCGGGCAAGGCGGCGGTGGATGCCTGCCTGACCGATCCGCGCGGGCCGGAGTCGGGCTGTCTGGCGATCGTGATCGACCATGAAGGCCACACCTACGCGCGCCCGGGCACGATGGTGTACCTGCCGGCCGCCGGCGGTCACGTCGGCTGGATCAGTGCCGGCTGCCACGAGGCGCGCTTGCAGCAGGCCGCCGCCGATGCGTTGCGGGAGGGCGGTGCGCAATGGCTCGATCTGGACAACCGCGACCTGCTGGACGTGTTCGGCAGCGGCAGTGGCTGTCGTGGCCGGCAGCGGGTGCTGGTGCTGCCGCTGGCGGCACTGTCGGGCAGCGCCGCCGTGCTGGCGGCGTGGCGTACCGGCGCGCATGGATTGCAGGTGACGGGCGCGGCCGATGGCCGGTTGCGCATGCGCTGCGGCGAGCACGATCACCGATGGACGATGCCGGGCGTCGCCGCCGCCGGCGATTGGACGTTGCAGATGACCGCCTTGCCACGCCTGCTGTGTCTCGGTGCCGGGCCGGAGAGCGCCGTGCTGCTGGCGCTGCTCGATGCGCTGGGCTGGCGGGTCGAGGTGGTGGAGGCGCGTGCCCGCTGGCAGGCGGCGGCGACACCGGCCGAACGCGTGCAGGCCTGCCTGCCGGAGTTGCCCGACGCCGCCGTGCTGCTGATGTCGCATCACTTCGAGACCGATCGCGCCGCCCTGCAATGGCTGGCGGACGCGCCGGCCTTGCCGCCGTGGATCGGCGTGCTCGGCCCGCGTCGACGCTGCGAGGATCTGCTGGCGACCTTGCCGGCGCGGGTCGGCGAGCGCTTGTGGCCGCATCTGGAAGCGCCGGCCGGACAGCCGGTGATGGGGCGTGGCGCGGCCGCGATCGCGCTGGCGCTGGCGACGCGTTTGCAGGCGTTGCGCGGCGACGGGCGGTTCGCCACCGGCGCTTGATCTGCGACAAGGCAGGCACCGGTTGCGCCATGCACAGTGCCGGCGAATTCCCACCATGAGGCGACCATGATTTCCGACTTCCTGACCGACGATCATCGTCATTGCGACGCCCTGTTCGCGCACACCGAAGCGGTCGCCGGCGATGGCGATGGCGCTGCCACCGACGCTGCCTTCGCGCAGTTCCGTGGCGCCCTCGAACATCACCTGGAAATGGAGGAAACCGTGTTGTTCCCGGCGTTCGAGGAACGCACCGGCATGCAGGGCGGGCCGACCGCGGTGATGCGGATGGAGCACGAGCAGATGCGCGCCCTGCTCGCGCGCCTGCACGCGGCGCTGGCCGCCGATGCATTGGATGATTTCCTGGGCTTTCTGGAAACGCTCAACATCCTCATCCAGCAGCACAACATGAAAGAGGAACAAATGCTCTATCCGATGAGCGAGCGCGCGTTCGGCGCCGAGGCGCCATCACTGCTCGAGCGCATGCAGCAGGTGTGAGCATGAGCGACGGCGAACGCTGTCTGGACGTGCGCGGCCTGCCGCCGTGCGAGCCGATGGAATTGATCCTTGCGGCGGCGCGCGAGCTGTCGCCCGGGCAATCGTTGCTCGCCCTGGTCAGCCGCGAGCCGGTGCCGCTGCTGCCCTTGCTGGAACAGCGCGGCCTGCGCTGGCGGATCGAGGACAACCGCGCCGGGTGCTGCCGGTTGCGCATCGAGCGCCCGGCGACGGCGCCGTGAAGGTGGCTGCACTGTCGCTGGAACAGGCGCCGCCGATCTCGGTGCCGTTGCGTTTTTTTCTCTCCGTACCGGTGTTCGGAGTGCTCGCCGGTGGTTTGCTGGCCTGGGTCGGGGCCGACGCGCTGGCCTCGCGCTGGACGCCGGCGATGCTGGCGGTCGCGCACCTGCTCGGCTTGGGCGTGCTGGGCATGGCAATGATCGGCGCCTTGTTCCAGTTGCTGCCGGTCTTGGCCGGCGTGCCGGTGGCGCGCGCCCGCGGTCTTGCCGGTGCCGTGCACGTGGCGTGGCTGATCGGCGCGATCGCGCTGCCGCTGGGCCTGTGGGATGGCAGTGCGGCGTGGATTCGGCTCGCCCTCGTCGCTCTGGCGCTGGCCGGTGGCGGGGTGCTGGCGGTGATCGGACGCGGCCTGTGGCTGGCGCGCTCGCAGCACGCCAGTGTGCGCGGGCTGCGGCTGGCTTTGCTCGGTCTGGCTGCAACGCTGGCGCTGGGGCTGGTGCTGGCGGCCGGACATGGTTTTCGGCAACTGCCGTTGCCGCGCGTGCCGTGGACGGACGTGCACGTGGCGTTCGCGTGGCTGGGCTGGGTGGCGAGCCTGATCGCCGCGGTGGCGCTGCAGGTGGTGCCGATGTTCCAGATGACGCCCGAATATCCGCCGGCCTTGCAGCGCTGGTTGGCCGGCGTGGTGCTGGCGGCGCTGGCGTTGGCGGCGGCGCTGGCACCGCTGACGACGCGCTGGATCTGGGCGTTGGCACCGGCGGTGCTGGCGCTGTCGCTGTTTGCGGCGACGACCTTGCGCCTGCTGGCACGGCGACGGCGCAAGCGTGGTGATGCCAGCCTGATTTTCTGGCGACTGGGCATGGCCAGCGGCTTGGCGGCGGCGGCGGCATGGCTGGCCTTGCCGTGGCTGCCGCCAGCGGCAGGGGTGGATCCGGCGCTGTGGCCCGGCTTGTTGTTCTTCGCCGGATTCTCGATATCGGTGCTGTGCGCGATGCTCTACAAGATCGTTCCGTTCCTGGTGTTCTTGCATCTGCAGCAACGCATCGGCGCCAGCCCGGCACTGCGCCAGCGCGAGTTTCCACCCAGCATGAACGCGGTGCTGTCGCCGGCGGCCGCGTCGGCTCACCTGTATCTGCACGCGCTGGCGCTGGCGATTTTCGCCATCGCCTTGCTGGTGCCGGGGCCGTGGCTGCGGCTGGCAGGGCTGACGTGGGCGACAGCCTTTGCCACGCTCGGCTGGAATCTGGGTCAGGCGCTGCGTCGCTACCGCGCGCAGCAGCAGCGGCTCGATGGCCTGGAGGCGTCGTCGGGAGACGCCTGAGAGGCGGTGAGTTTTTCAACCGCGGACTCTGCGCAGCGCGGATCGCAACGAGTCGGGGTCGGCTTGCCGTAAAATCGTCCGTCTCCCGCCGGGTGGGGACGGTGGCATCGCCATCGCGATGCGATCCGTTCCCGGCGGCTGCGATTCGCAGCGAGATTCGCAGGACACCCGTTCCATCCGTCCTTGCCGCCTGGGCAAGGCCTTGATTGCCATCCACGGAGCAAACGATGAACGAAGCGGCGCCGGCTACTCCCTTCAAACCCAAGAAGTCGGTCGCCCTGTCCGGCGTCGCCGCCGGCAACACCGCGCTGTGCACGGTCGGCCGCAGCGGCAACGATCTGCATTACCGCGGCTACGACATCCTCGATTTCGCCACCAGCAGCCAGTTCGAGGAGATCGCCCATCTGCTCGTGCACGGCACCTTGCCCAATGCCGCCGAGCTGGCTTCGTACAAGGCCAAGCTCAAGGCGCTGCGCGGCATTCCGGCTTCGGTGAAGGCGGTGCTGGAGCAATTGCCGGCGTCCGCGCATCCGATGGACGTGATGCGCACCGGCGTGTCGGCGCTGGGCTGCGCGCTGCCGGAAAAAGACGACCACAACCATCCGGGCGCAAAGGACATCGCCGACCGCCTGATGGCGTCGCTGGGTTCGATGCTGCTGTATTGGTATCACTACGCGGTCAACGGCCGGCGCATCGAGATCGAAACCGACGACGACTCCATCGGCGGCCACTTCCTGCACCTGCTGCACGGCAAGAAGCCGAGCGAACTGTGGGTGCGCGCCATGCACACCTCGCTGATCCTCTACGCCGAGCACGAGTTCAACGCCAGCACCTTCACCGCGCGTGTCATTGCCGGCACCGGCAGCGACATGTACTCGGCCATCGCCGGCGCGATCGGCGCGCTGCGCGGGCCCAAGCATGGTGGCGCCAACGAAGTCGCGTTCGAGATCCAGAAGCGCTACGACACCCCCGATGAAGCCGAGGCCGACATCCGCGCCCGCGTCGAGCGCAAGGAAGTGGTGATCGGCTTCGGGCATCCGGTCTACACCACCGGCGATCCGCGCAACCAGGTCATCAAGCAGGTCGCGCGCGAGCTGTCGGAAGATCAGCGCAACATGAAGATGTTCGCCATCGCCGACCGCCTGGAAGCGGTGATGTGGGAGATCAAGAAGATGTTCCCGAACCTCGACTGGTTCAGCGCCGTCAGCTACCACATGATGGGCGTGCCGACGGCGATGTTCACGCCGCTGTTCGTGATCTCGCGCACATCCGGCTGGAGCGCGCACGTGATCGAGCAACGCATCGACGGCAAGATCATCCGCCCGAGCGCGAACTACACCGGGCCGGAAAACCTGAAGTTCGTGCCGTTGGCGGAGCGGGGCTGAAAAACTGCGCTCCGCGCGGCGGCGATCACCGAGGTTGAACGCCGCTGCTATCCTGCCCGCCGGATCGAGGCCAGGGGCGAGGCGCGGTAGTGGGCGGCGACGCAAAGGTGAACGGCGAGGGGATCGCGTGGTGGCTCGTCGCGGGCGGCGGCGCCTTGGCGCTCGCCGTCGTCGCCATCGTCGCGTGCCTGATCGCGCCATCGCCCGGCGCGCTGCGGCGGGGCGCCATCGCTGTTGCCTCGGCGACTTGGCTGCGCCCGGTCGAGGATGGCGTGCCGGCGAACGGGCCCTGGCGTGGCGATGCGGGCGTCCTCGCCGATCTGCCGCGCGATGGCCTGCCGACTCAGGTCCGCCTGCGGCTCGCCGACGCGCCTGGCGGTGACGGTGACGTGACGTTGTTCCTGCCGGCGGCGGCGGGCGCGCCGGACGTGTTCGTCAACGGCGCCAATTTGCCAGCCAGTGCGGCGCTCGGTGCGCCGTACCCGGCGGCACCACGGATGCGGCCGATGGCGTTGACGATCCCGCATTCCTGGTTTCGTCCCGGCGCGAATCACGTCGATGCGATCTTCGCGCCTGCCGGTCCAGTGCTGATGATGCCGCCGTTGCTGCTCGATGCAGGCGGTCACGCCGCGCCGCGTGCGCTGGCGTGGGTCGCGCCGCTGCGCCAGATCGCCACCGCCAGCGCGTTGCTCGCCGCCGTGCTGGCCTTGGGTGCGGTCGCCTTCGCGCACTCGCGCGGATGGTTCCTCGGCCTGGCCGCGGCAGCAGCGGCAGCCGGCTGCCGGTTGCTGGCGAACGCGGCCGACCTCACGCCCTGGCTGGCGGCGCATCGCGTCGGCTTCGACCATGCGCTGCTGGCTTCGACCCTGGCTTCATTGGTCTGCGCGGTGCTGAATCGGCCGCGCGCGTCGCCGCCGCAGCGCTGGGTCGCCTTGGCCATCGGCGCTGCCAGCGCGTTGACGATCGCGACCATGCTGATCGCCGTGCGCGACGTGTTCGAGCCGTACTCGGGGCTGTGGCTGGCGCGCCTGGAAGCGTTCCATGGTTGCGGGCTCGTCGCCTTGTCGCTGGCGTTGGCGAGCGCGTCGGCGTGGGTGTTCGGGCGCGGTGCGACGCGTTTCGCCGTCGCGCGACTGAACCTGGCGCGCACTGTGCGCCTGCAGAAGATCGAGATCGAGCAGACGCGCGGCGAACTGGAGCGCCAGCAGCGCCGCGGCGCGATCCTCGAAGAGCGCCAGCGTCTGGCGCGCGATGTCCATGATGGCGTCGGCGGCGCCCTGGCCTCGCTGCTGGCGCGCATCCGCATGCGCCGCATCGATATCGACCAGATCGAGAGCGAACTGGTCGGCGGCCTGGCCGACCTGCGCCTGATCGTCGATTCGATGGATGCCGCCGGCGAGAACGTCGGTGCGGCGCTGGCAGTGTTCCGCGCCCGCATTGCGCCGCAGGTCGAGCAGGCCGGCATGCGCCTGCACTGGCAGCAGTCCGAAACACTCGGTAGCGGCGGCGAGGACCCGCAATGGATCCTGCACCTGTACCGGCTGATGCAGGAAGCGGTCAACAACGCCTTGCGCCATTCCGGTGGCGGTGAATTGCGGATCGTCGTGGATGCGCTGGGCGCAGGCCGGTTGCGGGTGGACATCGTCGACGATGGCGCCGGCTTGCCGCAGCAGGTCGCCGCCATCGGAAACGGCATGTCGAACATGGCCTGGCGCGCACGCCGGCTCGGCGCGCAGTTGCGCATCGAACCGGCCTCGGCGGCCGGTGGCACGCGGGTGCGGGTGGAGGTGGCATTGCCGAATTCCGGCGCGGCTCAGAGTTCGTGACTCTCCACTTCCCGTGGAAATATTCAGTGTCGCGTCCGGTGCCCGCCCGGCCGTGCCTTGCTGGATCGATCATCGCGTGATGGATCCAGTGTGCCGGCCGTCCGCGGCCGGCCTTCGCGGCCGAAAGACTCGCAGCCTCTCAGCCGCGCGGCGACATCAGCCCGAGCTGGCGCGCCTCGAAGATCGCCTCGGTGCACGAGTGCACGTCGAGCTTGCGGTAGATCGCCTTGACGTGGTCGCCGACGGTGTGCGCGGAAATGCCCAGCGACTCGGCCGCCTCGCGGTAACTCAGGCCGCGCGAAAACAGGGTGAGCACGTCGACTTCGCGTGCGGTCAGCCGCGCGCCCGGCGGCTGCTTCGGGATCGCCGCCGAGGCTTTCCAGATCTCCAGCAGAAAGCCCGCGGCGCGCGGGCTGAGCGGCGTCTCCCCGGCCAGGGTGGCGAGCATGGCCCGACGCAGCGGTTCGGGCGCGGTGTCCTTGAGCAGGTAGCCATCGGCGCCCGAACGCAGCGCGGCCAGCACGCTTTCGCGGTCGCCTAGCACGGTCAGGATCAGGCAGCGTGCCGGCGAGACCGCCTTCAGCGCGGCGATGAAGTCCAGCCCGCTGCCGTCGGGCAGTTGCAGATCGACCAGGCACAGATCCGGGCGCGAGGATTCGATGCAGGCCACTGCCTCGGCGACGCTGCCGACGGAAAACGCGAGCATCAGCCCGTCGCCCTCGGCGACGATCTGTTCCAGGTACAGGCGCAGATTGGCGTCGTCTTCGAGGATGCCGACGCGGCTGGCGGATCTGGTTGGCGCGTGCATGTCAGCGTGCCCAACACGTTCCGTAAGGTTGATTGACTTCGTCCACCCACGCCCGCACCGGCCCGGAAGGCGGTCGGCCGCGGCCGACGATGCTGAGATTGGGCAGGCCTTCCGGCGAGGTCAGCGTGCGCCAGTGCGTGCCGAAATGCGTCGCACAGAAGGCATCCACTTCGGCGATGCGATGAAACTGCGCCGCCGCCACCGGTTCGGTGAAGGCGATATCGCCGCCAGTCCACCCTGCGGCCAGGCGAGGCACGGAGAAATCACGCGGCGGCGGCTGCTCGCCGGGCAGCAGGCACGCAATCGGCAAGGCGGTCGCGCAGGCGGTGTCGCCGACGTAAGGATCACAGGCCGGCCAGTTCTCCGGCCCGAAGCGGCAGCTCAACGCAATCGCTCCGGATGGCGGTTGCGCGACGTCGGTGGCCAGCGTCACGCCCTTGCCGCGCGGCGGCTCCACGCAGGCGGCCAGACCGATGAAATCCACGCTGGTGTCGTCCTGTACCGATACGTCCAGCCAATGTGCTTGCGCACCTTCGCGCAAGCCGGTGAGCAGGCTGCCGCTGTGGTCGTTGTACATGATCCGAGCCAGCTCGGCGGAATACAGCGTGCCTTCGATGGTCCAGCCATCCCGCTTCGGCAATTCGGTGATGAGCGAACCGAAGCGGCTGGGCGCGCGCAGGTCGCCGATGCCGATGGTGTCGGTGATGCTGTCGCTGACCGGCAGCGGCTTCAGGCCGATGACGAACAAGCCGTCGTGGACGTGCGCGGGCACCCGCAGCGAATCGACGAAAAATCGATCGGGCTGGCTCTGGTCGTAGCTGCCGGCGCCGAGCGAGCGCCAGCGCGCCGTGTCCAGGCCCGGCCGGAGGAAGCCGGGCTCGTTGCCGGCCGGCGAGAATCCGTCCTCCACGCCTTTCACCAGTACCACCTTGGTTTCGCTGCGGCGGCAGGGATAGTCGCGCAGCAGGCCCATGCCAGTGTGCGCCGGCGCCGTGGCGGGCGCACGAGCGCGCCACGCACCGGCCAGCACGCATGCGCACAGGCACAGCACCGCGATGGGAATGACCACCGACACCCGCATCCGGACATTCTCCCGATGGCCAGCGCTGCGAGCCTAGCACCGTGCGCGCCGGCGGCGGTGGCCGGTCACCCCATGATCGTGGGATGCCGTGCGCGACGCGGGCGCGCCATGGTGTGCCCTGATCCCAGAATTGCCAAGGGGTGTCCCATGAAACGTTCGCTCATCACCATGCTGACTATTGCGCTTTGCACTGTGGGGATGTCCGCAACGGCGTTCGCGGAAAAGTTTCATTACTACAGCAGCGACGGCGGTTGCCACACGATGGATACCAGCGACTTGAGCGGCGGTCCGTATAACCACAACAACTTTTTCCCGGGAGGAGGGTGGGGAGCCTGCATTCGCGTTCGCAACGGTCAGCTCGCCGGGAAACTGGCATCTGTGAAGAATCCGCAGACCGGCGATGTCGTCGGGTCGGTGAGAGAGGTGGAGGCCGCCGGGCGGGTGGCGGGCGATCGGATCGCACCTTCTTCGACGAAACAGTGATGCTGGCTCGCCTTGTCATCCTGGTTGCAAGAAACCAACGTCCGGCCATGGAGAATCGCATGAACAAGTACCTTGTCCACGTGGCTGCCAGCCTGTCCATCGGCAGCCTTTGCAGCATCGCTGCGCACGCCGCCGACATCACCTGGCAGCAACCGGTCTCGACCACCGGGCAAGCCAGCGACGTATCGACGCAGGGCAGCCTGGTGGCCGCGTCGTCCAACAATCCGGTCTCGCCCACCGTGAATGGCGTGCATTTCGTCAGTCAGGGGCACGGAATCCTCTACAGCGGGTTCCAGGGGCTCAGCTACACCGGCCATGCCTTCACGCCTCCCGGCTTTGGCCCGGACATGGCGGCGCTCGTGGGAGGGGCGGCATATGGCGTTGGTCCTGCGACGGTGACCTTGCAAGGGCTGATCGTGGGTCGTCACTACCAGGTGCAGCTGTTCATGCCGGCCTGGGATTTCAATTGGAAAACCCGCTTCACTGGTGGCGCCGGCGTTTCGGCCTACGTCTATGCGGCGAATTCGCAGCCTTATGGGTCCACCGGCCCGAACACCAGCAGGCCGCAATCCATCATCGGCACCTTCGTGGCCGACGCTACGTCGCAGACGATCGGCGTGGAGGGTGCGCCGCACTCGCCGCCCTACGACGTGCTGGCGGCGGTTCAGGTGCGTGAAATTTCCAAGCCGCACGACGGCGCCCTGACCGTCAAGAAAAAGATCCAGGTCATCGGCGCCATTCAACCGCCGGATCCTTCGGTGTTCATGGCGGACGTGAGCTGCCAGCCCGGTGGCCCGTCGGTCACGCTGGAGCTGAGCCAAGACAATGGCTACCAGAACACCGCGACTGGCATCGCCAACGGTGCGAGCTGCACGGTGACCGAGCAGCCGCCGGTCGTCCCTGACAAGTACGCGCGCCAAGGCTGCCACTGGCAAACGCGCTATGTCCGCGGGCAGCGCTTTCGCATCGGCGACGCCAAGGGGAACCTTGCCGAAATCGTCAACCTCTGGTCCTGCAAGGGCGGTGGCGGCGGCGACGGCTCGTTGCACGTCGTGAAGAAGGTGGTCGTGGACGGCCCGATCCCGCCGCCGAGCCCTGTGGTGTTCATGGCGGACGTGAGCTGCCAGCCCGGTGGCCCGTCGGTCACGCTGGAGCTGAGCCGTGACAACGGCTACCAGAACACCGCGACTGGCATTGGCAACGGCGCCAGCTGCACGGTGACCGAACAGCCGCCGATCGTCCCGGCGCCGTACGTGCGCCGCGGCTGCCGTTGGCAAACCAGTTACACCCACGGGCAACGCTTCCGGATCGGCGACCCGAAGGCGACCGAGGCCGAAATCGTCAACCGCTGGACGTGCAAGGGCATGCCGCCGGTCAATACGGGCGGCGCCCGGTCGCGGATGCGCTGACGGCGCGTGCCGGCAGGGTATCGAGGAATACCCTGCCGGTGTCGAGCATGCGATTTTCGACGGCGCCGACGCCACCGCCATGGACGATCCGGTCGACAGGCAAGGCTGCCTCCCGTGTGTCAGGATGGCGCGCACTGCGGCGCGTCGCAGGCTCAGGCCAGCCCCTCGGTCTTCAGTGCCTTCTGCACGCCGGCATCGGCCTCCATCCGCTGGCGGAACGCGGCGAGGTTGTCCAGGCCGGATAGATCGACGCCGACCAAACCCGCCCAGCGCAGCGTCACGTAGAGATACGGATCGGCGATCGAACGCGATCCCGCGATCCAGTCGCGACCGGCGAGCTGCTGGTCGGCGCGTTCGTACAGGCCGCGCAGCTTCTTGCGCGCCACGTCCTTCGATTTTTCGATCAGCTCCGCGTCCTGCAGATAACCCACCGAACCGAACATCGGCCAGAAGCTCGGGTGGATGTCGGAATTGGCGAACGCCAGCCAGCGGTTCACCTCGGCGCGCCCGCGCGCGCTGCCGTCGCCGCCGAGTCCGCTGTCCGGGTATTTGTCGACGATGTAATTGAGGATGGCCGAGTTCTGCGTGAGCGTGAAATCGCCATCGACCAGCGCCGGCACCTGACCGGCCGGGTTGATCGTGAGGTAGTCGGGCTGCTTGGTCTGCGCGGCGGTGACGACCTGCACTTCGTAGGGCTTGCCGATCCATTCCAGCGCGATGTGGTCGGCGAGCGAGCAGGCACCGGGTTTTGTGTAGAGCTTCATGCGACGGGACTCCGTGGGGTGGAAGTCATCCCAATATGGGCCGCTGGCTCGCAAGCAAACCCATGCCGACAGGACAGTTCGTGCCACCGATGCGCTTTCGTCAGCGGTGGGCCGGTGGCTAGACGGCGGCTGCACGAGCCAGTGCATCCGCCAGCGGCTGGCCCATCAGATCGGGGGAGGGACTCATTACCATTGCCTCCGACACGCTGGTCCGCGCCAGCTGGTCGCCCGCGTCGTGGTCACCAGCAGCCGCCATCGCGATGCCTTGGTAGTAGCGGGCATAAACCTGGATGGCGGGTCTGTCGGCGTACATTTTTTCCCATCCGTCGCCTGCGTGCCGTAACAGTGGCACTGCGTCTGCCGGATGCCCCTGCGCCAGCAGGGAACGCCCCAGCGCGTATTCGGCAAGCAAAGTCCAGTCCTTCTCGGCGCCCCATTTCGTGCGAAGAATCGAAGCCGAGGATCTGGCGAGGCTTTCGGCTTCCGAAAAGCGTTCCTGGTCGAGGAGGGGGAACGCGAGATGAGATGCCCAATGAGCATAGTCGATGCTGTCGGCACCATCATGTGCACGATGCTGGTCAGGTGGAGACGGTATCGTGGCTGGACATGGCGCGGCCTGTGCGAGGGTTCGTATCCCTACAATACGCAGCGCGTGGCGAATGTGACGCCGACTGACCGAACGGGGTAGCGATGGGCTTTCCAACCACCCGCTGGAGCCTGCTCGTCGCCAGCGACGATCAGGCGGTGGCAGATTTGACTGCGTCGGCGTTCGCGTGTAAATGGGTTATAAATGATCCGAAATCACGATAACGTATCACGTACGGGCCATGCGTAGAAAAGAATCCGATTTTGCCACGCCACCGTCCAAAGTAGTCGCGGTGCACTTGGGTGAGCTGGTACGGCAAGCCCGCCTGGCGCGGTGCTGGACCCAGCAGGCGCTGGCCGAACGCGCCCGAATCGGGCTGGCAACGCTCAAGCGGCTGGAGGGAGGTGCGGTCGAGGTCTCGCTGGGAATCTGGTTGGCCGTGTTCGACTGCCTCGGGCTGTTGCCATTGCTGGCCACGCTGCGCGACCCGGCCTCCGCCGCGTTGTTGGATCTCACCAAGGCCAAGCGGGCGCGCCGCGGGCGAGGCGACGATCTGGACTTTTGAACATGGTTGAACGCACCGTCTTCATTCATTTGCCCGGTGAACCGGCTGCGGTTCCCGCCGGACGCCTGACGCTGGTCGAGCAGGGGCTGCAGGTACAGGCCTCGCGGTTTGCCTATGGTCGTCGTTATGTGGCGCGCGCCAATGCCGTGCCGGTCGATCCGGTCTCGCTCGATCTGGCGTCGGCAACCAACGATGGTGAGTGTGTACCGATTGCCGGATTGGCGCTGTTCGGTGCCTTGCGTGATGCGACGCCGGACGCGTGGGGGCGCCGAGTCATCGAGAACCGCCTGCGGGCGCCACCGAACGGTCTGCCGGAATCGGTCTATCTTGATCACGCCGGCCCGCATCGAGCCGGTGCGCTGGATGTGCGCGAATCGCCATCTAGCCCGCCGGTTGGCGGCATGTTGCCGGACATTGTCGATTTGCAGCACCTGCTGGAAGCGGCGTCGCGGATCGATGCCGGCGAGCCGGTGCCCGCGCACCTGCAGGATCTTTTCTCTGGCGGGCCGTCGATGGGCGGAGCGCGGCCGAAGGCCGTGGTGCGTGTCGAAAATGGCGAGTGGATCGCGAAGTTCCCGACCAGTAACGATCCGTTCGATGTACCGACGGTGGAGCACGCGACTCTCGAATTGGCGCGCAAGGCGGGGCTGGACGTGCCACGCACGCGACTGGAATCCTTGGCGGATGGGCGGCGGGTGATGCTGATCGAGCGATTCGATCGCGTGTCGTTGGCTCACGGCATCGGGCGGCGCCACATGGTCAGTGCGCTCACCCTGCTGGCGCTCCATGAACGGCAGTCGGCCGACTCCAGCTACGCGCAGATCGTCGACGCATTGGCTCGTTACGGGGTGAGCGGCTGGATTGCCGGCGATCGCCGTGAGCTGTTCGCGCGCATGGTGTTCAACATCCTTGTATCCAACGACGACGACCATCTGCGCAACCATGCGTTTCTTTACGATGCGCCGGGGCGTGGCTGGCGCCTGAGCCCGTTGTACGACGTGGTGCCCAAGCCGCAGGTGGCGAGCGAACGCATGCTGCACCTTGCGGTGGGACCGCAGGGACGGCTGGCGCGCCTGGACAATGCACTGGCTGGCGCTGGCCGGTTCGGCTTGTTGCCGCCGGCCGCAGCGCGGATCATCGATCGCGTGGTGTGCGCGGTGCGTCCCTGGCGGGATGCCTTCGAGGCATTGGGCGTGCCGGCGCGTGATTGCGACCGGATCGCCAGCGCATTCCGCCGGCCCGCCGATATCGGCATGCGCGAAGTGGCGCGGAAGCTTTGATCGCGCGTGTGCGCACGCCTCCCGGGGCAAAACCCATACCGATGGAATGGTTGATGACGCAGGCGGATCAAGGTGTCGTCACCGATGGCGGCTGGTACTTCGGCCAGCGCAGCGGCTGGATGGTGGCGAATTCTGGCGGCGCATCGATCGGAAGATGCGCGGCGAGCAGCAGCTCCTGTTCGTAGGCGTATTCGCCGCGTGCCCGCAAAATCTGGAAGTGGTGCGCGGCGTCGAAATCCCGTGATGCCAGTAATTGGTTGCGGGCCGATCGCGCCCAGCGGACATTGCGCCATCGCTTTTCTGCCTCGGCACGTATGGATGGATCTTCCGCAAAGTGCAGCAGCATTTCCTGTGCTGTTTGCTCGTCCAATTGAGAGGGGTTCATCAATGGGTGCACCTTGAGGAAAAGGGCGATGCACGCCTGTTCGATCGCAGGCTGATTCCGGAAGTGGCGCGACCGTCGACAATAGCTTCCGATGTCGCCAAGGAATTGCCAGCGACTGTCGGCTACTTCCAGCGCAAAAGCATGTGGCTCCATGCGGGTCAGGCTGCGGTGGGTCTTGCCAAAGGCCAGCGCCGCATCGAGGAGTGCGGCATCCGCTCGATCCCATCTGGGCGCGCGCGCAGCGCGCAGCAATTGATCGTCGGCAGGTTTGCCAAGCACCCAGGGCATGCCCTGAATCCATGCCAGTGCATTGTCTGGATCGAGTTGCCGGAATCGCAAGATCGCTTTGGCGCAGTCAGGATCGCCATCGTAGTTGCGACAGCTTTCGGCCAACAGCTGTGCCTGCCACGGTTTGGTGATGATCGGGGTCGCCTGCGCCAGCCATGCCGCCATCGTGCTGGCATTTTCATCGACACGATCCAGATCTGCCGCAGCCAGCATGTAGGCGAAAATCAAGCCATCGGTTTCGCCACTGGTGGCGATTGTCCGCTCCAGCCGGGGACGATCCATCTTGAGTTCGATATCGTGCAGGTAGCCTGCAACCTGGTTGCTCAGGTGTGTGTTTCCCCACGCCTTTAGCGTCGGGACGTATTCCCGTAGCGCTTCCAGATAGCGACTTCCTTTCGGCGCCGCCGAGTGAGCGTCGAACCAATATGCGTTCCCGGAGCAATCATCCATTCTTTGCGAGCAATGCATGGGATAGCGGAAGTCCCCATCCTCCTGATACGGCGGTACCCATTCCGGCGTTTGCAGCATCATCAGACGAATGATGCCGTCCGCCGCAGCATGCTGCCGGTCCACTTCGCGCCACATCCATCCGAAGGTGATGCTGCAGGCAACCGCGAATACGCATAGCGCGCTGATGGCGATGGTGAACCTCGGCTCCCGCGCATACCACCGCAGCACCCGTTCGCGCAGGGTCGGTCGGCGCACGCTGACCGGCAGGTTGCTGGCGTACCGACGCAGATCCTCGGCCAGTGTCTCGACGCTGGCGTAGCGGTCGGCGGCGCGCAGGCTCAGGCACTTCATCGTGATCGCTTCCAGATCGCGCGGCAGTTTCGGCGCGAACTGGTGCGGTGGCGGAATCTGCCCGGCCAGTGCGCGTTGCATCACCTCGGCGGGGTTGCCGCGACCGTGCGGGGGCACGCCGCACAGCATCTCGTACAGGATTGCACCCAACGCGTAGATGTCGGTGGCGGCGCTCAAACGGTACTGCTTGATCAGCACCTGCTCGGGGGCCATGTAGGCCGGGGTGCCGGAGACTTCCTGCGCCTGCACCTGACCGTGGTCGTCCATGCGCCGGGCCAGGCCGAAGTCGGCCACCAGCGGCTCGCCGCGTTCGTCGATCAGGATGTTGGCGGGCTTCAAGTCCAGATGCAGCAGGTGCAGGCGATGGGCGTAGCCGACCGCATCGCACAGCCGCAGCATCAGCTCGACCGCCGGCTTGGGGGCGAAGCGTTCGCTGACGATGCGTTCGGCCAGCGACTGCCCGCGCACCAGTTGCATGGCGATGTAGGCGATGCCCTGCTGCTGGCCGATCTCCAGCACCTGCACGATGTTGGGGTGGTTGAGCGCGGCGGCGCTGCGCGCCTCGAACCGGAAACGCGCGAGCGCGTTTTCGTCGTCACCGAGGCGCAGGTTGAGCAGTTTGATGGCGACATCGCGCTCCAGACTCTGCTGATGGGCGCGATAGACCACGCCCATGCCGCCGCCGCCGATGCGCTCGACCAGGGTGTAGGCGCCGATGCGACATTGTTCGGCGTCTGTCAAGTCGATCTCGACCTCGCCGAGCGCGGTGCCGGAGGCCAGCGCCAGCGACAGCGCGGCGATGGTGCGGTTGGCCGGTGCCGGTGCAGGATCGACGTCGCCGGTGGAGACGGTATCGTGGCTGGACATGGCGCGGCCTGTGCGAGGGTTCGTATCCTTACAATACGCAGCGCGTGACGAATGTGACGCCGACTGACCGAACGGGGTAGCGATGGGCTTTCCAACCACCCGCTGGAGTCTGCTCGTCGCCAGCGGCGATCAGGCGGCGGCACGCCTGGCCTGGGATGAGCTGGCGCGGCGCTACCGGGCGCCGATCCACGCCTGGTTCCGCAGCCGTTACGGGGCCGATCGCGCCGATGATCTCACCCATGCCTTCTTCGCCGAATCCATCGCCGGGGATTGGTGGGCGCGCGCGGACATCGATCGCGGCAGCTTCCGCACCTATCTGCGCATGCTGCTGCAACGCTTCGGCACCCGCCACGGCGAGCGTTACGCGATTGCCGGTGGTGACGATCAGGCGATCGCGGCCGCCGCCGGCGGCGTGACGCCGGAACACGCCTACGAGCGGGCGTTCGCACAGACCCTGGTGGCGCACGCCATGGATCGGCTGCGCGACCAATCGCGCGACGATCCGATCATGGTGGCGCTGTTGCAACACGTGTTCGAGCGCGGCGAGCAGGGTGATCTCAAACAGCTCGCAAGCGCCCTGGGCGTGCTGCAAAACACGCTTTCGCAACGCTTGCGACGGCTGAAACTGCGCTTGCGCGAGTTGCTGCGCGAGGAATTTTCGCTGCTGGTGGTCGATCCGGTGCAGGTCGATGACGAACTGCGGCTGCTGCGCGATGCACTGGCGCGCGACTGACGATGTCGCGCGCGTTCGCATGTGCGCGGGTCGTCAACGCATTGCCAGCGACGACGAGCGATAGAACGTGTGATCGCCGATGCGGCCGACGACGCGGCCGGCGGCGGCTTCGACTGAACTCAGGGCGAAGCTGGTGGCGCCGGGCACGATCTCGCGGCGCGCATGCGACCAGTTCCACGCCATCGCCAGCGCGATGCGCGCGGCGGTGAAGCCGGCGGCAGGTTCGATCAGGCGTTGATTCGGGCTCAATGTCGCCATCGCGAATTGGCCTGGCGCGGTGACGACGGCGCAGACGTTGTCGCCCCAGCGGCCGCTGTCGCGACGACGCAGAATGACTTCGGCGATGGCGCGTTGCCCGATTTCGGATTGGCCGCGCGCTTCGAGGTAGACGGTGGTCGCCAGACACATCGGGTCGGCGACGGGCTGGGGCAGGGTATGCGCCAGCCAGAGAATCATGGCCAGTTTCATTGCAGGCTCCTTGCTTCGTTGGTCATTGTCGAATCACTGCATCGACGATGGCGTGGCGTTCTGGGGTGCCCCTGTCGAGGGCGTGGGTTCTCTGGCACAGGCCGGCTCGGCCCGGAGCGATGGGGCGCGAACCCTAACACGGTCGGGAGAAGAGGTTTGTTAAGGCGCTGCGAATGCCAGTCGTCCGCGAATGACGCCAAGTGCGCAAAAAACTCTGATTTTTTCCTTTTCGCGAATTTCGCGTTCTTTGCGGCCAAGCCGTTCGCGATCATCGTGGCCCAACAAAGCGAACCGTCCGCGAATGACGCGAAGTGCGCAAAAAGTGTTTCGGTTCTATTCGCGATTTTTGCGTTCTTTGCGGACAAGTCGCTTTGTCGCGCTCACAACCTCGCCGCCAGCCGGCAGCCCTGATCGATCGCGCGTTTGGCGTCCAGTTCCGCAGCCACGTCGGCACCGCCGATCAGGTGGACTTCGCGGCCGGCGTCGCGCAGCGGCTGCGCGAGTTCGCGTTGCGGTTCCTGGCCGGCGCAGATCACCACGTGGTCGACCGCCAGCACTTGCTCGCTGCCGTCGACGCGGATGTGCAGGCCGGCGTCGTCGATACCCAGATATTCGACGCCGCCGATGGCTTTCACGTCCCGGGCCTTGAGCGCGGCGCGGTGGATCCAGCCGGTGGTGCGCGCCAGTTTTGCGCCCGGTCGGCCGGGGCTGCGCTGCAGCAGCCAGATCTGCCGCGTGGGCGGCTCGACCACGGGCGCGGTCAGGCCGCCGCGATGGCGTTGCGCGAAGTCCACGCCCCATTGCGCGCGCCAGCGCGGCGCATCGAGCGTGGGTGAAACGCCTTCATGGACGAGAAATTCGGCGACGTCGAAACCGATGCCGCCGGCACCGATGATCGCCACTCGCGGGCCGGGCACGACGCGGCGTTCGAGCACGTCCAGATAGCCGATTACCCTGGTGTGGTCGTGGCCGGGGAAATCCACCGCGCGCGGGGTGACGCCGGTGGCCAGCACGATGGCGTCGAAATCGGCCAGATCGTCGGCGCCGACCTTGCGGCCAAGATGCAGCGCCACGTTTTCTTCCACCAGCCGATGCTGGTAATAGCGCAATGTCTCGGCGAATTCTTCCTTGCCGGGAATGGTCTTGGCGAGGTTGAACTGGCCGCCGATGGCATCGTGCGCGTCGAACAGGCTCACCCGGTGCCCGCGCTGGGCGGCGATGGTGGCGCAGGCCATGCCGGCCGGGCCGGCGCCGACCACGGCGATGCGTCGTGGCATTTTCGTGGCGACGTAGTTCAGCTCGGTCTCGGCGCAGGCGCGCGGGTTGACCAAGCAACTGGCCTTCTTGCCGACGAAGACGTGATCCAGGCAGGCCTGATTGCAGGCGATGCAGGTGTTGATGACCTGCGCGCGGCCATCGCGCGCCTTGTTGCACCAGTCCGGATCGGCCAGCAACGGACGCGCCATCGATACCATGTCGGCGCCGCCGGCGGCGAGCACGGCCTCGGCGACTTCCGGCACGTTGATGCGGTTGCTGGCCACGATCGGCAGCTGCACATGCGGTTTCATGCGCGCGGTGACGTCGGCGAAGGCCGCGCGTGGTACTGAAGTGGCGATCGTCGGAACGCGTGCTTCATGCCAGCCGATGCCGGTGTTGAGGAGGGTCGCGCCGGCGGCTTCGACGGCCTTGGCCTGCGCCACGGTTTCATCCCAGCTCGACCCGTCCTCGACCAGTTCGAGCATCGAGAGCCGGTAGATGATGATGAAATCCGGGCCGCAGCGCTCGCGCGTGCGGCGCACGATTTCCACCGCGAAGCGCATCCGCCGCTGCGCGTCGCCGCCCCAGCGATCGTTGCGCTGGTTGGTGCGCGGGGCGAGAAATTCGTTGATGAGATAGCCTTCCGAACCCATGATCTCGACGCCGTCGTAGCCGGCCTCGCGGGCCAGTCGGGCGGCATGGGCGAAATCGTCGATGACGCGTTCGACGGCGCGCGCCGACAGCGCCCGCGGGGTGATCGGGCTGATCGGCGACTTGATCTTCGACGGCGCCACCGCGAACGGATGCGCGGCGTAGCGGCCGGCGTGCAGCAGTTGCAGGCAGATGCGGCCGCCGGCGTCGTGCACGGCTTTGGTCACGATGCGGTGCTTGTGGATCTCCCAGCGCCAGCTCAGCTTGCCGGCGAAGGGCTTGAGCCAGCCGAGCATGTTGGGCGCCACCCCGCCGGTGACCATCAGGCCGGTGCCGCCGCGCGCGCGCTCGGCGAAGTAGGCGGCGAGCTTCGGGAAATCCGCTGCGCGATCTTCCAGCCCGGTATGCATCGAGCCCATCAGCACGCGATTGGGCAGGGTGCAAAAGCCGAGGTCGAGCGGGGCGAACAGGTGCGGGTAGGGCACGGCGGGCCTGCCAGTCATTCAAACGATTGTATGAAGATGCCCGGAATCCCGGCTCTCGACAAGCGCACGTCGACAAGCGCACCGACATACGCGGCAAGCGCCGGCCCGGTGGTATTGGCAGGGCGGGCTTGCCTTCATCGTGGCAATGGCGAAAATGCGGCTGATTCCGGCAGAGGTGCTCATGAGTCGCAAGTTGATCCAGGTTCGCCATTCCAAGATCCACGGCAACGGCATGTTCGCGCGCGTGGACATCGCCGCCGGCACGCGCTTGATCGAGTATCGCGGCCGGCGGATGACACATCGGCAGGCCGATCGTCTGTACGACGGCAGCAGCGAGACCGGGCACACCTTCCTGTTCACGCTCAATGATCGCTACATCATCGACGCCAACGTCGAAGGCAACGATGCGCGCTGGATCAACCACGGCTGCGAACCGAACTGCGAGGCCGTCCTGGTCGAGCACGATGGTCGCGATCGACGGCTCGATCGGGTGTTCATCGAGGCCACGCGCGACATCGCCGCCGGCGAGGAGTTGACCTACGACTACGGCATCGTGCTCGAACAGCGGCAGACGCCGCGACTGAAGGCGATCTGGGCCTGCCGCTGCGGTTCGCCGCAGTGCACCGGCACCATGCTGCAACCGCGCCGCAAGCGCGCCGGTTGATGGCGCGGCGCCGTCGCGGACCTTTCGCCATGGCCCGCCGGCCGCTCGCCGATGCCGCTCCCCGCGCCTGGCTCAAGGCACGGCGCTGATCGGCCCGGCCAGCGCGCAGTTCTCGTAGATCGATTCGCCGTGTGCGCCGACACGCTTGCAGGCGCGAGTGTCGGTCAGGATCGGCGCGTTGGTGCGCGCCAGCGCGTAGATGCGATCGGCGCGGGCGGCGACTTCGGCTTGCTGGCGCTGGCGTGCCTGCTGTTCGCGGACGAACTCGCGCGGCCGTGCGCGGCGATCGCCGGTGCGTTGACGGGTGGGGCGGTGACGCTCGGCCGGGTGGCGAGCAGGTGCCGGGTCGGCGGAGGTGGGCGATGATCGGCGGCGGTCGTGGTGGTCCGACGGTGCGGGCGTCACGACGAGGCGATGGATCCCAGGAGACGACACGCGTTTGCTGGTGGCGCAGGCCGCGCCAGGAAGCAGGGCGAGCGCGAAACCGGTGATGGCAGCGATGGCGACGGCAGCGATGGTGAATGGGCGCATGGCAGGGGCGAGGCGGCAGCGGCGGTGAGCACAGTGTCGTCGTCACCGCCGGCCGCGACCATCGGTGATCGCCGCGATCGCGTGTAGGAATCGCCCGACGCACGTGGCCATGCCATCCACGGGCCGCGGTCATGGCTGCGCCGATTCATGGCAAGGTCGATTCCGCGATGGCGATGCATCCGCCGCGCCGTCGCCGACGCGGCCGGGTCGATCCGGTGGCCGGCATCGCCTCGATCACGCGATGATGGATCGTACAAGGCGCGTCCGGGCATGTACCGGACGCCGGTGCCACAGGAAGGGGAACCGATCACAAGGGGAAACGATCACAGGCTCCGGGGCTTGAGCGCAGCCTTCTTCGCTTGCCATTTCGCCGCTTCGGCGGCGTTGCCCCGTGCCTGCAAGGTTTCGATCAGCGGATCGATGTATTGCGCCATTCGCCAGTGATCGGCGCCCAGATCCTTGCTGCGCTCGGCGATCGCCGCCAGCAGGTGCGGCTCGGCTTCGGCGTAGCGCTTGCCGGCGAGCAGGGCCTTGCCGAGCTGGAACTGGGTTTCGCCGGCGACGTCGCTGCCGGGGCCCAGCACGATCAGCGCGTTGGCCAGCGCGGTCTGTTCGAGTTCGATGGCGCGATCGATCTGGCCGATGTCGAGAAAATAATTTCCGTAATTTCCGGTGGCGATGATGGTGTTGGGATGGCGGTCGCCGTACTTGCGGCGCATCGTTTCGTAGGTGCGCTGGTAGTACGGGCCGGAGGCGGCGATCTTCTCCGGCGTGCCTTGCTGGCGCAGCGCGCCGGCGAGATTGGAGACGAAATTGATGGTGACGCCGTGGTCGGGGCCGTACATCTTTTCGGCGATCGGCAGCGCCTTTTCCAGGATCGCCGCTCCTTGCGCGTAGCGGCGCGATTGCAGGTACATGATCGCGAACACGTTCATGGTGTCGAGCGTTTTCGGCGATTGCGCTCCGAACACGCGGGTCTCGCGCGCCAGCACCTCGCGGTAGATCGGCTCGGCGCGCGCGTAGTCGCCGCGATAGGTGGCCAGCGTCGCCTGATCCTCGTGCGCACGGATGGCCAGCTTGTCGTCCGGGTCGATGTGCTGGGCGATGATTTTCAACAGCGGGTCGAGCTGCTGCTGAGCCTGTTCGAACTGCCCCAGTTGCATCATCCATTCGACGATGTCCAGCGCGCTGGCGAGTGTGCGCGGATCGTTGCCGCCGCGGCTGCGGGTGAGCGCGGCGACGTTGTCGTGCAAGATCGCGATCGCGCCCTTGTAGTCGCCCAGGTAGGCCGTCTGCTGGGCGACGTCGCGCTGCGCCTGCAAGGTGATCGGTGCATCCGGCCCGGCCGCCTTGCGCGCCCGCGCGTAGGCGCTCTGCGCGAATTGCAGCGACTTGCGGTATTCACCGAGGCTGTTGTAACTCGACGCGATGGTGTCCTCGATGGTCGCCAGCACTTCCGGCTGATTGGCCAGTTCGCGCGCTGCGCGCGCGGCGGCATCGTCGAGGATCATGTGCAGCAGGGTCTTGTCGAGATCGCGCGCCTTTTCCGGATCGACGCCGGAGAGCACGTCGGTGAGAAATCGCGAGGTCTGCTCGGCTTTCTGCGCCTCCGTCTGCGCACGTCTGGCCGCCGCTTCGGCCTGTTTCATGCCGATGACGGCGGCGGTGGTGCCGGCGACCAGCGCCAGCGCCGCCACCGCGGCGGCGAACATCGTCACCCGGTTGCGGGAGAGAAAGCAGCGCAGGCGATAGCCGCGGCTGGGCGGGACGGCGGTGACCGGATAGCCGCGCAGGTAGCGGTCGATGTCGTCGGCCAGCGCCTGCGCCGAGTCGTGGCGATCGGCGCGCGCGGGCGCGGTGGCGCGGGCCACGATCCAGCGCAGCGGGGCGGGGATGCGCGCCAGTTCGGCGGCCAGTTCGGCCGGCATCGGCGCGCCGCGCTTGAGCGAGGCCAGCACCGCGGTGTGCAGCGCGGCATTGTCCATGCCGGCCGCGCCGGCTCGCGCCAGCGCCGCGGGCGGCGCCAGCAGTTCGAGCAAGATCACGCCCAGCGCGTAGACGTCGGTGCGCACGTCGATTTCACCGGCCTTGCCGCGCGCCTGTTCCGGGCTCATGTAGCCGCGCGTGCCGACGCTCTGCGACACCGAGGTCGAGGTGTCGCCGCCAGCGCCGGTGGCGACGCCGAAGTCGATGATCTTCGGCATCGGCTGGCCATCGACCTGCGCGACGAGGATGTTGCCGGGCTTGAGGTCGCGGTGGATGACGCCCTTCTGGTGGGCGTGCTGCACGCCTCGGCACACGCGCGCGAACAACGCCAGGCGGGCGCGGGTGTCCAGATCGTGATCCTTGCACCAGGCGGCGAGGTTCTGCCCGTCGATCCACTCCATGGCAAAGAACAGGTGCCCCTGCGGGGTGGTGCCGGCGTCGTAGACCTTGGCGATCGCCGGATGGTCCATGCGCGCCAGCGCTTGTCGCTCGACCAGGAAATAGGCCTCGGCCAGGCCGCCGCGCAATTGCCCGCGGATCAGCTTGAGCGCGACCTGGCGCTGGATCGGTTCGAGCTGTTCGGCGAGGTAGACCGCGCCCATGCCGCCCATGCCCAGCAAGCGCTCGACGCGATACGGGCCCAGCTGCTGGCCGGGCTCGTAGTGCTGGCCGTCGGCACTGCTGCCGATGGCGACGTCGAGGATGGTCGGCTGTTCGGGCAGGCTGATGTCCGGTTCGCTGCGCTGGGTCGGCATGGCGGGTTCCTGGCGGTGCCAGTGCAGTGTAGGGGGCGCTTTGCGCGCCTGCCAAGGCGCGAACTCGGGTAGACTCGCAGCCGCCGCCGAGCCCGCTCGATCGCCGCCACCGGGCCTTGGGAAGATTGCGGTTGGCCTCTGCGTTTATGTTTATTTTCAGACGGTAAGGCGATACTCTTGAGAAACGTTCTGATCGAACCGCCAGGCGCTTGAATACCGTGGCACGCACCATCAAGGATCGCCCCGCGCGCGTCGACGACGCGCCCGCACGCGCGTCGGGCGCGCGCCGCTTCTGGCACGAGATCGCGCTGGTCGTCATCGCCCCGGCGTTGCTTTATTTCGCCGTCAGCCTGCTCAGCTACAACTACGACGATCCGGGCTGGTCGCATGCCGGCAGCCTGACCGGCATGCTGCACAACTACGGTGGCCTGGCCGGCGCTTGGCTGGCCGACGTGACGTTCTACTTCTGCGGCTACGCCGCCTATGTGCTGCCGTTCGCGGTCGGTGGCCTGTTGTGGATCGCGCTGTTCGGCCGCGATGGCGATGCCGACGCCGGCGTGGCGCCCGCGCTGCGCCTGACCGGCATCATCGCCTTGCTGGTGGCGACGACCGGCTTGGCCTACCTGCGCTTCGGCGGCGCCATCCCGCGCATGACCGCCGGCGGCGGCGGCATCTTCGGCAACGCCATCGGCCATACGCTGGAGGTTCGCTTCGGCGCCTTCGGCGCCAATCTGTTCCTGTCGGCGCTGCTGCTGGCCGCGATCACCTTGGCCACCGGCATTTCGTGGTTGCGGGTGATGGATGCGATCGGCCGTGGCGTGGTCGATGCGCTGGTCTTCCTGCGCGCCCTGTTCGGGCACAGCGTGCGCCAGGCCGACGAGTGGCAGCAGGCGCGCAGCGCTCGTGCCGAGCGCGAGGTGGTGCGGCGCGAGGATCGCGAGCGGCGCGCCAGGCGCGAGCCGGTGAAGATCGAGCCGCCGCCCAAACCCGTGGTCGAAAAGAGCGAACGGGCGCGGCGCGAAACGCAGATGCCGCTGTTCAACAACGACCCGGTCGGCGGCCTGCCGCCGCTGTCGCTGCTCGACGACCCCAAGCCGCAGCCGAAGGGCTACGACGAGCAGACGCTGGAAACGCTGTCGCGGCAGATCGAGTTCAAGCTCAAGGACTTCAAGATCGACGTCGAGGTCAAGGAAGCCCAGCCAGGACCGGTGATCACGCGCTTCGAGGTGCAGCCGGCGCCGGGGGTGAAGGTCAGCCAGATCTCCTCGCTCGACAAGGACATCGCTCGCGGCCTGTCGGTGAAATCGGTGCGCGTGGTCGATGTCATTCCCGGCAAGTCGGTGATCGGCATCGAGATCCCCAACAGTTCGCGCGAGACGATTTTCCTGTCCGAGATTCTGCGCTCGAAGGAATACGACAAATCGGCAAGCCCGCTGACGATGGCGCTGGGCAAGACCATCAACGGCACGCCCTCGGTGGTCGATCTGGCGCGCATGCCGCATCTGCTGGTGGCCGGTACCACCGGCGCCGGCAAGTCGGTCGGCTTGAACGCGATGGTGCTCAGCCTGCTGTACAAGGCCAGCGCCCGCGACGTGCGCATGCTGATGATCGACCCGAAGATGCTCGAACTGTCGGTGTACGAGGGCATCCCGCATCTGCTGGCACCGGTCGTCACCGACATGAAAGAGGCCGCCAACGGCCTGCGCTGGTGCGTGGCCGAGATGGAGCGTCGCTACAAGCTGATGGCGGCGGTCGGCGTGCGCAACCTTGCCGGCTTCAACAAGAAGGTGCGCGATGCGCAGGACGCCGGTCAGCCGCTGGTCGATCCGCTGTTCAAGCCCAATCCGGCCTTGAACGAAGCGCCGCAGCCGCTGGAGCCGTTGCCCAATCTCGTCGTCATCATCGACGAGTTCGCCGACATGATGATGATCGTCGGCAAGAAGGTCGAGGAGTTGATCGCGCGGCTGGCGCAGAAGTCGCGCGCCGCCGGCATCCATCTCATCCTCGCCACCCAACGGCCATCGGTGGATGTCATCACCGGCTTGATCAAGGCCAATATCCCCACCCGCATCGCCTTCCAGGTCAGCAGCAAGATCGACTCGCGCACCATTCTCGATCAGTCCGGCGCCGAGACGTTGCTCGGTCACGGCGACATGCTCTACCTGCCACCGGGCACGGCGATGCCCGAGCGCGTGCATGGCGCCTTCGTCAGCGACGACGAAGTGCATCGCGTGGTCGAACACCTGCGCAAGCATTCGTCCGGCCCCGAATACATCAGCGGCGTGCTCGAAGAAGTGCAGACGATGGGCGACGGCAGCGTGGTCGGCCCGACCGGGCTGCCCGAGAGCAGCGCTGGCGGCGGCGACGAATCCGATGCGCTGTACGACGAAGCGGTGCGGATCGTCACCGAGTCGCGTCGCGCCTCGATCTCCGGCGTGCAGCGACGGCTGAAGATCGGCTACAACCGCGCCGCGCGCCTGATCGAGGCGATGGAAGCGGCCGGCGTGGTATCGCCGCCCGAGCACAACGGCGATCGCAGCGTGCTGGCACCGCCACCGCCGAAGGATTGATGGACGACTTCGAAACTCGGAGCTCGAAACTCCGAACTCCGAACTCACCGCCGCAGAATCCCTTCCGCCGCCTGCGGGGGAAGGCCAGGATGGGAGCAGATAAAGCCTCATTCATGCGCCATGGCGCACAATCCACCGCCTTCCTGGAGCCCGCGCATGTTCCGCACCGCCCTCATCGTCGCCGCCTTGTCCGTCGCCGCAGTCGCCCACGCCGGCCCGCGCGAGGATTTCGCCCGCTACACGCAAGGCCTGCATGGCCTGGATGGCCGCTTCGAGCAGAAGGTGTTCGATCGCGGCGGGCGCCTGAAGGAGGATTCCACCGGCACCGTCGCGCTGTCGGCGCCACGGCAATTCCGCTGGCAATACCTCAAGCCGAACCCGCAGCTGATCGTCGCCGATGGCGATCACGTCTGGATCTACGATCCCGATCTGGAACAGGTGACGGTGAAGAACCAGAGCAGCCAGGAAGCCAACAGTCCGCTCTACATCCTGATCGACCCGACCGAACTCGATCGTCGTTACCTGCTCGGCGACGGCGGCAGCCATGACGGATTGAAGTGGCTGACGCTGGCGCCGAAGGGGCGCAGCGAGGATTCCGATTTCAAATCCGCCGCGCTCGGCTTCGACGGCAACGACCTGCGCGCGATGCAGATCACCGACAACCTCGGCCAGCGCACGCAGATCACCTTTTCCGGCTGGCGCCGCAATCCGGGCTTCGCCAAAGGCACGTTCGCCTTCACCCCGCCCAAGGGTGTGGATGTGGTCGGTACGGTCGAGCCGGGCGCCGAGGTGCATCCGCTGAACGATTGATGCAGGGCGCGGCGCGGTTCCCGATTCCGCCCGATAGCTGCGCAATCCGACAGCCCCGCAATCCGACAGCCCTGCAGCTCGACAGTCTTGCAGATCGACAGTCCTGCAGATCGACAGATCCGCAGATCAATAGCCCCGCTGCTCGACCGCCCCGCCGCTCAATAGCCCGCAGATCACATAGCCCCGCAGGTCAAATAGACCCGCAGGTCATACAGGCCCGTTCGTGGTGAGCCTGTCGAACCGCCTCCTGCTGCGCTTCGCCGGTTTGCTGGGTCATACAGACCCGTTCGTGGTGAGCCTGTCGAACCACGCAGTTCGCGCAGCAGTGTGAATCGTGGCTCGACAAGCTCACCACGAACGGTGGTTCGACAAGCTCACCACGAACGGTGGTTCGACAAGCGCACCACGAGCGGGGCAATCACAACCTCACGGCCAACGGCGGCTAGAATGCTCGCGTGTCGCCCAAACCCACTCCACATTCCGGTGCGCTGTTCGCCGCTCCCGATGGTTTGAAGCCGTTGGCCGAGCGGATGCGCCCGCGCACGCTGGCGCAGATGGTCGGGCAGCGCCGCCTGCTCGCCGAGGGCGCCGCGCTGCGGGTCGCCATCGAGGCCGGTCACGTCCACTCGATGATCCTGTGGGGTCCGCCCGGTTGCGGCAAGACCACGCTGGCGCTGCTGCTGGCGCACTACGCCGATGCGCAGTTCGTGGCGATCTCGGCGGTGTTGTCCGGCCTGCCGGACGTGCGCGAGGTACTCGCCGCCGCGCAACAGCGCCACGCGCAGGGGCGGCGCACGGTGCTGTTCGTCGATGAGGTGCATCGTTTCAACAAGGCGCAGCAGGATGCTTTTTTGCCGCACATCGAGCGCGGCTCGATCCTGTTCGTCGGCGCCACCACCGAGAACCCGTCGTTCGAATTGAACTCGGCGCTGCTCTCGCGCTGCCGCGTGCATGTGCTCGAGGCGGTGTCCGTCGATGACCTGGTCGCGGCATTGCACCGCGCTCTGGATGATTCCGAACTGGGCCTCGGCGGACGCGGCATCGTCATCGCCGACGCTTCATTGCGATTGATTGCACACGCTGCCGACGGCGACGTGCGGCGCGCGCTGACGCTGCTGGAAATCGCTGCCGAACTGGCGGGCGAGGGCGGCGTGATCGAAGCGGCCCTGCTCGAACAGGTTCTCGCTGATCGCACCCGCCGTTTCGACAAGGGCGGTGAGCAGTTTTACGACCAGATCTCGGCGCTGCACAAATGCGTGCGCAGTTCCAATCCCGATGCGGCGCTGTACTGGTTTACGCGCATGCTCGATGGTGGTTGCGATCCGATCTACCTCGCGCGGCGACTGACTCGCATGGCAGTGGAGGACATCGGCCTGGCCGATCCGCGCGCATTGACGATGGCGATCGAGGCGTGGGATGCCTACGACCGACTCGGCAGCCCCGAAGGCGATCTGGCGCTGGCGCAGGTGGTGATCTATCTGGCCAGTACCGCCAAATCCAACGCCGCCTACGTCGCCTTCGGTGCCGCCCGGCGGGATGTGCGCGAGCACGGCAGCGCCG
The DNA here is from genome assembly GCA_018240435.1 of Pseudomonadota bacterium. Classification (GTDB taxonomy): domain Bacteria; phylum Pseudomonadota; class Gammaproteobacteria; order Xanthomonadales; family Xanthomonadaceae; genus SZAS-103. The sequence continues at coordinate 69,594 of JAFEFT010000004.1, forward strand.
AGGTGCCGCTGCACCTGCGCAATGCGCCGACGAAGTTGATGAAATCGCTGGGCTACGCGCAAGGGTATCGATACGATCACGATGTCGAAGGCGGCGTCGCGCTCGATCAGACGGGTTTCCCCGATGCATTGGGCGAGAAGGTCTACTACGAACCCGTACCACGCGGCATGGAAATCAAGCTCCGGGAAAAACTCGACGCGCTGCGCACTGCACGCCGCAAAGCGCGTCGCGGCGAGTGCTGAAAGCCCCTCTCCCACCGGG
>JAFEFT010000050.1 GCA_018240435.1 Pseudomonadota bacterium
CCCACACGTTTCCACGAAGAGCCGTTTTTTTGGCAAAGGCAGCCGTCCGCGCAGGGTTCGCCGCCGCGGCGGTATTGGTAACATGTTCGCTGCCGCAATAGTTCGAATGACGCGGGAATCGCATGAGCCACGCTTTGCACGTCATCATCCTCGCCGCCGGCGAGGGCAAGCGCATGAAGTCGGCACTGCCCAAGGTGCTGCAACCGATCGCTGCAAGGCCGATGCTGGCGCATGTGATCGACACCGCGCGCGCGCTCGGAGCCGCAGGCATCCACGTCGTTTACGGGCACGGCGGCGCGCAGGTGCGTGCGGCGTTCGCCGAGCAGTCCGATCTGGTCTGGGCCGAGCAGGCGCAACAGCTCGGCACCGGTCACGCCGTACAGCAGGCGATGCCGGGTGTGCCCGACGGTGCGCGCGTGTTGGTGCTGTATGCCGACGTGCCGCTCATCGCTACCGACACCCTGCGCGGTTTGCTGAATGCCGATGGCGCGCTGGCGGTGCTGGTCGCCGAGCTGGCCGATCCGTCCGGCTATGGTCGCGTCTTGCGCGATGCCGACGGCCGCGTCGCCGCGATCGTCGAGGACAAGGATGCCAACGCGCAGCAGCGCGCCGTGCGCACCATCAATTCCGGCATCCTCGCCGCCGATGCCGCGTCGCTGCGGCGCTGGCTGGGCGCGCTGCGCAACGACAACGCGCAGGGCGAGTTCTACCTCACCGACGTGTTCGCGATGGCGGCGGCGGAAGGCGCGCCGGCGGCGATTGCCACTTGCAGCGATCCACTCGAAGTCGAAGGTGCCAACGATCCGTGGCAGCTCGCACGGCTGGAACGCGCATTCCAGTTGCGCGCGGCGAAATCGCTGGCATTGGCGGGCGTGCGCATCGCCGACCCGGCGCGGCTGGACGTGCGCGGCACGGTGTTCGCCGGCCGCGACGTGAGCATCGATGTCGATGTGATCTTCGAAGGCGAAGTGGTGCTCGGCGATGGCGTGCGCATCGGCCCGTTTTGTCGCATCCGTGATGCCCACATCGGCGCCGGCAGCGAGGTGCGCGCGCATTGCGACATCGAAGGCGCGCGGGTGGACGGCGCCTGCATGATCGGGCCGTACGCGCGCTTGCGTCCCGGCACCGAGCTGGCATCGGGAGCGCACGTCGGCAATTTCGTCGAGACCAAGAACACGCACATGGGCCGGGACTCGAAGGCCAACCACCTGACCTACCTCGGCGACGCCCAGGTCGGCGAGCGCGTCAACGTCGGCGCGGGCACCATCACCTGCAATTACGACGGCGCCAGCAAGCATCGCACCCTGATCGGCGACGATGTGTTCATCGGCTCCAACAGCGCACTGGTCGCGCCGGTGACGGTGGGCGCGGGGGCGACCGTTGCGGCTGGATCGACGATCACCCACGAGGTCCAGCCCGGCGAGCTGGCCATCGGCCGCAGCCGGCAGACCGCGGTTCGAAGCTGGGCCCGGCCGCGCAAGAAGCAGGGTGCCGACGAACGCAGGTGACCGACGAAGCGCAATCGATGGCTTGCGCGCGGCGCGCAATCCGGTCATGCGAACCTGCAGACGCCGGCGTCACGTCTTTGCAGGGACGGCGGCGGATGCGCAGGTTCCCCCAGGCGGTAAACGAACCAGACTCCATTCCCGGATTCATTGCGCACTGGCGGAATCCCGGCGCAGTGCGCTCTTGATCCAGACGAGCGATGCATCAACGGTTGCATCGTCGAGCGTAGGCGCCAACACCTGAACTTGCACGCCCTCGTCTTCTGCAAGGCGGTTGCCGCCACGCGGCGTGCGCCAGGCCAGCACGCGCTGGCCTTCGTCGCCGCTTTCCTTGACCACCACGCCCGGTCCCGCGGTGGCCCGGACTTCGTCGCGCCATTGCTGGATGCCGTTGCTCAAATCCATGCCGGCGCTGCGGGTGGTGGCCAGCAATACCTGCAATTGCAGCTTGCCGTCGGCACCCTGCCATTGGCAGCCACCGGCATAGCCACCGCCGTCCAGCGGCAGCGCGCGCCATGTGCCCGTGCCGGGCAGGTTGGCCAGTCTGCTGCACAGGTCGACGTGGGTCGCCGACGCCAGAGGGTGGCCGAGATGCCGCCAATGCCAGAGCGGGTAGCCCAGCGCCGCGATCAAAAACAGCAACAGCAGCAATCCTGACCCGTTCCTGCGCTTGCGCCAACGATTTTCCTCATCCATCGCTGCCTCTCCGGGGCGTCATTCCGCAGACCGGCACTGGCAGCGGTCGAATCGCGGATTTGCGTGTGTGCCTGCGCATCATGCCCTGATTCGCTTCTTGCCATCCGGGACGGTGCCGGCGGGGCATGCGCAGCACGGCCGCCCTCAGGCGCAGTCCAGCACCAGCGCCACCGCCAGCCCGCCACCGTCGCGGTTGTTCAAGGCGATGCGGCCGCCGTGGGCTTCGGCGATCTCGCGGGCGAGCGCCAGCCCGAGCCCGGTGCCGCTGCGCTTGGTCGAGTAGAACGGCACCAATGCGTTCTCCAGCACCGCCGGCGTCATGCCCGAGCCGCGGTCGAGCACTTCGATGCGTACCGCGGCCGGCGACTGGCGCACGCGCAGCGCCACCGCTGCGGGCGGCGAGCCGGATTCGTGCGCGTTCTTGAGCAAGTTCAGCAGCGCCTGTTCCATCTGCGCCGGATCGAAGCGGCCGGCGCGATCGGGCAGGGCGCCGTCGATGCTGAATTCGATCTGGCTGCGCAGGCGGGCGCAGAACGCCGGCCACGGTACCGCTTCGACGCGCGGCGAGGGCAGTTTGGCGAAATGCGCATAGCCGCGGATGAAACCTTCCAGATGGCGGGCGCGCTCTTCGATCATCGCGAACACCTTGTCGAGTTGCTGGTGCTGGCCGCGTCGGGTCAGCTCGGCGCCGGAGTGTGCGAGCGAGGCGATCGGTGCCAGCGAGTTGTTGAGTTCGTGGCTGATGATGCGGATCACCTTCTTCCACGTCTGCACTTCCTGCCGGCGCAGTTCGGCGGTGAGCTGGCGCAGCAGGATCAGCTCATGGGCGCGGCCGTTGAGGCGGAAGCCGCGTCGCGCGAGGTGGAAAATCTGCTCGTCGTCGTCGCTGCCGACCGCGAACAGACCATCGCCGCCGCGGTCGATGGCCTCGCGCAGGGCAGGCGCCGTCGTCAGCAGCAGGTCGGCCAGTGCGTGGCCTTCCAGCCGGCGGCCTTCGCCGAGCAGCTTGCGCGCGGCGAGGTTGGCGTAGGCGATGCGGCCGCCGTCGGCGACCAGCAGCATCGCCACCGGCGTGTTCTGCACCATGGTGTCGAGCAGCAACTCGCGCTGCACCAGCGCCTGCCGTTGCTCGCGCAAGGCATCGCCGAGATCGTTGTGGGCGGCGACCAGATCGCCGATCTCGTCGTTGCGCTGCCAGTTCAGGCCGAAGCTGAAATCGCCGTCGCGGTAGCTGCCGACGGTGCCGACGAGGGCGCGGAACATCGCCGCCGCCGCCGTTTGCCGGCGCTGCGCCCACCACGTCGCCAGCGGCACCAGCATCAATGCGGCGACGATGCCGGCCAGCCAGGCATCGTCGAGCCATTGCTGCAAGGCCAGGGCGACGGCGATGGCAGCCGCCAGCAGGACGCCGGCCGCGAGCGCATCACGGCCGGCGAGCGAGAGGCGGTAGCGGCCGCGCATGACGTGGTCAGTCCCGGACGATGCCGAGCCGCTCCATGCGCCGGTACAGGGCCTGGCGGCTGAAGCCGAGTTCGGCGGCGGCTTGCGCGATCACGCCGCCGGCACGCGCGAGGGCAGCCTCGATGGCTTCCCGATCGGGCTCGGCCTCGGCCTGCGTGGTGCCGGCGCGCATGGCGGGCAGGCCGAGGTCGGCGGCTTCGATGCACGCTCCGGTAGCCAGCAAGGCGGCGCGCTGCATCGCGTTTTTCAACTCGCGGACGTTGCCGGGCCAGGCGTGCGCACGCAGCGCCGCGCGCGCCGATGCCGACAGCGTGCGCCCGCGCGGCAGGAAGTGTTCGGCCAGCGGCAGGATGTCGGCCGGACGCTCGGCCAGCGCCGGCAGCTGGATCTGGATCACGTTCAGGCGGTAATACAGATCCTCGCGGAAGGTGCCGGCGCGGATCATCGCCGCAAGGTCGGCGTTGCTGGCGCTGATGACGCGTACCCGCACCTGCTTCTCGCGGTTGCTGCCCAGGCGCGAGAAGCGTCCGGTTTCCAGCACGCGCAGCAGCTTCATCTGTCCGGCGGGCGGCAGGTTGCCGATCTCGTCGAGAAACAAGGTGCCGCCATCGGCGGCCTCGAACCTGCCTTCGCGCGCCTTGCTGGCGCCGGTGTAGGCGCCGGCTTCGGCGCCGAACAGTTCGGCCTCGATCAGGTCGGCGGGCAGGGCGCCGCAGTTGAGGGTCACGAACGGGCCGTCTTTCACCGTCGAATTGGCCTGCACGATGGCGGCGATGCCTTCCTTGCCGGCGCCGTTCGCGCCGGTGATCAGCACCGGCACGTCGGCACGCGCGACCTGGCAGGCCAGCGCCACCACGCGCGCGGTGGCGGCATCGGCGAACACGTAGCCGCGCAGGTCGTGCGCCAGTGCCAGTTCGCGCCGCAGTCGCTGCTCGGCACGCCGGCGCGTGCCCAGTTCGCGGTTGGCCTGGCCCAGTTCGAGCAGATTGCGCACCGACGCCACCAGCTTGCCGTCGTCCCACGGTTTGGCGAGGTAATCGGCGGCGCCGGCCTTGACCAGTTCGACCGCCGACGGCAGGTGCGTCCACGCCGTCAGCAAGATCACCGGCAAGTCGGGGTGGCGCGCGCGGATCGCCCGGAACAGCGTCTGTCCTTCCTCGCCCGAGGTGGTGTCGGTGCTGAAGTTCATGTCCTGCACGACCAGGTCCACTGCCTGCGCGGCGAGCAAGGCCAGCCCCTCGGCCGGCGAAGCGGCGCGGATCGTGCGCAGGTCGTGCAGCGAGAACAGCAACTCCAGCGCCATCGCCACGGCGGGGTTGTCGTCGATGACCAGTACGGTGGCGGTGATGGTGTCCGGGCGCATGCGGCAATGATTACACGCTGCGGGTGGCGACCGCCGGCGGCACCGCCGCCGCGCGCCAGGCCGGGCCGAGGACGGCGATCTGGCCCAGCGCCCACAGCGTGAGCGCACCGATCGGCAGGTACCACAGCGGCAAACGCGGCAATTCATAGTGCTGCATGAGCAGGCCGTTGATGCCATAGGCCAGCGCCATGCCCAGCACGATGCCGAGGGTGGCGAGCAGGAAGTTCTCGGTCTGGAAATAGCGCAGGATCTGGCCGCGGGTCGCACCCAGCGCGCGCCGCACGCCGATCTGGCGGGTGCGCTGCTGCACCCAGAAACTGGCCAGGCCGACGATGCCCAGCGCGGTGACCACCAGCAGGGCGACGATCACCGCCAGCAGCAGCCAGACCATGGCGCGATCCTGGCGGAAAAACTCCGTCCGCATGTGCTCCAGTGGCTGCGGATGTTCGATCAAGCGATTGGCAGCGTTTTTCTGCAGAGTCGCCACCGCATCGCGCAGCACTCGCTGGCGCTGGTCGGGGGCGGTGCGCAGCAGGTATTGGCCGCCGACGTCGTAGGGGGTCAGGATCGGCAGCACCATCGAGTAGGCGCCGTCTGGATCGCTGCTGCTCAGGTAGGGGCGGATCAGTCGATCGACGACGCCGACGACGGTGACCGCCTTGTCGTCACCGAAGTAGATGTGCTGCCCGACCGCGCGCTTGCCGGGAAACAGCTTCTCGGCCATCGGCCGGGTGATGATCACGGCCGCGATCTGCAGCTGCCCCAGGCCGCCGTCGGCAGGGAACGGCTGGTATTCGTCGGGCCTGAAATCACGACCGGCAACGATGCGGGTGCCCAGCGTTTCCAGCAGGTCCTGGCTGCCCATGTACATGCTGGCGTTGAGCGAGGCGTTGGCCTGATTGGGTTGCAGGGTGACCGACGAGTTCCATGAGCTGTTGCCGAACGGCACCTGCACCGAGGTGGCGACCGCGGTCACGCCGGGGATGGCCCGCAGTGAGGTCAGGTCCTGACGGGTGAGCGCGGCCGCGTTCGCATCCTTGCCGATGCCGCTGATCCTGATGTCGAGCAACTCGTTCTCGGCCACGCCCGACGGCACGTTCAGGCGCGCGAGTCGTTCGTGGATCAAGAACACCGCATTGCAGATGATCGCGCAACTGAGCGCGACCTCGGCGACGATCAGCGCGGCGGCGGTCTTGTGTCGGCGCAGCGACGACACGATGGGGCGCAATTCCATGATCTTGCTCCGTGATGGAGGGTGGGCGAACACCGGCGTGGGCGGCAGTGGCGGCAACGCCGCCTTGCATCCGCGCCGTCGCGTGCGTTACTGGCTTTTGAGCTGCATCGCCGGCACCACTTGCATCGCCCGCCATGCTGGCAGCAGCCCGGCCAGCAGGCTGGCGAAAATCGCCAGCGCGAAGGTGGTGGCCAGCATCGCAGGGTCCAGGCGGGCCAGATCGGCATACTCGACCGGTTGCATGCGGATCGCCCACAGCCCCAGCTCGGCCAGCAGCAATCCGAGCACGCCGCCGGCCAGCCCGATCATGCCGGCCTCGACCAGGTACTGCGCGAAGATCGACTGCCGCGTCGCTCCCAGCGCACGACGCACGCCGATCTCCGGCGCGCGCCGCAGGAATTTCGCCAGCAGCAGGCCGACCGTGTTGAGCAGGCACACCAGCAGAAAGCCGAAGGCCAGCAGCACCTGCAATTTCACGTCCTCCGGCACGACCTTGTTGTAGGTCAGCAACTGCATCAGATCGCGCAGGCGGATGTTGTTGGGGCGGTGGAAGCGGCCGGCCGCGCGCTGCTGATCGGAGTAGTTTTCCAGGAACGCACGGTAAGCGCGCACCTTCTGCGGCGAATCCAGTTGCACCCAGAACTGGAGCCAGATGCACGCCGCGGTCAGGTCGGTATCGCGGACGCCGGCGGGGCGCTCGTCGTAGCAATCCATGCTGCCGTTTCGCCGCAGGCGCAGGTCGCGGGAGGTCCAGAACGGCACGAAGATCTGCTCGGCATCACCGAAGCCGTGCTCGCCGACGTTGAGGTCGTAGAACTTCGGCGCCGGCCGCCAGTCGTCGAGCACGCCGACGATGCGAAAGTCGGTGTCCTCCAGGCGCACCACCTTGCCGACGCTGTTGGCGCCAGCGAACAACTTGTCGTTGAGCGACTTGCCGATCACCACGACGCGGGCGTGGGCGTCGTCGGCTTTGGCGTCCCAGCCGCTGCCGAACAGGAACGGCGTGCGGAACATCGGGAAGAAGTCAGCGGTGGTGTAGCGCGCGTCGATGCGGAACGGCGCCAGCGTCGACCGCTGCGGTTGCACGGCGACGCTACCACCGGTCATCAGCGCCTGGCGATCACCGCGTGCGGCGCGCAGCAGCGCCTCGGCATCGAAGCGGGTGAGTTGCGAAGGCGGCTCCTCGCCGGGGTGGTAGTCGGTCAGATTCTGCGGGTCGAGCTGCGGGTAGAACAGGGTGGCGCTCGCGCCCGGCAGTGGATCGCCGGACAACACATGGAACACCGTCAGCGTGGTCATCGCCGCGCCGATGCCCAGCGCGATCGCCAGCACCATCAATGCCGTCAGCACCTTGTGGCGGCGGAAGCTGCGCAGCGCCAGGTCGAGGTAATGGGAAAACATGGGCGGCCTCAGGGCTCGATCGCGGCGGCAGGGTCGGCACCGGCGCGGGCGCGCGCCAGCGGCGATGGCGTGGTCAGGTCGGTGGCCATTCCATCGACGATATGGACGTTGCGCTGCGCGCGTGCGGCCAGTTCCGGGTCGTGGGTGACCAGCACCACGGTCGTGCCCTGGGCGTTGATTTCCTCCAGCAGTTCCATCACCCCGCGTGCCATCTGCGAATCGAGATTGCCGGTGGGTTCATCGGCGAGCAGCAGGCGCGGGCTGCCGGCCAGCGCCCGGGCGATCGCCGCGCGCTGTTGCTGACCGCCGGACAGCTCGGCCGGATAGTGCTTCATCCGCGAGCCCAGTCCGACCCGGCCGAGGGCTTCTTCGATGCGCTGCCGGCGCTCGGCCGCGGCCATGCCGCGATAGCGCAGCGGCACGTCGGCGTTGTCGAACAAGTTCAGATCGGGAATCAGGTTGAAGCTCTGGAAGATGAAGCCGATCTTGCGATTGCGCAGCCGCGAGCGGGCGTCGTCGCCGAGCGCGCTGACATCCTCGCCGTCGAGCACGTAACGGCCACCGGTGAAGGTCTCCAGCAGGCCGGCGATGTTGAGGAAGGTGGTCTTGCCCGAGCCCGACGGGCCGGTGACGGCGACGAACTCACCCTCGCGCACCTCCAGATCGAGCGCGCGCAGGGCGTGGGTTTCGACGAGTTCGGTGCGATAGACCTTGGCGATGCGTTGCATGGAAATCATGGCGGCTCCGGCGGTGCGCGGTGGCGATGGATGGATAGGTGAGGGTCGCGATCAGCGGCTGATGCGCACCCGCTTGGCGGTGCCGAAGCGATCGTCGCCGGACACCACGATGCGATCGCCGGGTTTGGCGCCGGCGAGGATCTCGACCGCGTCGAGCGAGCTGACGCCGATGCGGATCGGACGGCGCTGCGCGCTGTCGCCGTCGACGAACCAGGCCGAGGTGCCGCCGTTGCTGTCGACGAACGAGCCGCGTTCGACCTGAATCGCGTCGGCCTTGCGCGCGAGCACGATGCGCGCCGACAGGCGCTGGTTCTGGCGCAGCCCGGTGGTGTTGCCGGCAGTGAAACTCAGCCGTGCGGTGACCTCGCCGGCGACCACCTGCGGCGCCACCGCGATCACCCGGCCGGTGAAGGTGGCGTCGCCGCCGCTGATCTGCGCCGGCATGCCAATCGCCAAGTCGCGCGCGAAGCTCTCCGGCACCTTGATCTCGAGCACGAGCTGGCTCAGATCGACCACGCCGAGCACGGCGGCATTGGCGGCAACATTGGCGCGCTGGGCGACCAGCAGCTGGCCGACCTGGCCGTCCACCGGCGAACGGATGGTGAGGGCATCGACCTGCCGCTGCAGATCGGAAACCACGGCCTGTTGGCGCTGGGCGAGTTGGCGCTTGGTCTGCAAATCGAACCCGGCCTCGTCGATCTGCAGGCCGCGATCGTGCTGCGCGTGTTCGAGTGCGATCTTCGCCTTGGCGACGTTGTCCTGCGCGCGCAGCACCTCGATCTGCGCGATCGCGCCCAGCTCGAATGCGCGCTGCATGCGCTGTTGTTCGCGCAGCGCCGCCTGCTGATCCACCTTGGCCTGATCGAGCAACTTCTGCGCCGCCGAGGTCTGCACGCGCACGTTCAGTTCGGCGCGACCGACCTCGGCCTGGGCGCTGGCGAGGCTGGCCTGTTCCTGCTGCAAGCGACTGACCAGATCGGGGCTGTCGATGCGCGCCAGCGGCTGGCCTTTCTTCACGGCATCGCCGGCGACCACGTCGAGGCTGACGGTGCCGGCGGCGATCGCATACAACGTCGGGCTGTTGGCCGAAACGACGCTGCCGTCGGCGACGATGTCGCGCACCATCGGGCCGCGGGTGACGGTGGCGATGCGCAGTTGCGAGCCGTCTACCGAACGCTCGCCGGCCAGCCAGTCACGGCCAAGGAGCACCAGCAGCACGACGCCCATCCCGGCGCCGGCCCACCACGCCCAACGTCGCCACTTCGGTATTTCCGGCGCGGTGCGTGCGACATCCTGCGCCGCGGTGTCGCGGATGCCGGGAGCGGCGCGTTCGTCTGCGGCCTTGCCGCGAATGGGAGTGATGCCGGACATGGCGACGGGTGCAGGAAGACTGCGTGTCTGGTTGCACAATCCGTGCCAGCCTGGTGTTCCTTGCCATTCAATGACTTGCAAACGGTCGCGGCGGCGCTTGGGCGTCCGCGGACAGAGGACAGAGGACAGAGGACAGAAGGTGGACGGTGAACAGTAGGCAGGAGGCTGTCGCAAGTCTTGGGTTCCGAGTTCAGAGTTCAGAGTTCAGAGTTCCGAGTTCCGAGTTCCGAGTTCCGAGTTCCGAGTTCCGAGTTCCGAGTTCCGAGTTCCGAGTTCCGAGTTCAGAGTTCAGAGTTCAGAGTTCAGAGTTCAGAGTTCAGAGTTCCGGTCCCGAGTTCCGAGTTCCGAAACAGGACCCTCGCCGCCCAGGCCAGCCGTCGCTACACTGACGTCATCACCCTTGCAGCGAACTCAACCCATGTGCGGAATCGTCGGCATCAGCGCCCAGCGTGACGTGGTCGAACATCTCATCGCCGGCCTGAAAGCGCTCGAATACCGCGGTTACGACTCGGCCGGCATCGCCGTGCTCAACGGCAGCGGCACCGTCAACCGGCTGCGCGCCAAGGGCAAGGTGCGTGATCTGGAAACCCTGCAGGAATCGGCGCCGGTGCACGGCACCTCCGGCATCGCCCACACCCGCTGGGCCACGCATGGCGTACCCAATACCGACAACGCCCATCCGCATGTCTCCGGCGATGTTTCGGTCGTGCACAACGGCATCATCGAAAACCACGCGCTGCTGCGCGCCGAATTGGTCGCGCAGGGCTACGAGTTCGCCTCGCAGACCGACACCGAAGTCATCGCCCACCTGATCGAGCATCAACAACGACAGGGCAAGGATCTGCTCGACGCCCTGCGTGCGGTGCTGCCGCGTCTGCACGGCGCTTACGCGGTGGCGGTGCTGTCGGCGCGCGACCCCGGGCGTCTGCTCGGCGCGCGGCTGGGCTCGCCGCTGGTGGCCGGGTTGGGCGAAGGCGAGCAGTACCTGGCGTCGGACATCCATGCCCTGCTGCCGCTGACGCGCCGATTCGTGTACCTGGCCGAGGGCGATATCGTCGAGGTCACCACCGAATCCCTGCGCGTGTTCGATCTCGACGGCAAACCGGTGCAGCGGCCGGTGAAGGAATCGCATTTCGTCTCCGGCGCGATCGAAAAGGGCGGTTTTCGCCACTTCATGCTCAAGGAGATCCACGAGCAACCGCAGGTGCTCGCCGACACCCTGGAAGGGCGCATCGCCAACGGCCGCATCCTGACCGAGATCTTCGGCATCGACGCCGCGCAATTGCTGGCGAAAACCAAGGCGGTGCACATCATCGCCTGCGGCACCAGCTACCACGCCGGACTGGTCGCGCGCTACTGGATCGAATCATTGGCCGGGGTGCCTTGCATCGCCGAGATCGCCAGCGAGTATCGCTACCGCAGCCCGGTGGTGCGCGACGGTACCTTGTTCCTGTCGATCTCGCAGTCGGGTGAAACCGCCGACACGCTGGCAGCGATCAAATTGGCGCGCGAGCGCAATTACCTCACCCGGATGGCGATCTGCAACGTTCCCGAATCGTCGATCGTGCGCGAATCCGAGCTGGTGCTGATGACCCGCGCCGGCCCCGAGATCGGGGTGGCCTCGACCAAGGCGTTTTCCACGCAACTGGTGGCGCTGGCGCTGTTCGCGCTCGAACTCGGGCGCGCCAAGGGGCTGGATGCGGCGCGCTACGCCGACGGCGTGCGCCAGCTCGAACAACTGCCCGGGCTGGTGGCCGAAACGCTCAAGCTCGATGCGCAGATTCGCGTCCTCGCCGAACACTTCGTCGACAAGCAGCACGCCCTGTTCCTCGGCCGCGGCACGCACTGGCCGGTGGCGATGGAAGGCGCGCTCAAGCTCAAGGAAATCTCCTACATCCATGCCGAGGCCTACGCCGCCGGCGAGCTCAAGCACGGCCCGCTGGCGCTGGTCGATGCCGACATGCCGGTGATTGCCATCGCGCCGAACGATCACCTCGTCGACAAGCTGATGTCCAACATGGAAGAAGTGCGCGCGCGCGGCGGCGAACTGCATCTGTTCGTCGATGCCGGCGTGAAGGTTCACGCCGACCTCGGCCATGTGCTGGTGCTGCCCGAATGCGGCGAGATCGCCGCACCGGTGGTATCCACCATTCCGCTGCAACTGCTGTCCTACCACGTTGCCGTGGCGCGCGGCACCGACGTCGACCAGCCGCGCAATCTGGCCAAGTCGGTGACGGTGGAGTAGCGTCGACGCGGTAGTTGCGAATGGATGGATCGAGATACGCCGTGGAAGCGGGACGATCGCAGGTGGCAGGCAGTGCTGCGGTGCCGGTCGAGGCAGGTCGCTTGCGCGCGCAAGGCGCCGACTGCGCGCGGCGCGGCGATCACGCCGGAGCAGTGATCGCGCTGCGAAAGGCCTTGTCGATGCAACCCGACGATGGCGATCTTTTGGCCGAACTGGCCGACGCGCTGCGCAGCACTGACGATCTGCAAGGCGCAATCGCCGTCTGCCGCGCCGCGACCGAACGGGCGCCGAAGGCGAAAGCGGCGTGGTATCATCTCGCCCGGGCATTCGTTTCCGGTGTCCAGGCCGACGCCGCGAAACGGGCATTCGAGCGTGCGCTGACCCTCGATCCCGACTACGCACAGGCACGTGGCGGCCTGGGTGACCTGCTGCGCAGTCTCGGCGACATCGATGGCGCGGTGGCGTGTTACCGCGCCTGCCTGCGCGATCATGGATACGCGCCGCGAGCGTGGTTCCAATTGGCCAATTTGAAGACCGAGCCATTGACGACGCAGGACGTGGTGGCATTGCGGTCACTGCACGACGATCACCGCCTGCGCGATGGTGATTGCGTTTTCGTCGGTTTCGCACTTGCGCGTGCGCTCGAAGACCAGCAGCTGTACCGCACCGCGTTTTCGACGCTGGTCGCCACCAACCAGATCGCCCGCCGTCACGCACAATGGGATGCGAACGCGTTCAGCCGCACCATTGCCGCCATCGACGCGGCGTTCAAGCAGCCATTGGCGACGGCGGCACCCGCCGCGCAAGGTCGCGAGGTGATTTTCCTCGTCAGCATGCCGCGATCGGGTTCGACGCTGGTCGCGCAGATCGTGTCGGCGCATCCGCAGGTGGATGGCAACGGCGGCGAACTGCCCGATCTGGAAGCGGTGTTGATCGCTGAATCGAACCGGCGACGGCGCGCGTTTCCCGAGTGGGTCGCGCAGGCGACCCCCGACGATTGGCGGCGGCTCGGCGAGGACTACCTCGCGCGCACCGCGCGCTGGCACCACGACAAACCGCGTTTCACCGACAAGGCGCTGGCGAACTGGCCGCTGGTCGGCGCGGCAGCGGCGATGCTGCCCGGTGCCCGTTTCATCGATTGTCGCCGCGATCGACTGGAAACCTGCCTCGCCTGCTTTCGCCAATTGTTCGCGTTCGGCACCTACTACAGTTACGACCTCGACGAGCTCGCATCCTACTGGCATGACTACGATCACTTGCTGCGTGCGTGGCACGCGCGCTTGCCCGATCGCCTGCTCGAGTTGACGCACGAGGAGCTGTTGCGCGATCAGGAAGGGCAGACGCGCCGGCTGCTGGATTTTCTCGATCTGCCGTTCGATCCGGCCTGCCTGGAGTTTCATCGCTCGGATCGGCAGGTGCGCACCTTCAGTGCCGCGCAGGTGCGGCAGCCGCTGCAAGCCGATACGGCGCGCGCGCATCGTTACGGTGCGGCGCTGCAACCGCTGCGTGAGGCGCTGGCGCGGGCCGGCAGCCAACGGCAGTCGCGTTGAGAAGCGGCACGCACTCGCCATCAACGATGAAAGGGTCGGATCGCGGCGTCGCGCTGTAACGGCTTTGTCATGTTCGCCTGCTGCAATAATGGCGATACCGGCAGCGAATGGGGCTTGCGGCGCATGCACAAACGAATCTTGGTGGTGGAAGACGAAGCCTCGATCCGCGAGATGGTGGCCTTCGCCTTGCGCAAGGCGGACATGGAGGTCATCCAAGCCGCCGATGCGCGCGCCGCGCTGGTCGCAATCAGCGATACGCCGCCGGATCTGATCCTGCTCGACTGGATGCTGCCGGGCATGTCCGGGCTGGAACTGGCGCGACGCTTGCGGCAAGAGCGGCGCGACGTGCAGATTCCGATCATCATGCTCACCGCTCGCGGCGAGGAAACCGATCGCGTCAGCGGGCTGGAATCCGGCGTCGACGACTACGTCGTCAAGCCGTTTTCGACGCGCGAACTGGTCGCGCGCATCAAGGCGGTGCTGCGCCGTTCGCAAGGCGATGACGGCACCGGCTCGATCAGTGCGGGCGGCCTGCGCATCGATGGGCCGGCGCATCGCGTCTATGCCGGCGACGCGCAGATCGTCATCGGCCCGACCGAGTATCGCCTGCTGCACTTTTTCATGATCCATGCCGAACGTGCGTACTCGCGTGCGCAATTGCTCGATCAGGTCTGGGGCGGCAGCGCCTACGTCGAAGAGCGCACCGTCGACGTGCATATCCGCCGCTTGCGCAAGACGCTCGAACCGTTCGCACTCGATCATCTGATCCAGACCGTGCGCGGCACCGGCTATCGTTTCTCGGTCGAGGCATGAGCGCGCTTCGCGCGCGCGCGCGTACGCTGGCAGCGCATCTGCGTGACGTGCGCGCGGTCGCGCGGAAGCTGCCGGACGCGCTGGTGTTGCTCGATCGCGACGAGCGCATGCGCTGGGCCAATCCGGCGGCGGCGCGGCTACTGGATGTCGTCTGGCCGCGCGATCGCGGCTTGCAGGCGTTCGCGCGCTTCGGTGGCAGCGCGCTGGCGGCGTGGCTGCGCATCGATGCGCCGGACATCGACGATGTCGACTCGCCGGTCGAATCCGGTGTGCGCCTGCAATTGTCGTTGCTACCCTACGGCGAACATCGTCTGCTGATCGCCCGCGACATCAGCCGCATCTCGCGGCTGGAACAGGTGCGCCGCGATTTTGTCGCCAACGTTTCGCACGAATTGCGCACGCCGTTGACGGTGATCCACGGCTATCTCGAATTGCTCGATCCCGAAGACGTGCCGACGCTCGCGCCGGTGCTGAACGAAATGCGCATCCAGTCGCAACGCATGCGCCAGATTGTCGAGGATTTGCTGGAATTGTCGCGGCTGGAGATGCAACAGCGTCTGCCCGAGGAATGCGTGGAAATGGCACCGCTGCTGCGCACGCTGCGCACCGAGGCCGAGGCGCTCAGTCATGGCCGACACCGCATCGTGCTGGCCGACGAAGCCGACATCGACTTGCTCGGCTCGCCCAACGATCTGCACAGCGCGTTCTCGAATCTGGTCAGCAATGCCGTGCGTTACACCCCCGACGGCGGTGTCATCACGATTGCCTGGCGACGTACGGATGCCGGCGCGCAATACGCGGTGACCGACACCGGCCACGGCATTCCCGCCGAACATCTGTCGCGTTTGACCGAGCGTTTCTATCGCGTCTCGTCCAGCCGCTCCCGCGCCAGTGGCGGCACCGGCCTGGGCCTGTCGATCGTCAAGCATGTGCTGAATCTGCATGAATCGGATTTGCGCATCGACAGTGAGCTCGGCAAAGGCTCGACGTTCTCTTGCGAGTTTCCTGCGAGCCGGCTGCTTGAACGAAGTGTCGGAGAGTAGCGATATGGATATGGAAAAACTCGGCACTGCGGAGCGCGTCGATTTTCCTTCCCCCTTTGGGGGAAGGTGCCCGCAGGGCGGATGAGGGCGATCTTTGTTTGCGGGGCGTTGCATGCAGGCGGCACTCGTGCCCGCCCCGGCATCCGTCCAACCTCGAGATCATCCGTGTGCAAGGCAGGCTGGAATCGGCCGCCGCAGCAAGGCAGGCTTTCGGGGTTGGGTTTGTGGTTCGACAGGCTCACCACGAACGGACTTCGCACCACGAACGGACTTCGCGCCACGAGCGGACTTCGAGGCACGAACGGACTTCGCACCACGAGCGGACTTCGCACCACGAACGGGCCTCACGTCACGAACCAGGCTTTCAGTTCACCCCGCGCACGAATGCGCGGGGTGCGCCGCGAATCACCACTTCACCTCGCCCCACAGGCCCACCTCGCGGGTGTGCATGTCGAGCGTGGTGGCGTTGGCCAAGTGGTCGTCCTTGTAGGCGAGCGCGACGCGCAGGCTCTTGCCGAACGGCATCGCCAGGCCGGTGTTCCAGTAGCGATCGGTGCGGGTCGGGTCGAGCGTGGTGCTCGGCTTGGAGCGGTCATAGCGGCCGAACGCGGCGAAGCGGCCGAAATCGTAGCTGCCCCACAAAGACCAGCCGGTCGCCGCATCGGTGGTCGCGGTCGCCACGTTCTGCCAGTTGGTGGCGCGAAACCACTCTGCACCCAGCCGCAGGCCATCGCGATTCCATGCCGCCAGCGCGTCGTAACGGCGCGCGGTGTGCAGCGCCGGCGTCGTTGCCGTGTCCTTGCCGAGATCGCCGTCGTAGCCGCCGACGGCGACCAGCAGCCCCTTGATCGGCTGGATTCCGACGCGCGCCTCGAAGTCGACATGATCCGATCGCGTCGGATTCTTGTAGCCGCCGCCGTTGACGGCCGATACCTGATAGTTGAGCGTGCCGTTGTCGCCGAGCAGATGCGCGCCCCAGTCGGCGGAATTGCCGACCTTCATGCGATCGACCAGGGTGTTCTCGACGAAGCGATAGCCGTACCAGTCCTCGACCATCGGAATCCACGGCATGTTCGCCGAACCTACGCGTAGCGTTGCCAGTGGGGAAAACGTGCCCTGCAGGTAGACCTTCTTGACGAATAGTTGGGTCTGCCCGGTCACCGCGGTGTAGTTGAAATCGGTGGTCAGGTTGGCCGACCAGATGTCGCTGAAACGATGGTCGACCGACAGGTAAAAGCGTTTGACATCCAGCCCGTCGCCAGATGCCGCCGTCTTCGCGCCACGGTTGGTCTGGTCGATGTTGGTGAAGTCGACGAACGAGACGCCGCTGATCTTGGTGTCGTTGACGAGCTTCTCCAGCGCGTCCAGGCGCTTGCTGGCATCGCCCGAAGGCGCTGCTGCGGCCGTCGCCTGATGCTGTTCGAGCTGCGCGACCTGCGCTTGCAGCGCCGCCAGTTGTGCCTTCAGATCGTCGAGTTGCGACGAATCGCCGGGCGCGGATTGCGCCAGCGCGGCGGCGCCTGGCATGAGAAGTCCGGCAGCGATCGCCGCCGCGAGCAGAGTTGTACGCACGAGTGATTCCTTGGTCATGGAGTTGAATGGCTGTTGCCGCTGGCCACGATGCGACCGGTGCGTTGCGCGGCGATGTCGCGACGATGACGGAGCGATGACAAGGCGAGATGGACTGTCATCGCGTTGCAACATTGCGCACACGCAACTGCAATGTTGGCGCGTTGCAATGCGCATCGAATCCAACGACCCGACAGGAGCCACCCGTGAACACCCTCGTTTCCACCCCACTGCGCATCGCCGCCATCGCCATCGCCTGTTGCGCGGCGATCGGCGGCGCGCACGCCACCGACGTCACCGGCGCCGGTTCAAGCTTTGTCTATCCGGTGATGTCGAAGTGGTCCGCCGCTTATGCCGAAAAGACCGGCCACCACGTCAATTACCAGTCGATCGGATCCGGCGGCGGCATCGCCCAGATCAAGGCCCGCACTGTCGATTTCGGCGCGTCCGACATGCCGCTCGACGATGCCGCGCTGGCGCAGTTTGGCCTTGGCCAGTTTCCTGATGTGATCGGCGGCATCGTGCCGGCCTACAACATCGCCGGCGTTGGCGGCGGAAAGCTGGTACTGGATGGTCAGACGCTCGCCGGCATCTTCCTGGGGCGGATCGTGAAGTGGAATGATCCACAAATCGCCGCGCTCAATCCTGGCCTGAAATTGCCCGATGCGGCGATCACCGTCGTGCATCGCTCGGATGGTTCGGGCACGAGTTTCAACTTCACCAACTACCTGTCCAAAGTCAGCCCCGATTGGAAGGCAAAGGTCGGTGAGGGCGGCACGGTGAACTGGCCGACCGGCGTTGGCGGCAAGGGCAATGAGGGTGTTTCGGCCTACGTTCGCCAGATCCCCAATTCGATCGGTTACGTCGAATACGCCTTCGCGATGAAGAACAAAATTGCCAGCGCGCGCATGAAAAATGCGGCGGGCAAGATCGTAGATCCGAGCGCACGCAGTTTTTCGGCGGCGGCGACTACCGCCGACTGGGCGCACGCGAAAAACTTCAACCTGCTGCTGACCAATGCGCCGGGTGAGCAGGCGTGGCCGATCACCGCGACCTCGTGGGTGATCGTGCATCGGCAGGCGAAAAATCCGGGCAACGACAAGGTCGTGCTCGACTTTTTCCGCTACGCCTTCACCCACGGTCAGGCACAGGCGAGCGCGCTCGATTACGTGCCGCTGCCGCCGCCGCTGGTGACGCAGATCGACGCGTATTGGCGAACCGAGCTGAAGCGCTGAGTCGTGGCCGCGCCTTCCATGCCAGCGCCGTATCCCACACACGACCGCGAACATGCGGCCGATGCGATGGCGTCGGGCGATGTGCGGCCATCATCGGCGGACATCGACGCTCGCAGCCGCCGCGACGCACGCATGGACGGCGCGTTTCGACTGTTGCTGCAAGCGAGTGCGGTGCTGGTCGTGGTCGTGATGCTCGGTGCCGCCCTGTCGACGCTGTGGGGCGGTCGCGAGGTGCTCGTCAAGGAAGGCTGGCATTTCTTCGCTGACCGAACCTGGGACCCGGTCGCCGATGACTACGGCGCGCTGGCACCGATCATCGGCACCTTGACCACGTCGTTGATCGCGTTGCTGCTGGCGGTGCCGACGAGTTTCGGCATCGCCATGTTCCTCACCGAAGTCGCGCCGCCGTGGTTGCGCACGCCGGTGGCGACGGCGATCGATTTGCTCGCCAGCATTCCTTCGATCATCTACGGCATGTGGGGGCTGTTCGTGTTCGTGCCGTTCATGGCCGAGCTCGAGCCTGGCCTCACCCGCACGCTCGGCCGTTTGCCGTTCGTGGGAGTGATGTTCCAGGGGCCGCCGCTGGGGCTGGGCGTGCTCACCGCTGGCATCGTGCTGGCGGTGATGATCCTGCCCTTCATCTGCGCGGTGATGCGCGACGCGTTCGCGTCGGTGCCGACGCGCTTGAAGGAATCGGCGTTCGCACTCGGCGCGACGCGCTGGGAGGTGGTGTGGCACATCGTGCTTCCGCAGACGCGCTCGGCGGCCGTCGGCGGCGTTTTTCTCGGGCTCGGGCGCGCCCTTGGCGAAACGATGGCCGTCACTTTCGTGCTCGGCAACGCGTTCGATCTGAGTACGTCGTTGCTGATGCCAGGATCCTCGATCGCCTCGGCGATCGCAAACGAGTTCAACGAAGCGCCCGGCATGCATCGCTCGGCGCTGATCGCACTCGGCTTCGTGTTGTTCGTGGTCACTTTCGTGGTGCTGCTGGGCGCGCGCTTCATGCTGCGCCGGCTGGCGCAAAGGCAGGGCGCGTGAGTACGCCATTTCTCTACCTGCGTCGACGTGCGGTCAATGCGATCGCGTTGGGGTTGGGCGCGGCAGCGACCGCGCTGGGGCTCGCGTTCCTGTCGTGGATTCTCGTGGTGACGGTACGCAACGGGCTACCAGCGATCAGTGCGCGGCTGTTCACCGGCATCACCGCCAACGCCGAACAAGGCGGCCTGCGCAATGCCATCGTCGGCAGTTTGCTGATGGATGCGATGGCGATGGCGATCTGCGTTCCGGTCGGCGTGCTCGCCGGAACATGGCTCGCCGAGTGCGCGCGGCACAGCCGCATCGGTACCGTGATCCGCTTTCTCAACGACATCCTGCTGTCGGCACCGTCGATCGTGCTGGGCCTGTTCGTCTACATGCTGGTGGTGTTGCCGATGTCGACGCTGAGCGGCGGGCGGGTGTCGTTCTCTGGTTTGGCCGGCGCGGTCGCGCTGGCGTTGATCGGCTTGCCGGTGATCGTTCGCACCACCGACGAGATGCTGCAATTGGCGCCCGGCTCGCTGCGCGAAGCGGCGCTGTCGCTCGGCATCCCGACCTGGAAAGTCACCGTGCAGGTGCTGATGCGGGCGTCGCTGCCGGGCATCGCCACCGGCGTGCTGCTGGCGCTGGCGCGACTGGCGGGCGAGACCGCGCCGCTGCTGTTCACCGCGTTCGGCAACAACTTCGGCACCCTGAATCCACTCGACAAGATGGCGAGTTTGCCGGTCGCTATCTATCAGTACACCAACGATCCGTCGCCTGAACTGCATGCCATCGCCTGGGCCGGCGCTCTGCTCATCGCGGCGTTCGTGCTCACCCTCGGCATCGTCACCCGAATTCTTCTGCACCGCACACGGAGTTCCCATGACTGACTTGTCTTCCATTCCATCCGTGCCGCATTGGCGCAAGGCCGTCGCCGCGTGCTGCGAAGCCGGTGAAGCGCAAAAATTGTCGGTGCGCGGCCTGGACTTTTTCTATGGCGATGCGCGTGTGCTCAAGGGCATCGATCTCGATGTCGGCGCGCACGAAGTCACCGCCATCATCGGCCCCTCGGGTTGCGGCAAATCGACGTTGTTGCGCGTGTTCAACCGCATCTACGCAGTGCATCCGGGGCAGCGCGCCAGCGGTGAAGTGCGACTCGACGGCGCCAACATCCTCGATCCGCGCTACAGCCTCGATCGCCTGCGCAGCAAGGTCGGCATGGTGTTCCAGAAGCCGGTGCCGTTTCCGATGTCGATCCACGACAACATCGCCTGGGCCATCAACCACCACGAGCGACTGTCGCGCGCCGAGCTGCACGTCCGCGTCGAACAATCGCTGCGCAAGGCGGCGCTGTGGGACGAGGTCAAGGACAAACTGCGGCAGAGCGCGAACGCGCTGTCCGGCGGCCAACAGCAGCGCCTGTGCATCGCCCGCGCCATCGCGCTGCGGCCGGACGTGCTGCTGCTGGACGAGCCGACCTCGGCGCTCGACCCGATCGCCACGGCGCGCATCGAACAATTGATCGAAGAATTGAAATCCGACTACACGCTGGTGATGGTGACGCACAACATGCAGCAGGCCGCGCGCGTGTCTGACCGCACCGCGTTCATGTATCTGGGCGAGTTGGTCGAATGCGATGCCACCGAGAAAATCTTCACCAGCCCGGCCAATCCGCGCACCGAGGCCTACATCAGCGGGCGGTTTGGGTGAGTGCCCGTCGCCACGCGCACGACCTGCGTCGCGATGGCGCGAGTCCGTTGCGACCCGTTGTTTTCACCGCCCACAAATTTGGGACGAACTTGTCATGACCACGCCAACCCACAATCACATCGTCAAAAGTTTCGACGCCGAACTCGATCGCCTCGCCGACGAAATCACCGCGATGGGCGATGCCGCGCTGGCGCAGGTGGAGGGTGTCCTGCGCGCGCTGCAACAGCGCGATGCGACGCTGGCGCAGGCGGTGATCGATGGCGACGACGCCATCGACGCCCGCGAACGCGACATCGGCCACGAAGCCTTGCGCCTGCTGGCGTTGCGGCAGCCGACCGCGCGTGACCTGCGCGAGGTGCTGGCGGCGATCCGCATCGCTGCCGACATCGAACGTATCGGCGATCACGCCGTCGCCATCGCACGCCTGTCGCTGGCGAACGGCGACGATGCGACGATCCCGGACGACCTGTTCGCGATGGGTGCGCTGGCGGGTGCGATCGCACGCGAGGCGATGGCGGCATGGCAGGCGCAGGATGTCGCTCTGGCGCAAGCGGCGTGGGTGCGCGACGACGAGCTCGATCGTGGCCACGCGCAATTCGTGAAGCTCACCGTGGATGCGCTGCGGGCGCGACCGGAGCGGGCAGCGGATGCGATGCGTCGGTTGTTTGTCGCCAAGAACCTCGAGCGTATCGGCGACCATGCCTCCAACATCGCCGAGAACGTCTGCTTTCTCGTCGAAGGCGAATCCGGCGTGTCGATGCGCGATCGTTGCGGGAGTCGTTGACGGCATGCCGTGCTGAATCGGCGGCATCCCGCGGCAGTCCAAGTGGCTGGCAAACGCCGCGCCATCGCGGGAAACTGGTCGCATCATGCGCATCTGCATCTATGCCGCTTCGAGCAATCATTGCGACCCGGCCTATCACGCCGACGCGCGCGCTGGGTGCGACGCTGGCGCGCGCCGGGCACACGATCGTCTACGGCGGCGGCGCGGTCGGCTCGATGGGCGCGCTGGCCGATGGCGCGCTCGCCGCCGGCGGCGAGGTGATCGGCGTCATTCCGCGTTTCATGATCGAACTGGAGTGGGCGCATGTGAATCTGAGTGCGCTTGAACTGGTCGACGACATGCGCGAGCGTAAGCATCGCCTGCTGACCGGTGCCGATGCGGTGATCGCGCTGCCGGGCGGCTGCGGTACGCTGGAAGAATTGTTCGAAGCGATCACCCTCAAGCAGCTCGGTATCTATCTCAATCCGATCGTGCTGCTCAACACCCGCGGCTACTGGAACCCGTGGCTGGATTTCATGCGCGGGGTGATCGCCGAGCGTTTCATGAATCCGATCCACGGCTCGATGTGGGCGGTCGCCGAAACGGTTGCTGACGTGTTGCCGACCATCGCCGCGACGCCGGCATGGGACGCCAGTTCGCGCAAGCACGCGGTGGTGCGGGCGGGTTGAGTGATGCTACCGATCGCATCGCGCGGGCACGGTGGGTTGAGCTGCTCTCAATCCATCCTACGAATTTGCGTTGCCGTGTGACGTGGATGGCGCATCATCGTCGCCGCCGAAGTCGCCACGTACTTCGTCATCGCGATGCGCATCGTGCGCTTCATCGCTGGCGTGGGCCGAATCGTCGGCCCAGATCGTGCGCACTGGTTCGGCCGGCGGCATCGGCTTGCCGCGCCGTGGCGGCAAGGTCGCGCCGGCGGCGTCCGCCTGCGCCAGCAATTCGCTGCGGCGCGCTTCGGGCACGTCGCGCCAGTGGCAGTCGCGGATGGCGCCTTCGAGGGCATAAAGCAAATTCAGACCGGGCCGAAAGCCGGCACGCTTGATGCGCACGAAGGCGGCCAGGGCGCCGGCATCGACCAATTGCTCGCGCGTGCGGATGCCGACCTGGCGCAACCAGGCCGCCGATTTCGGGCCGATGTTGAGCAATTTCGCCGGCTCGCTCATGCGCAAGCATCCAGCCAGATGCGGGCGATGGCTTCCAGGCCGCGCTGATCGTCGGCGTCGAAGCGATCGAGGCGCGGACTGTCGAGGTCGAACACACCGAGCAGGCGCTCGTCGCCGCTGTCGCCCCGCGCGATCAGTGGCACCACCAGTTCCGAGCGTGAATCGCCGTCGCAATAGATGTGGTCGGGGAACGCCGCGACATCGGCCACGCGCTGCGTGCTGCGGGTACGCGCAGCCACGCCGCAGACACCGCGATCCAGACCGATGCGCACGCACGCGGGCTTGCCCTGGAACGGGCCGACGACCAACTCGCGGCCATCGAAGAAATAGAAACCGACCCAGTTCAGATCCGGCAATGCGTGATAGACCAGCGCGCTCAAGTTGGCGGCGTTGGCGATGCGGTCGTGTTCACCGGACAACAAGGCACGCGCCTGCTGCGCGAGCTGCGCGTATTGCTCGGGTTTGCTGCCATTGAGGTGGTGGATTTCGTGCATCGATGGAGTTTAACAGTGTGCGCCGCTAAGCTGCGCGGCATGGATCAAGTGTTGAAAATGCGCCCCGATGGCTTCCGCGAACGCGGCGGTGAAGTCACCCGCATGGAAGCCTTCGTGGATGCGGCGTTCGCGTTCGCACTGACGATGCTGGTGATCTCGGTCGGCGCGATTCCCGACACCGTTGCGAAATTGATCGATGCGATGAAAGGCATTCCGGCATTCGCGGGCAGCTTCGCCCTGATTGCGATGTTCTGGAGCCAGCACGTCACCTGGAGTCGACGCTTCGGCCTCGATGATGGCGGCAGCGTGCGGCTGAGCTTGTTATTGGTTTTTCTGGTGATGGTATTCGTCTATCCGCTGAAGGCGATGGCGGCGCTGCTGTTTGGATGGTTGAGCGGTGGCTGGCTGCCGTATGGATTCAGCGACGACATGACTCTGGATGGGTTGCGGACGCTATTCGTGCTGTTCGCGGCGGGCTATGGCTCGATGGCGGTCGTGATCAGCTTGCTCTATCTGCGGGCGTGGCGGCAGCGCGAATCGCTGGAGCTGTCCATCGACGAACAGGTGGGAACGATCGTGCGCATCGTCGATGGCGGCAAGTCCGTCGCCGTCGCGTCATTGTCGGTGATCGTGGCGTTGCTGTTGCCAGCGCGGCCACCGCAATGGCTGCTCGGCGCTCCCGGTATGGTGTACGCGCTGATGGTTTTCAGTGGCCTGCTGCGGGCGGCCGTCGCCCGGCGCGTGCGCAAGCAATTGCTCGAGAAGGCTGCATGACCGCCGGCGTGTTCATCACCGGCACCGACACCGGTATCGGCAAGACGATGGTGTCTTGCGCGTTGCTGCATGCGCTGCGCGCGCGCGGGCTGCGCGCGGTGGGCATGAAGCCGGTCGCCAGCGGTTGCGAGCGCACCGATGCCGGCTGGCGCAACGATGACGCGCTGCGCCTGCTCGCCGCCAGCGATCCGCAGCCGGACTACGATCTGGTCAATCCGTATGCGTTGCCCGATCCGACTGCGCCGGAAATCGCCGCCGCAGCGGTCGGTGTGAGTGTCCAGCTCGCACCGTTGCAAGCGGCGTTCGCGGCATTGCGGGCGCAGGCGGATTTCGTGCTGGTCGAGGGCTTGGGTGGGTGGGCTTCGCCGATCACCGCCAGCCTCGATCACGCCGATCTGGCGCGAGCGTTCGAGCTGCCGGTGCTGCTGGTGGTCGGCTTGCGTCTGGGTTGCATCAATCACGCGCGGCTGAGCGAACGCGCCATCCGGGGCGATGGCCTGCCGCTGCTGGGTTGGGTCGCCAATGCGGTCGATCCACAGTTCGCGCACGTCGAGGAGACGATGGCGATCCTCGATCGCGTGCTGACCGCGCCACGGCTGGGGCGACTGGGTCATGGCGTCGATGCAACGCTGCATTCCAGCGATCTTGGCGATGCGGCACGGATGGCTGACTTCCGGCAGGGGGGTGGTGCCGGTTCGATCGGCTAGACTGCCGCGTCTGCGGCATGTCGACGGAGTGACTTATGCGGTTTGGGCAACGGTGGTGGGCAGCGGGCACGATGGCGCTGGTTTTGTCCGCGTGCGGTGCCGGCGGTGGCAAGCAGGGGCCGGCTGGTGGCATGCCGACGCCGGAAGTGGCGGTGATCACCGCCAGTGCGAGCACGGTGCCGAGTACCCGCGAGCTGGTCGGCCGCCTGTATGCAACCCGCAGCGCCGATGTGCGCGCTCGCGTCGCCGGCGTGCTGCGCAAGCGCGTGTACGTCGAAGGCAGCGACGTCAAGGCCGGGCAGAGCATGTTCGAGATCGATCCGGCGCCGTTGCGCGCCGCGCTCGACGTGCAGCAGGCCAGCCTCGCCGCGGCGCAGGCGACCGCCGCCAACGATCGCGTCGCCGCCGAGCGTGCGCGCACCATCGCCGCCAAAGGCTTGATCTCGCGCACCGATCTGGACAATGCGCAAGCCGCCGAGCGCTCTTCGGCGGCGGCGGTCAAGCAGGCGCAGGCGAATGTCGAACTGGCGCGCATCAACCTCGGCTATGCCAATGTCACCGCGCCGATCGACGGTCGCGCCGGCCAGCAGCAGGTCACCGAAGGCGCGCTGGTCGGGCAGGGCGACGCGACCTTGCTCACCACCGTGCAGCAGATCGACCCGATCTACGTCTATTTCCAGGATGCCGTCGGTGACCTGCAATCGCTGCCGGGTGCCGGCGGCAAGGCGGCGCTGGAGTTGCTCGGCGGTGACGGCGCGCCCAGCGGCGCCAAGGGCACGCTGGATTATTCCGACAAGGCCGTCGACCCGGCCACCGGCGCGGTGGCGATGCGCGGCATCGTGCCCAATCCCGGTCATGCGCTGTTGCCGGGGATGTTCGTCCGCGTGCGGGTGAGCTTCGGCGCGCGCCAGGGGGTGTTCCGCATCCCGCAGGCGGCGATCTTGCGTGATGCCGGCGGTGCCTATGTGTTCACCGTCGGCGGCGATGGCGTGGTGGCGCAAAAGCGCGTGCAGCTCGACGGCCAGCAGGACAGCGACTGGATCGTCACCGATGGCTTGCGCAACGGCGATCAGGTGATCGTCTCGGGCGTGCAGCGCGTGCAGCCGGGCGGCAAGGCCAAGACGGTGCCGTGGCAGCCGCGGGCGGCCGCGCAGCCGGCGTCCGGCGGCTGAGCGCGCGCCATGATCAATTACTTCATCGACCGCCCGATTTTCGCGTGGGTCATCGCCATCCTGATTTCGCTCGGTGGCGTGATCGCGCTGAGCCGGCTGGGCGTCGAGTCCTACCCGGCGATCGCACCGCCGCAGGTGAACATCAACGCCAGCTATCCGGGCGCCGATGCGGCGACGGTGGAAAAAAGCGTCACCGAGGTCATCGAGCAGCAGCTCACCGGCATCGACCGGTTGATGTACTTCAGCTCGACCTCCAGCGCCAACGGCGGCGTCGGCATCACCCTGACGTTCGAGCCGGGTACCGACCCGGACATCGCCGCGATGCAGACGCAGAACAAGGTGGCGCTGGCCACCCCGCGCCTGCCCAGCGAGGTGGTGCAACAGGGCGTGACGGTCAGCAAGTCCAATCCGGACTTCCTGATGTTCTTCGCGATCAAGTCGACCGATGGCCGGCTCGATTCGTATCAGCTCAACAATTTGATGTCGTCGAGCGTGATCGACCAGATCGCGCGCATCCCCGGCGTCAGCAAGACCTTCCAGGTCGGCGCCGAATACGCGATGCGGATCTGGCTCGATCCCGACAAGCTGCATGGCTACGGCCTGTCGGCGGTCGATGCGCTCAATGCCGTGCGTGCGCAGAACGTGCAGGTCGCCGCCGGCGCGGTGGGTGCCGAACCGGCCTTGCCCGGCACCGGACTGACCGCATCGGTTTCCGCCGAGGGGCGGTTTT
This sequence comes from Pseudomonadota bacterium, assembly GCA_018240435.1. Taxonomy (GTDB): domain Bacteria; phylum Pseudomonadota; class Gammaproteobacteria; order Xanthomonadales; family Xanthomonadaceae; genus SZAS-103. Next base: position 26,775 of record JAFEFT010000050.1, read on the forward strand.
CCACGCCCGAGCAATTCGGCCAGATCATCCTGCGCAGCAACGCCGATGGCTCGGCGGTGCGCCTGAAGGATGTGGCGCGGATCGAGCTCGGTCCGGTCAGCTACGGGCAGCGCGCGGTCTACAACGGCACCCCGGTGGCGGGCGCCGGCGTGCAGCTGGTCAGTGGCGCTAACGCGCTGGCGGTGGCGCAGGCGGTCACGGACAAACTCGCCGAATTGCAAGCGAGCTTCCCGGCGGGTGTGCAGTGGTTCGTCCCCTACGATTCCACCACCTTCGTGCGCGCCGCGATCGAGGAGGTGGCGATCACGCTGGCGATCGCCTTCGTGCTGGTGTTCCTGGTGATGCTGATGTTCCTGCAGAACCTGCGGGCGACGCTGGTCGCGTCGATCGTCATCCCGGTGGCGCTGCTCGGCGGCGTGCTGTCGCTGTGGGGGCTGGGCTTCACCATCAACCAGTTGTCGATGTTCGGCATGGTGCTGGCGATCGGCATCGTCGTCGACGACGCCATCGTGGTGATCGAGAACGTCGAGCGCATCATGCGCGAAGAAGGCCTGTCGCCGCGCGAGGCCACGCGCAAGGCGATGGCGCAGATCTCCGGCGCGGTGGTGGCGATCGCGGTGGTGCTGATGGCGGTGTTCATGCCCAGCGCCTTGCAGACCGGCTCGGTTGGCGCGATCTATCGCCAGTTCGCGCTCACCATCGCACTGTCGACCGCGTTCTCCGCATTCCTCGCGCTGATCTTCACCCCGGCGTTGTGCGCGACCATCATCCGCCCCACCCACGAGCATCCGCACAACCCGCTGTTCGCATGGTTCAACAAGACCTTCGAGTGGACGCGCGCCCATTACACCAGCCACGTGCAGCGGGCGGTGCGGCACGCGCCGCGCTGGATGGTGGCGTTCGCGGCGATCGTGGTGGTGTGCGGGGTGCTGTTCTGGAAGCTGCCGTCGAGTTTCGTGCCCGACGAGGATCAGGGCTACGCGCTGGCCATCGTCTCGTTGCCGCCGGGCGCGACCATTGCCCGCACCAATGCGGTGATGGATCAGGTCGGCACCATCATCCGCGCCAATCCTGAAGTCGAGCGCGTGTTTGCGCTGTCGGGTTTCAGTTTCGTCGGTTCCGGCGAAAACGTCGGCATGGCCTTCATCGGCTTCAAGCCGTGGGGGCAGCGCAAGGCCAGCGTGCCGGAGCTGATCCCGCGCATCCAGGGCCAGTTGTTCGGGCAGGTGAAGGATGCGATGGCGTTCGTCGCCAACCTGCCGACGATCCGCGGGCTGGGCCGGTTCGGCGGTTTCGACATGTACCTGCAAGATCGCACCGGCCAGGGCCACGCGGCGCTGATCGATGCGCAGAACCAGTTGCTCGCCGCCGCCGCCAAGCACCCGGAAACGCTGGTCGGCGTGCGTCCGAACGCACTCGAGGACGCGCCGCAATTGAAGATGACGGTCGATCGCGTGCAGGCGCAGGCGATGGGGCTGTCGTTGAACGATGTCTACAGCGCCATCCAGCTCACCCTGGCACCGGTGTACGTCAACGATTTCAGCTACGGCGGTCGCGTGCTGCGGGTGATCATGCAGGCCGATGCGCCCTACCGTCGCGGGCTCGACGCGCTCAATCACATCTACGTCGCTGGCAAGGCGCCGGCAACGGGCGGGCCGGCGCCGATGATTCCGCTGGCCAACGTGGTGCACGCGAGTTGGGGCATGGCACCGCCGAGTCTGGCGCGCTACAACGGCTACGAGGCGATCGACATCGTCGGCGCGCAGGCTCCGGGCAAGAGCACCGGCCAGGCGATGGCGCTGATGAAGGATCTGGTCGATCACGATCTGCCCAAGGGCTATGGTTTCGAGTGGACCGGGCAGTCGCTGCAGGAAGTGCTGTCGGGCCAGCAGGCGCCGGTGTTGTTCGCACTGTCGGTGCTGATCGTGTTCTTGTGTCTGGCCGCGCTGTACGAGAGCTGGTCGATCCCGGTGGCGGTGATGCTGGTGGTGCCGCTGGGCCTGACCGGCGCGCTGCTGGCGACGTGGGCGCGCGGGCTGTCCAACGACGTGTTCCTGAAAGTCGGCCTGATCACCATCATTGGCCTTGCCACCAAGAACGCGATCCTGATCGTCGAGTTCGCGGTGCAGGAACAAAAACGCGGCGTGCCATTGGGGCACGCGGTCGTCGATGCCGCCCGATTGCGCTTGCGGCCGATCCTGATGACCAGCTTCGCCTTCATCCTCGGGGTGATGCCGCTGGTGCTGTCGACCGGTGCCGGCGCCAACGCGCGCCATGCGATCGGCACCGGCGTGGTGGGCGGCATGGTGTTCGCCACCTTCCTCGGCGTGCTGCTGATCCCGGTGTTCTACGTCGTGATCCGGCGGCTGCTGGGCGATCGCGTCGAAGCGGCGTGAGGCGGGGTGTTGTTTTGAGTCCCTGGTTCTGAGTCCTTGGTTCCGAGTTCCGAGTTCCGAGTTCCGAGTTCCGAGTTCCGAGTTCCGAGTTTCGAGTTCCGAGTTCCGAGTTCCGAGTCCCGAGTCCCGAGTCCCGCGTCCCGCGTCCCGATTCCCGAATCCCGATTCCCGATCTCCACCATTTCACGCTAATGTGACGCCCTCGCGAGGGACACCATGGCCGCAACCGAGCAGCAAGACGCCCCCAGCCCCGGCGACGAGGCGCACGATTCGCCGTTGCGCTTCACGCCTGGCGACACCCCCGAGGTGCGTGCGCTGTTCGCGGCGGTGCCCGAACGCAACAGTGCCGACCAGATTCTGCGCACCACCCAGCAGCACCACGTCTCGTTGTCGGTGATGGCCGACACCAAGGCCAGCATCATCATCACCGTCTCGTCGATCGTGCTCACCATCGCGCTCGGGCGCCTGAACGACCCCAATCTGCGGCTGCCGATGCTGGTGCTGATGATCTTCACCCTGGCCGCCTTGCTGCTGGCGATCCTCGCGGTGCTGCCCAAATATCGGCCATTGCGTCTGAAGGCCGGCGAGGCGTTGCCGCCGCATTTCAACCTGCTGTTCTTTGGCCATTTCGCCGAGCTCGACCAGCAGCGCTATCTGCGCGAACTGGCCACGCGCATGCTGCCGGATGGTTCGGTCTATCGCAGCATGGCTACCGACATCTATTCGCTCGGCAGCTACCTGTCGCACCACAAGTACCGCTATCTGCGCTTGAGCTACATCTGCTTCCTGATCGGCTTCATCTCCGCGGCGGTGATCGAGGCGGTGATGTTGCTGCGGCACTAGACGCGGGCGGGATGGCGGGATGAGCGCGGTCGATCCATCGCTGCCGGTGGGCGTCGCCGACACGGCGACGGTGGCACAGGCACTGGCACAGGCCGCAGCGGCGCTCGGCGGCGAGGCCCGCGTCGAGGCCGAACTGCTGCTGGCGCATGCGCTCGGCCGACCGCGTGCGTGGTTGATCGCCCATGCGCACGATCGCATCGGCGCCGCCGCGGCGGCGGCTTTCGCGGCGCTGCTGGCGCGTCGCATCGCCGGCGAGCCAGTGGCCTATCTGCTCGGACGGCGGGGGTTCTGGTCGTTCGATTTGCAGGTCACACCGGCGGTGTTGATTCCGCGTGCCGACAGCGAGCGCCTGGTCGAGTGCGCGCTGACTGAATTGGCGGACGACCGGCCGCTGCGCGTGGTCGATCTTGGCACCGGCAGCGGCGCGCTCGCGCTGGCGATTGCCCGGGAGCGGCCGCTGGCCGAGGTGGTGGCGATCGATGCCAGCGCGGCGGCGCTGGCAGTGGCCCGCGCCAATGCAGATGAAGCGGGCTTGTCGGCGCGGTTGCAGTTCGTGCAGGGCGACTGGCTGATGCCGCTGGCCGTCGCCGGCTGCGATGCGATCGTGAGCAATCCGCCCTACATCGCCGTCGGCGACCGCCACCTTCGTGAAGGCGATCTGCGCTTCGAGCCGGCGCAAGCGCTGGTCGCCGGTGTCGACGGGCTGGACGCCATCCGCGTCATCGTCCGCGATGCGCCGAGGCACCTGCGGGCGGGCGGCTGGCTATGGCTGGAGCACGGCTTCGAACAGGCCGCGGCGGTACGGGCGTTGCTGGCGGCGGCGGGGTTCGTGGCAATCGTCACCCACCGCGACCTCGAAGGTCGCGAGCGCGTCAGCGGTGGTCGCACCGTCGCCTGACGGCGTGCGGGCGGCGCTTTGTTGCGCGTTGCCCCGATCAGGCGCCGATCATGCCCCTGATGGCTTCCTGCAGCTCGGCTTCGGTGAAGGGCTTGGTGATGTAGGCCTTGGCGCCTTGGCGCATGCCCCAGGCCTTGTCGGTTTCCTGATCCTTGGTGGTGACCAGGATCACCGGCACGTGCGCGGTGGTGGCTTCCTTGGAGATCTGGCGCGTGGCCTGGAAGCCGTTGAGGTTGGGCATCACCACATCCATCAGGATCAGATCCGGGATGTGTTTCTTGGCCGCGGCGACGCCCGCCGAGCCGTCTTCGGCGGTGAACACCGTGTGCCCCATCGCCTCGACGATCCGTTTCATGCCCATCAGCTGGGACGGGGAATCATCAACGATCAGGATGCGTGCCATGGGTCAACTCTCCGAAGCCGTTGCGCCATTGTAATCGTGTGGCGGGTGTTGTCCATCGCCGCGTGCAGCCGGCGGCGGGTGTCATTGCCGGATTCCGGACGCCGATCACAGTGTGACCAGGGTGCGCCCGAACGATTGCCCGGCCAGCATCGCCTCGAACACCGCCGGCAGGCCGTCGAGATCGACGCTGCGGGTGCAGATGGCGTCGAGCATGGCCGGTTTCCACGGCCCGGCCAGACGCTCCCAGACGGCCAGTCGCTGCGACTGCGGCGGGCTGGTGCTGGCGATGCCGAGCAGGCTGACGCCTCGCAGGATCAACGGCATCACCGTGGTCGCCAGTTCGTGGCCGCCGGCAAGGCCGCACACGGCGATGTTGGCGCAGGGCAGGGTGGTGCGGGTCAGGCCGGTGAGCATGGCACCGCCGACGGTGTCGATGGCGCCGGCCCAGGTCGCGTTTTCCAGCGGGCGCTGGCCAAGCGGAAATTCATGCCTCGGGATTACGCGCCTGGCGCCGAGATGTGCGAGGAAGGCGGCGTGCTCGGGCTTGCCGGACACCGCGTGCACCGCGTAGCCGGCGCGGGCGAGGATGGCAATGGCGAGCATGCCCACGCCGCCGCTGGCACCGGTGACGGCGATCGGCCCGGCCGCCGGGGTCTGGTGATTTTCCTCCATGCGCAACAGCGCCAGGCCGGCAGTGAAACCGGCGGTGCCGAGGATCATCGCCTCGCGCAGATCCAGCCCGCACGGCAGCGGCACGGTCGCATCCGCTTCCAGTCGCGCGAACTGTGCGTAACCGCCATCGCGCGTTTCCGACAGCCACGCGCCGACGCACAGCACGGCGTCGCCTTCGCGAAAGCGCGCATCGCTGGAGGCCACCACATGCCCGGCGACATCGATGCCACCGACCAGCGGAAAGCGTTTGAGGATACGGCCCTTGCCGGTGCCGGCCAGCGCATCCTTGTAGTTGACCGACGAGTGCGCGACGCGAATCACCAGATCGCCGGGCGTCAGGTCATCGAGGCCGATGTCTTCGATGCCGGCGCGATGAACGCGATTTTCTTCGTGGATGCGGAAGGCGCGGAAGCGGGCGGGGACTGACATGAAATGAGCGGGGAGCCGTTGCGATGAAGTGGCAAGCGTAGCAAGGTTGGCCGCCACGGATTTGTCGCGTGCGGCCGATGGGCCGCAGCCGCGATCGCTTCGTGAGGCGCAGGGCAGGCCAGCTTGCCGGAGGCGCGCGCAAAAATCGTTCGCCCATGGCCCAATCGAATGGCTGGTTGGATCGCGTGGAGATCGTGGTTCGACAGGCCTGTCCTGAGCTTGTCGAAGGGCTCACCACGAGCGGAGTCTTCGACAGGCTCGTGGTTCGACAGGCTCACCACGAACGGGGTCTTCGACAGGCTCGTGGTTCGACAGGCTCACCACGAACGGGGTCTGGTTCGACAGGCTCGTGGTTCGACAGGCTCACCACGAACGGGGTCTTCGGCAAGATCGTGGTTCGACAGGCTCACCACGAACGGGGTCTTCAGCAGGCTCGTGGTTCGACAGGCTCACCACGAACGGAGTCTTCGGCAAGAGCGTGGTTCGACAGGCTCACCACGAACGGGGTCTTCGGCAGGCTCACCACGATCACCGCCGAACACACGTCTCGAAACGACGACAGGCGGCCGCAGCCGCCTGTCGCCTTGCACCTTTGACGCATTGGCCCGCCGATCAGGGCTTGGCCGGCGCCACGTTGAGGCCCTTCTTTTCCAGATACGGCTCGACCTTCGGCTCGGCGCCGCGGAAGTCCAGATACAACTGGTGGGCGTCCTTGGTGCCGCCGCGCGAGAGCACGGTATCGGCGAAGTGCTGGCCGTTGGCGCGGGTCATGCCGCCGTGCTCGTTGAACCACGCGAAGGCGTCCTGCGCCAGCACCGCCGTCCACAGGTAGGCGTAGTAGCCGGCGGCGTAGCCATTGCCCCAGATGTGCTGGAAGTACGGGCTGCGGTAGCGCGGCGGCACCTGCGGCAGATCGACGCCGTACTTCTTGAGCGCGGCTGCCTCGAAGGCGTCGGCATCCTGCCGCGGCGCATCGGCGGGCAACTGGTGCCAGGCCATGTCGAGCAGGGCGGCGGCGACGTACTCGGTGGTCTCGTAACCCTGGTTGAAGGTGCCCGACTTCTTGATCTTCGCCACCAGTTCAGCCGGCATCGGCGCGCCGGTCTGGTAGTGCTTGGCGTAGTTGGCGAACACGGTCGGTTCCAGCGCCCAGTTCTCGTTGAACTGCGAGGGGAACTCGACGAAGTCGCGCGGCGTCGAGGCGCCGCTGAACATCGGGTACTCGACGTTCGACAACAGCCCGTGCAGGCCGTGGCCGAATTCGTGGAACATGGTGGTGACGTCGTCGAAGGAGATCAGCGCCGGCTGCCCCGGTGCCGGCTTGGTGAAGTTGCAGACGTTGATGACCACCGCGTGCTGGCCGAGCAGGTGGCTCTGGTCGACGAAGGTATCCATCCAGGCGCCGCCGTGCTTGTTGTCGCGCGCGAAGTAGTCGAAGTAGTACAGCGCGATCGACTTGCCCTTGGCGTCGAACACCTCGAACACGCGCACGTCGGGGTTGTAGACCGGCAGGTCGTGGCGTTCCTTGAAGGTCAGCCCGTACATCTGGTGGGCGGCGAAGAACACGCCATCCTCGAGCACGCGATCGAGCACGAAATACGGCTTGATCTGCGCCTCGTCGAGGTCGTACTCGGCCTTGCGCACCTGTTCGGCATACAGCTGCCAGTCCCAGGGCTCGAGCTTGAAGCTCGGCTGGTGTGCGGCGGCCTGGTCCTGGTCGATCTGCTGCTGGATGCGCGCCGCCTCGGCGCGCGCCTTGGCCACCGCCGGCGCGGCGACCTTGGTCATCAGGTCGATCGCCGCCTGCGGGTTCTTCGCCATCTGGTCCTCGAGGTTGTACGAGGCGAAGTCCTGGTAGCCGAGCAGCTTGGCGCGCTGGGCGCGGATCTGCGCCATCTCGGCGATGATGGCGCGATTGTCGTTCGGTCCGGCGACGTCGCTGCGCATGATCGAGGCGCGGTAGATCTTCTCGCGCAGGGCGCGGTTCTTGAGCGAGGCCAGCACCGGCTGCACGGTGGTGTTCTGCAAGGTCAGCAGGTACTTGCCGTCCATCCCGCGCGCCTTGGCCGCCGCCGCCGCGGCGGCGATGTCGGCGTCGGACATGCCGTCGAGCTGCGCCTTGTCGTCGACGACGACCGCGCCATCCTTGGTCGAGGCCAGCACGTTCTTGCCGAACTCGGTGAACAGCGTCGCCAGGCGCTTGTTCATGTCGCGGATCTTCGCCTTGTCGACGTCGCTCAGCAGCGCGCCGTTGTGGACGAACATGTCGTAGTACTTCTCGACCAGATGCTCGGATTCGGGATCCAGATGCAGCTTGGCGCGGGAGTCGTAAATCGCCTTGACCCGGGCGAACAGCTTGGCGTTGAGCGTGATTGCGTCCTGGTGCTCGGCCAGCGGCTGCGCGGTGTCTTCCTCGACCTTCTGCATCGCGTCGTCGGTGTTGGACTGCGAAAGGTTGAAGAAGATCTTGGAGACGCGGGTGAGCAGCTGGCCGCTGCGCTCCATCGCCACGATGGTGTTCTGGAACGTCGGCGGCGCCTTGTTGTTGGCGATCGCGTCGATTTCCTTGCGTTGTTGCGCCATGCCGGCGAACAGCGCCGGCTCGTAGTCGGCATCCTTGATGCGGTCGAATTGCGGTGCCTGATACTGCAGCGGGCTCGGCGCGTAGAAGGGATTGGCCGGGGTGAAGACGGCGGCGGAGGCGGTGGCCGGCGTGGCCGCGGCAGGGCCGGCGATGGCATCGATGGACACGGTCAGGCTGGCGGCGATGGCGATGGTGAGCAGGCTGGGAAGGAGACGGGCACGGAACATGCGGGGCGATCCTCGGTTCGGGAGAGGGTGGCGGGCGGGAGACGCAGGCGCCAGCCGGCGGACGTGCAGCCGCTTATGATACGGCGTCCTCGCGGCGCAGGCCACGCGGCGGGCAGCGTCGGGGTGCCGCCGGCTGCCGGGCGCGTCTGCCAGGCCATCGCCCGCGGTTTCGTTGCCGACAAAAAAGCCGGCACGAGGCCGGCTTGAAGAGCGCGGCGCCGGCGGGGAAACCGGCGCGCGTTTGATGCACGATGCGATTACTTCTTGGCGGCCGCCTTGACGACCTTCTCGGCAACCGTCTTGGCCTGCTCGGTGGCGGCCGCGGTGGCCGCTTCGATCTGGCCCTTGGCGATCTGGCCGATGGCCTCGTTGGTCTTCACGGTCGCACCGAAGACTTCCTGACTGGTGCTGATGGTGCGCTCGAGGTTCTCGCGGGCAACCTGCACGCCCTTCGGCCACACCGTCTTCAGGCCGTCGAAGTCGCGGGTGTTGGCCAGCTCGCCCCAGAAGGTGAAGGCGGCGTTGACGTTCTGCTCGATGGCGGCCAACTGCAGGCCGAACACCTTCTCGGCGTTGTCCAGGGCCAGACGATTGACCTGGGCCGCGGTGTCAGCGAACTGGCGCGACGCGGCGGTGAACTGCTCATTGATCTGCTGATACATGGCGGACTCCATTTGATCCGGATTTGAACCGGACGGGATTGCCCGGTTGTGCGGTGCAGCATACGCGCCCTTTTGCTGCAATGCAACAACTTTCCGGAATTATTTTTCAAAATCTTCCTTGCCAATTAAAAATCAATGACTTGCACCAGCAGTCAGCCCCGATAACGGCAGCCCGAGGTGCAGGTCTCGTGGATCACCACCTCCGACAGCGCGGGCAGTACGGGTTTGAGGCGATCCCAGATCCAGATCGCCAGCCGCTCGCTGGTCGGGTTGTCCAGGCCTTCGATGTCGTTGAGATAGTGGTGATCGAGTTGCGCGTGCAGCGGCGGGCAAGTGTTTGAACACAATCGGTTTTCTACCGTAGGCCCGGGCCCGAAGGGCAGGGTTCGGGCAAGCCCGCGCCCGTTCGCGATCGTCGCCCGCCGCGCGCACTGCGTCCGTGCCCGGTGCCACGGCCCGATCCGTTGGCAGGTTGGTCTTTCTGGATCGATCGTGACATGCGATAGTACACAAGGCGTTTGCGCAAGCGATGGGGATGCACGCTTCGGCTTGGACGCAGGTGCAGCGCCGGCTCGGCGGCGTCGCCTTGCGGGCGGCGCGCAACAAGCTTGACTCGGGGAGATTCCATGAAGTTTTCCACCAGCCTGGTGCGCGGGCTGGTTTGGCTCGTGACTGCGTGCGGCGTCGCCTACGCCGGCACGGCGGCTTACCAAGCGTCTACCCGGCAGGGTGCGGCGATGGTGGCTGATCCGGGCCGTCCGGCAGCCGCGGGCGCCAATGCTGTCGGCCGATCGCAGGCTGCTGACGAGGCAGACGCGGCCGCCGCCGCCGCGCGCGCCGTCATCGCTACGGCCAGCCAGCCCACGACCGCGCCGGATTCGACCTCCGACCGCGTCGGCGCCATCGCCGGCAGCTTCCGCGTCGATGAGTCCGGCGCAGCCACGTATTCCATCCCTCTCTTCACGCCGCCGGGCACCGCCGGGGTCGTGCCGCAGGTGGCGCTGGCGTATTCCAGTCAGGGCGGCGATGGTCCGCTGGGGCGCGGCTGGTCGATCTCCGGGCTGTCGTCGATCACGCGCTGTCGCGCAACCCGCGAAGCCGGCGACTTCATCGTCAGCGGCAAACCGGTGGACGGCAACCCGCGACCGGTGGACTTCGGTTCGACCGACCGCTTCTGTTTGGACGGCAAGCGCCTGATCCCGGCGCCGTCCGGCACCGCGCCCTGCAAGGCGCTACCCGGCGCGTTGCAGGTGACCCAGTGGCGCGGCGAAGTCGACGTGCAGGAGCGCATCTGCGGTTATGCCTTTGACGGCAAGGGCCCGCGGTTCTTCACGGTCGAGCGCAAGGACGGATCGACCTCGTGGTTCGGCGACCGCAGGGAAACCCAGGGCGGCCTGAACGATGGGGATTCCCGAGACGCGGCATTCAGCACGCCCAAGGGCATCCTAGTCTGGAGTCTGGCGCGCTTCCAGGATTCGACGGGCAATTTCATCGACTATACCTACCGGACCAATCCGACCCAAGGCCATCCCGGCGAGCAGCACATCGCCAGCATCGCCTGGACCGGCAAGAACGTGCTGCCGGGCCAGAGCGGCGATCCGCAGAAGCCCGATCAGCGCATCGACTTCCACTACCAGACGATGCCCGCCGCCGAGTTCTCGCGGTCGCTGGCAGCGAGCTACGTCGTGTGGCAGACCCAGTACCTGCGGGACGTGACCGTTTCCGCCCAGGGCCACGCCGTACGTTACTACCGGACCGACTACCAGTTCACTCTCGCCAGCCCGCATACCCGGGTGATGAGCCAGCTGGAAGAATGCCTGGACGATACGGCCAGCGTCTGCCTGAGCCCGACGACCTTCGGCATCACGCCGGGCCAGACCGCGTTCTCCGATGCCAGCTCGCCGGCCGGCCTGAGCTTCGCCGGGCTGAGCAGCTACAAGCTCGCCGACGTTGACGGCGACGGTCGCCAGGATATCGTCTGGATTGGCAACGTCGACGATGCCGACTGCAAGTACAGCAAGGTCTTTGTCAGCTACAGCCAGCTCGACGACAGCGGCAAGCAGACGTTCGTGACGAATCCCACCGACATCTGCGTCCCGTTCGACAAGGACTCCATCCCGGACACCTGGAAGCTGTTCGATTACGACGGCGACGGACGCGAAGACCTGATGGTTCCGACCAGTGCCAACACCTGGGCGATCTACCATTCCAACGGCCGGCCGGCGGCGAACGGGCAAATCTTCGATACCAGCCGCAACCTGATCGACGGCATCGGCATCCCGACGTTCACCGACAGCCAGCAGATCCCGGACTTCGCCGACATCAACGGCGACGGTCTGATGGACGTGATCTACGCCGCGAACGGGACCATGCACGCCAGAATCTCGCAGCGGCAGGCCGACGGCTCCTGGGCCTGGGGCCAGGAGCGCGCGCTGGAAGTGCCCGATAATGCGCCTTCGCCATGCAGTTCGCTGCCGGGCCAAGTGTGGTGCTACTACTCCATCGACACCACCGAGTCCCAGCATTACCACTTGAACGATTTCAATGGCGATGGCCGTGCCGACATCCTGATGCGGGTCACGCTCAGCACCTGCCCGCCCGGCGGAGGCGGCGGCACGGGCGGTGGCAGCGGCAATGGCGGCGGCAAGGCCTTCCTGCAGACCGCCGCGACCCAGTCCGGCGACTGCGATTCGGGCCAATACCTGCAGGTGATGACGATCCAGTCCGTGGCTGCCGGGGCGACCGGCGCGGTCACCGTCTACCCGACCGGCGCCTGGCAGATGAGCGACACCAATCACCATTCGGTGAATTGGAATGTGAAGTTCGCCGACGTCAACGGCGACGGCCTGACCGACGCCCTGGTGCAGACCCAGGACGTGCACGTCGACGGCGACAACAACAACGGCGGCGTCTGGCAGCTCGAACTCAACGACGGCACCGGTCACTTCGTGACCGTGCAGTCGGACATCACCATCAGCCGTTACAGCCAGTATCTGCAGTGGACGGACGTCAACGGCGACGGCCGCGCCGACCTCGTATACCCGAATGCCGCGTCCAAGTGCGCCTTCCAGGTTCAGTACGCCCGACCAGATGGATTGCTGGACGATCCGGTCGCGCTACCCGGCGCCCTGGCCTGCGGCGACGACGATCTCACCACGAAACCCTGGGCGCAAATCTTCGCTGACTTCGACGGCGACGGTTCGGTGGACTACCTACTCGCGTCGCTGGACGGCAAGGGCGTCACCGCCTGGCGCGCGTCGGCCGGCGCCCGCTACTCGCCGCATGGCGCGATCCAGTCGATCACCAATGGCTACGGCGCCGCCACCTTCATCGACTACGCGCCGCTGACGAACGCGGCGGTCTACCGTCCCGACGCCGGCTCGCGCAACACGCTGCGCTACGGCCGCGGCTCGCCGGTGGTGGACCTGCTGGCGCCGATGTACGTGGTGGCCTACGTGGACAGCAGCGCGCCCATCTTTGCCGATGCCGCGCACCTGAGCGCGGTGTTTTACCGGTATGCCGGGGCCAAGATGCAGGCCGGCGGGCGCGGGTTTCTGGGCTTCCGCCAGATCACCACGTTCGATGACAACCACGACCAGCAGTACGTCGCCACCACCACCGACTACCGCCAGGACTTTCCGTTCATAGGCACGCCGGCAACGACCACGCGCACCGTGGTCAATACGGCGTATGCCCCGACGGGCTGTCTGACCGACATCGACAGCGCCAGTGGCAACGCCTGCTTCCTGGCGCCGGGCCATCCCTTCGCGCCCGTCCAGGGCGTGCAGATCTCCAGCAGCACGCACGCCTGGGCATCCTGGCCGGCGTTCAGCGCCGGCGTGCAGACCCCCTTGCACGTGCGCAGCGCCGGCACCGAGGACATCCTGCGCGACCCCGCCAGCGGCAAGATCACCAGCGACGTGGGCACTGCCTTCGCCGGCTACGATGCGTTCGACGACGTGGGCGACACGGTGGTCGATACCTATTCGGACAACGGTAAGACGCTGGTGTCGGAAGTGCGTACGCACGACACCTACGCCAACGACGAAGCCGGCTGGCGGCTGGGGCGGCTGGCGACCAGCACGGTCACCCACACCCGCAGCGGCCAGTCCATCGTCCGCAAAACGCGCTTCACTTACGACATGGACAGCGCGGCCGAGACGGGCCTGCTCACCAGCGAGGAAATCCAGCCCGGCGGCAGCGCCGACCAGGATCGGTGCACCGTCTACACGCTCGACGCCTACGGCAACCGCACCGCAGCGACCACCTGCTCGGCCGACATCGCCGACTGTGGCCGGCGGTGGCGGACTTTCACCCGCTCGCCAGCAACGGCGGCCCATCGACCTCGTTCCAGCGCTACACGCGCACCGCCTACGACGGCAACGGGCGGTACCCGGTGGCCAGCTACGAGCCGTTCTGGAACGGCAGCGGCGCGGTGGAAGTGCAGACGCAGATGATCACCGCGCGCGACGCGCTGGGCGACGTGCTGCAGGCGGTGGACGCCAAGGGCGTGCAGACCCTGGCGGTGCCGGGGGCGATGGGCCGGGCCTATTACACTTGGGCGCAGACGGTGGCCGGCGCGACGGTGGGCGATCCGACCGGCGGCGCGGAGAGCTGGACGACGTACCGCTGGTGCGCCGGCGCGGCGCACCCGACCGACGCGGTGAGCTGCCCGCAGGGCGCGGTGTTCCGGCAGCAGGTGCAGGCCGAGGGCACGCCGACGAAGTGGACGTATTACGACGTGCTGGGCCGCCCGTTGCTGGTGGTCGGCGCGACGTTCAACGCCGGGGTGACGGGGCAGGCGTTTTCCGGCGTTTGCACGTACTCGAATGCCGTGGGACTGGCCGAACGCACCTCGATCCCGTTCTTCCTGGACGATGCGGGCGTTGGCGGGCAGCCGAGCTTCGCCGTGCAGAACGATCCGTGCCGGTCGCGCGCTTGGGCGATCACGACCTACGACATCCTGGCACGCCCGCTGCGGACGGATTTTGCCGACGGCAGCCGCGTCGCCATCGCGTACGACGGGCTGACGACGACGACCACCGATCCGCTGAACCATGCAACGGTCACGGTGAAGGACGCCCTGGGCGAGCTGGTGAGCGTGACCGACAGTGCGAAGCTGACCGCCCGCTACCGTTACGACGCCGCCGGCGACCTGATCCAGGTCAGCCGCGACGGCGGCAACGGCGCGATCGTGACCACGTACACGTACGACGCCCTGGGCCGCAAGCTGGCGCAAAGCGACGGCGACACCGGCACCTACCGCTACGCCTACGATGCGCTCGGCGAGCTGGTGCAGCAGACCGACGGCAAGGGCCAGGTCGTGCAGTCTGCTTACGACGGTCGCGGGCGGGTCTGGCGCAAACAGGCGTTCACCGCGCTGGGCGTGCTGGAGAGCCAGTCGCAGTTCGACTTCGACACCGACCCGGCGGCACCCGGCCCACAGGCGCTGGGGTCGCTGGTGGCGCAGGGCATCAGCAACGCCACGCCCGGCTCGACCGACACCATGAGCCGCCGCTACAGCTACGACGCGCTGGGCCGGCTGGTGGGCACGAGCCGTCTGATCGACGGGGCGACGTACACCGAGGCGACGGTCTACGACGCGCTGGGCCGCGCGCAGGCCAGTCGCGACGCGACCGGCCGCTGGCTGCGCACCGAGTACGCCGGCAGCGGCTACGTGCGCGGTTACTGCGAGGGCGATGGCAGCGACAACCCGTCGTGCACCGGCGCCAGCCGCTACCAGCTGATCCGGGCCACCGACGCCTGGGGCCATGTCATCAGCGAAACGCGGGGCCGGGTGTCCACCACGCGCAGTTACGACCCGCTGGACGGCCGCCTGCTGGCGATCTGCTCCACCGGCCCGGGCTCGACGCCCTGCGGCGTGCCCGGCTGCGCGTGGAGCACCGGCCCGTCCGACGCCTGCCCGCTGCAGGACGAGGACTACCAGTGGGACGCCAAGGGCAACCTGCTCTCGCGCAGCCGAGGCACCACCTACACCGAGCAGTTCCAGTACGACGCCAACGACCGCCTGACCCGGGGCTGGTACTCGGTGTTGGGCGCGCGCAGTTTTCCGGGCGTGCCGACCCAGGCCACCGACGCCAACGTCACCGAGTGGCTGCGCTACGACGCGCTGGGCAACATCTGCCAGCGGCTGGGCGATGACGGGGTCCTTCGCAACTACACCTACGCGGCGCTGGCCGGCTGCGGGACGGGCGGCGTGCCGGGCGGGGCCGACGCCAGCGACGCCGGCTCGGGCTACCGGCTGCGCCAGGCCGGCAGCAAGGTCTACACGACCGACGCCGACGGCAGTCTGACCCAGGAAGCCACGACCACCGGCACGCCCACCCGTGGCTGGGATTACGACGCCAACAACCGCGCCGTCTCGGCCTGGAAAGGCCCCAGCGAAGCGGCAGCGACGCTGCGCACGCGCTGGGATTACGACGCCGGCGGGGCACGCTTCCGGCGGGTGGACGACGGCAGCGGCCAGGCGGCATGCACGACGCTGTACCTGGGCGCTGTCGAGCGCAAGAGCTGCGGCGCGACGGTGACGTGGCGGCGGACGCTGGCCGGGGTGGCGGTGATGGAACTGGCCGGCAGCACGGCCGGCATCGTCAACCACACCCGCAGCCTGCTGCACGATCACCTGGGCTCGGTGGTGGCGGCGGTCGACCTGCACAGCGGCGGCCTGGTCGAACGCGGCGACTACGGCGCCTTCGGCGGCATGCGCACGGCGATCGACGCAGTGGCGGTGGGCGTGGCGGCGCTGGCCACGACCACGCGCGGCTTCACCGGCCAGGAGCAACTGGGCAGCCTCGACGTCATCCACATGAACGGCCGCATCTACGACCCGCAGCTGGGCCGTTTCCTGCAAGCCGACCCGCTGGTCGCCCAGCCGGCCAACCCGCAGAACTGGAACCCGTACGCCTACGTGTTCAACAATCCGCTGGCCAATACCGATCCGACGGGGATGTTTTCGGTGGGGCAGGCGTTGCGGACGATCGCGGCCATCGTGGTGTCGATCTATTTCCCCGAGTTCGCGGCGTGGGCGTGGGGCTGGAGCGCGTTCGCCGGCGCGGTGGGCGCGGGTTTCCTGTCGGGCGCGATCGGCACCGGCTCGCTCAAGGGCGGCATTGAAGGGGCGTTCACGGCGGGCGTAACGTACGGCGTCGGGCTGGGCACGGCGAAAGCGGCGTGGTACACGAAAGCAGCAGCCCAGGGCGCGGCGGGAGGCTGTTTATCCGTGCTGGAAGGCGGCAAGTTCGGCAACGGCTTCGTCTCGGCAGGTCTGACGACAGCGGTGATGCCGCTGGCCGGCCACAGCCAATATGCCGCCGTGCGCTCGGTGGAAGGCGCCCTGATCGGCGGGACGATTTCCGACCTGACCGGCGGAAAGTTCGCCAATGGGGCGATTTCGGGGGCGGTGCAGGGGGCGATGGAGGAGCCGGAGACGACAATTATCGGCAATCGCGCAGGTCCTGATGCTGACAACGCCGATCTTACGAAGCGCGAAATAAATGATTTCAAGGCAAACGTTCAAGAAGCAATTGGAGTTGATGTTGCTCGAATGAATGCAATGGGTTTGGGATACGAGTGCGTAGGGGATGATGCAGATGCATATAGATTCTTTCAGGCAGCATATAGCTTGGAGCATGCAACGCAAGATTGGAGTCACATTAATGATAATGGCCCACAGGGGCAATATTATTCGATGAGTCGATTTCATAATGATGCATCGATTGATTCAGCGACCCCGCATTTGGTCCTTACGATCTACAAGCAGGCGTATTATGCTTTTAGATCGGATGGATATCCATCTGGTGGCGACTATTCGATAGATTTTGGATATGGGAAAAATGGTTTGGAAGGCGTGCTCGCACATGAAGCCGGCCACGCTGTGTTCGATAGAAATTGGGATTCACTTGACCATTCATTGCCGCATGCTGTCTTGGAAGCAAAAGCAGACGATTGGGCGCGCATGGTTTGGCCTGGGAGATACAAATGAATAAGATATTGTGGCTCTTGATGAGTCTTTTGGCTCTATTATGCGTAGTTGATTGTTTTGCGCAGGAGCCGGTCACGTTCATCAGATACGACATTGGCGATCCGCACTATACGTCTAATCTGCCGCCGGTCGAGATAATTAGTTATTTCCCAGAATTTAAGATGGTCTATTCGGGAGATGTTGGTGAAATTGAATCGGAGTGCAAGTCGGGATGGAAATGTTTTGGGTACACTTTTTTGACGTTTGCTGTGCCAACCAAATGTGAATCATTGAATGGTGATGGGTCTTGGGATTATGGTGGATATCACTTTGTCATTCGCGGGCCAATAAATATCCATGAGAAAAATGAGGATGATGTTAGGTATGCGCTTGAAATAACAAACAAAAAAAATTCAAAGGCTTATGCGATTTACTCTGTTTCTGGTGGGTTGGAGTCTTTCGGCGCTCTAGTGGTTTTCCAAAATAAGCAATTCCTTACCCAGTACTACCGGAGTTCAAGGATACCATTCTTGGATGGTGGGTGTATTGCCAGGCGATGATCTGAATTATGGGAACATCTCGAAACTCTGAAAACTCTCGGTTCGGCGTTCGTAACTCATTGGTTTCAGTGGTGTTGAATTTTTGAAATCGAGGTTTTGAGATGTTCCCTTATATATAAATCAGCGGTATTTTGTGCGGAAGTG
Source organism: Pseudomonadota bacterium (assembly GCA_018240435.1). Classification (GTDB taxonomy): domain Bacteria; phylum Pseudomonadota; class Gammaproteobacteria; order Xanthomonadales; family Xanthomonadaceae; genus SZAS-103. Next base: position 44,574 of record JAFEFT010000050.1, read on the forward strand.
TTGTTGGAAGAACTTAGGACACGCACTATTCCCATCATCAGAAGGGAATAAGGACACGCACTATTCCGCGAAAAGCCCCAGCGAAGCGGCGGCGACGCTGCGCACGCGCTGGGACTACGACGCTGGCGGAGCACGCTTCCGGCGAGTGGACGACGGCAGCGGCCAGGCGGCATGCACGACGCTGTACCTGGGCGCTGTCGAGCGCAAGAGCTGCGGCGCGACGGTGACGTGGCGGCGGACGCGGTCGTTGTCAAGAAAGATGT
>JAFEFT010000051.1 GCA_018240435.1 Pseudomonadota bacterium
CCCACACGTTTCCACGAAGAGCCTAAAAAAAAGGGCTCATCCCGTGCAGGCCATGGATGGCCGATGACACGGGATCCAGTATCAAAAAAACGGATTCATCCCGGGCAGCACATGGATGTGCGCTGATCCGGGATCCAAAATCAAAAAAGGACTCATCCCGTGCCGGCCGCGGATGGCCGATGACACGGGATCGAGCGCCATCCGATCGCTCATCGCGGGCAGCGGTGGCTGTGCGCCAAGCCGGGACGGCTCTGCATGGCGCGAACGGGAGCCCGAACCACCGCCATCACTGGCTCAATGCTGCATGGCAAACCAGGCTGCAACGGCGGCGACCACCAGCACCAGCACGACGATGGCAATGATCTTGCCGCTGCCGCCCTTGCCATTGCCGGCGGGCGTGGTCGGCAACTTGCGGGTGGCCGCCACTTCCTGCCCCGGCGCCACCAGCAAGAAGCGCACGGCATCCAGACGCAGCTCGTCGCCGCCTTTCATGAAGCCCTTCTGCACGCGCTGGCCGTTGATGTAGGTGCCGTTGGCCGAGCCCAGATCCTCGACCGAGACGCCATCGGCCACCGGCTTGAGCTCGACGTGGCGACGGGAGATTTCATCGACCGCCACCGGGATCGAGCATTCCGGCGCGCGGCCGATCACGGTCGCGCCGGTGATCGGGTACATCTTGCCGAATACCGGCCCGGAAACGCCGCGCAGAACGAATTTGGGCACCGCCGCGCGCATGCGGGTGGCGCCGCTGTCGTCGTCGGCCGCCGGCAGCGAGCCGGTCGAGCCGCTGGATGCCACCGGGCGCGGCGCATCGGCCGACGCCACGCGCGCGATCACGCCGCCGATGTTGATGGTGTCGCCGGCACGCAGGGCGATCATCTCGCGCACCGGTTTGTCGTTGACGAGCACGACGCCGCCGTCGACCGGCACTTGCAGGTTGACGCCGACGCCGCTCTGGTGGATTTCGCAGTGCACCGGCACGACGCCGGGGCGATCGAGAACCACGGCGCCGTCGGCAGCCGATCCGATGCGATTGATGCCGGTGGCAAGCAACACCGCTGCGTGCTCGCCGCCAGGAAATACCAGTTTCATGCACTCTCCCCGACCCGCTTCATGGCAGCCATGGCTGCCGCCTGCGCATCACGATAACGCAACCGCGCACCGGATGCTGCCGTCCCGAACCGCCGACGCCATCCTCGTTCAACCTGACTTATTTGACCACCCGCAAGCGCGGCCCCTTCTTGCCGCCCGGCGGCTCGGTGCGCGGCGGATCGTCGCTGACGACCGCAGGCGATGGCGGCGCCGACGCCGGCGCGGCGGCGACTTCCTCGGGCATGGTCATGCCCTGCCCGCTCTCCTGCGCATAGATGGCCTGCACCGCACCGACGGGAACGCGCACATGCTGGCTGACGCCGCCAAAGCGCGCCAGGAAGCCGATCTCGGCGTCCCCCAGGCTGATCTGGCTGACCGCGCGGGCGGCGATGTTGAGCACCACCCGGCCATCCTTGATCGCCTGCTGCGGCACCTGCACGCCCGGGAAGGCGGCATCGACGAGGATGTACGGGGTCATGCCGTTGTCGTTGATCCACTCGTACATCGCCCGCAGCAGGTAGGGGCGGTTGGAGGTCATCACCGGCGGGGTGCGGAAGTTGCTCACGGGCCGTCGTCGATCAGGGCGCGAGCTCGCGCAGCAGGCGCTCTTCCGGCGTCAGGCTGCGGGTGAAACCGGGGTTGCGGAAAATGCGCATGCCGTAGTCTTCGATCGGCTTGCACTCCTTGGGCAGCGCGATCCCCAGCGCCGGCAGCCGCCAGATGATCGGCGCCATCGCGCAATCGGCCAGGCTCATCTCGGCGTTCAGGAAGAACTTGCTGGCCCTGAACAACGGCAGCGATGCGATCACCAGCTCGCGCAGGCGCTTGCGCGCCGCGTCCGCCTGAACCTTGCCGCCGTGCTGGATCGACTGCACGTGCGGCACCCATTCGTGCTCCATGCGCAACATCGCCAGCCGCAGGCGCGCGCGCGAAAGCGGATCGACCGGCATCAGCGGCGGGTGCGGATAGCGCTCGTCGATGTATTCGGTGACCACCGATGCGGCGTACAGCACCAGATCGCGATCGACCAAGGTCGGCACGCTGTGGTAGGGGTTGAGATCGCGCAGATCCTCCGGCGGGTTGGCCGGATCGACGACGGTGATCAGGTCGTAGGTCACGCCCTTGGCGGCCAGCACCAGGCGCACGCGATGACAGATCACGCTGTCGCGCGATGAGAACAGGGTCAACGCATTCCGCAGACGTGGACTGGCAACCATGGTGCTCCCCCCGTTGATCGGCTTGCCGCCGCCCCCCGCATCGACTGGCGCTGCGATTCGTGCCATTTTCAGCCCTCCGAAACGGGTGAAAAATTGCACATTCCGCACAATTTTCCAACAGGGCAGGCGCAAGACGCCCGACACGCCGCACCTGCTCCGGCCTGCGCGTGAACGTTCGCAGCCGACCCAACCATGGCCGACGGGGCGGTGGTGAGGGGTTCGCGGCCCTTCAGTGCACGTCCCGCCAATATTCCTTTTTGAGCAAATACGCCAACAGGCTGAAGAAGGCAAGGAACAAAACCACCTTCCAGCCCCACGCCTCGCGTTCCAGCGCCGCCGGTTCGGCCGCGTACTGCAGGAAGGCGCTGATGTCGCGGGCGTCGCGATCGTACTGCTCGGGCGTCAACTGGCCCTTGTGGGCATCGTCGACCACCAGCTCCTTGATGCATTGGCCGTTGAACTCGCCCTTGGCGCACGGCTCGCTGCCATGCTTGGGCTCGGTGACGGGGTGCTGCACGCCCTGCAGCTGCCACAACACGTTGGGCATCGAGGCATTGGGCAGGATGGTGTTGTTCCAGCCCGATGGCCGCGATTCGTCGGCGTAAAACGACTTCAGATAGGTGTAAATCCAGTTCGGGCCGCGTGAGCGCGCCGTCAGCGACAGATCCGGCGGCGTCTTGCCGAACCAATTGGCGGCATCGACCGGGTTCATCGCCACATTGACGTGATCGAGGTACTTGGCACCGGTGAAATCGAGGTTTTCGGTGACCTGCTTCTCGGTCAAGCCCAAATCGTCGCCGATGCGGCCATAGCGCATGTACTTGAGCGAGTGACAGCCCGAGCAGTAGTTCATGAACAACTGCGCGCCGCGTTGCAGCGAAGCCTGATCGGTCAGGTGGGTGTTCGCTTCCAGCAGGCCCTCACCTTCGGAGGCAATGGCCGACATCGGCATGGCCGCAACGGCGGCAACGACGAGGGAAACGAAAATGGACTGGCGCTTAGTCATGCATGGTCACCCGCTCTGGCACCGGCTTGTTCGCACCCCAGCGCGACCACCAGGGCATCGTCAGGAAGAACAGGAAATACAACGCGGTCAGGATCTGCGCGATCGTGGTCAAGGTTGCGGTCGGCGGCTGCGTGCCCAGCCACATCAGCACGAGGTAGTCGAAGGCCAGGCCGACGATCAGCAGCTTGGCGCCGAGCGGGCGATAGCGGATCGACTTGACCTCGCAACGATCCAGCCACGGCAGCAGGAACAGGATCAGCACCGCCGCGCCCATCACCAGCACGCCCCAGATCTGGGTGCCGAGGAACGACGGCACCGCCCGCAGCATCGCGTAGAAACCGGTGAAGTACCACACCGGCTTGATGTGCTCGGGGGTCACCAGCGGGTCGGCCGGGGTGAAGTTGTCCGGCTCCAGGAACCAGCCGCCGACGGTGGGCTCGAAGTAGATGATGAAGGCGGCGATGGTCAGGAAGAACGCGGCGCCGAACAGGTCCTTGACCGTGTAGTACGGGTGGAACGGGATGCCGTCGGTCGGCGCCTTGGCCGACCAGCGGTTGCCCTTGGGACCCTTCTTGATGTCGACGCCGTCGGGATTGTTGGAACCGACCTCGTGCAGCGCGCCCAGGTGCAGCACCACCAGCAGCAGCAGCACCAGCGGCAGCGCCACCACGTGCAGGGCGAAGAAACGGTTGAGGGTGGCGTCGCCGACCACGAAATCGCCGCGGATCCACTCGGTCAACGCGCCGCCGACGTAGGGGATCGCGCCGAACAGGTTGATGATGACCTTGGCGCCGTGATAGCTCATGTTGCCATAGGGCAGGATGTAGCCCATGAAGGCTTCGGCCATCAGCACCAGGAAGATCACCATGCCCAGCAGCCACACGAGCTCGCGCGGCTTGCGCCCGGAGCCGTACATCAGGCCGCGGAACATGTGCAGGTAGACGACGATGAAGAACAACGAAGCGCCGGTGGTGTGCATGTAGCGGATCAACCACCCCGCCGGCACGTCGCGCATGATGTATTCGACCGAGGCGAAAGCCGTCTCCGCGCCGGGCTTGTAGTGCATCGTCAGGAAGATGCCGGTGACGATCTGGTTGACCAGCACCAGCAGCGCCAGCGAGCCGAAGTAATACCAGAGGTTGAAATTCTTCGGCGCGTAGTACTCGGTCATGTGCTTGCGGTAGGCCGGCATCAGCCCCGGGGCACGGTCGTTGACCCAGTCCATCACGCCGCAGGCGGTGCGGACGAAGACGTTGTCAGACGTCGAATTCGATGACATCAGGCGACTCCCTTCGGCGCTTCACCGACCACCAGCCGGGTGGCGTCCTCGAAGCGGTACAGCGGCACTTCGAGATTCTTCGGCGCCGGCACGTTCTTGTACACACGCCCGGCAAGGTCGTAGCGCGAGCCGTGGCAGGGGCAGAAGAAGCCGCCCTTCCAGTTGGCGTCGAACGGCTGCGGCTGCACCTCGGGCTTGTGGATCGGCACGCAGCCCAGATGGGTGCAGATGCCGACCAGCACGCCCAGTTCGGGCTTGATCGATCGCGCTTCGTTGCGGGCGAAGGCCGGCGTCTGGCCGGCGTCGTCCGACTTGGGATCGACCAGCTGCGCATCGAGCGTCGGCAGCACCGCCAGCTGCTCGGGCGTGCGCTTGAACACGAACACCGGCTGGCCGCGCCATTTGACGCGCATGAACATGTCCGGCTCGGCATCGAGCTTGCTGATGTCCACATCGACCGGACCACCGGCGAGCAGGGCTTCGGCGCTGGGCAACCACGAGCGCACGAACGGAACCGCCGCACCGACCACCCCGACCGCACCGACCACGGCCGTGGTGGCGGTCAGAAAGCGGCGGCGGCCGGTATTGACCTCTTCGTTAGCCATCGACACTCCGCAAGAATTCCCGACAGATCGCACGCGCAGGCAAGCCCCTCGCCGGCGCGGACGGCGAAGTGTAACGGAAGCGCCATGGCTGCTACAACGCCGTTACAAACCGATACGAAATCCGACCCCGCCGCCGGCTGCCGACAGCGACTCGCAGGTTTGCCGCCGTACCGGCGCCGGCACCCGATCGGGCGCGGCTGCCGACCACATCCTTCGACCTTCAGCGCCCGGCCTGATAGCGCTGCGCCAGCTGCGCCACCCGCTCGACATAGCGCGTGGTCTCGGCAAACGGCGGCACCCCGCCGTAACGGTCGACATTGCGCTCACCGGCGTTGTAGGCGGCGGCGATCAGCTTGACGTCGCCGTTGTAGCGCCGGGCCAGGAACGACAGGTACTGCACGCCGCCGTTGATGTTGTCGGCGGCCGCAAAGGCATTGGCGACCCCGAACCGCGCCGCGGTGGCCGGCATCAGCTGCATCAGCCCCTGCGCGCCCTTGTTGGACACCGCATTGGGATTGTAATTGGACTCGGCGTGGATGATCGCCCGCACCAGCCATTCATCGACGCCGTAGGCCTTCGCCGCGGCCGAGATTTCCGCCTCGTAGGCCACGGTGTTCAGGCCGATGCGGCCGAAATTCACGCCCGGCAGCGCGCCACAGGCGTAGCAGGTCTCGATATAGGTGAACAGCACCCTGGCGCCGACGCTGCTGGGCGGGGCGACGTTGGTATAGGTGTTGATGCCGTCACGGGTGTACTTGTACATCGTGCCGCGGGTGACTCGCGCCTGCACGCCCGGCGGGACCGGCGGCGCTGCCAGCGGGCCATCGTCGGAGGTGCGGAACACCACCCGCGAGCCGCCAGCCGCCGGCGTACGCGTTGGCGCACTGGCCACCGCCTGCACGGCCGGCGCACCGGCCGCCACTGGTATCGGCACCGACGGCGCCAAGGCACCATCGGCGAGGACGGGCGGCGCCGCGCCTGGCGCCGTCTCCGCCGGTCTGGCACCCGGCCCGTAGCCATAGGCCACCGGCGCCGGCCGCGCGGCACGGCCGCCGACGTAGCTGATCGGCTTGCAGGTCTTGCCCGCCACCGGACGGCTGGTATAGCTGACCGGATCATCGGCACCGCCGACGCAACGATACAGCGTGCCGGCAGCCGCCGGGCCGCACAGGCCCAGCGCCAGCATCGCCATCATCGCCCCGGTGCCGCCTCGGATCATTGCCTGGCCACCCCTTTGCCGATCTCGTCCCGCGCCATCGCCTGCGGTCGCACGGCAGGCCGCAGGCTACAATAGCCGCTTCCCCCGCCAGATGCACGCCCATGCCCGGCAAGCTGCACATCGTCACCCACGGTTGCCAGATGAACGTCTACGACTCGGCGAAGATGGCCGACGTGCTGGCCGCCGAGCACGATCTGGAGCTGACCGACGACGCCACCCAGGCCGACGTGATCCTGGTCAACACCTGCTCGATCCGCGAGAAGGCGCAGGAAAAGGTGTTCTCCCAACTCGGCCGCTGGCGTCAGTTGAAAAAGGACAAGCCGCAGCTGCTGATCGGCGTCGGTGGCTGCGTGGCCTCGCAGGAAGGCGCGGCGATCGTCGAGCGCGCACCGTATGTCGACCTGGTGTTTGGCCCGCAAACCCTGCATCGGCTGCCGGAGCTGATCGACGCCCGGCGCGAATCGGGCGCGCCGCAGGTCGACATCAGCTTCCCGGAGATCGAAAAATTCGACCGCCTGCCGGAACCGCGCGCCGAAGGCCCGACCGCCTTCGTGTCGATCATGGAAGGCTGTTCGAAATACTGTTCGTACTGCGTGGTGCCCTACACCCGTGGCGAAGAAATCAGCCGCCCGTTCGACGACGTGCTGGCCGAGGTGGCGCAACTGGCCGAACAGGGCGTGCGCGAAGTCACCCTGCTCGGCCAGAACGTCAACGGCTACCGCGGCGCGCTGTTCGATTCGCCGGACAAGGCCGACCTGGCGATGCTGATCCGCGCCATCGCCACCCTCGACGGCATCGGCCGCATCCGCTACACCACCTCGCACCCGCTGGAGTTCTCCGACGCGCTCATCGCCGCCCATCGCGACGTGCCCCAGCTCGCCCGCTTCCTGCACCTGCCGGTGCAGGCCGGATCCGATCGCATCCTGACCGCGATGAAGCGCAACCACACCGTGCTCGAATACAAGGCGCGCATCCGCAAGCTGCGCGAAGCGGTGCCGGACATCTGCATCAGCACCGATATCATCGTCGGCTTCCCCGGCGAGACCGACAAGGATTTCGAGGCGACGATGAAGCTGGTGGAAGACATCGGCTTCGACCAGTCGTTCTCCTTCATTTTTTCATCGCGCCCCGGCACGCCCGCCGCCAATCTTCCCGACGAAACCCCGGCCGCCGTCAAACACGAACGGCTCGAACGCCTGCAGGCGGCGCTGACCGCCAATGCCCGCAAGATCTCCGAGGCGATGATCGGCACCGTGCAATCGGTGCTGGTCGAAGGCCCGTCGAAGAAGAGCCCGAACGAGCTGACCGGGCGCACGGCGAACATGCGCTACGTCAACTTCCCCGGCGATGCCCGGATGATCGGCCAGTTCGTCGACGTGACCATCACCCAGGCGATGAGCAATTCGCTGCGCGGGCGGGTCGGCGCCACCGGCGAAACGGCCACGCCATCGCCGGCATCGGCGTGATCGACCGCCCCATCGAAAGGACTCGCGCGTGAAATATCGGCCGGAAATCGACGGACTGCGCGCGATCGCAGTGACCGCCGTGGTCTTGTATCACATGGATCTTGGCTTCCCGGGCGGCTACCTCGGGGTGGACATCTTTTTCGTGATTTCCGGCTTCCTCATCACCCGCATCCTCTGCCAGGAGATGGAGAAGGGCCAGTTCACCATCGCCGGATTCTACGAGCGGCGCGTCCGCCGCATTTTCCCGGCGCTGTTCGCGATGCTGGCCGTGGTCCTGGCCGTCGGCTGGTTCGTGATGCTGCCGCGGGATTACAACCTGACCATGCGCGGTGCCGTCGCGACCACATTGTTCGGATCCAATGTGCTGCTGTGGTACGGCGCCGGCTATTTCGCGCCGGCCTCGGCGCTCAATTCGCTGCTCCACACCTGGTCGCTGGCGGTCGAGGAGCAGTTCTACCTGCTGTTTCCGCTGCTGTTGCTGCTCGGCTACCGATACGCGCGAAACCACCTGCGCACGATCTGCCTGATCTCGGCACTGGCATCCATCGTGGCCGCGGCTCTGGTTGCGCCGCGTTCGCCCGATGCGGTGTTCTACCTCACGCCGTTTCGTGCGTGGGAACTGCTGGCAGGGAGTTTTCTCGCGCTGGGCCCGCAAACCAGCCCCGGCAATCGCGCCGCGCGCGAGCTGCTGGGTCTGGCCGGCATCATCGCCATGATCGCCTCGGTGCTGGTGTTCTCGCCACTGTCCGGCTTCCCCGGCAATGCCGTGCTGGCGGTGCTGGGCGCGGTGGCCGTCATCCATGCCTGCGCCGCAGGCCCGACTCTGGCCGGGCGCCTGCTGTCGCTGCGTCCGGTGCGCTACATCGGCGCCATTTCCTACTCGTGGTACCTGTGGCACTGGCCGGTCATCGTGCTCACCAAGTTCCGTACCGACCTGCACCCCGGGCCGCTGGCGATCGCCGGCATGTTCGCCGGCTCGCTGCTGCTGGCGATGGCGTCCTACCATTTCGTCGAACAACCGTTCCGACGCCGCCGGATCGGCGCCGAACGCAAGCATCTGTTCGCGATGGGAGCGGCGACCATGGCGGCGACGGTGCTGGTCGGCGGCGTCGGCATGGCGACCCACGGCATGCCGAAGCGATTCGATCGGCAAACGGTGCAACTCGACGCCGCGCGCCGTCCGCCGATACCCTATCGACAATGCCTGGATGCGCCCAAACGGCTGTGCATGCTGGGCGACCAAACCGCCCAGCCGACGCTGCTGGTCTGGGGCGACAGTCACGCCCTTGCCTGGGCGCCGGCATTGGACGACATCCTCAAGCGCGCCGGCCGCTCGGCACGATTCGTCAGCGGCAGGGCCTGCCCACCGCTGCTCGGGGTTCACGCCGAACACACCGCCAGCTGTTTTCGCCAGAACCAGCTGATCGAGTCGATCCTCGCCGCCAACTCGGGCATCCGAACCGTGCTGATGATCGGGCGCTGGAGCATGTATTTCACCGACACGCACGCCGCGCTTTACGACGATCGCAGCACCGTCAGCCGCGAGGTGGCGAGCCGCGGCATCAGCCGAACGCTGACGTGGCTCCAAGGCAAGGGCCTGCAAACCATCCTGCTGGGCGATGTGCCCGGCCACATGGACGATGTTCCGCTGGCGATGGCATTGCGCCACGCCCACGGCACCCTGCCGGTGCCGGCGCGGACGCCACAGGACGTGCGCGATCGGGATCGCGTCTTCGACACGCTCGCCGCCAGCGTCGCCGAGCGGACCCACGCGCGCCTGGTCGATGTGGTGCCGTGGTTTTGCAGCAACACCTCATGCGAACACCAGATCGACGGCAAGCCGATCTACCGCGACGACAATCACCTGAACATCGAAGGCGCACTGTCGCGCGCGCCGCAGCTGGCGGCCGCTCTGGGCGCGGCGATCACGCCCGTCGCCAGCGCCCGCGCCGCAGCCGCGGTCAACGATCGGCATTGAAGCGGCCACCCGATCAATCCAGCCGCTTGCGGAAGCGACGGATCGACAAGGCCATCATCGCCATCGTGAACACCAGCAAGGCGGCGGCATCGGGCCACAAGTCGAGCAGGCTGCCGCCGCGGAGCATGATGCCGCGGATCAGGCGCATGAAATGCGTCAGCGGCAGCACCTCGGCGCGGTATTGCACCGCCGTGGGCATGCCGGCATAGGGAAACATGAAGCCCGACAGCAGGATCAAGGGCAGGAACACGAAGAACGACATCTGCATGGCCTGGAACTGGGTCTCCAGATGAACGTTTACGACTCGGCGAAAATGGCCGACGTGCTGGCCGCCGAGCACAATCTGGAATTGACCGACGATGCCGCGCAGGCCGACGTGATTCTGGTCAACACCGGCTCGATCCGCGAGAAGGCGCAGGAAAAGGTGTTCTCGCAGCTCGGCCGCTGGCGTCAGTTGAAATCTTCAAGCCGCGCGCTGTGACTCCCAGCCCAGACAGGCCAGCCACACCGTCAATGGAATGGGCTTCGCGCCGGACAGGTAGTAATTGAGCATGCGGCGCGAGATGCCGATGGCCGCTGCCGCGCGTTCCTGCGTCAGCGCGTTGCGATCCATCCAGTTCCACAGACGTTCGTGGCCGATGCCGCCGGCTTGCTCCACGGCGAGATTGCGCAGGTTGTCGGCGGCCAGTTCCAGATCGTCGGCGATCCACACCACATAGCCGCCGCGCGCATCCACGCGTGCGCGACGGAATACGGCCGCATCGGCCAGTGCGCGCAGCGGCTTGCGACGGCTCCACTGCTTCAGGCTCACCGTGGCTTCGAAACCATCGGCGAAGGTCAGCGCCAAGCGCATGTCGGGCAACGCCCGCGCGGCGGTCACGGTGTGTTGCGGGTCGTGGATCATGGGTTGCACTCCTCGAAAAGTTTGCGGCAAGCGGCGCGGTTCGCTGCGATCCATGCCAGCGCTTCGGCGATGTCCCGCGCCTGCACGGTGCGGCTGACCACGGCCAGTGTATCCAGCATCACCATCGCATCGCGGCGGTCGGCCAGCACCACATGCACATGCGCCGGACGATGATCGGGCGTGTTGACCCGGATGGTGGCTGCGCCGATGCAATGGAGGGTTGGCATGGGTTTAGTATTGTGCAATAGTTGCACAAAATCAACCGACCGATGCAAGCTGTCAATCCAGCCGCTTGCGGAAGCGACGGATCGACAAGGCCATCATCGCCATCGTGAGCACCAGCAAGGCGGCGGCATCGGGCCACAAGTCGAGCAGGCTGCCGCCGCGCAGCATGATGCCGCGGATCAGGCGCATGAAATGGGTCAGCGGCAGCACCTCGGCGAGGTATTGCACCGCCGTGGGCATGCCGGCATAGGGAAACATGAAGCCCGACAGCAGGATCGAGGGCAGGAACACGAAGAACGACATCTGCATGGCCTGGAACTGGGTCTTGGCGCGGGTGGAGATCAGCAGGCCCAGAGCGAGGTTGGCGACGATCAGCAGCCAGGCGGCGAGGTAGACGTCGAGCAGGCTGCCGTGCACCGGCACCGCGAATACCCACACGCCCAGCGCCAGCACCAGCGTGGTCTGCACCAGGCCGATGGCGACGTACGGCAGCACCTTGCCGATCATCAGCTCGGCGCTGGTCAGCGGGGTGGCGATCAGCAGCTCCATGTTGCCGCGTTCGCGTTCGCGGACGATGGCGATGGCGGTGAACAGCACCATCGTCATCGACAGGATCACGCCGATCAGGCCGGGCACGATGTTCACCGCCGAACGCCGCTGCGGATTGTAGAAGCTCACCACCGCGATCGCGGCATCGGGCGGCGTCGCCACTGGCGGCGTGCGGCGATCGGGCAGGCGGCTGTCGATGGGCACCTGCGCCAGTTGCGCGGCGGCCGCCTGCACCGCGTTGTCGCTGCCGTCCACCAGCACCTGCACCGCTTGCCGCCCTTCGGCCTTGCGGCGTTCGAAATCCGGCGGCACCGCGATGCCGACGCTGATGCGGCCCTGGCGCAGCAGCGTGGTGAGCTGCTGCGGCGTGTGCACCACGTATTGCGCGGTGATGACGTCGGTCGCCAGCATGTCCATCACCAGCGCACGCGAGCCGGCGGTATCGGCCTGATCGGCGATACCGGCGTCGAGGCCGCGCACGTTGGTGTTGATCGCAAAACCGAACAGGGTGAGCTGGATCACCGGGATGCCGACGATCATCGCCGCGCTCATGCGATCGCGCCGAAGCTGGCGCAATTCCTTGACGACGATCGCCCACAGCCGGCGCAGGTTCATGCGCGGCCCTCGCCCGCGCCGCGGGCATCGTTGCCGGTGACGGCAACGAACACGTCTTCGAGATTGGGCGCGACATCGTCGACCTGCACCGGCTGGCCGGCGCTCGCCAGTTCGGCAACGACCCGCTGGCGACCGGCAGCGCCGGCATCGGCAGCAAGCAACACCCGCAAGGCGGTGCCGACCTGGGCGACGCCGAGCACGCCGGGCACTGCCAGCAGCCGCCGCTGCAACGCCCTTGGATCGGCCGCGCGCAGGCGCAAGGTGCGCCCCTGCAAGGCGCCGGTGAGCGCCGACGGCGTGCCCTCGGCGACCAGCCGGCCGCGGTCGATCACCGCCAGCCGGTGGCAGCGTTCGGCTTCGTCCATCAGATGGGTGGAGACGAGGATGGTGGTGCCGGAGTCGGCCAGCTCGAACAGGTTTTCCCAGAATTCGCGGCGCGATTCGGGGTCGACGGCACTGGTGGGCTCGTCGAGGAACAGCAGCTCCGGTTCGTGGATCACCGCTCCGGCCAACGCCAGCCGTTGTTTCTGGCCGCCACTGAGGGTGCCGGCCAACTGCCGCTGGCGATCGCCGAAGCGATAGCGTTCGAGCAGGGCGTCGATGCGCGCCGGCGCCGCCTGCACGCCCTGGATCGCGGCGAGGAACTCGAGGTTTTCGCGCACGCCCAGATCCTCGAACAACGAAAATTTCTGCGTCATGTAACCAATGCGCGAACGCAGCGCCTCGGCCTGTTCCGGAATGCGCAGGCCCAGCACTTCGATCTGGCCCTGGCTGGGCGTGAGCAAGCCGCACAGCATGCGGATCGTGGTCGACTTGCCCGATCCGTTCGGGCCGAGAAAGCCATGCACCTGCCGTGCCGGCACATCCAGATCGATGCGATCGACCGCCTGCAGCGCGCCGAAGCGACGGCTCAGGCCGCGCGCACGGATGGCGATGTCGTCGTGCAGGTTCATCGTGGCGGCTTGCATCGGCGCCTCTCCGGGTCTGAGGCCAGCCCCTCAGCGGCCCGCGTCGGGGTCGAATTCGACCTGCACCGGCACGCCGATCGGCAACTCGGCAGCATCCTTGTCGAGCTGGATTTCGCACAGGTACGACAGGCGTGGCGCATCCTCTCCGCTCAATGCGTAGTAGGGCGTGAACGTGGGCGCGGCGCGGATCGCGCGGACGCGGCCGACGAACGCCCCGTCGCGGCCATCGACGCGCACGCGCGCGATGGCACCGATCCGCACCCGCGCACGCATCGGCGCGGGCACGTACACGCGCGCGTAAGGCGCATCACCGACCAGTTCGATCGCCAGCGGCGCACCCACCGCCGGCTGGTCGCCTTGCCGGAACGGCAGCGAGTCGATGCGCCCGGCGCGCGGCGCCGCGATCCGCACCCGTTGCAAGTCGATCGCGATCGAGGCTGCCTGCGCCTGCGCGGCATCGACCGCCGCCTGCGCCTGGGCGATGTCCTCCGGCCGGCTGCCATGGACGAGCGCGGCCAGCGCCTGCCGCGCGGCAGCCAGATCGGCATCGGCACTGGCCGCTTGCGCGACGGCGGCGTCGAGACTGGCGCGGGCGACGACTTGCGCGGCGAATTCCGCGCGCGCCCGGTCCAGTGCCTGCCGCGCGTGGGTGGCGACGCCGGCGGCGCCATTCACCCGCGCCTTCGCCTGCGCGATGTCTTCCGGCCGCGGGCCTGTCCGCAGTTCCGCCAGCGCCTGCCGCGCCCGCGCCAGATCGGCTTGTGCCGCATCCAGACGGGCCTGCGGGCGCGCCGTCTCCAGCGTCAGCAACGTCGCCCCGGCCGCCACCGCATCGCCCTCGCGCACGTCCACCGTGGCGATGCGTTCGGATACCGGCGCCGGCAAGGTGATGCGATCCCATTCGAGCGTACCCAGCGCCCGTTCGGGCGCTGGCGCACAGGCGCACAGCAGGGCCGACATGGCAATGACGACGATCGATTTCGCGGCATTCATCTCGAATCTTCGATTGCGATGGTTGCGCTCGCGCATCGGCAGGCGTCACTGCGCGCCGATGCCGTGGGCAAGCAGGGACAGTGTGTGCCGAAGCATCCGCGCCCGATCCACGGGCGGGCCGGTATCGATGCCATCGACGAGGGCGCGCTTCCAGATCGGTGCACTGGCCGCGGGGAACAGGGTCAAGCCGACCAGCGACACCACCAGCAAACGCGGGTCGAGGTCGGCACCGATCCGGCCCAGCCGCTGCGCGGCCGCGAACCGGCGTGCCATCGCCTCGGGCAACCCCGGCAGCAATTGTCCGAACAGCACCTCGCGCAGCGCCCCGCCCTCGCACAGCACCTCGCGCACCCACAGTGCCGGCAGCCACGGATGGCGCGCCACCACCTCGTCGATGGCATGGACGAAGGCGGCGATCGCCGCGCCGGCATCGTCGCCGACCGCGGCCAGCCGCGCGCCAATCTGCTGCGTGGCCGGCAACACGCGCTCGGCGACCAGTGCCTGCTGCAACTGCGCCTTGTCGCCGAAGTAGTAATGCACCATCGCCGGAGTCACGCCCGCCTGCCGCGCCACCGCCCGCAACGAGGTGGCGGCGATGCCATCGCGCGCGAAACAGGAAATCGCGGCATCGAGCAACTCGGCGCGCCGATCGGCGCCGTCGGCGGACGGCCGGCCCGGCGCGCGCCGCGACGGCTTGCCAGAGCGCGCCGCCTTGCCGGAAATCGTCCTGCGAGCGTTCGTCGTCATGCAGGTAATTTAATTCAATGTTTGATTATTTGCAAGCGACGATGCGACCGCGTGGCGTTGCCGGCAGCGCGATCGGGAACCGAAACCGACGGCGATGGTCGCGCAACCTGCTTCGCGCTACCCTGACGGCGTGAGCGAACCATCCCAGCACGACTTCGTCCTCGAACCGGCCGACAGCGAGCGCCTCGCCAACCTTTGCGGGCCGTTCGACCAGCACCTGCGCCAGATCGAACTGCGCCTTGGCGTGGAGATCGCCAATCGCGGCAACGTCTTTCGCGTCACCGGCCCGGAGCCGATGGCCAGCCACGCGCAGCGTTTCATCGGCAAGCTTTATGGTGCGCTCGACGAGCAGCCGCTGGATGCGCACGAGCTGCACCTGCTGCTGGCCGACGTGGTCAGCGCAGTCGACCAGAGCACGCCGATGCTGCCTGCGGCGGATCGCGGCGCAGTGCCGCAGGACGTGGTGATTCGCGTCAAGCGCGGCTCGATCCGTGGCCGCGGCGCCAATCAGGCGAAATATCTGCATGCGATCGCCGTCCACGATGTCAACTTCGGCATCGGCCCGGCCGGCACCGGCAAGACGTTTCTGGCGGTCGCCAGCGCCGTCGAAGCGCTCAACCAGGGCCGCGTGCAACGGCTGGTGCTGGTACGGCCGGCGGTCGAGGCCGGCGAGAAACTCGGCTTCCTGCCCGGCGACCTGGCGCAGAAAGTCGATCCCTACCTGCGGCCGCTGTACGACGCGCTGTACGAAATGCTCGGCGTCGAGAAAGTCGCCAAGCTGCTCGAACGCAGCGTGATCGAGATCGCGCCGCTGGCCTACATGCGCGGGCGCACGCTCAACGATGCCTTCGTCATCCTCGACGAGGCGCAGAACACCACCATCGAGCAGATGAAGATGTTCCTCACCCGCATCGGCTTCGGCGCCACCGCGGTGGTCACCGGCGACCTCACCCAGATCGACCTGCCCAAGTCGGTCAGATCCGGTTTGCGCGATGCCGTCGACGTGCTGCGCGGCGTCGAGGGCATCAGCTTCACCTTCTTCGAGGCGCGCGACGTGGTGCGGCATCCGCTGGTGCAGCGCATCGTTCAGGCCTACGATGCACGCGACAGCGCCACCCAGCCGCCGGAGGCAACACCATGACCCGCGGCCCGGTTCAACTCGACGTCGCGGTCAGCTACGGCCTGCCGCGCAAGGGCCTGCCGGCGGCGGCGAGCTTTCGCAAATGGGTGGCAGCGGCGCTCGAAAATCGCATCCTGCGCGCCGACGTCTGCTTGCGCTTGGTCGACGAACGCGAAGGACGCAGCCTCAATCGCCACTATCGCGGCAAGAACTACGCCACCAATGTGCTCAGTTTCCCGGCCGAGATCCCGGAGAACGTCAAGCTGCCCTTGCTCGGCGACATCGTCCTGTGCGCGCCGGTGATCGCCCGCGAGGCGCGCGAGCAGCACAAGGAACTCAACGCCCACTACGCGCACCTGACCGTGCACGGCATCCTGCATCTGCTCGGCTTCGACCACGACGACGAGCGCGAGGCCGATATCATGGAGACGATCGAACGCGGCGTGCTGGCCGTGCTCGGCTTGCCCGATCCGTATCGCTGAAACGCTCAGGCGTGGCTCAGTGCGACCAGACCGCCGATCGCGGCGATCGGACCGAGCACCACGCGCGCCACGAACATGCCCCAGAAGTAGCCCGGCTCCTGGTCGCGATACACCCGGCCCTTGCCGGTGGCGCCCCAGGTTTCACCGGTGCGCACCTGCTGGATGGCGCCGCCGATGCACAGCAGGCCCACCAGCACGCAACCCAGAGCGATGGCCGTGGTCTGCGACATGCACACTCCGCATTCATTCGGCGCCGATCCATGCATCGCCGCGCGTGGACACCACTATGCCATGGCACGATCGTCGCCGCGCGCGAGGCCGGCGGCGGCATGGGTTACACTGGGCCATCGCCCGCAAGGGCAGGCAACGCCAAACCATGTCCGACGACAGTCGAACGCCCGAGCATCCGACGCCGGATCGTCGCTCGTGGCTCGAACGCCTCACTCAGGCCTTTTCCGGCGAACCGCGCAACCGCGAAGAACTGCTGGAGATCCTGCGTGAGGCGCAGGACGACGGCCTGATTGCGCCCGACACGCTGAAAATGATGGAAGGCGCGATCGGGGTGACGGAAAAGACTGTCGCCGCGGTGATGGTGCCGCGCGCGCAGATGGTGGTGATACCCGTTGCGGCGCGCTTCCACGACGTGCTCAAGCAGGTGGTCGAGTCGGGCCACTCGCGCTTCCCGGTGCATGGCGAGGATCGCGACGAGATCCTCGGCATCCTGCTCGCCAAGGATCTGCTGCGCGGCGTGGTCAGCGACGGCGGCCCCGCGCACATCCGCGAATTGCTGCGCCCGGCGGTGCTGGTGCCGGAGTCGAAGCCGCTGAACGTACTGCTCAAGGAATTCCGCCTGTCGCGCAACCACATGGCGATCGTGGTCGACGAATACGGCGGCGTCGCCGGCTTGGTGACGATCGAGGACGTGCTCGAGGAAATCGTCGGCGAGATCGACGACGAGCACGACGAGGTCGATCCCAAGGCGCAGATCGCCGCCCAGGCCGATGGCCAGTTCGTGGTCGACGCACTCACTCCGATCGCCGACTTCAACGAACGCTTCGGCGCCGACTTCCCCGACGACGAATACGACACCGTCGGCGGCCTGGTCACCGACGCCATCGGCCACCTGCCCGAGTCGGGCGAGGAACTGGCGATGGGCCGCTTCCATTTCCGCATCGCTCGCGCCGACGCGCGCCGGGTGAAGGCGCTGATCGTGAACGTGCAACCGGATGACTGAACGGCCGGGAATCGGGGCCAGAGACTCGGCATTCGGGGTCGGCTGCCGCCGCCCGTCGTTGATTGCCGCGCGCGACCGCCGGCACGGCGCAACGCGATGGCTGCTGGCCATCCTCGCGATATTGCTGTCGGCCTCCGCCCTCGCCGCCCCGCACGTAGGCGTGGTGACGATGGGCCCGGGCGAGGAATACTGGGCGCGCTTCGGCCACGATGCCATCCTGATCGACGATCGCGCCGACGATCCATCCAGCGAGCCGATCCTCTACAACTTCGGCTATTT
Source organism: Pseudomonadota bacterium (assembly GCA_018240435.1). Lineage (GTDB taxonomy): Bacteria > Pseudomonadota > Gammaproteobacteria > Xanthomonadales > Xanthomonadaceae > SZAS-103. The sequence continues at coordinate 17,979 of JAFEFT010000051.1, forward strand.
CGATCTCGACGAGCCAGGGTTCTTTCGCCACTTCATCGAAGGCCACGCCAACTATCAACTCGTCGCCCTGCCGGCACGGGTCGATCTGGCGCAGTACGCGCAGGCCGGGCGCGGCGCGGTGGTGCAGTGGCTGGATCTGACGCCGGCGCAGGCGAGCAAGCTGCAAACGCGGCTGCAATGGAACGCGCGCCCGGAGAACGCGCGCTATCCCTACGACTATTTCACCCAGGACTGCACCACGCGCGTGCGCGATGCGCTCGATTACGCCCTCGACGGGCAATTGCGGGCGCAGATGACGACGCCTTCGCACGGCCTCACCTATCGCTCCGAAGCGGTGCGTTTGGGTGCGCCGGAATGGTGGCTGGGGCTGTCGATGCATTTCGCGCTCGGCCCGTATGCCGATCGTCCGCTGTCGTTGTGGGACGAGGCCTTCATCCCCTCGCGCCTGCACGACACGCTCGCCACCTTGCACACCGCGCGCGGCACGCCGCTGGTGCTCGGCGAACAGCCATTGCTGCCGCAGCGGCTGCCACCGGCGCCGCCCGATTTTCCGGCGTGGCGCGTCTGGTTCGTCGGCACCGGATTGCTGATCGCGGCCATGTTCTTGCTCGGCACGCATTACGCACCCCGCACCACCGCCGTGTTTGCGGGCGTGTTCTGGCTCCAGTGCGGAGTGCTCGGAACCGCCTTGATCGCGATCTGGGCGTTCACCGCGCACGTGGCGATTTACGACAACGAGAACATCCTGCTGACCAGCCCGCTGTGTTTCGCCTTGCTGCCCGGCGCATGGGCGCAAATTCGCGGGCGTGAGGCGGGTCGATGGCACCGCCGCCTGCTGATGTGGGTGGCGATCAGCGCTGGAGCCGCGCTATTTCTGAAGTTCCTGCCCTTTCGTATCCAGCGCAACGGCGACTGGATCGCGCTGTTGTTGCCGATCCATCTTGCACTGGCATGGGCTGGACGCAGCCGGTCCGGCAATGGGACGATCCAGACGCCACGCTCCGCCTGCGCGTGAACGAGGGATCGTCGATGGACAACCAGACCCAACCCGGCCGGGTGATCGCCTGCGTGGCCTACGCCGCCGACGGCAGCCGCATCGGCGAGATCGAATTCGAAAAAGTCAGCGATCTGCTGGCGCGCGACGACGGCAGCTACGTCTGGGTCGGCCTGCATGAGCCCGACGAAGCGCTGATGAAACAGATGCAGGAGGAATTCGGCCTGCACGACCTGGCCGTCGAAGACGCCCACAACGCCCACCAGCGGCCGAAGATCGAGGCCTATGGCGAATCGCTATTCATCGTGGTCAAGACCGCGCAGGCGGACAAGGGCCACGTCGAATTCGGCGAGACGCACATGTTTCTCGGGCCGCGCTACCTGGTGACGATCCGCCACGGCGCTTCGGCGACGCACACGCCGGCGCGCCAACGCTGCGAGCGCAACACCCGGATGATGGCGCTGGGCCCGAGCTATCCGCTGTACGCGACGCTGGATTTCATCGTCGACAACTACATGCCGGTCGTCCATGCCTTCCAGCAGGAACTGGACACGCTGGAAAAAGACATCTTCGCCGAGGATTACCGCCGCGGCACGATCCAGTCGCTGTACGACCTCAAGCAGGAACTGACCGCACTGAAGATGGCGGTATCGCCGATGCAGGACATCCTCGCGCAGATCCAGCGCCTGCCGCCGGCCCTGCTGCACGACGAGGTGCGGCTGTATTTCCGCGACGTCTCCGATCATGTCGGCCGCGTCAACGAGGCCACCGACGTGATGCGCGAGATGCTCACCGCGGCGATGGGCGTCAACCTCGCCCTCGTCACCGTCGCCCAGGGCGAGGTCGTCAAGCGCCTCGCCGGCTGGGCCGGCCTGCTCGCCGTCCCCACCCTGATGGCGAGCTGGTACGGCATGAACTTCCACAACATGCCCGAGCTGTCCGGCACCTACAGCTACTACATCCTGATCGGGCTGACGATCTTCGTCTGCATCATCCTGTACATGGTGCTGCGGCGCGCGCGCTGGCTGTGACGACGGCGGCGGCACCACGCGACATCCCGCCTACATCCCGTTCGTGGCGAGCCTGTCGAATCCCGTTCGTGGTGAGCCTGTCGAACCCCGTTCGTGGTGAGCCTGTCGAATTCCGCTCGTGGTGAGCCTGTCGAACCACGAACGACACCCATCCCGTTCGTGGTGAGCCTGTCGAATCCCGTTCGTGGTGAGCCTGTCGAACCACGAACGACACCCCGCTACTGCAGGTGCTCGCGCAGCCACGCGTTGACCGTGTCGTGCCACTGCACGCTGTCCTGCGGCTTCTGCACCCAGTGACTTTCGTTCGGAAAGTAAAGGTACTTCGACTCGATGCCGCGCATCTGCAACGCAGTGAACGCGGCGATGCCCTGCTCGACCGGAATCCGGTAATCGTGCTGGCTGTGCACGATCAGCATCGGCACTTTCCAGTTTTTCACATAGTCGATCGGATTGAACTGTTCGTAACCTTGCGGGTTCTCCCACGGCGTGCCGCCGTTTTCGTGTTTGGAGAACCATAGCTCCTCGGTCGCGTAACCCATCATGCGGTTGTCGAACACGCCATCGTGGTCGATCAGGCACTTCCACTGCCCGCTCGCAGGAGTGTTCCAATTGCCGGCGATCCAGTACGTCATGTAGCCGCCGTAGCTCGCGCCGAGTTCGCAGGCGTCGGCACCATCGAGAAACGGAAACTGCTGCAAGGCCGCCGCCCAGCCCTTCTGCAAATCTTCGAGCGGGCGATCGCCCCAATGCTGCGAAATCGAATCGGTGAACGCCTGGCCGTAGCCGGTCGAACCGTGGAAGTCGATCTCGACGACCGCATAGCCCTGGCCGGTGTAGGTCTGTGGATTCCAGCGATAGTGGAACTCGTTCAGCCATGAATCCTGCGGGCCGCCATGCACGAGAAACACCACCGGATACTTCTTGCCCGGCTCGAAGTTCCACGGCTTGACGACGTAACCGTACACGGTGTCGTTGTTCCAGCCGGTGAAATGGAAACGCTCGACCGCACCGAACGCCACATCCTTGAGCCTGTCCTCGTTGTTGTGGGTGATCTGCCGCGCACCACGACCGTCGCGATCGGCGGCGAACAATTGCGCCGGCGATTGCAGGTTGGCGCGCGCGAACACCAGCTTGTTGCCGACCAGATCGAAATCCTGGATCACGCCGCCGCCGGCGATCTTCTTCGCAACACCGGTGGCGATATCGATGGCGAACAGCGGATGCTCGCCATTGTCGTCGGTGGTGGTGTAAAGCGTCTTGCCGTCGGCGGACAGCACCAGCGCGCCGGCCGAGCGATCCCACGACGGATCGATTTCACGCGTCGCACCGGATGCCAGATCCATCGCCATGATGGCGAAACGGTCGGCCTCGAAACCCGGCGTTTTCATCGCGGTGTAGTAGAGCGTCTTGCCATCGTGCGAGAACACCGGCATCGCATCCCACGCCTTGTTCGCCGCGGTCCAATTGCGCGGCGCGGCCGAGCCATCGGCAGGCACGGAGTAGATGTCGAAATTCGTCGACCACGCTTCGGTCTTGCCAGCGATGCGCACGTCGAAAGCGAGCGTCTTGCCATCGGGCGACCAACTGTATTCGGTCTGATCGCCGAACGGTTTCGAGGGCACGTCGCCATCGATGCCGCGCGTCACCCACACCGGGGCCGCAGCGGCCTTGCCGTCGGCGCCGATCGCGGCGGTGAACAACTGGCTGCGGCGACCATCGGCCCACGTATCCCAGTGGCGAATGAACAGCCGGTCGAAGATCACGCCGCTGGCCTTGTTCGCGGCCTTGGCATCCAAGCGCTGTTTGGTGCACGCCAGATCGTTGCAATCGGTGAACACGTCGATGCTCACTGCCAGCGATTTGTCGTCGGGCGAGAGTTTGAAATTGTTGACGTCGAGTGGATAGTTCGTCACCTGCACCGGCGCGCCGCCAGCGACTGCCTGCCGCCAGACTTGATTGCTGCCGGACTTCGACGAAAGAAAATACACGTCGCGGCCATCGGCCGAGAACGCCGGCGAATCGCCCTCCATGCCGTCGCCGAGCAAACGCGTGGCCGACGCGGCGTGCGCGTCCGGATGCTCGATCCACAACGAGGTGATGCCCTTGTTCGCGGTGTAGTCGGTCTGGCGCAGCGCGAACACCACCGTCTTGCCGTCCGGCGACAGCACCGGCGAGGAAATGCGTTCGAGATTGACCAGGTCGCGCACATTGAAGCCGCGTTTCCCGGCGGCGTCATGGGTGGCGGCGAGCGCGCACAGCGGCAACGCGGCGAGCAGCAACGGGACGAGTCGTGAGAGTGGGCGAAGGCGCGGCATGAGCAATCCTCTTGGCGATGACGTTGGCAAACCGTGATGGTAGCGCAAGCGCCGATATACTCGCGCCGCCACCGGGGAAATCGCATGTCCAGTTCCGCAGCCATCACCGCCATTCCAGCGCCTGCCGACGAAATGTTCGGCCATCCCAAGGGCCTGTATGTCTGCTTCTTCACCGAAATGTGGGAGCGCTTCTCGTTCTACGGGATGAAGGCGCTGCTGCTGTTGTACCTGATCAAGCACCACGGCTTCCTGGAATCGCAGGGGCTGGTGGTGACTGGCGCTTACGGCGGCATGGTGTACGCGGTGCCGTTGCTTGGCGGCATCCTCGCCGATCGCTTCCTCGGCATGCGCAAGGCGGTGGTCCTCGGCGGCATCCTGCTCTGCCTAGGGCACCTGGGCATGGCCTACGAGGGGCACGCGGCGACCCGCGTCGCCGGCGTCGTCGAGCAGGACAAGTTCGCGTTGGCGGTGTTCTACCTGTCGCTGTCGCTGATCATCAGCGGCGTCGGCTTTCTCAAACCCAACATCTCCACCATCGTCGGCAAGCTCTATCCGGAAAACGATCCGCGCATCGACTCGGGCTTCACCATTTTCTACGCCGGCATCAACGTCGGCGCGCTGTTCGCCAGCCTGATCTGCGGCTATCTGGGCGAGGTCTATGGCTGGGGCTATGGCTTCGGTGCCGCCGGCATCGGCATGCTCGCCGGCTTGGCGATGTTCGTCAGCGGGCAGAAATATCTGCAAGGGCATGCCGAACCGCGTGAGCCGGAAAAATTGCGCCGGCGACTGCTCGGTCCGCTCACCGTCGAGCACGCGATCTACCTCGGCGCCGTGCTCGGCCTGCCGGCGATCTGGGCCTTGATGCAACTCGGCGGCGGCGTGCTGTACGTGCAGTTCGCACTGCTCGCCGCCTGGCTGGGGTGGCTGGCGTGGTATCTGGTCCGCCGCTGCAGCCGCATGCAGCGCGAGCAGATGCTGGCGGTGGTGTTCTTCATCGCCAGCGCCCTGCTGTTTTTCGCCATGTACGAACAGACCTACGGCTCGTGGCTGCTGTTCACCGAGCACATGCTGACCAAGGACTTCTTCCCGTCGCTGGTGATCCGCGATCCGCAGCACCTGGCCTGGCCGTGGTCGGCGCTGCCGGAATGGATGGTCAACCTGCACGGCAAGCCGTGGCCGTGGTGCGTGATCCCGCTGGTGCTGGCGCCGCCGACGGTGGCGCTGGCGCTGCGCTCGTCGCCGCGACGGGCGACGTGGCTGGTCGGCGGCATCGGCCTGCTCGGCTTCGTATTCTTCGTGCGTGACGTGCTGGTGCTGCCGCAGACTGCCGAGTCGCTGGAATACCTGGCTTCGTTCGTGCTGGTGTTGCTCACGCCGCTGTTCGGCTGGCTGTGGCCGTTTCTCGAACGGCGCGGCGCCAACCCCGGCAAGGCGGTCAAGAACGCGATCGGGCTGGCGCTGTGCGGGCTGTCCTTCCTCGTTCTGAGCGCCGCCAACGGCAGCGTCAGCGAAGGCCATCTGGCCTCGGTGTGGTGGCTGGCGCTGGCCTATGTCGTGCTCGAACTGGGCGAGCTGACGCTCTCGCCCATCGGGCTGGCGGCGGTCACCCAGTTGTCGGTGCCGAGCGTGGTCGGCCTGATGATGGGCGCGTATTGGCTGGCGACCTCGCTGTCCGAACAGGCGGCGGCGATGTTCGGGCGCTGGGCGGCACTGGACATCGTCGAGGGCCAGAAGATCGATCTGGCGGTGGCGCAGCAAAAATACGGCCACCTGTTCCACAACATGCTGTGGCTCGGCCTTGTGGCGGCGGCAGTCGCCCTGCTGCTCAGCCCGATCATCAAGCGCTGGCAGCACGGCGTGCGCTGACGCCGTGCGGGCGAGCGCGCTGGTTGCACGCAGCGCGGCCGCCTCGATCGGCGCAGCAACCTCAGTGCGCGCCGCTGCCGATGTAGCGGTCGAGGAAGGCCAGCAAACTGTTGTAGAACGCCTCGCGGTCGGCTTCGAGGTAGAAACCGTGGCCCTCGCCGGGATAGATCGTCGCCTGCACCGACTTGCCGGCCTTGAGCAGTGCATCGCGCATCATCTCGGTGTGTACCGGCGGCGCCGTGGTGTCCTCCTTGCCCGCCGCCAGCAGCACCGGCACGCTGATGCGATCGGCCAGGTGGTCGGGCGAGATCGATGCCAGGCCATCCTGGCCCAGCGTCTTCTTCAGGAAATTCTCGCCGCCCCGCTGATCCGGTGCGTCATGATCGCTGTATAACGCCTGCAGGTCGTAGACACCGACGTAGCCGGCCACGCAGTGGTACAGCGACGGCTCCCTGGCAGCGCCCATCAGTGCCGCATAACCGCCATAGCTGGCGCCGTAGATGCAGATGCGTTTGGGATCGGCGATGCCCTGGGCGATGGCCCACTGCGTCGCGTCGGTCAGATCATCCTGCAGGGCCCGACCCCATTGCCGGTAACCGGCGATCGCAAATGCCCTGCCGAAGCCCTCCGAACCACGGTAGTTCACCTGCAATACGGCGTAGCCGCGCGATGCCAGCAACTGCACTTCCCCGTTGAAGCCCCATGCGTCCGCGACATCGAACGGCCCGCCATGCGGATGGATCACCAGCGGCAGGTTCTTGCCGTTGCTGCCAGCGGGCACGGTGAGCAGGCCATGCACGGTCAGGCCATCGCGCGCCTTGAACGTGATCGCGCGCTGGCTGCCCATGCGATCGGGGTCGATCCATTCGCGATGGCTGAGCAGGTGGGTGGCCTTCTTGCTGTCCAGGTCGAACAGGTAGTAGTCGCCGGGGCTGGTGTCGCCATAGGTGTATACCAGCGCCTGCTTGCCATCGGCGGTGTAATCGGAAAACACCACCGCCTGGCCGGGGAAGCTCGCTTCCAGGCTGCGGAACGACTGCACTAGCGGATCGTTGTCATTGAAGAATACGAAGCGCGGCTTGGCGTCGTCGTAACGCACGCCGATCACCTCGCCGTGCGGCCCGTACACCGCGATCGGGTCGGCGACCGGATCCTGGCGCACGTCCTTCATGACGTGGCTGGCGGTGTCGTAGGCGACCAGGATGTTGGCGCCGTTGCCGGCATCTTCGCGGCTCAGATACGCGGTATGCCCGTCGGCGCCGAAACCGAAGGGGAACAAGGCGACGTTGCTCACCGCCTGGTCGTTGAGCAGCACCCACGGTGCATTGGCGCCATCGCGGTAGTAGGTCTTGGTCTGATTGTCGTCGTTGGCGCCGGTGGCGAAACGGACCACGCCTTGCAGGTCGGTCATGAAATCGGCATTGCGCACCGGCGCGGTGGCGACGACGCTGATCTGGCCGTTGGCCACGTCCATGCTGGCCGCCTTCTCGAAGCCCGACGCGCCCGATCCGTGCGGCCAGACGGCGACGATGACGTGCTTGCCGTCGCCGCGCAGCGGCTCGACCACGGTCGCGGCGCCGGCCTCGGTCTTTTTGCCGACGGTGATGTGGCTGCCGCCCTGCATGCTCACCGCCCGGTAGCCGATCAGGATGCCCTGGTTGCTGCCATCGGCATCCATCGCGTACAGCTCGCCGGTGGGCTGCGGGCGTTCGAGCAGGCCCGACTTTTCACCGACACTGATCAGCAGCCGATGGTCGTTGGCCCACCAGAAATCCTGCACTTCGGTGCTGCCGGCGAGGTTGAAATGGCCCAGCAGCTTGCCACTGGCGCGATCGCGCACCACCAGCACGCGCTTGCTCTTGCCGTCGGCCTCGGTCAGGTTCACCGACATCGCCAGGTACTGGCCGGTCGGCGAGATCTTGAGATCCTCGAAGGTGTCGTCACGCACGAAATCGGCCACGCTCGGCAACTTGGCGGCTGTGGCTGCGGCTGCGGCTGGTGTAGCCGGTGGCGCCGGTGGCGCCGGTGGCGGTGTGGTACCGGCAATGGCAGAGGTGCCGGCAAGCAGTGCCGCGATCACGGCGGCACGCAATACGGGGATGGAATTCATGGCGCTGGCTCGGCAGGGGATCAGTGGCTGGCGGGCGTCGTCGCGGCCTTGCCCGCGTCGGCACCGATGTTGCGGTCGAGGAAGGCAAGCATCCGCGTGTACAGGTCGATGCGGTCGGCTTGTTTGTAGAAGCCGTGGCCCTGGCCCGGATAGATCTTCGCGTCCACCGGCTTGTGCAGGCGCAGCAGCGCGTCACGCATCAGCTCGGTGTGCTTGGCCGGCGCGCGCTGGTCTTCCTTGCCGGCCACCATCATCACCGGCACCACGATGCGATCGGCCAGATGATCGGGCGAAATCGACTCGAGGTGGTCGTGGCCCAGGGTCTCGTCGAGGAAGTTGGTTCCCGATCGCGATTGCGAAATGTCACCCTCGTGATACATCACCGGCATGTCGTAGACGCCGACGTAACCGATCGCGCAGCGATACAGGTTGGGCTCCTTGGCCACGCCCATCAGCGCCGCGTAGCCGCCGTAGCTGGCGCCGTAGATGCAAATGCGATGCGGGTTGGCGATGCCCTGCGCGATCGCCCATTTCGTCGCATCGGTCAGGTCATCCTGCATCGTCCCGCCCCACTGCTTGTAGCCCTTGTGCTGGAAGTCGCGGCCGTAGTTGCCCGAGCCGCGGAAGTTGACTTGCAGCACCGCATACCCGCGCGAGGCCAGCAGTTGCACTTCCGGGTTGTAACCCCACTGGTCGTAGGGGCCGAACGGGCCGCCGTGCGGGTTGACGACCAATGGCAGGTTCTTGCCATCGCTGCCGCGCGGCACGGTCAGGAAGCCCTGCAGAGAAAGTCCGTCGCGCGCGGTCAGCGTGATCGGCTTCATTTCCGCCAGCATTTCCGGTTTGAACCAGTTGGCCTTGCTGGCGATGTAGGCCACCTGATTCTTGCTGCGGTCGTAAAGATAGAAGTCGCCGGGAATGCGATCGGAATACGCCACGTACAACGCCAGCGAATCGTCGCGCGTGTACGAGGCCGGCAGCACCATCGCATCGGGCAGGCCCGCCTGGATCGCCCGCAATTGCTTGGCGTACTTGTTGTCGGCATCGAGATAGACGACCGTGGGCTTGCCGCTCTGCACGATGGCCGCGTACAGCGAGTGATCGTCCGGCGAGTACAGGAAGCTCTCCGGGCTGGCGATCGGATGCCGATAGGCGATCTCGCGTTGCCTGGTCTGCACGTCGAAGGCATCGATCGAATCCGGGCCCTGGGCCTGCTCGGATTGCAGGAACGCCGTCTTGCCATCGGCGCTGAATCCGACCGGCACCACGATGCGCTGCGTCGTCGCCTCGTCGTTGATCGCTTCCCACGGCGCATCGGCACCGGCGCGGTAATAGGTCTTGACCTGGCGGTCGTCGCCGGCGCCCCACGCGAAGCGCACCACACCGGCGGCATCGGCGAGGAATTCGGCATGGCGCACCGGCGCGCGCGCCACCCGGATGGTCGAGCCGGAATCGACGTTCATGCGATCGACTTCCGTGTACGGCGAATCCGACGCCACCGCAATCAGCACGTTGTTGTCGTCACCACGCAAGGTGTCGATGATCTGCGCGAACTTCAGGTGCGAGCGGTTGTCGCCGGCGCGCTGGCCCATGCCGATCAGCGGCCCGCCCTGGCCGCTGCCGTCGGCATTGACACCATAGATCTCGCCGGTGCCTTGCGGCGTTTCCAGTTCACCGAACTTGCGGGCGACGCTGAACAGGATGCGGTGGTCGTTGACCCAGACGAAGCTGGCGACGTGGGAATTCTCCGGCAAGGTGACATGGCCGGTCTGCTTCATGTCGGCGCGGCGGAATATCACCAGACTGGTGCGATCCGACAGCGGCACCGTCGCGGCGAGAAACTCGCCGGTCGGCGACAGCTTGATGGTGCCGAAGGCGTCGCGCTTGAGAAAATCGGTCAACGGCGGCGGCGTGCCGGTGCTGGCAGGCGCGACCGGCGCAGCGGTTGGCGCGGGCGCATCGGCGGCAAGGACGGTGACGGACAGGCACAGGGCGGCCACGGCCGCCAGCAAGGCAATTCGCATGACGAGGATCCACAAAGGCACGGTGGGCGCGCACGACGACGCGCAACGATGGCTATGGTGCAACAAGGCGACGCCCGCTGTCAGCCGCAACGCGCCTTCATGACGATCCGGTCATGTTCGATCAGGCGGCGCGCGCCTCGACCCATTCGGCGATCACCTGCGCCAGCCCTTCGCGCCAGTCGGGCAGTTGCAGCCGGAAATCATCGGCAAACCGCGACGTATCCAGCCGCGAATAAGCCGGCCGCCGGGCCTTGGTCGGATAGTCGGTGCTGGCGATGGCGCGCACGCGTGGCGCACGCTCCAGCAGGCCGGCGGCCACCGCACGGGTGAAGATCGCGGTGGCGAATTCGTGCCAACTGCACTGGCCATCGGCGACCAGGTGCCAGGTGCCGCTGGCCTCGGGCCGGCGCGCATGTGCCAGCGCGGTCGCCGCCGCGATCTGTCGCGCCGGCGTCGGCGAACCGATCTGGTCGGCAACCACGGTCAGTTCGTCGCGACTGGCGCCCACGCGCAGCATCGTGCGCAAGAAGTTGCTGCCACGGACGCCATACACCCACGCCGTGCGCAACAGCAAATGGCGACAACCGCTGGCACGCACGGCCTCCTCGCCGGCCAGCTTGCTGCGTCCGTACACGCCCAGTGGCGCGGTGGCGTCGTCCTCGCGCCACGGCCGCGAGCCATCGCCACCGAACACGTAGTCGGTGGAATAGTGGACGAGCTTGGCGTCGTGGGCCGCGCAGGCCTGCGCCAACTCGCCGACCGCATCGGCATTGATGCGCTGGGCGAGTTCGGGCTCGTCCTCGGCGCGATCGACCTGAGTGTGGGCGACGGCATTGAGCACCAGCGTCGGCCGCCGCTGCGCCACCAGACACGCCAGGCTGCCGGCGTGCGTGAAGTCGATCTGCGTGCAGGCCGAGCCATCGGGCAGCCTGCCGCTGATGGTGCACGCCTCGATCTTGCCCAGCGGCGCGAACGCACGCTGCAACTCGTAGCCCACCTGGCCGTCGGCACCCAGCAGGAGGATGCTCATGCGCCGTATTCCAGCAGGTGCTCGGCAGCGATTTCGTCGAGGAATGGCGCGATCGCATCCTTGTCCGACAACGACGGCTGCGCCATCGGCCAGTCGATGGCGATGCGCGCATCGTTCCAGCGGATGCCGGCATCGCTGGCGCGATCGTACAGCGCGGTGCATTGGTAGGAGAACACGGCGCGCTCGCTCAAGGTGAGAAATCCGTGCGCGAACCCTGGCGGGATCCACAACTGCCGGCGATTTTGCGCACTCAACACCGCCGCCATCCAGCGCCCGAAATGCGGCGAGCCACGGCGGATGTCGACCGCCACGTCGAACACCTCGCCGGCCAGCACCGAAACCAGCTTGCCCTGCGCATGGGGCTGCCGCTGGAAGTGCAAGCCGCGCAACACCCCCTGCACCGACTCGGAGACGTTGGTCTGCACGAACACCGGATGCAGGCCGGCCTCGGCGAACACCGCACGGTTGTAGCTTTCGAAGAAGCAGCCACGGGCATCGCCGAACACCCGCGGTTCGATCAACATCACATCAGGAAGGTCGGTTTGCGTGATTTTCATTGGGGAAGCAGGAAGCAGGAAACAGGGAGCAGGGAACAGCTGGTAACCATTCACGATTCACGATTCACGATTCACGATTCACGATTCACGATTCACGATTCACGATTCACGATTCACGATTCACGATTCACGATTCACGATTCACGATTCACGATTCACGATTCACGATTCACCTTTCACGATTCACCTTTCACGATTCACGATTCACGATTCCCGACCCTCAGCTTACCGTCCCCTGCGCGATCACCCGAAGCAGGTACTGGCCGTAACCATTCTTCGCCAGCGGCCTGGCCAACTCGCGCAGGCGCTCGGCGTCGATCCAGCCATTGATCCAGGCGATTTCTTCGGGGCAGCACACGCGCAAGCCTTGCCGAGCCTGGATGGTGTCGATGAAATTCGATGCCTGCAACAGCGATTCATGGGTGCCGGTGTCCAGCCAGGCGTAACCGCGACCGAGGCGTTCGAGGTGCAGCGTGCCGTCGTCGAGGTAGCATCGGTTGAGGTCGGTGATCTCCAGTTCGCCACGCGCAGACGGCTTGAGCGAAGCCGCGAACGCGCTGGCACGTTCGTCGTAGAAATACAGGCCGGTGACGGCGTAGTTCGACTTGGGTTGCGCAGGCTTTTCTTCCAGCCCGATCACCCGGCCATCGGCCGCGAATTCGGCGACGCCATAGCGATCGGGATCATGAACCCAGTATCCGAACACGGTGGCGCCGTGGGCGCGCGCATCGGCTCGCCGCAGGATTTCGGTGAAGCCATGGCCATGGAAGATGTTGTCGCCGAGCACGAGACAGCTCGGGCCGCCGGCAAGGAAGTCGCGGCCGATCAGCAACGCCTGCGCCAGCCCGTCGGGGCTGGGTTGCACGGCGTACTCGATCTTCATGCCCCACTGCGCGCCATCGCCAAGCAGGCGCTTGAACATCTCCTGCTCGTGCGGGGTATTGATCACCAACACCTCACGGATGCCGGCCAGCATCAGCGTGCTCAGCGGGTAGTAGATCATCGGCTTGTCGTACACCGGCAGCAGCTGCTTGCTGATCGCCTGGGTGATCGGATACAGCCGGGTGCCGGAGCCGCCGGCGAGGATGATGCCTTTGCGCTGGGTCATGGGGGATTCCGGAAGGCTCTTTTCGGTAACCGCGCACCTTGCTCGGCCACGTTCGTCCACGAGAAGGTGACCGGTTCGGCGATCTGTGGCGGAGGGCAGAGAGTGCGGTGGACGGTGAACAGTAGCGCGAAACGTCACTGCCTTCCCCTGGCGGCCTTGCATCCGCCCCGCGCTCGCACCGCTGGCCCGCTGGGTCACGCCAACGGTGCGGCCGTCGCCGGGCAACGAGAGGCTGCGAAGGTCAGCCCTGCCCGATCCGCTCCAGGCGATAACTGCCGTCGAGCACGCGTTCCACCCAGCCGGCGTTGTCCAGATACCAGTCGACCGTGCGCGCAATGCCCTGCGCGAAGTCCACCGTCGGCCTCCAGCCCAGTTCGCGCTTGAGTCTTGAAGCGTCGATCGCGTACCGCCGGTCGTGGCCGGGGCGGTCCTTGACGTAGGTGATCAGCGCCTCGTGCGGGCGACGATCGGGCAGCGGCCGACGCGCATCGAGCAGCGCGCAGATCGTCTTCACGACCTCGATGTTGGGTTTCTCGGCATCGCCGCCGACGTTGTAGGTCGTGCCGACGAGGCCGGCTTCCAGCACGCGCCGAATCGCCGCGCAGTGATCCTTGACGAACAGCCAGTCGCGCACGTTCATGCCATCGCCGTAGACCGGCAGCGGCTGCCCGGCCACCGCCTTCTGGATCACCAGCGGGATGAGCTTTTCCGGGAACTGGAACGGCCCGTAGTTGTTCGAGCAGTTGGTGGTCAGTACCGGCAGCCCGTACGTATGGTGGAAGGCACGCACGAGGTGATCGGATGCCGCCTTGGAAGCAGAGTACGGTGAATTGGGTGCATACGGCGTATCTTCGGTGAAGGCGCCGGTCGCGCCCAGCGAACCGTAGACCTCGTCGGTGGACACGTGCAGGAAGCGGAATGTCTCCTTCGCGTCACCATCCAACTCGCGCCAGTAATCGCGCGCACATTCGAGCAGTGCCAAGGTGCCGACCACATTGGTCTGGATGAAGGCCGCCGGGCCGTCGATCGAGCGATCGACATGCGACTCGGCGGCAAAGTTGACGACCGCCGTGGGGCGATGTTCCGACAGCAAGCGAGTGACGAGGGCGCGGTCGCCGATGTCGCCATGGACGAAAACATGCCGCGCATCACCGTCGAGAGCGGCTAGCGTGTCGCGGTTGCCGGCGTAGGTGAGCGCATCGAGATTGACCACGCGCACGCCGGCAGCGACCGCGTCGAGCACGAAATTGCCGCCGATGAAACCGGCGCCGCCGGTGACCAGCCAGATGGGTATGGGCATGAATGACGTCGTCGTGAATTCGTTTGCGTGATTTTGCCTGATTCACACCTGAGCAGACAGCTGAGCAGGCGGCACCTGAGCAGGGACGCACCATTCGGCTGCGCAGAAAAGTCCATGGAATTGGGTGCGTGTCCCGGTCATGTGTCTTCCTTCCGCGAGCCCCCGATGTACCGACCGCGGCTGTAATCGTCCCGCGCGGTTCCCGTATCAAGGAAGGAGCGGCACGCGGCCGCTCCTTCCTTCTCACCATCAAGGGGTTCCGCCATGCTACGCATCAAACCGTTGCATCTCGTGCTCGCCGCGCTGCTGTGCGGCCCGCTCGCGTTTTCCACCGCTTCGGTCGCGGCCGCCGGAAAGCCCTCGGCAGCGCGTTATCGCGTGGTCGATCTGGGTTCACTCGGCGGCGATTTCGGGATACTGCAGGGCCGATCCATCAACTTGGCCGGGGCGGCAGTGGGCTTCATGGGCACCAACGTCCCCGACCCATTCAACCCGGACTGCTTCTTCGACTGCAACGTGGATCACGCATTCCTATACCAGGGTGGCAAGACGTACGACTTGGGCGCGCTCGCCAAGGGCGTCAGCAGCCTCGCCGCCGGCATCACCAACGCCGGGCTGGTGTACGGGCAGGCGCAGAACGGCAAGCTCGACCCGCTGACGGGCTTCCCGCAAGCACGTGCCGTGCAATGGATCGATCGGCAGATCGTGAATCTGGGCACGCTCGGCGGCAATCAAAGTATCGCCATCATGGCCAACCCGCAGGGCCAGACGATCGGCGGAGCCCTTACCTCCAGGCTGGATCCGTTTGCGGATCAGCCAATGGCCGGGTGCCGCTATACCCCGATCAGCGGTGCCGGAGCGAACTGGTCGACGTTCGCCGAAAACAGCTTCTTTGCACCAGGGGCGACCGAGACCCATGCCACGCTATGGTGGGGCGGCACGAAATACGACATGGACACCTTGGGTGGTCCCGACAGCATGGCGGTTGATGTCAACGTTGTCGGACAGGCCGTCGGCTGGTCGTACACCAGCTTCCAGGCCAACGATTTCGGCGTTCCCGACGTGCGTCCGTTCGTGTGGAACCTGCGAACCCGCAAGATGCGCGATCTTGGCAGCCTCGGTGGCGCGTGCGCTATCGCCGCCGCCATCAACAACCGGGGCGAAGTGGTCGGTCATTCCACCCTTGCCAACAACACGACCGAGCATCCGTTCCTGTGGACCGCCATGGGCGGCATGCGCGATCTCGGAAGCCTCGGTGGCGACTTCGCCCATGCCAACGCCATCAACGATCGCGGCGAGGTGATCGGCTACTCGACGATGGTCCCGAGGGGCCAGGGCCAGCCGCCAACCTACGCCAAGGGCCGCGCGTTCTACTGGAAAAACGGCACGATGACCAACCTCGGCACCTTCGGCGACGACTACAGCGACGCGAACAGCATCAACAGCCCCGGCCAGATCGTGGGTGAAATCTTCTCGCCGACCACAGGTGCCAGCCTGATCGGCTGGATTTCGGATCGCGGTGGCCCGATCGTCGATCTCAACACGCTGATCGATCCTGCTTCGGGGTACCAGATCATCGCCGCCGGACACATCACCGATGCCGGTGAAATCGGCGCGCGCGCCATCGCTCCGGACGGCACCGAACATCCGGTCAAGCTGGTGCCGATCCGGTAACTCCAGGTTCCGCAGCAATCACGCAAGTGTCCTGGTTGATCGAACCCAATCACGGAACTTGTCGCAAGGACGGCCAGTCTGCGGAAACAGGGAAATGGTGCGTGTCCTGGTTTCCCTGGGCGATGAAAAATCGTCGCCCGTCAAATCACGGAAAAATCCACGCCCGACGGCGGACGAATGCCGGACGTGCGATGCGATCTCGAATTGGTGGATGTCCCAATGCTCCGCTGTTCACCACCACGACCTTGCGTCAGCGGGGGCGTCCATGTATGTCCAAATGCTCTCAGATCGTCCGTGCGAAGGGAAATTCATCGCGATGGGGGTGAGTCTATGGAAATGGTGCGTGTCCTTGTTTCCCTGCAAGGCGCTCGACCTCACCCAGGCCCAGCTCGGCGACCTGATCGGCGTCACCCAGCAGCAGATCGCCTCGTTCGAGATCGGACGCCGGCGCATGCCGGTGTCCGTGCTGCCGCTGCTCGCAAGGGCGCTGGACACGAGCATCGAGGAACTCGTCGGCGAGCGGCCACGGCCCGGCAAGCGCGGTCCCGCGCCGAAGCTGCAACGCCAGCTCGAACGTCTGCACGCCCTGCCCAAGGCCAAGCAGCGCATGGTCAGCGAAGTGCTCGACTCGCTGCTCGCGCAGGCTGCGCGCTGAGGCCCATAAAGCAAACGCCCCGCGCGAGGCGGGGCGTTGGGAATGCATCGAAGGTCAGCGCCGTGCAGCCATAACCAATGCTCTCACTAGCTGGCCGATACTCGATTCAGGCGTTCCATAAACCGCGACCGTCTTTTTCGCGTTTCGTTGCTCGACGGTCAAGAAATAGCAGTCCCCATCGTCGACCCCAGGCTGCGCATCGCCTTGCAAATTGGTCAAGGGCTCGTTGTAGATCACCCCAAGGCGCCGACCCAGTTCGGTCTTTGATAAATCTTTGGGATGCCCAAGGCTGCTACTCAAGCGCATGCCGCCGACATAAATGTAGTCGTATCTAGGGAACCCACTGTTGCCAATCTCAAGGATTATCGCGTCGCCCTCAGTCTTGTCTCCGCGCATCACATCCAACAACTTGCCGCGCTCAGAAGCAAGCGAATGCCAACTCTTCAGGCATTGCTGAAGCTCCACTCTTCGATCAACTCCTTGCCTAACAGGCATCTTGCTTGCCCCATCTTCGTACGACGGCAGCGCCACTAGATTTAGAGGTGCGCATGCCACGGAGCACGTAGCCATCAAGAGGATCAGGGCGCAAATTGCACGCATCTTAGTACACCGTTCGTTCTGGCTGGTGCATTTCCACGCGAATCTTGTTTTCAATCTGCATCGCTTTCTCTTCCGAACGACGCACGCCAGTTGCGGGATCCACACTTCGATCCAATGTGCCCTTGGAATAGTCAACTGCATGCGAAAGCTCATGCCCAAGGACAATCGCAGAGGGAGTAGGAACTTGGCCTTGCGCCGTAGTGAACTTGGCCTTGCGCCGTAGTCAACGGATGGAGTCCAGTTTGGATCGTGCGAGATGGTGCCGCCAGTCCCCTTGCCATTCTGCGCATTAGCGAGATTTGTGGGGTCTGCGTGGCTTGAGCCAGAAAAGGCTCCAGGGTCAGGTCTTGCTTT
>JAFEFT010000052.1 GCA_018240435.1 Pseudomonadota bacterium
ATGCGCCGGATCGTCGATGACACCACTTCATCTCACGGAGCATCACCGCAGGACGCCACCGATGACGAGGACGGCGCAACCGTGGTGGGCCATCGCAATGCCCCGGATGCCGATCCTGCCTGCCTCTATGGCCTGATCGGCGATGTCGCCCGCGCGGGCAGCGAAGGCACGGAAACCAACGCTGTCGCCATCGCCGCCAACTTCATGGCCTACCTGTCCTGCGCAGTCGGGCGCGGCGTGTATCTGCCCATCGGCAACACCCGGCACCACGCCCGCCTGTTCTGCCTGCACATCGGGCGTTCGGGCCGTGGCCGCAAGGGCGATGCGGTGTCGCTGGTGCTGCGCATCGATCAGGTGCTGCGCGAGATGAACGAGGCCTTCGCGCCGCAGGTTCATCGCGGCGGCCTGTCCACACGCGAAGGATTGGTGGCGCTGATGCACGACGGCTACCGGCAGGGTCGGCAAGACGTGCCCGCCATCGAGGACAAGCGCCTGTGGGTGGTCGAGTCGGAATTCGCCAACGTGCTGCATCAGGGACGGCGCGACGGCAATACCCTGTCGGCGGCGCTTCGCGACTGTTGGGATGGCGTCGATCTCAAGCCCGCCACCAAATCGAACCGGCTCTACGCCAGCGATCCGCACGTCTGCCTGAGCGGCGCGATCTCGCCCGGCGAACTGACCGGCCTGATGAGCGCGCGCGACCTCACCAACGGCTTCGCCAATCGCTTCCTGATGATCTGGGCCGAGCGGTCGCGGATGCTGCCGTTCCCGAAGGAAACGCCGCAGGCCGTGGTCGAGCATCTGGCGCGCAGAACACTGGAAGTGCTGGCCTTCATCCGCGCCGACCGGCACGACGAGCGCGAGCACCTGCGAATGGAACTGTCGGCGCAGGCGCAGTGGCGCTACGCCCAGCTCTACCGGGGCGAGCTGAACAACGATCTCGGCGACGGTGTCGTCGGTGCATTGCTGGAACGCCGCGCTCCGATGCTCTTGCGGCTGGCGATGTTGATGGCGCTGGCCGATCTACAAACCCGCATTGACGCCCCGCACATCGATGCGGCGATGGCGTGGATTCGGCACGCCACGGCGTCCGTGCGCTTCGTGTTCGTCAGCGCGGTCGAGGAAGCGAAGCTCGCGCAGGTACTGGAACTGTCGAACCGCGTGTTGGCCTTCCTGTACGAGCGCGGTCAGGCCACGCGCAGCCAGATCAACGTCGAATGTTTCAAGGGCAAGGTGCCAAAGGCTCGGATCGACGCCTGTTTGGAACACCTGTTGGCCAGCACACCTCCCAAGATCACGGTGACGTGGGGAGAACGCGCCGACGGTGCACCGGGCGCACCGCTGCGGGTGTACCGGCTGGCGGCGGGTTAGCGCGGGGATTTTTTCGCTGATTTCGCCGTGGCGGATCAGCGGCAAGTGCTTGTCACGGCTCTAATTTCGCTGATTTCGCTAATTTCGCATCAATCTCATGCACCAGAACCGACGCTCACTCGGCATCTGGTTTATATGAGCATTCTGTGGCAAAATCTGCAATCTTTGGCAATCGCAATTCAACATCGGCAAAGGCTGGGCGATGGCAAACGTTGACGATGAAATTCTGACGCTGGACGAAGTTGCGGCCTACCTGAAGGCGGGCAAGCGCACGGTCTACCGCCTTGCGGCTGAAGGCAAGCTCCCCGCTTTCAAGTTGGGTGGCACGTGGCGCTTCCGGCGCACTGAGCTGGATCGCTGGATTGCAAACCGTATCGACACGCACAGCCAGTCCAATCCAGACGGAGATACGCCGTGAGCGGGCCTGTCTCCCAAGGCATTCCCAGCAATCCGGTACTCGACAGGCTTGAACGGCTGGTCGGGGAGATCGGCGATCTTCAAAGCAAGCTGATCCTGCTGGTGGGCAACGGCGGCAAGACCCGGCTCCTGCGCACATTGGCACAGCGGCTGAACGTCGCACCGTTCAATCTCGGCGTGGAGCTGGGGCATCGGCTGGCGGCTACGCCTGTGTCCGAGCGCGGCTTCTCGGCGAACGAACTGCTGCGCGAATTGACCGACAGCGCGCGCGGCGACGCGCCGCTGATGCTCGACAACATCGAAGTGCTGTTCGAGCCGAGCCTGAAGATCAATCCGCTCGACCTCATCAAACGGCTGGCGCATTCGCGCCGCGTCGTCGCCGTGTGGCCGGGTGAAATGCGTGATGACCGCTTGGTGTACGCCAGCATGGGGCATCCCGAATACCGCGACTACACCCGCGATGGCGTCGTCGTCTTTGAAACGGCGCAGGGCCAGCAAGGAACCAGAACATGAAATACAAAGACCTGATTCAGTTCGAACAGATCGAATCCGTCGTCCAACTGCTCGACGCCGACCGCCCGGACGAAGCCAAGAAGCTCGTCTCGACCTTCGTCATCTCCGACGACATGGCCGAGCGCATCGCCAAGCTCATGGTGCCCCAGCTCGGCTTCGACGAAGCGGTCGATCACAAGGGCGTGCTCATCGTCGGCAACTACGGCACCGGTAAGTCGCACTTGATGTCGGTGCTGTCGCTGGTGGCCGAAGACGCAGCCTACGCGCCGATGATCCGCCACCCCAAGGTCGTGGATGCGGTCACGTCCATCGCTGGGCAGTTCAAGGTGCTGCGCATCGAAATCGGCGGGCTGGAAATGCCGCTGCGCCAAGTCATCACCCAGCAGCTCGAACGCTTCCTCAAGAAGCTCGGTGTGGATTTCACCTTCCCAGCGGCAGATCAGGAGCTGAACAACAAGGATTCCTTCGAGGAGATGATGGCCGCGTTCGGCGAGAAATTCCCGAACCAAGGGCTCCTGCTCGTGGTGGACGAGTTCCTCGAATACCTGCAATCGCGCCGCGACCACGAACTGGTGCTCGACCTGGCCATCCTGCGCCAGATCGGTGAAGTCGCCAAGCATCTGAAATTCCGCTTCGTGGCAGGTGTGCAGGAAGCCATCTTCGACAGTGGCCGCTTCCAGCACGTCGCCGACAGCATCCGCCGCGTCAACGAGCGCTTCACGCAAATCCTGATCGACCGTCAGGACGTGAGCTTTGTTGTCTCCGCACGCCTGCTCAAGAAATCTGCCGACCAGCAGAACAAGATCCGCGAATACCTCAAGCCCTTCGCCAAGTTCTACGGCTCGATGAATGAGCGCATGGACGAATACGTCCGCCTGTTCCCGGTTCATCCGGACTACCTCAAGACATTCGAGCAGATTCACTTCACCGAAAAACGCGGCGCGCTCAAGACCATCGAAGCCGCGATGCAGGCCATCCTCGATCAGGACGTGCCCGCCGACCGTCCGCAACTGATCGCCTACGAGAGCTTCTGGAACACGGTCAAAAGCAATCAGGTGCTGCGCGCCGACCCCAACATCAAGGAAGTGCTGCGGGTCTCCGAAGTGCTGGAATCCCGCATCCAGCAGGCATTCACCCGCCCGGCCTACAAGCCGATGGCGCTGCGCGTCATCAACGGCTTGGCCGTGCATCGCCTGACCACCGGCGGCGACATCCACATCCCGATTGGCCCCACCGCCGCCGAGCTGCGCGACGCCCTGTGCCTGTTCCAGTCCGGCGTGGAGGACATGCCCGGCGAACCTGCCGAGAATCTGTTGTCGATGGTGCAGACCGTGATGCGCGAGGTGCTGAAAACCGTCAACGGCCAGTTCATCTCCAAAGCCGCCGACACGGAACAGTATTACCTCGATCTGAAGAAGGACATCGATTACGACGCCCAGATCGAAAAGCGCGCCGAAGCCCTGTCCGACGATGCGCTCGACCGTGCCTACTACAGCGCCATCAAGGCGCTGATGGAGTGCAGCGATGATCTGCGCTATCCCGGCTTCCAAATCTGGCAGTACCAGATCGAGTGGCAGGAGCGCCGCGTCGAACGCCTGGGCTACTTGTTCTTCGGTGCGCCCAACGACCGCCCCACGGCGCAGCCGGAGCGCGACTTCTACATCTACTTCATCCAGCCCTTCGACAAGCCGCGCTTCACCGATACGCAGCAACCGGACGAAGTGTTCTTCCGCCTGAAATCGCCGGACGAGGACTACAAGCGTCACCTGTCGCAATACGCCGCCTCGCTGGACTTGGCATCCACTGCCAGCGGCGGCGCAAAAGCCGTCTATCAGTCCAAAGCACAGGACTCTTTGCGCGCGATGAGCAAGTGGTTGCAAGAAAAACAGCTCACCGCTTTTGAAGTCACCTTTCAAGGCAAGGCCAAAACGCTGCAAGACTGGGCCAAGGGCGTCTCACTGCGCGACCGCGCACGCTTGGGGCCGGATGAGCGCATCAACTTCCGCGACATCGTGAACATCGTCTCGGGTTTGGTCTTGGCCCAGCGTTTTGCCGACATCGCACCCGAATACCCCAAGTTTCCGGTGCTGGTCACCGAGGCCAACCGCAAATCGCTCATCACCAGCACGTTGCGCGCACTGGCAGGCGGCACGCGCACGAAGGACGCCACCGCCGTGCTCGACGCGCTGGAAGTGCTCGATGGCGAACGCATCGACCCGGCCAGTTCGCGCTACGCGCAAGAGGTGCTGAACCGCCTCAAAGCCAAAGGCCACGGCCAGGTGCTCAACCGCAACGAACTCATCACTGGCGCGACCGACGTGGAGTATTTCGCGCCCGCCAAGCTCCGTCTGGAACCTGATCTGCTCGTCGCGGTGTTGGGCACGCTGGTGTATTCCGGCGACATCGTGCTTTCCATCACCGGCGACAAGATCGACTCCGGCAAGCTCGCCCTGCTGGCCGAACGCTCGCTCGACGAACTCAAGCAGTTCAAGCACATCGAAGCACCCAAGGAAATCAACCTCGCGGTGCTGCGCGCGCTGTTCGAGTTGCTCGGCTTGCCATCCGGTCTGGCGCAAAAGGCCAGCCAGGGCGATACAGAACCCGTCGTCGCCTTGCAGGAGAAGGTCAGCGCGCTGGTGCCGCGCGTGCTCAAGGCAGGCTCCGATCTCCAGCAAGGCAAGCTCGGCTTCTGGGGCCAGAACCTGCTGCGCGAAGAAGAAGCCAAAGACTGGTATGCGCGGCTGGACGCGCTCAAGAAATTCACCGAATCGCTGTCGCCCTACAACACCGTGGGCAAGCTCAAGAACCTGCGCATCACGCAGGAAGACATCGACACACAAAAGAAAAATCTGGACGTGCTCACCGGCGTCGAACGCCTGCTGGAACTGGTGGGCGAACTCGGCAGCACTGCATCCTATCTGTCGCAGGCCGAAATGGTCTTGCAGCCCGGCCACGACTGGGTAAAAGAAGCCGATGCCGCACGCAAGGCCCTGTTTGAAAGACTGGGGCAAGACCGCACGGCCGACGGCACCGCTGCATTGCTGAGCGAAGGCCGCCAGACGCTGGCGACCTTGAAAAAGCACTACATCGCCGCTTACATCGCCAGCCACAGCAAGGCGCGGCTGGGCGTCTCCGAGGAGAAAACCCGCAATGCGCTGCGGCGCGACGACCGCCTGCTGGGCCTGCGCGTGCTGGCGGGTGTGTCGCTCATGCCCACCAGCCAGCTCACCGCGTTTGAGGACAGTCTCAACGGCCTGAAAAGCTGCTCTGCGCTGGACGAGCCGACGCTGTTCACCGCGCCGGTGTGCCCGCACTGCCAGTTCCGTCCGTCCGCCGAACAACTGGAACTGCTGCCCGCTGCCAACCGCCTGAATAAGCTCGACGACGATCTGGATCAGTTGCAGGCCAACTGGCAGCAAACCCTGCTGGAAAATCTGGAAGATCCGTTCACGCAGGACAGCCTGGGCCTGCTGCCGCCTGCTGCGAAGAAGCTGATCGACGCTTTCCTCGCCGCGCGCAAGCTTCCAGAACCGGTGACATCCGATTTCGCCAGCGCCGTGCAGGAAGCCCTGTCCGGTCTGGAGAAGATCGCAGTCACCACCGGCGAACTAAGACTAGCCCTGCTGCAAGGCGGCTCACCCGCCACGCCCGAAGAACTGCGCAAGCGGTTCGACGCGCTCATCAGCGAGCGCAGCAAGGGCAAGGACGCCACCAAACTGAGGTTCGTGATCGAGTGACGCCATGACCAGAGACGAACTGCTCGCCCGGCTCCAGTCCATCGAATGGAGCGACATCGAATTCAAGGAAGCGGCGTGGGCCGCTCCCCGCGATGCGCTGGAAACCGTCAGCGCCTTCGCCAACACGGCGGGCGGGCACTTGGTGTTCGGCGTCAGGCAGGCCAACGGCACGTTCACCATCACTGGCGTCACCGATGCCGACAAGGTGCAGAACGATTTCCTCGGCTGGGTGCGGGACACGAACAAGATCAGCGTGTTGCTGCCTATCGACGGCAAAGTTCATGCCTTGGCTGAAGGCACGGTTCTGGCCTTCTATGTGCCTGAAGCCCAGCGCAACGAAAAGCCCGTGTATCTGGATCGCAATCCGCGCAAAGCCCACATCCGCCGGGGTGGCCGCGACGACACCTGCACCGGCGACGAGCTGCTGCGCTTCATCCGCGACGCATCAAGCACCCGCTACGACGCCGAGCCGCTGGATGTAGACACCAGCCGCTGCTTCGACGAAGCCACCGTGCGTTGGTATCGCGCGCGCTTCGCCGCCAGCAACCCCGGTATAGACGCAACGGTCAGTGACGAAGCTTTCCTGCGTGAGTGGGGCTTCCTGATCGAGCAAGGTGGCGTGCTGCGTCCCACTCGCGCGGCCATTCTCGTGCTGGGCAGCGGCGAATACGTGCGGCAGGTGCTGCCGCGCATGGCGGCGGACGTGCAGCTCTATCGCAACACCAGCGCCGAATACGACTCCGCCGTGCGCTGGGCTGATCGTCTCACCGTGGAAGACAACCTCATCAAGGCGTGGCAAGCCATTGTCGAGTTCTATTTCCGCCACAGCGAGCGGCCCTTTGCCGTGGACTCCGCCACCCTGCGCCGTGACGATGACCCGCCGGACTACATCTCCTTCCGCGAATCGGCCATCAACCTGCTGATCCACCAGGACTTCGGCGACACCACGCGCGTGCCGGTCATCCGCTTCTTCCGTGACCAGACCGAATTCTTCAACCCCGGCGATGCCTTCGCTTCACGGGAGCAACTGCTCGACCCCGGCGATAAGGAAGTCCGCAACCCCAGCATCGTCAACGCCTTCCGCCGCATCGGCCTGTCCGATCAGGGCGGCACCGGCGTGCGCGCCATCTTCGACGGCTGGCGCAGGCTGGGCTACCTGCCTCCCGAGATCGAAAACCACAAGGCCGAAAAGAGCTTCCGCCTGCGCCTGCGCAAGGAAAAGCTCATCACCGAAGCCCAGCTTCTGGCGCAGGCCAGCCTGGGCGCGCACCTATCCGCGCAGGAAGCCGACGTCTTTGCCTACCTCACCCGCAAGGGCCAGATCGACCTGACCGACGTGAAGGCGCTTACCGGCTTGTCCGGTGCGGACGCCCGCCAGCTTGTGCAGCGGCTCACTGTACAAGCTCTGCTCGTGGCGCAGGGCGAAACCGGCAGCTTGTTCGGTCTGGCCGAGCACCTGCGCGCCCGTTTTCTGCCCGTCGCGCCCGGACAGACCAATGAAAATCAACAGGTTATCGACGCTGGCGTGGCTCCTGAAGGCACTGCACAAGCCACTGAACAAGCTGGCTTTGGGCAGCCCCAGCTTGTTCAGTCACTTGTGCAGTTGTCAGCCATCCAATGGCAGATCGTGGCCTTTGCCGACGTACCGCGCTCCATCACCGAGCTGATCGGCCACACCGGCCACAAGCAGCGCGCCTTCTTCAAGCGCCAGCATCTGGAGCCACTGCTGGCGGGCGGCATCCTGCAAATGACCGTGCCGGACAAACCCACTTCGCCCGCCCAGCGCTACGTACTCACCGACGCGGGCGTGCAGCTCAAGCTGCTGCACGAACAACAACAGGCCGCGCCATGAACACCTCGGTCAACTGGATAGCGGCATACAACCAGCTATTTTCCTTGCTGGACAGGAAAGACACCCCGGCTTACCACAGCGGCGGGGATTTTCTGCGCATCGTGCAGCAGGTCGATCCCGGCTCGCCAAGCTACAACCAGCTCATTCCCCTGAGGCAGCAGCAAGGCAAGAGCACGTCCCGCAAAGACTATTACTGGGATGTGATCCGCGAGCTACCTGAGCAGCAACGGTTCCAGTTGTTCAGATTGTTCATTGATGTGCTTGAACCCCATGCCAAGAGCGAGGTGGATGTCATCAGAGGCATCGTCTTTGGCGGCGGCTATGCGGTGCCAACCACCGTGGTTCCTGTCGATCTCTGGAACTCGGAGAAGCTGAACAACAGCCTCAAGGACATTGACCACGCCGTTGATGCTCACCACTACAACCGCGCAACGACGCTGAGCTACACCTGCCTTGAGGGACTCTACAAAGCCTACGTGCGCAAGCACGTCCCCGATCAAGCCGCACTGACGGATTTGATGCCCTTATGCAAGGTGGTGAAGGACGACATCATCAAGAAACTTCAGACGCAAGGCCCGTTTCCTGTCGAGATCGTCAACGCCCTGCCGACGTTGACCAACGCGATTGCAAACTCAAGGAATGGCTTCAGCGAGTCTCATTTTGGTGACGACTCTCAACGGTGGCTTGCCGTCTTTGCTCGTGATCTGACCAATTCCATCGGGCGTCTCATGCTCAATTTCATGTGAGGCGAGCATGACGAAGACGTTGCCAATGAATCTGAAACTCAAGCGCAAGGAAATCTGTTTCCTGCCGAATACAAACGCCCAACTTTGCGCCGTCGGATGTGGCGGGGAGCGATACGAACATGAATGACCTGCTCGGTAATCACGATAAAAAAGCACCCGGCCCCGTCGAATGCCTCGGCCAAACCTTCCCCAGCGACGACGCGCGCCGCGCGCACTTCCTCGCGCTGCTGGCAGAAAAGCTCAAAGATCCAGAATTCCGCAAGCAGGAAGGTTTCCCGCAGGGCACGGACGAGGCCATCCTCGCCATGTCCGATCCGCCGTATTACACCGCCTGCCCGAACCCGTGGCTGGCGGAGTTCGTCGCGCACTACGGCAAGCCCTACGACCCGGCGGTGAAATACAGCCGCGAGCCGCTGGCGATTGATGTGAGCGTGGGCAAGACCGACGCCATCTACAAGGCGCACAGCTACCACACCAAGGTGCCGCACTTGGCCATCGTGCCGTCCATCCTGCACTACACCCAGCCGGGCGATGTGGTGCTGGACGGTTTTTCCGGCTCGGGCATGACTGGCGTGGCCGCGCAGTGGTGTGGCACGGCGCCGGCCAGCTACCGGTTCGAGCTGGAACAGGCGTGGAAGAAGGAAGGCCGCGCCGCACCCAAGTGGGGCGCACGCCGTGCGGTGCTGAACGACCTGTCGCCTGCCGCCACCTTCATCGGCGCGAACTACAACATTCCCTTCGACGTGGACGCCTTCGCCAAGGCGGGCAAGCAACTGCTCAATGCCGTGGAGCAGGACATCGGCTGGATGTATGAAACGCTGCACAGCGATGGCAAGACCAAGGGCCGCATCGAATACACGGTGTGGAGCGAAGTGTTCAGTTGCCCGGAATGCGCGGGCGAAGTGAATTTTCTGGACGAAGCCTTGGATGAGGAAACCAAGCGTGTCAAAGATGAGTTCCCGTGCCCGCACTGCAATGCAGGACTGACGAAGAAAAAGCTGGAGCGGCTGTACGTCACCAAGCTGGATAGCGCCACCGGCACCACGCTGCAAGCGCCCAAGCGCGTGCCCAGCCTGATTGCGTACCGCATTGGCAAAACGAAGTACGAGAAGAAGCCCGATGCGGCAGACTTGGCGACACTGGCCAAGATTGATGCTTTGCCGCTGCCCGGCGATGTTCCCACCGTTGCGTTTCCCTTCGCGGATATGTGGGAAGCGCCGCGTATGCGTGACAAGGGAATCACCCACACGCATCACATGTTCCTGCCGCGTGCCGCACAGGCAATGGGCGCGTTGTGGGCAAAGGCACATGCGCATCCTGATGCTCGCACACGCGCATTCCTCGTGTTTATGGTCGAGCAGGCAGTTGCCGGTCTATCCGTCCTGAATCGCTACGGCCCGACACACTTTTCTCAGGTCAATCGCATGTTGGCGGGCGTGTATTACGTCGCAGCACAGCATTCTGAATGCAGCCCTTGGTACATCCTCGATGGGAAGCTGGATCGACTGGTCAAGGCGTTCCGTCAATATCACGCAAAGCCTACAAACGCAGCAGTCACCACTGGTACGGCAGCAAGACTGCCACTCGCTGATGACTGCATCGACTACATCTTCACCGATCCGCCTTTCGGCGAAAACCTGCCCTACGCCGAGTTGAATTTCATCGTCGAGGCATGGCACGGCGTGATGACGCAAGCCAAGCTGGACGCCATCGTTGATCGCGCCAAAGAAAACCGGGCGGCACAAAAGTCGGTGGATGATTACCGCAGGTTGATGGCGGCTTGCTTCAAGGAATACTTCCGCGTCCTCAAGCCCGGTCGCTGGATGACCGTGGTTTTCTCCAATACGCAGGCGGCGGTGTGGAACGGCTTGCAAACGGCGATGCAGGAAGCGGGCTTTGTGGTCGCCAACGTGTCTGCGCTCGACAAGCAGCAAGGCAGCTTCAAGGCGGTGACAACCGCCGTCGCCGTCAAGCAGGATTTGGTGATTTCCGCCTACAAGCCCAACGGCGGGCTGGAGCAGCGGTTCGCAGAGCGTGGCGCAACGCCGGAGTCAGCGTGGGACTTTGTGCAGACCCACTTGAAGCAGCTTCCAGTCGTGAAGGTCAGGGGCGGCGAGCTGGAATTCGTCGCCGAACGCGATCCACGCATCCTGTTCGACCGGATGGTGGCGTGGTTTGTGCGGCACAGCGCACCCGTGCCGCTTTCCAGTCAAGAGTTTCAAGATGGCCTGCGCAGCCGCTTCCCCGACCGCGACGGCATGGTCTTCCTGCCCGAGCAAGTCACCGAATACGACAAGAAGCGCGCGCAGACCGCACAAGCACCGCAGATGGAGCTGTTCGTCTCCGATGAGCGCAGCGCCATCGACTGGGCGGCGGACTACCTGAAGGCGCGGCCTTCCACCTATCAGGACATCCACCCGGAGTTCATCAAGCAACTGGGCGCGGGCTGGAAGAAGCACGAAACCCGCCCGGAACTCTCGGCGCTGCTGGAAGCCAACTTCCTGCGCTTCGAGGGCGCGGGCGAAGTGCCCAGCCAGATTCACCGCTACCTCTCCACCAACTACCACGATCTGCGCGGGCTGGAGAAGAATGACCCGCGCCTGATCGCCAAGGCGCAAGACCGCTGGTACGTGCCCGATCCGAACAAGGCGCAGGACTTGGAGAAGAAGCGTGAAAAGGCGCTGCTCAAGGAGTTCGAGCAGTACAAGACGTTCACAGGCCGCAAGATCAAGGAATCGCGCTTGGAAGTGCTGCGCGCCGGCTTCCGCGATGCGTGGGCCAGGAAGGACTACGCCACCATCCTCGCCATCGCCCACAAGCTGCCGGACGAAACCCTGCAAGAAGACGAGAAGCTGCTCACCCTGTACGACATGGCGCTGACGCGCAGCGAAGACGGGGCGTGAGCAATGGGGCAAACAGGTAGCGGAGGCTTCGACACCGGCGACTGGTGCTGGCACACGCGGCAGGCCACGCCTTGCCGCGTGGTGGAGCGGCTGGCGCTGTGGGGCGAAGCGGCCTACCGCGTGTGGCTGCCGTCGAAGAACGCCGTGCTGCGCGCACGGGCATCGGAACTGACTCCGCTTGCCAGCGTGCAGCCCACGGTGGAACAGCTTCTGCACGCCACGGCGGCGGCCAAGTTGCAGGACGCGCTGGAAGAAAACCTGCTGCTCGCGCCAATCCAGTCCAGCGTCATCCCGCTGCCGCACCAGCTTTACGCGCTGAACCGCGCCGTCGGCCAAGATCGCATCCGCTACCTGTTGGCGGACGAAGTGGGCTTGGGCAAGACCATCGAGGCGGGTTTGGTGCTGCGCGAACTGAAACTGCGTGGCCGCGCCAAGCGCATTCTGGTGGTTGCGCCGAAGGGACTGGTGCGGCAATGGCAGGCGGAAATGCGCCAGCACTTCGGCGAGCCGCTTCACTTCGTTGAACCATCCTCGCTGGCCGCCTTGCGCCAGTGGCGTGGTGACCATGCGGAAGACAACCCGTGGCGGATGCACGATCAGGTGATCTGCGCGCTGGATTCGGTGAAGCCGCTGGAATCGCGGCGCGGCTGGAGTCTGGAGCAGATCCAGACCTACAACCGCGAACGCTTCGAGGACTTGGTATCGGCGGCGTGGGACTTGGTCATCATCGACGAAGCGCACCGCATGGGCGGCAGCACCGAGCAGGTGGCCCGCTACAAGCTGGGCGCGGCGCTGGCGGAAGCCTCGCCCTATCTGCTGTTGCTCTCGGCCACGCCGCATCAGGGCAAGACCGATCAGTTCATGCGCCTGATGCAGTTGCTGGACAGGGATGCCTTCCCCGACGAAGGCAGCGTCAGCCGCGAGCGCGTGCAGCCCTTCGTGATCCGCACCGAAAAGCGCGCCGCCATCAATGCCGAAGGTCAGCCCTTGTTCCGGCCCCGGCTCACGCGCTTGCACGCGGTGGCGTGGCAGGCTCGGCACGCGGCGCAGCAGCAGTTGTACGAGGCCGTGACCGACTACGTGCGCCACGGCTACAACCAGGCGCTGGCCGCCAAGCAGCGCCACGTCGGCTTTCTGATGATTCTGATGCAGCGGCTGGTGACATCCAGCACGGCAGCCATTCGCGCCACGCTGGAAAAACGCCAAGCGGTACTGGAAACGCCGCAGGCGCAGGCACGGCTGTTCGAGAACCTCAGTGCGGATGAATGGGCCGATCTGGACGGCGAAGCGCAGGTGGACTTGGCCTTGCAGGCCAGTGGTCTGGAGATGGAGAAGTCGGAAGTGGAAACGCTGCTGGCGTTGGCGCGTTCCACCGAAGCCGCAGGCACCGACGCCAAGGCCGAAAGCCTGCTGGAACTGATCTACAAGCTGCAACAGGAAGAAGCCGACCCGGCGCTGAAAGTGCTGGTGTTCACCGAGTTCGTGCCCACGCAGGCGATGCTGGCGGACTATCTGGAAAGCCGTGGCTTTGCGGTGGCTACGCTCAACGGCAGCATGGACATGGAAGCGCGCACGCGCACCTTGCAGAAGTTCGCGCAGAACGCGCGCGTTCTGATTTCCACCGACGCGGGCGGCGAAGGTTTGAACCTCCAGTTCTGCCATGTCATCGTCAATTTCGACATGCCGTGGAACCCCATGCGTATCGAGCAGCGCATCGGGCGTGTGGATCGCATCGGCCAGAAGCACGTCGTGCGCGCGCTGAACTTCGTGCTGGAAGACACGGTGGAACACCGCGTGCGGCAGGTACTGGAGGAAAAGCTCGCTGTCATCGCCGAGGAATTCGGCGTGGACAAGGCGGCGGACGTGATGGACTCGGCGGAAGTGGAGCCGGTGTTCGACGAGTTGTTCGTGCAGAGCCTGCAACACCCGGAAGCCATAGAGCGCGAATGCGACAGCGTGGTTTCGCAGTTGCGTGCCACGCTGGCGGAATCGAATCGGCACAGCGATCTGCTGGCCGTTCCGCACGATCTGGACGCCGACCAGGCGCGCAAGTGGCGCGACCACCCAGCGCAGTTCTGGCTGGAGCGCGCCATCGTCAACGGGCTGGTGGCGCGCGGCGGATCGGCAACGAAGAACGGAGATGGTTTGACAGGTGTGTGGCGCGTGCGCTGGGCCGATGGCAGCGAGACGCCGCAAGCGTGCTTCGACGCGCGCGCGGCAGACGACAACCCGGCGGCGGAATGGGTGACGATGGAAGACCCGCGCGCACGGGCCATCATTGGCGATGTGCCGCGTTTCGTGTCTGGGCAGCCATTGCCGGTGATCCGCGTGACGGGCTTGCCGGAGTCGGTAAACGGCATCTGGTCGTTGTGGGAAGTTGGGCTTGCCGCGCAAGGCGCGAGCCGCAAGCGATTCCTGCCGGTTTTCATCAATGACGAAGGCCGTCCGTTCGTGCCCACCGCCAAGCGCGTGTGGGATTTGCTGCTGACGGAAAGTGTTGCCGTGCAGTCCGTGGCGGACGCGGAGGATTCTGCCCGTTGGTTCGATGCATCGTTCGCCGTGGCCAGCACGCAAGGCGAACCCTTGTTCGCGGCACTGGCCGAAGAACACCGCACGCGCATCAAGGAAGAACGGGATCGCGCCACCTACGCTTTCGATGCGCGTTATCAGGCCATCGGGCGCATCGGCCTGCCTGCTGTGCGCGAGTTCCGCCGCCGCCGTCTGCAAACTGAGCACGAGGCGCGCTTGGCCGCGCTGGATGACATGGAAGCCACCGTGCCCGAGTTGAACGCCGTGGCGATGGTGCGGATTGACGCCAAGACCATCAAGAACAGCGAGGCTGCGGCATGAGCCATTCGCCCAACCTGTGGCATCAGCGCATCCTTCAACCTTTCACGGCAGACCTTTCCCGTCTATGGGTCGCCTGCGATCCGGACGGTGTGTTGCTGGACGAAAAACTGCTGTCCGAACTGCGCCCCCGTGGCTTCGAGGTGATGGGGTACGACGACCCGTTCGCGTTCCGGGCGGAGTTCGAGGAGCGGTATCGCGCTGCGTGGGATGCGAATGAGCCTGCACCATCACCGGCTTTGATCGTGCATCTGCGCCACGACAACGCAGACGAATTGCCGTGGGACATCGTGCATAACGCCCGCCCTGCGGTGCGCTTGAGTCTGGCCGAGCTGTTCCCCAAGCTGGCCTACGGCGCGGTGCGGCAGGTGGAACCGGAACTGCTGGCCGCGCTGTTCGACGCCCACCAGACCGAGTTGCAGTCGGCACGCGGCGAAAACGAATCGAAGGACTTCATCCTCGAACACGTCTATCAACTGACGCCGCGATCCATCCGCACGCCGG
The DNA here is from genome assembly GCA_018240435.1 of Pseudomonadota bacterium. GTDB lineage: Bacteria > Pseudomonadota > Gammaproteobacteria > Xanthomonadales > Xanthomonadaceae > SZAS-103. Next base: position 14,891 of record JAFEFT010000052.1, read on the forward strand.
TGGATTTCTGGCGCGAGGTGCTGCGCCTGCACTTTGCCAACCGTGCTTTGCCCGAACCGCTCGCCGAGCACGTGGCGGGCATCCTGCGTGGCAAGGGCTTGTTCGTCGGGCAGCCGGTGGCGGATTGGCTGTCGTCCAGGAGCGCGCTGCTGCGCGTGGTACAGGACGCTTGGTATCGCTATCTGGAGAAGTTGAAGCTGGAAGGCAGGCGCGTTGCCGAGCCTGAGCCGCCGTCCCTCGGCGCGGGCAAAGTCAGCGCGGAGATCGAGATTCCCTTCGATCACACCGACGTGCGCGCCATCATTGATTCGATGTTCCTGGACGGCAGCCTGCATCCGCTGGCCGTGTCCGGCGTTCCGGCTTCGGTGCCAGGCTGGATCAGGGCGGGCATCGTCGAGGATGTCTGGTCGCAGTTCGCGCTGGCGGAAAAGAGCATCGGCACGCTTGCTGCATCGGTGCCGGACGCGGATGCCCCGCACAAGGCATGGGGCGACTTCGCCAAACGCTACGGCGAGATGTTGAGCCGCGTTCACGATTTGCCGGGCAAGGATGGTGGCGAACGGCTGACGAGTATTCGGGATCGCATCAAGACCATTCAGACGCTGTCGGATGAACGATTGCAGGCGTGGGTGGCGGCTCGTCACTACGCCGACCTGATTCTGCAACCGGCGACCAAAGGGCCGGTGATGGTGCATCACGTACCGCGCTTCCTGCGCCAGCGCCGCAACGCGGGCGAAGCCAGGATCGTGCTGCTGGTGTTCGACGGTTTGGCCTTCGACCAGTGGGTGCGGATCAGGGAACACTTGATCGCCCGCAAACAGCCGTTGGCCTTCGATGAGAACACGGCTTTCGCGTGGCTGCCCACGGTGACATCGGTGTCGCGCCAGGCGTTGTTCTCCGGCTTGCGGCCGCGAGAGTTCGAGGACTCGATAGACCACACCAGCAAGGAAGAAATCTTGTGGAAGGCGTTCTGGCAGAACGAAGGCGGCATTGCCCCCGCCGAGGTGATGTACCGACGTGCGCTGCGCCAAGTCGAGCAACTGGACGCGCTGCAAACCGAGATCACCGACCGCAAGCCCAAGGTGCTGGGCTTGGTGATCGACGAAGTGGATGAGCGGCTGCACAAAGAACGAAACAAGGAAGACGTGGCGCTGTGGATCGGACGCTGGCTCGATACAGGCTTCGTCGAACGCCTGTTTGCTTTCCTGCTGGGTGAAGGGTTCAGCATCTACGTCACGGCGGATCACGGCAACGTGGATGCCGTCGGCGTCGGCAGGCCGAATCAGGGCGTGATCGCGGAAACGCGCGGTGAGCGCGTGCGGGTGTATCGCAGCGAATCCTTGCGTGTGGATTCTGCGGCGGCATATCCCGACACGGTCAGTCTGGAGATCGCTGGACTGCCCGCGAACTTCATGCCTCTATTCGCAGGCGGACGCAGTGCGTTCGTTCCCGATGGCGATCAGGTGGTTGTCCACGGCGGTGTGTCGGTCGAGGAACTGATCGTTCCTTTCGTGAAGGTTTCAAACGTGAATGATGGTGGATGAGTTTTTGAATGATGGTTTTGGACAATGACAACGGCTCCACGAATCGGCTTTGACCGGTTCATCTCACTCGAATGGGCGACGGCCGCGCTGAAGGTTCGTGCAGGCGCGGCGCAGCTCGAAGACTTGGAGGCATTGCTCGATGCCGCCGGGCTGGGTGCTGCCGCGCGCACGAAAACCCGCACTGTACTGAACCGCCTGTGGCTTCAACCGCGCGTTGATCTGGTGGACTACGCGGATCGCGGCGTGGCGATCTTCAAGGCGAATCCCGATGCGCCAGTCGCCGCCTTGCACTGGGGCATGGCCGTAGCGACCTATCCCTTCTTCGGCAAGGTGGCCGAACTGATCGGACGCCTGTCCGCCCTGCAAGGCGATTGCGCGTCCGCCGAAATCCATCGGCGCATGAGCGAAACCTACGGCGAGCGTGAAGGCACTTATCGGATGACCAACATGGTCATCCAGAGTCAGGCTGGCTGGGGCGCGGTGGAAAGAGTCGAGAAAGGCAAGCGCGTTGTCCGCTTGGCCCCTGCCGTGGTGGAGGACGATGCACTCACGGCATGGCTGATCGAAGCCGCCTTGCGCTACGCGAACAAGCCGCTGGCCATCACAAGCCTGCAATCGCAGCCGGTGCTATTCCCGTTCAATCTGACGCAGCCGTTGGCCTATCTGGTGTCGAATAGCGAGCACTTGGCCGTGAGATCTGAAGGGCCGGGCAATCGACTCGTTGTCTTGCGCGAGGCGGTGAGATGAGGGTCGGGCCATGACACAAGAGAATCCACCGTCTGGCGATGCGCCGAAAAAGACTACGCTGAAGCTGCTGCTTCGGTCGAAGCCTGCCACGGATGTGGAGACGTCAGCGGGACGAATCTACCTGTATCCGCTGCGTATGCGCGACATGACCGATTTCGAGAAGCTCGAACCCGGTGATGCGGTCAGCCAGATCAGGGCTTTCCTGCCGAGCATTGGCAGCTTGACCGTCGAATCCGACGAAGAACCGGAGCGCGTCCCGCTTGATGCCGGGATTGCCGATGGACTCTCGGACGATGAGATCGAACGGGCTGCTGACGCCTATGCGAAATCATCCGCATGGCAAACCGTCCGCGATGGATCGCAAGAGCGGAAGCCTGTTGTGCAGGAAGCCGGTGAAACGGCATCGGCCTTTCTGGTGCGGCTGCTCAAGGCCGAGGTCGAGGACTATCACCAGAGCGCGAAGCGAATGCACGAATCGTTGCTCGGCTCCAGTCGCGGCCTTTTCGATCAGGTTCAAAAGAGCACCAGTCTTTTCGATCAAGTCCGTAAGAGCACGTCGGCCTTGGGATCAACCTTGAGTGCCTACGAGGAACTGACGAAATTCACAAAGCCAGCGCCGTTGGAAATCCAGCCGATCCGCACGGATCACTTCGATGCTTTGAACAGGCAGATGGCGCAGCAAGCGCGCGAGCGTGCGGAAGAGCGCGCCGAAGAAATGGAGATGACGCGCCTGACGGGACAGATGACCGCAGAGTCAGCCAAGACCCTCAAGGACTTGGCAGAAGCAGCGACGACCCTGATGGAGCAGATGGAC
>JAFEFT010000053.1 GCA_018240435.1 Pseudomonadota bacterium
CCCACACGTTTCCACGAAGAGCCGATTTTTAGAACGTCGCTATGGTGTCAGCATGAAACTGAACGAAGAAAACGAACCGTTTTTCATCACCGAGGACATGGCCGCCGAGATGGCTGCTGCCGGCTACGAGTTCAAGCCTCCCGGCCATGCCAGAACGAAGAGCGTCCGCGACCTGTACGGATGGCAGTCTGGGGAGACTCTGGAGCAGGCCATTGCCGGTCAACAGCGAAGGCAGTGTTTATCCTCTTGATCTGAGCATGGCATTATCCATGGCATTAGCTCATTGCCGTATTGTAAGTTATTGATATTTAACACATTTTTGTTATTATAGATAATCGAATGGGAATAGGCAGCCTGCTTGCGAGCCACTGGCTCGCAGGCTGCCTATTGACCGGCCATGGATGGCCGGGCCGGGGGTGGATCGAGCGATGCGGCAGCGCCAGGGATGGCAACAGCCACGCAAGATCAGCCGGGAATCGCGCCATTGGCGCGCAGGCGGTTCACTGACCGGCCATGGATGGCCGGGCCGGGCGACCCGAAGCCGATGTGGCTGCGCCATGGAAGGCATCGACATCGCACGATCGGCCGCGTGACTGGCTGACTGCGAACCATGGTTCGCAGAGCACTATTGACCGGCCATGGATGGCCGGGCCGGGGGTGGATCGAGCGATGAAGCAGCGCCAGGGATCGCAACAGCCAAGCATGATCGGTCATGAATCGCGGCGCTGCCGCGCAGGGGGCATTTCCGCTCGCACCACGTCAGCTCGCTGCATAGCCGTCGTCTGCATGCCAATCCGCAGGCATCGTGAGGTTGCCATGTGGCCACATGCTTGCGACGCCTGTGCTTCCCGCCAACGCAGCCCCGCCCGAAACCGTTCGTGGTGAGCCCTTCGACACGCCCAGGACAGGCCTGTCGAACCTCGGACGGCTTGCCGATACCATGCATCATGGCCTTTTACGTCTACATCCTGCGCTGCGCCGACGGCTCGTATTACACCGGCCATACCGACGATCTCGAGCGCCGGATCGCCCAACACGAAGCCGGAGAAATTCCTGGCTGCTACACGCATGCCAAGCGCCCGCTGAAGCTGGTCTTCAGCCAGGATTTTTCGTCTCGCGACGCGGCACTCGAATCCGAACGACAAATTAAGCGTTGGTCGCGGGCCAAGAAGCAGGCGCTGGCTGATCATGACTGGGGCCGGTTGAGAGGATTGGCGCGCAATCGACAGCCGTTGACGGAGGTTCGTGGTTCGACAGGCTCACCACGAACGGATCTTCTGAAAGGCTCACCACGAATGGAATTGAAGCATGGCGAGCCTCAAATGGCCCCCGTTCGTGGTGAGCCTGTCGAACCACAGGCCGATGCAGAGGACGTCGATGAACACTGGATGCGCCACGCGCTCGCGCTGGCCGATCGCGCCGAGCGTGATGATGACGAGATCCCGGTTGGCGCGGTGATCGTCGATGCGCAGGGCGCCATCGTCGGCGAAGGCTGGAACCGCAACATATCCGAACACGATCCGTCCGCCCACGCCGAGATCGTGGCGATGCGGGTGGCCGGCGCGAACCGGCGCAACCACCGCCTGCTCGGTTGCACCTTGTACGTCACCCTCGAACCCTGCGCGATGTGCGCGATGGCGATGGTGCATGCGCGCATCGCGCGGGTGGTGTACGCGGCGGCGGATCCCAAGACCGGCGCCGCCGGCAGCGTGTTCGATCTGCTCGCCGATCCGCGCCACAACCATCGCGTCGAAGTCAGTGGCGGCGTGCTCGCCGGCGAGGCCGGTGCGCGGCTGAAGGCTTACTTCCGGCGCAAGCGCGGCAAGCGCAAGCCCGGCGCGTAAGGGCGCGGCGGCGGGCGCAAGGCCTGCGGGCATCGCCGCGCCGCTTCGACGCTGATGCGGGCGCATGGGCGCGTGTTGGCGCGCACCTCGCAGACGCCAGTGACGGCGCGCGCGCAAGGCCCATTCTGCGGCCGCCGAAAAATACCGGGAACGCCGCGCCGGCTGGCTGCATCCAATGCCGCGAGCGACCCGGCATGGCCAATCCGCCGGGCGCGATTACCACTCACCACCACACCCGGAGTCGATCATGTCCACCACGAAATCCAATCACCACACGCTGACGATGCTGCGCCGCCTGACGCTGGCTGCTGCCCTGGCCGTGGCCGCCGGCGTGGCGGTCGTGCCCTCCGCCGCGCTTGCCCACGACGGTGCGCACGCCATGCACGAGGCGCCGATGAACGCCAAGGTGCTGGGCCTGCACGACGCCATGCGCGAGCTGTGGGCGCAGCACATGGAATGGACCTACGCCGCGATCACCGCCTTCGCCACCGGCTCGCCGGCCTTCCCGGCCACCGCCGATCACCTGATGCAGAACCAGGTCGACATCGGCAACGCGATCAAGCCGTTTTACGGCGATGCCGCCGGCGATGCCCTGACCGGCATGCTCAAGGACCACATCAGCGGTGTCGTCGCCATCCTCAAGGCGGCCAAGGCCGGCGACAAGGAAGGCACCGACAAGGCGGTGGCGGCCGCCTACGCCAACGCGCAGCAGATCGCCGACTTCCTCGCCAAGGCCAACCCGCATTGGCCCAAGGACGTGGTGCGCGACATGCTCAAGGGCCACATCGACACCACCATGGTGTACGCCACCGCCTTGCTGCACGGCAACTACGCCGACGGCATCGCCGCCTACGGCAAGGCCGAGTCGCACATGCTGATGCTGGCCGACGCCCTCACCAACGGGCTGGTGGCGGCGTTCCCGCAGCGTTTCCGCTGAGAGCCCGTGATTTTTCAGCCGCAGCGACACTGATCGTCGCTGGCACCGTCGCCGCGCCGCGGCGGTGCCAGCGAGCATCACCATCCATTCCATCGAACACGAGGTTCCCATGAGCCAGACCGTCGCCACCGCCGTCTTCCGCCGCGATGCCGCGCATTCTCCGGCGAGCGTCAGCGAGCGCATCCGCCAGCGGCTGTTCGATGCCGGCCAGCGCTTCCATGCCAACGACAACATCGCCGCGCACATCCTGCCCGGCGAGGTCGATGGCCTGCGCGCGGAAGTCGAGGCGCGGATGCGCGAGGTGCTCGGTGCGCTGGTGATCGATGTCGATTCGGATCACAACACCGCCGACACCGCCCGCCGCGTGGCGAAGATGTTCATCGACGAGGTGTTCCGTGGCCGCTACCAGCCGGCGCCGGAAATCACCCGCTTCCCCAATGTCTCGGGGCTCAACGAGCTGATGATCGTCGGCCCGATCGCGGTGCGCAGCGCCTGTTCGCACCATCTGTGCCCGATCATGGGCAAGGTGTGGATCGGCGTGCTGCCCAGTGCCGCTTCCGATCTGATCGGCCTGTCCAAGTACGCGCGCCTGTGCGAGTGGATCATGAGCCGGCCGCAGATCCAGGAAGAGGCGGTGGTGATGCTGGCCGACGAACTCGAGCAGCGCATCCGCCCCGATGGCCTGGCGGTGGTGATGGAGGCCGACCATCTGTGCATGCACTGGCGCGGCGTCAAGGACGACCAGTCGGTGATGACCAATTCGGTGATGCGCGGTGCCTTCCTGCGCGATGCCAACCTGCGCCGCGAGTTCCTCGGCTTGATGAAGCGCCCGCGCGATTGATGCGCTCGCGCCGCAGCCGATCGCTGGCCGCGAAAGCGCGATAATCCCACCGTTCGTTGCCGGAGCATCACCATGCCAACCACCCAACCATCCACCCCGGCTGCTGCCAGCGCCGATCTGCCGGAATCCGAACTGATCGCCCGTGCCGCCGCCGGCGATACCGCGGCGTTCGAGCGCCTGATGCGCAAGCACAACCAGCGCCTGTTCCGCACCGCGCGCAGCATCCTCAAGCACGACGAGGACGCCGAGGAGGCGGTGCAGGACGCCTATCTGCGCGCCTGGCGCGCACTGCCCGGCTATCGCGCGCAGAGCAGCCTGTCGACGTGGCTGGTGCGCATCGTCGCCAACGAAGCACTCGGGCGCCTGCGCCGCACCAGCGCGCAGGTGATCCCGCTGGAGGCCGCCATGACATCCACCGATGAATCCACCCTCAATGCCCTGGCCCAGCCATCCGAACGCGGCCCCGAACAGGCCGCGCACGATGAACAGTTGCGACGGCTGATGGAGGCGCGCATCGATCGCCTGCCGGAAGCCTTCCGCACCGTGTTCTTGCTGCGTGCGGTCGAGGAAATGAGCGTCGAGGAGGTCGCGCAGGCGCTGGACATCCCCGAGGCCACCGTCCGCACCCGATTCTTCCGCGCCCGCAGCCTGCTGCGTGAAGGCCTTGCCAGCGCCGTCGACACGGCGATGGGGCGCGTGTTCTCGTTCGATGGTGCGCGCTGCGACCGCATCGTCGCCGGCGTGCTGGCGCGGCTGGACGCAATCCGATCCAACCCATCCACTGGAGAGATGCCATGAGCGCACCGGCTGCTGCCGACCGTGGTCCTGACCTGAGCCTGGGCGTCACCCTGGCCGAATTCGGCGGCCGGCCGATGTTGCGCGGCCACGTCGGCGAGCAGGCCGTGCTGCTGGCGCGGCTGGGCGACGAGGTGGTGGCGGTCGGCGCCGACTGCACGCATTACGGCGGCGCCCTCGACCAGGGCCTGATCGTCGGCGAGACGGTGCGCTGCCCGCTGCATCATGCCTGCTTCTCGCTGCGCACCGGGCAGGCATTGGCGGCGCCGGCGTTCGATGCCATCGCCTGCTGGCGCGTCGAGCAGGTGGGCGATCGCTACTTCGTGCGCGAGGCCAAGACTGCCGAGGCGGCGACGCCGTGCGCGCATGAACAAGGTGGGCCCGAACGCATCGTCATCGTCGGCGGCGGCGCTGCCGGTTTCGCGGCGGCGGAAATGCTGCGTCGCCGTGGCTTTGCCGGCAGCGTGGTGATGCTCAGCGCCGACGCCGACGCCCCCTGCGACCGGCCCAACCTGTCCAAGGATTATCTGGCCGGGCAGGCGCCGGAAGAATGGATTCCGCTGCGCCCGGCCGAGTTCTACGCCGAGCAGCGCATCGACCTGCGTCTGGGCGTGAACGTCGAGCGCATCGACCTGGCCGCGCGCGAGGTGATCGCCCGCGGCGGCGAGCGCTTCGCCTATGACCGGCTGCTGCTGGCCACCGGCGCCGAGCCGATTCGGCTGCCGATTCCCGGCGCCGAACAGCCGCACGTGTTCACCCTGCGTTCGCTGGCCGACAGCCGTGCGCTGATCGCCCGCGCCGCCACGGCGCGCAGCGCGGTGGTGCTCGGCTCGGGCTTCATCGGCCTGGAGGTGGCGGCGGCGCTCAATGCGCGTGGCGTGCAGGTGCACGTGGTCTCGCTCGATGCGCGGCCGCTGGAGCGCGTGCTCGGCGCGGCGCTGGGCGATCTGCTGCAGGGCCTGCACGAGGGTCATGGCGAGCGCTTCCACATGCAAACCTCGATTGCCCGGATCGATGCCGACCGGGTGATCTTGTCCAATGGCACCGTGCTGGCCGCCGATCTGGTCGTGCTCGGCATCGGCGTCAAGCCGAGGGTGGAGCTGGCCGCGGCGGCGGGGCTGGCGGTCGATCGCGGCATCCTTGTCGATGCCCGCTTGCAGACGGCGGTGGCGGGCGTGTACGCCGCCGGTGACGTGGCCCGCTGGCCGGGCGGGCCCGATGGCCAGAGCGCGCGCGTGGAGCACTGGGTGGTGGCCGAGCGGCAAGGGCAGGTCGCCGCCGCCAACATGCTCGGCGCCGACGAAACGTATCGCGACGTGCCGTTCTTCTGGAGCGCGCACCACGAGCTGACGGTCCGCTACGCCGGCTACGCGCCGGAGTGGGACGAGGTGCTGATCGAAGGCGATCTGGCCGCGCACGATGCGCTGCTGCGCTACCGCAAACACGGCAAGACACTGGCGGTGGCGGCGATCGGGCGCGACCGGCAGGTGCTGGAGCAGGCGCAGGCGCTGGCGGTGGGCGTGTAGTCCACGACTTCAGGCCATCTCCGTGCGTGCACTTTCTCGCGCCCTCATCGCGGCACTCGCCTTGGCCCCGGCGCCGGTTCTTGCCTGTGCCACCTGTGGCTGTTCGCTCAGTACCGATGCCGCTGCAGGCTACTCGTCGCAACCTGGATGGCAGGTCAATATCGATTTCACCTACATCGACCAGAACCAGCTTCGGCATGGGACGGGGCCTGCAACTGCCGGAGAAGTCGTCGATCACCCGGTTGATCCGGTCGCCGGTGGAGGAGAAGTCGAAAAGGGCACCATCAATCGATACGTGAACCTCGGCGTGACGTATCGGCCGAATGCCGACTGGGGTTTCACGGTGGTGCTGCCTTGGCTTTCGCGCAACCACACGACCTACGGCGATCAGGACGCGCCGTTCACGCCGTCCGAGATCGCGCCTGACCAGATCAGCGGCGCGCGTCTGTCCGGCCTCGGCGACATGAAACTGCTGGCCAGCTATCAGGGTTTCCTGCCGACGCACAACTTTGGAATCCAGTTTGGCGTCAAACTGCCGACCGGTCGTTATGGCGGGCAGGATGCCGCGACCGGCGCGATCATCGGCAACCCCGCGGCGTTTGTGTCTGGCCCGATGGCCGGCGACGCGCTCGATACGAGCTTGCAGGCAGGCAATGGCAGCGCCGACCTGATCGCCGGCGCCTATTACTATCAAGCGGTCAGCCAGGATTTCGACGCCTTCGTCAACGGCCAGTTCCAGGCAGCCATCTCCCATCGGCTGCATGCGTCCGGCGCCGATTTTCGCCCCGGCAATCAGCTGTCGCTCAGTGCCGGCTTGCGTTATGAAGCACACCCGACATGGGTGCCGCAGTTGCAGATCAACCTGCTGCGCAAGAGCGCCGATCAAGGTGCGTTGGCAGACTCGCTCGACAGCGCCGGCACCGTGGCTTACTTGAGCCCTGGCATCACGGTGAGCCTGCGCAAGAACCTGCAGTTGTACGGATTCGCGCAGTTGCCGGTTTACAGCCGCCTCCAGGGTTATCAGGTGTTCCCTCGCTGGACGGCCAATATCGGCCTGAGCGCGTCGTTCTGAACGCCGGCGAAACCGCAGTCGTGTGCGACCGCGGCGGTGGCGTCAAGGTTCGCGCAGCAACGGCAGCACTTCGTTTTCGAGGCCGGCACTGCCGATCGTCGGCGACGCCGCAAACCCATTCCGACGCAATACGCCGTCGCGATCGATGACAAAGGTCAATGGCACGCGCCAGATGCGACCATAGCCCTTGGCGATGGTGTCTTCCAACAAGGCCGTTGGGTAGCTGAATTCGCCCATCACCGACTTCACCTTCGACATGTCCTCTCGCGTATCCAGCGAGATGGCGAGCATGACGATGCCCTCGGAACGGTGCGCCTTGTAGAACGCCTCGAATGCCGGCATCTCGGCGCGGCACGGCCCGCACCAGGTTGCCCAAAAGTGCACGACGACGACCTTGCCCTTCTGCGCAGACAAGACGAAATGGCTGCCATCGATGAGCGTTGCGTTGATCTCGGGTGCGGGCTTGCCTGTCTGCAAGGTGCTGGACCACGCGGGCGCGCCACAACACATCAACGACAGCGCGATCACCTGCGCGATGACTGCCTTTGCCAAGTTTGTCATCGACGTCCTCGTGTGGCAGGGCTTGGAAGCAAATGTAGTGCGAGGGCTCGCCATGCAGGCGAGCCTTCGTCATCGATGTTCGATGCAACGGCGCATGTGCACCAAGAACGCCCTGCACGATTCGTGGCCATCGCCTTCGCAGGTGCCCCGGCGAAATGGCCGGGGCACCACGCCAGCTGCTGTGCACGCAGGTGAACTCGACTGCGCCGGGTTACTCGCCGCCGACGCCATGACCATATACCAGCTTGCCGCCGTACCAGCCGCCAGCACCCAGAGCGAGCAAGCCGCCCGCATCGAGCAGCAACGATACGGCATCGGGAGGCAATGGCTTGAAATGATCCACCCGGAGCATCAAGCGGGCGGCAAACAGCGTCAGTGCAGCGATCATCAGGCCCATATGCAGATAGGCGTCGCGCAGGGCCACGCCTTCCGGGACGCGCGTCAATTCCATCATTCCTGCCAGCATCGCGACGACCGCCATGGCGCAACCCACGGCCAGCAGGCCGGCAGACCACGACCACGCCAACGCGCCGAAGCGAAGGCTGGCGAAATCGGCAACCACCGCGAGCGACCAGCAGGCCACCGGAAAATGCACGATGGCAGGGTGAAGTGGATGGCGCATGACGTCAAATCGCCGCGCTGAGCAAGGTCAGAAAGCCGATCACTGCGATGCTGGCGTGAACGATCACCACGGCTTTTGGCGGCAACGTCTTGCGCAGATGGAATGAGGCCAGAAAGAAGCCGCCCAGGGCAGCAACCAGCATCAACGCGAATCCGGCCATCACCCTTTGCGGAGCCGAGCCCTGCAACAACAACACGATCAACAGGATCAAGCCAGTGGCGCCGAGCAACGCATGAAGCATCGATAATGCCCAAGGGGCGAGCTTGCCGCGAAGCACATGGGCGGCAAGGACGAGGCCGCCGAGGGCGGCGATGGCGAAGACCGACAAAGCGTAAGTGAGCATGGGGATTTCCAGATGATGGGATGCAATGATTTCCAGTCGGCAGTCGAAACAAACCGCCTGCGGATGATTCACACGTCAGGCGGCATGGTGTCCTCCCGTGATGAATTGGGCGTGTGAACCGGCCATCGCGCGGGGCGGATGGCGATGCGCGAGAGGTACATGCAACGAACCGACCCGACTCAGACCACCGTCGGCCAGCCAGGCGTGAGTCTGCTTGGCGGCACGGCTGATCAGACTGGCCGTCTGCGAGAAATCGAAAACGGAAACGCCCAGCGGGCACAACGGCGGCACGATGGTAATGCTCGCTTGCGCCGAAAATCGTTCCACATCCCGATCGAGCCGACGCATGTGCTGCAGCCCCAACACGTGCAGTGCCAGTGCCGCCATGTTGCGTGGCGGATCCTGCATGGCGCAGCTCGTGCCGGTAGGTAGGACCAGGATGCGCTCGGCACCCAGTGCGACAGCGTTGGCGATGGGGGTGTTGTTGGCAACGGCGCCGTCGACGAGGTGATTGCCGTCGATCTCCACGGAAGGAAACACCACCGGTATGGCCGTGCTGGCCATCAGCGCCGCGGCGATATCGCCCGAGGACAGTTGCACATCCGCACCGCTGAGCACGTCCGTAGCCATGACGTGGAGCGGAATGCGCGCTTGCTCGATGCGCTGCATGTGCAGTACCCGCTGCACGATACGGTGCAGGGCGCGCGATTCCACCAGATGGTCTCGGCGAAAGACAAGGGCTTTCAACCCGGCCAGCAAGGACAGTGGGAACACATCTTTGCGACGCAGGCTGCGCCACAGCCCGGCCAAGCGCTCAACTCCGGCAGGTGTGGGGTCGTCGGCGAAGAATGCGCCATTGAGCGCCCCGACCGAGGCACCGACCACCATGTCGATGGACAGCTGCGCTGTGCTCAGTGCCAGCAGCATGCCGACTTGGACGGCGCCCAGACTGCCACCGCCACTGAGCACCAATGCGGTTTTTGCTCTCGCCATGGCTTTGGGCTTCCCGTGTTCATCGGCGCCGGATGGCGGCGCGTCTGTCTTGCCCATTGGATGCAACGGGCGGCCGGCGCGTTCCCGGTTTTTCGACGGCAGCCGGACAGGCGGCAGGTTTGCTTTCGCTCGCCTTCGTGCCAGCCACAGGGCCTTGGCCAGTCGTGTCGCTGCGGGTGTCGGGGCACCCATCCGCCATTGACGTTCGGTGGCGGCGTCATGCTGCGCTGGCGATCTGCGGTGCGCAGGCTCGCGTCGGCATGCTGGCAGCACAGCGCCGATGATCTGGAGGGTGTCGGGTGCGCCGTCGGGACCGGCATCGCCGTCGGCATCGGCACCGGCTGCGGCCTGCGCCGATCGTGGCGTTATCATGCCGACAGCTCTCCACCGCCGCGCTGCCCATGATCGCCGACGACCACCTGATCTGGATCGACCTGGAGATGACCGGGCTGGATCCGGATGCCGATACCATCATCGAGATCGCCACGCTGGTCACCGACAAAGATCTGAACATCCTTGCCGAAGGACCGGAGCTGGCGATCCACGTGCCGCTGGAGCGCTTGCAGGCGATGGACGACTGGAACCGCAACCAGCATGGCAAGTCCGGGTTGTGGCAGCGTGTGCTCGATTCGACGGTGACGCTGGCGCAGGCCGAGGCGGCGACGATCGAGTTTCTCCGCCGCTGGGTGGCGGCCGACAAATCGCCGATCTGCGGCAATTCGATTTGCCAGGATCGGCGCTTCCTGTATCGGTACATGCCGGCGCTGGAGCGTTACTTCCATTACCGCAATCTCGACGTGAGCACGATCAAGGAACTGGCGCGTCGTTGGGCGCCGGCGGTGGCCGACGGCTTCAGCAAGGAGTCGGCGCATACCGCGCTCAGCGACATCCGCGACTCGGTGAGCGAGTTGCGTTACTACCGTCAGCTCATGGGCCGGCTCGGCGGCGAGCTGCCCTGAGCCGGCGAGCGCTGCGCAGGCGATGAACACGATCATGCGGCGACTGCTGGCGATGTTGCTGCTCGCCTGCGCCTGCGTCGGCATGGCCGGCGCGCAGCAGGCCGAGCGGATGGCGCTCGACACCTGGGCGCGCGAGAGCTGGACGCAGCAGTCGGGCTTGCGTGGCGATCAGGTCAACGCGCTGGCGCAGACCGCCGATGGTTATCTGTGGGTGGGCACGCCCGATGGCCTGGCGCGCTTCAACGGCAGCGAGTTCACCTACGAGGATCGCGGCAGCATCGATGCCCTGCGCGACAACGACATCCGGCAACTGGCGATCGGGCGCGAGGGCTCGCTGCTGGTGAGCACGGCGCGTGGGGGTGTGAGTTTCTTCAACCAGGGCTGGTGGTCGCAACGTGGCGCCGACGCCGGGCTGGCACAAGACACCGTGGTCGCCGCCCAGGAAGACGGCCGCGGCCGGCTGTGGGTGGCGACCGTCAGCGGCGGGCTGGATGTCTTCGATGGCCGCCGCAAGCTGCACTTCGGCAGTCGCAACGGGCTGCCGTCGGATCGTGTGCTGAGCCTGCTGATCGCCGACGACGGCGGGGTCTGGGTGGGCACTTCGGCGGGGTTGGCGCGGATCGTCGACGATCGCGTGCAGACGATCAGCGTCAATGCCGGCGTGCTGCCGTCGGGCGCGATCACCGCGCTGGCGCAGGCGCAGGATCGTTCGCTGTGGGTCGGCACGAGGGTCGGCGCCTATCGGCAGCGGCGCGGCGATGCCCAGTTCGAGAAGATGACCCCCGACGCCTTCGACGACGTGGTGCAGGCGATCTTGCCGGACTCCGAGGCGCGGGCGCTGGTCGGCACGGCGCAACATGGGCTGCTGGTGGTTCGCGATGGCCGCAGCGAGGCGGTGCGCGAACACAGCCCGGGGCGGCCGTGGTCGGTCATGGCGCTGCTGCGCGGCAGCGACGGCAGCATCTGGGTGGGTGGCAGCCAGGGCCTGCTGCGCCTGCGCGACACGCCCTTCAGCGGCCTCGGCAAGCCGGCCGGGCTGGGCAACGAGAACGTGCACGCGATCCTGCAGGCGCCCGATGGCGACATCTGGATCGGCAGCGATGCCGGGCTCGATCGCATGCACGACGGGCGCATCGGCGTGGCAGGCATCGCCGCGCTGGTGGGCAAGCCGGTATTTGCGCTGGCCACGGACGGCGATGGCGGCATGTGGGTCGGCACCGATTCGGCCGGCGCGATGCGCGTGGCTGGCGGGCGCGTCGTGCGCGTGATCGATCACGCCAGCGGTCTGCCCTCGGATTCGGTGCGGGCGCTGCTGGTCGAGCGCGATGGCCGTCTGTGGATCGGCACCAGCAAGGGCGTGCTGCGCGACGAAGGCGGCCAGCGGCGCAATTTCACCAGTGCCGATGGCTTGCCCAGCGATTCGGTATTCGGCTTGTTCCGCGATGCCAGCGGGCGAATCTGGGTTGGCACCGGCAACGGCATGGCATGGTGGGATGGCGAGCGCTTTCAACGCGTGCCGCTGCCGGCCAGAAGCCTCGTGCAAGCGGTGTACGGATTCGCCGACGCCGGCGATGGCGCGGTCTGGATCGCCAGCGACCGCGGCCTGCTGCGCTGGAAGGACGGGCGCGTGGTCGTGCTCGGCAGCGAGCAGGGGCTGCCCACCGATACCGTCTACGCGGTCATTCCCGATCGCGAAGGCAACCTGTGGCTGACGACCTTCAGCGGGCTGGTGCGGGTGTCGCGCGAGCAGGCCGAGGCGGCAGCCGATGGCCGTGTGCGCAGCCTGAGTGCCGATGTCTACGGCGTCACCGATGGCTTGCCGACTTCGCAATGCAACGGTGGCTCCAGCCCAGCCGGGGCGCTGCTCAGCGACGGCAGCGTATGGATCGCCACCGCTCGTGGTGTCGGCGTGATTCATCCCGAGCGAGTGGCCGATTACCGCAGCGAGCCGCCGCAGGCGCTGATCGAGGATGTCCGCGTCGACGACCGGGTGGTGGCCGTGCCCGGCGGCGCACTCGATCTGAGCCCCGGCACGCGCAAGCTGGAGGTGCGTTTCTACGCGCTCAACTACCATCTGCCACGACGCATCAAGTACCGCTACTGGCTGGAAGGCTACGATCGCGACTGGAGCGAGGTCGGCGAGCACACCAGCGTGCAGTTCACCAATTTGCCGGCGGGCGACTACCGTTTGCGCATCCAGGCGGCGGTGAGCGGCGGCTCGTGGTCGCCACGCGAGGCGACGCTGGCGTTCCGCATCGGCGCGCACCTGTGGCAGAAGCTGTGGTTCGACCTGCTCGTGGCGGCATCGATCGTGCTCGCCGGATGGCTGGCCTACCGCGCCCGGATCCGCGTCATCGCCGCCAACGAGCGCCGCCTGCAGCAACTGGTCGAAGCCCGCACCGAGGATCTGCGGCGGCAGACCGAACGGCTGCGCGCCGCCGATGCCGAGAAGTCGGAACTGCTGGAGATGATCCGCGCCCAGTCGGAGGCGTTCGAACGGCAGGCGCGCGAGGACGCGTTGACCGGCATCGCCAATCGTCGCCGCCTCGACGAGTCGATCGAAGTGTATTTTTCGGAGACCCGGCGCAGCGGCCGCCCGTTGTCGTTCGTGTTGATGGACATCGACCACTTCAAGCGCGTCAACGATCGCTGGTCGCATGCCACCGGCGATGCCGTGCTGCGCGACCTCGGTGCGATCCTGCGCAATCACCAGCGGCCCGGTGATCTGGCCGGGCGCCTCGGCGGCGAGGAATTCGCCTGCATCCTGTCCGGATCCGATCTGGCTGGCGCACGCACCTATTGCGAACGCATGCGTGCGGCGATCGAGGCGCACGATTGGGCGGCGATCGCTCCCGACCTGCGCATCACGATCAGCATGGGCGTGGTGCAGTGGGACGGTTCGGAAACCTGGAGCCGGATGTCCAGTCGCGCCGACGAATTGCTGTATCGCGCCAAAGCCAACGGCAGGAATCGGGTGGAGTGGTGAGCCGACGCGCTTGCGAACTGCCAGTGGCAGTTCGCGCGTCGGCGAACGCCCGCACAAGGATGTGCGGGCCGGCGCCAGCCGGCAGGATGCCTGCTCGCGCTGGCACCCGGGCGCAGGCCGGGATCTGGCCGTATTCGTGGCGGCCGTTCGCGCGCACTTGATCCTGAGCAAGGGATCGCCGGGCCGGATGCGCCATCCTGACCGTCGCCGCTGGGTCAGGGCGGTGCGCCCCGTGCCGCCACCTTCCCCGGCCGCTCGATCGCTGCCAGGAGCCCGCCATGGAATTCAAGACCATCATCGAACCCTTCCGCATCCATTCGGTCGCGCCGTTGCGGATGACCACGCCAGGGCAGCGCCAGCAGGCGGTGGCGGCGGCCGGCTACAACCTGTTCGCGCTGCATTCGGACGACGTGATGATCGACCTGCTCACCGACTCGGGTACCGGGGCGATGAGTCGCGACCAGTGGGCGGCGATCCAGCATGGCGACGAATCCTATGCCGGCAGCCCGTCGTTCGAGATCTTCCGCAGCGCGGTGCAGGAGCTGTTCCCGTTCAAGCACGTGATCCCCACCCATCAGGGGCGGGCGGCGGAGAAGATCATCTTCACCGCCATCGGTGGCAAGGGCAGGGTGATCCCCAGCAACACCCACTTCGACACCACCCGCGCCAACATCGAATACACCGGCGCCGCCGCCGTCGATCTGGTGATCGCGCAAGGGCGCGACGCTGCCAGCCTGCATCCGTTCAAGGGCAACATGGACGTGGCGGCGCTGGCTGCCTTCCTCGACGAGCATGCCGGGCAAGTTCCGGCGGTATTCGTCACCATCACCAACAACTCCGGTGGTGGCCAGCCGGTGAGCCTGGAGAACCTTCGGCAGACCCGAGATCTTTGTCGTCGGCACGGCGTGCCGCTGTTCCTCGATGCCTGCCGTTTCGCCGAGAACGCCTGGTTCATCCGCGAACGCGAGCCCGGCCAGCACGATCGCACCGTCGCCGACATCGTGCGCGAGATGGCCTGCCTCGCCGACGGCATGACGATGAGCGCGAAAAAGGATCCGATGGGCAACATCGGTGGCTGGCTGGCGCTGAATGATGATGAGTTGGCCGAGCAGTGTCGCAACCTGCTGATCCTCACCGAGGGCTTCCCGACTTACGGCGGCCTGGCCGGGCGCGATCTGGAGGCATTGGCGCAGGGCCTGAAGGAAGTGGTCGATCACGATTACCTGCGCTATCGCATCCGTTCCACCGCCTACCTCGGCGAAGCGCTGCTCGCCTCCGGGGTGCCGGTGGTGCAGCCGATCGGCGGCCATGCCGTGTATCTGGATGCGCGCACCTTGCTGGCGCACATCCCGCCCTTGCAGTATCCGGGACAGGCGCTGGCGGTGGCCCTGTACGAGGCCGGCGGCGTGCGCGGCTGCGAGATCGGCACGGTGATGTTCGGCCGCCAGGCCGACGGCAGCGAGCGGCCGGCGGCGCTGGATCTGGTGCGGCTGGCGATCCCGCGGCGCACCTACACGCAAAGCCACATCGACTACGTGATCGAGGTCTGCCAGCACGTCGCCGGGATTGCGCGGCAGTTGCCGGGCTATCGCATCGTCGCCGAACCAAAGCAATTGCGGCACTTCACCGCGCGTTTCGAACCGCTGCGCTGAACGTCGCCGCGCCTGCGGAGCACGGCCATCGAATTCGACCAGCCACCATCCACGGCGCTGCGCGCATTGGGCCATTCTCGCCGCTACACGCTGGCCGACATGCCGGTACGGCTGTGGCAATGGCATGCGCCACGCGCCAACCGCTGGGAGCGGCTGTGTGTCGATGGCGGCCGGCTCGGCGTGCAATGGCTCGATGCCGACGATGCCGCCACCGTCGTGCTCGCCGCCGGGCAGGCGCGCTGGATCGCGCCGGGGCTGCGCTGGCGGATCGTGCAGGTCGATCCCGACAGCCGCTTCCATCTGGAGATACACGCTGACGAATCCAGCCCGGCCAGCGCGCCGCAACCGGTGCGCGCGGCGTGGCTGGATGAACTGCCATGCTGGCATGTCGATGATGCGGCGGCGCTGGCGCCGGTGCTGGCCGCGCTCGGGCCGGGCCAGCGCGGCCTGCTGCGCGCCGGCGCGTCGGTGCAGCCGGCGCTGGCAACGGCGCTGGCGGCAAGCGCTGGGCGCCTGAGCTGGCATCCGCTGGCCAGCGATGACGACGGCCTGGTGGCGGTGCTGGCCTGCTCGCAGCAGGCCATCGACCTGCGCCAGTACCTCGGCCGCGATCATGCCCTGATCGAGGCGGTGCTGGCCGGCGCCCTGGGCGGCGATGGCGAGCATGCGCAGTGGCTGCGCAACCTGCTCGCCCGGCATCTGGTCATCGAGGAGAAGATGCTGTTCCCGGCCTGGCTGGCTGCCGGCGGCAATCCCGGCTGGGAGCGCGGCCTGCGCAACGAGCACGCGCGCCTGCGCGAAGACTTGCTGCGGCTCGACGATCCATCGGTGCAGCGGCGCTTCCTGTTGCTGCTCGATGGCCACGACGAGAAAGAAGAACAGATCGTCTATCCCGACCTGCTCGCGCGCATCGAGGCGAGCGCCGCCGACCTGCGCGCCGCGGTGCTGCAACTGGGTGTGGTCGCCTGAACGATCGCGGCGCTCGCGCGCCTGCTTCGGCGTCCGTTTCGCTCAAACCGGCGTGGCCTGCGCGGCGGCCGCCAGCGTGCAGCGATCACGGCCATCCTGCTTGCTTTGGTACAACGCCGCATCGGCGCGGCCGATGAGCGCCTGCGGACTTTCGCCGGTCGCGGCGACGGCGGCGCCGATGCTCACCCGCACCGGCCGCAACGGCCAGTCGTGCTGGCGGAAGGCGGCGAGGATGCGTTGCGCCACCGTCTCGGCGCGGGCGACGTCGGCGTTCGGCAGCAGCACCACGAACTCCTCGCCGCCGTAGCGTGCGGCGATGTCGGCAGGCCGTACCGCGCTGCGCAGCAGACGGCCGGTCTCGCGCAGCACGTCGTCGCCGGCCTGATGGCCGAAGCTGTCGTTGAAACTCTTGAAGCGATCCAGGTCGAGCATCAACAGCGCCACCGCCGATCCGTGCGCGTCCAGCGCTGCCGGCAGCGCGGCGTCGAAGCGGCGGCGATTGGCCAGCCCGGTCAGGGCGTCGGTGCCGGCATCGGTGCGCAGTGCCTGCACCGTGCGGCGCTGGCGTTCGCCGCGGTCGAGCAGGAACGCCACCCACACGATCATCACCGCCAGAGTGCCGCCCGCGGCCACCGCCGCCAACGCCAGCGCCAGCGGTTCGGGCATCCCCAACCACGACTGCACCATTTCGAACACGAAGGTCAGCAGCAACGGCAGCAACAGCGCCGGCAGGATCAGCCGTCGCGCGAAGGCGCCGCCGACGCTGTCGGCGACGGCGATCCGGGTCAGGCCGGTATTGGGCGTGGCCGCCATCCACGCCAGCGCCAGCAGGAACTGCATCGCCGCGGTCAGGATCGGCAGCCGCTGCAACAAGTGGGCGTCGTGGCCGGCAAGCACCAGACCCCACGACGCGCCGGCAGCCATGGTGATGGCGATCACCAGCAAGGTCGCCGCTTCGCGCAGCCAGGCCGCCCGTTGCTGCGCGCTGGCGATGCCGGCGACGCCGAGCAGGACAAAGCACAGCGCCGCCAGTTCGGTCAGTTGCGCCGGCGGTCGTTGCGACCAGCGCGGCAACAGGGCGTCGAGCCAGGCCCAATCGGCGCGCGGCAGCAAGCCTCGATATTGGAGCCAGCTCCACACGCCGACCACCGCCACCAGCGCCGACAGTGCGCTGCTGGCGTGTGCGGCACGGCGTCGCGTCAGCAGGGCGGCGCAGGCGATCATGAATACGGCGGCGGCGCCGCCGCGGGCGGCGATCTCCGATTGCAGCAGCACGCGCAATGGGCCGATGCCGCCAAGCCATGTCGCCAGCATCGCCGCCGCGACCGCCAGCACGGCGATGCCGACGGCGCGCGAGAAGGCGATGAAGCCGCGCATCACCTCGGAGTCGTAGCGGATGTCCTCGATCGGCACGGCGGCTCCCGATGGGCGGGCATGAAATCCTCATGGGGGCGACCGCGACGCCGGTCAAGTCTGGCCCGGCCGAGCGTTGCCCAGGCGCCGACCATCGGCGATCCTTGCCATCATCATGCCCGCCGGAGTTCGCCTTGCCCATGCCTGCCATCGACCCGCATCCGCGCTCGCCGCTCGATCTGGATTTCGACACCATGCGCACTCTGGGGCATGACGTGGTCCAGCTCGTCGCCGGGCATCTGGCCAGCTTGCGCCAGCAACCGGCGCACACCTCGCTCGATCGACGCAGCGCCGAGGCGCCGCTGGCCACGCCGCCGCCGGCGCAGGCGGTGGCATGGCCGGAGCTGCTCGCCACCTTGCGCCAGCACGTGTTGCCGCACGCGGCGCGCGAGCCGCATCCGGGCTTCATCGCCTATGTGCCCAGTTGCCCGACCTACCCGGCGATGCTCGGCGACTGGATCGCCACCGGTTACAACTTCTTCGCCGGCGTCTGGCCGATCGCCGCCGGCCCCAATGCCGTGGAGCTGCTGGTGCTGGACTGGTTCCGGCAGTGGCTGGGAATGCCGGCCGGCAGCGGTGGCCTGCTGACTTCGGGCGGATCCAACGCCAACTTCACGGCGATGGTGGCGGCGCGTGATGCCGCAGTCGGTGACGATCCGGCGCGCATCGCCCGGCTGACCGTGTACATGTCCGATCAGACCCATTCATCGGTGATCCGGGCGGCATGGATGGCCGGCATCCCGCGTGCGAACGTGCGCCTGATCGCGGTGGATTCCGAACATCGCATTGGCTGCGATGAACTTGCGGCAGCGGTCGAACGTGATCGCGCGGCTGGATTGATCCCGATGCTGGTCGCCGGCAATGCCGGCACCACCAATACCGGCGCCGTCGACCCGCTGCCGGAACTGGCGCGATGGTGCCGCGAGCAGGGGCTGTGGTTCCACGTCGATGCCGCCTACGGTGGTTTCAGCGTGTTGTGCGAGCGCGGCGCACGCGCGCTGGCGGGCATCGGGCAGGCCGATTCGGTGACGATGGATCCGCACAAGTGGCTGTACGTGCCGTTCGAATGCGGCTGCCTGCTGGTGCGCGATCCGCGCCGGCTGGTTTCCGCGTTCAGCATCCACCCCGAATATCCCAAGGATGTGGAAAGCGATGGCGTCGATGTCAATTTCGCCGACCACGGCGAGCAGCTCACCCGTCGTTCGCGGGCGATCAAGATCTGGCTGAGCCTGTGCTATTTCGGGCTCGATGCGATCCGTGCCGCGATCGCCGAGGCGATGGAACGGGCGACGCAGGCGGAGACGTTCGTGCGCGCCGCGCCGGGGCTGGAAGTGCTCAGCCCGGCGACGCTGGGCATCCTGTGCTTCCGCGCCCGCCCGCTCGATGCGTCCGACGCGGCGGCGGCCGACGCGCGCACCGAGCGCATCAATGCCGCGCTCAATGCCGACGGTCGCTGGCTGATTTCGACCACGCGCATCCGCGGCGCGCTGGCGCTGCGCATCTGCCCGATCGGCTTTCGCACCACGATGCAGGACATGCGCGAATTGATCGATGAAACCGCGCGGCTGGCGGCGAGGATCGCCTGAACGGCCTCAGCCTGCCTTCGCGTGCGGGCTGACGTAATCGCCGACGGTGGTGCGGAAGGCGACGTTCATCCGGTTCCAGCCGTTGATGGCGATGATCGCCAGGGTGAGATCGACCAGCGCCTTCTCGTCGAAATGCCGGCGTGCGTTCGCATACACGTCGTCGGCGACATCGTGGCTGTCGGCGATGCAGGTCACCGCCTCGGTCCATGCCAGCGCCGCGCGCTCGCGCTCGCTGTAGCAGTGCGCGTCGCGCCAGACTGGCAGCAGGTACAGGCGCTGCTCACTTTCGCCGCGGGCGCGGGCGTCCTTGCTGTGCATGTCCAGGCACCAGGCGCAGCCATTGATCTGCGAGGCGCGCGATTTGACCAGTTCGAGCAGCGATTCCTCCAGGCCGCTGTGATGGACCTGCATTTCGGTATGCAGCATGGCCTTGAAGGCTTCCGGCGAGGCCGTCTTGTAGTCGAGTCGCTGTGGCATGGATGAACCTCCGGCTGAATGCTCGATGTCGCGTCGCTCAATGCGTCACGAAGCGATCGACCCACGCCGCGTAGGCATCGACGAACCGTTGCAGGAACTGCCGGGTGGCATCGTCACCGATCTCGCCTTCGGGGCTGATCGTGCCATCGCGAAACTGGAAGTACACCTCGGGCTGGCCGAGCGTGGGCACGTCGAGGAAGTGCAGGCTGTCGCGCAGGTGGCTTTGCGCGATGGCGGTGCCGATGGTGCCGATCGATGCGCCGATCGCCGCCGCCGGCTTGCCGGCGAAGGAATTGCTGCCCCACGGCCGCGAGCCGATGTCGATGGCGTTCTTGAGCACGCCGGGCACCGATCGATTGTATTCGGGGGTGACGAACAGCAATGCCTGCGCCGATTCGACTTCCTGCTTGAAGCGGCGGGCGTTGGCCGGGTAATCGGCGTCGAAATCCTGGCTGTACAGCGGCAGGTCGTCGATGCGGATGTGCTGAAACTGCATGTGCGACGGCGCCAGCTTCTCGATCGCCCGCGCCAGCCGCTTGTTGTACGAATCCTTGCGCAGGCTGCCGATCAAGACCGCTATCTTGCATGAGTTCATGGTCGCTTCCCGGTCGATGGTGTGGTGCAGTGTAGCGTGCGGTGTGTTGGCCGATGCTCACGCCGGCGGAAACATCCGTTGCATGTCTGCATAGTTGAGCGTGGTGTCGAGATCGTCGAAGCGGCCGGTTTGCTGCAATCGCGCCATCGTCGAGTGCGCGGCCGAGTAGGCGCACATCGCCAGCCGGGTGGCGGTGCTCACCCGCGCCACGCCCAGGCGACCCAGTTCGGCGAGGTCGGGCAGGCCGGGGCGGGCGCCGATGTTGACCGGTGCGGGAATCGCCGCGCACAGCGTGGCGATGATCGCCGGGTCGGCCAGCGCGATCGGATAGATGCCGTCGGCGCCGGCGGCGAGATAGGCGTGGGCGCGTTCGATGGCGTCGGCGATGCGCTCGTCGATGCCGGCAGCACCGCCGACGATGAAGCAATCGACGCGGGCATTGATGAAGATCGGCACGCCGGCGGCATCGGCGGCGCTACGCGCGGCGGCGATGCGCGCGGCGGCCTCGTCGAGCGGACGCAGGCGCACATGTTCGATGCCGTCCTCCAGATTGATGCCGACCGCGCCGGCGGCGATCACCTGCCGCACGCTGGCGGCGACCGCCTCGGCGCTGTCGCCGTAGCCGGCCTCGAAATCCACGCTCAGCGGCAGCGGACAGGCGCGCACGATGCGTGCGATCGCGGCCAGCATCTCCGCCAACGGTGCCTGCTCGCCATCGCTGTAGCCCAGCGACCATGCCACGCCGCCGCTGGTGGTGGCGATCGCGGCAAAGCCTGCGTCAGCGAACACGCACGCGCTGCCGGCATCCCAGGCGTTGGGTAGCAACAACGGCCGCCCGCGCTCGTGCAAGGCGCGAAATGCGCGCGCACGGGCGATCTGGGTGGAGGCGTCCATGGCTTGCTGCCGACGATGGCTACATCAAGTCGCCACCGGCGGTCAGGCGGTGCTCGATGCGATCGCCGACGCCGCCGATTTCCAGCACGAGGCGGTCGATTTCCGCTGCGTCGAGGCCGGCGTATGGCCGGTTTTCGCACAATTGCAGATAGGGCACGCCGTCGAGCAGGCTGATGGCCAGATAGCCGACCGGGCTCTCCCAGTTGAACGTCATCGCGCGGCGCAGATCGACGCCGGTGGTCGGCCCGAGCACGGTGCTCACCCGCACGAAGCGGCGGCCGTCCTCGTGCTCGAGTTCGGATAGATAGATGCTCTGGTGGCGGCGGCCTTCGTTGAGCGACAAGCGCACGCAGACCAGATACGGCTCGTTGGAAGTCACGGTGTAGCGCGCCAGCAGATGGCCGCGGATCTGTTCGAAAGTTTGCATGGCGATCCTGGAAGGCAAGCGCTTATGCTAACCCCGGGCCGGTGGTGTTACCAATGGCAAGACGCGACAGCATCGAAGGTGGAACGAGGGGCGCGCCAAGCGCGCGTGGCGCGCACGACGACAAGCGTGTCAGGCGCGAGCGCAGCGCTGAGGCGGGCGCCGCTCGTGGTTCGACAGGCTCACCACGAACGGCTTCCGGAGGCTCGTCACGAACGGATTTCCTGATCGCCCCACGGAGTGAAGCATCTGACTCCTTCCCCCGCTTGCGGGGGAAGGTTGGGATGGGGGCGTTGGCGACGACGGCCGCTCGTGGTTCGACAGGCTCACCACGAACGGTTCGCGAAGGCTCGTCACGAACGGCTTCCAAAGGCTCACCACGAACGGCTCGCGAAGGTCCGCCAGGAACGCGATCGGACATCCCGTCCGCTGAGCCCGGACGCGCGCATGTCACGGACGCATCGCCAGCCGAACGCATCCTTGCTGCCGTGCGCGCCATTCCGCGTGGGCAGGTTGCCGGCTATGGCGTGATCGCGCGGCGCGCCGGCCTGCCCGGCAGGGCGCGGATGGTGGCGCGCCTGCTTTCCGGCAACGACGACGATGCGTTGCCGTGGCACCGCGTGCTGCGCAGTGACGGGCGGATTGCGTTCCCGCCGGATTCGCCGGGCAGGGCCGAACAGATCCAGCGGCTGCGCAGCGAAGGAGTGATCGTCGACAATGGCCGAGTGCGCGATCGCCTTCGCGGCGGCGATGGCCTGGATGCGCTGCTGTGGGCGCCGCCCGACACATGAATCGCGCCAGCGGCGCCGCGCCTGCCACATGTCGCAGCCGCGTGCGATGGTGGCGCATTCGGCCCGTCAGTTACCCCACGCCATGCCCCCATGCTTGGATGATGGAAAGGGTATTCCGGGGATGGCTACGGTAGGCTTGCCGGCCCGCGAACAACAAAAAACCGCGCCGTAGCGCGGTTTCAGGGGTGTTGCGGGATATTGCGGGAAGTGTCAATGGTGCCGGTGGAGGGACTCGAACCCACACACCCTTTCGGATAATTGATTTTGAGTCAATCGCGTCTACCGTTCCGCCACACCGGCATTGTTGCGGCGGCATTATGCGGCAGGGCGTTGCGGCGCTGCAATGCGTGGATTGCCGATACCGCTCAGGCGAGCGCGTCGGTGACAAGTTCGCTGCGTTCGCGTTCGTGCCAGTCGCCGTCGACGGGATGGAATTTCGAGCAGCAGTCCATCGGGCCCTTGTAGATGTGCAGGGTGATCGCGATCGCCTCGCTGCTGGGGTTGCGGATGGTGTGGTACTCGTGCGGCGGGATCAGGCTGCCGGCGCTGCCGGGGCCGGCCTGGATGCCGCCGGTGGCGAGGAAGAGGAAGCGCTCGCCGTCGCGTTCGCGCAGTTCGTATTGGGTGATTTCGAGTTCGCCGTGCCAGACGCCTTCGACACACCACAGCCCGTTGTGGTCGTGCAGTGGCGTGGCCTGCCCCGGCCCCCACGTCATCGCCACGATGCTGTAGCCGTGGCGTTGGCTGCGGTAGATCTCGCGGCGGGCGTAGTGGTCCTGCACCGGTTCGTGGACGCAGTCGGGGAGGCGAACCTCGGGGTCGCGGATCAACGCGCACAACGCCTGCCGCAGCGATCGGGTGACGGCGGCGGCATCGCCCAGGGCCACCGCCGTGTCGATGGCGACGATGAGCTTGTCCAGACCGGGAAATTCCACCGGGCGGCAATCGTTGATGACATCGGGTTGGGTCGTCATGCCCGGATTCTACCGCGGTCGGCGGTGCGACGGCCCGGATGCGATCCACCGCCCGGCTGCGCGGTGGCGGTGGCTCGGGGTGCGTGGTTGCTTCCGCGTCCTGTGGAAACGATCAGCGTCGCGTAGCGACCACGCCCGGGCGCGCCATTCACAGGCCCGCCAGGGTGAATCCGTCGGCGTCTACCCGCAGCACCGAGCCGTGGTCGTACCAATCGCCCAGCACGATGCGCCGCCGCGGCTGGCCGTCGATGGTGAGCAGATGGATCGCCGGGCGATGGGTGTGGCCGTGGATCATGGTGGCGACGCCGTAGCGTGCGAACGTCGCCGCGATGGCGGCGGCGCTGGCATCGGTGATGTCCTCGCGGCCGTCGGCCTGCGCATCGGCATCGGGCCGCACCGCGCGCTGGTGTTCGATGCTTCTGGCGCGCGCCTGCTGCGCCAGCGCGATGCGCACCGGCAGCGGCTGCGCCAGCATCGCCTGCTGCCACGCCGGCTCGCGGCTCTGCTGGCGGAAGGCTTGATAGGCGAGGTCGTCGGTGCACAGCGCATCGCCGTGCGCCAGCAGCACCGGCTGGCCGTACAGATCGATCACGCACGGGTCGGGCAGGATGCGCATGCGGCACCGCGCGGCGTAGTGATCGCGGAGCAGGAAGTCGCGGTTGCCGCGCAGGAAGTACGTCGGCACGCCGTGCGCGGCCAGCGCGGTCAGCGCCTGCGCCACCTCGTCGGCCGCCGGCTGCGGATCGTCGTCGCCGACCCAGTATTCGAACAGGTCGCCGAGGATGTACAGCGCCTCGGCGTGCGCGGCCTGTTCGCGCACGAAACGATGGAAGTCGGTCAGGATGTGCGGCCGCACCGGGTCCAGGTGCAGATCGGAAATGAACAGGGTGGTCATTGGCGGTGGCGCGCTGCAGGCATCACGGCGACGCGCTCGGCGGCAGGATCTCGACCTTGTCGATCACCACCGGCGTGACCGGCACGTCGGCGGTGAACTTGCCCTGGCCGTGCGTTTTCACGGCGCGGATCTTGTCGACCACGTTCATGCCGGAAACGACCTTGCCGAACACGGCGTAGCCGGCGGTGGTGGCGTCGGCGTCGGAAACGTAATCGAAGCGCGGATTGTCGACGAGGTTGATGAAGAACTCGGACGTGGCCGACCCCGGCGCCAGCGCGCGAGCGGCGGCGACGGTGCCGCGCTGGTTGGACAGGCCGTTGTTGGCCTCGTCGGGGATCGGCGCGCGCACGGGCTTTTTCTGCAGGTCGGCAGTGTAGGCGCCGCCCTGGATCAGCAGGTCGTCGATCACCCGGTGGAACACGGTGCCGTTGTAGAAGCCGTCGCGGGCGTAGGCGAGGAAGTTGGCCACCGTCTTGGGCGCCTTGTCCGGATACAACTCGATGACGATGTCGCCCATGTTGGTGTGCAGATCCACGCGCGGGCCGGCTTGCGTGGTGGCGATCTGGCCGTCGCCGGTCGAGGCCGCTGCGGCATCTCCGGGATTGATCGCGCTGGATGCCGCGTCGTCGTCGTTGCCGCTGGCGTTGGCATTGCCATGACGGCCGCAGGCGGCGAGCGACAGCAGCAGCGCCAACGCGAAGGTGGCGAGCAGGGCAGGGGAGCGATGGCGCATGGAGGTTCCCGGACAGGCAGGGGCGGCATTGTAGAACAATGCCGTCGGAGCCGATGGACGAGCCGGCCAGACGGATTGGCCAGGCCGCGCTCGGGCACTCGGTCGGGTCGAATGCTGGCGGCGAGGGGCGGGCAGGGCAGCGTCGTGTGGCCCGTGCCAGGCGTGGCCGTGGCAGCCCTCGCGCCGCCTTGCCCGCTGCCCTTCAGCGCGCCAAGCGGGTGAGCACCTCGTGCCAGAAGCGCAGCTCGGCGGGAAGCTCGCTGGCGGGCAATTTTTCGTTGAGGCCGTGCGCAAAACTGTCGTCGGGCTTGGTGAAGGAGCCGTCGATGCCATAGCTGGGCACGCCGGCATTGCGGAAGTAGAGGCTGTCGGAAGCGCCGGCCGACATGCCAGGAACGATCTCGACGCCGGGGAAGCGCGCATGCACGGCAGCGGTCACGGCGGTGACGACGTCCGCGCGCAGCGGCGAGGCGGGGCTTTCCACCGGCGGTGGGTCGAGCGCGGTGATGCGGGCGCCGGGGTCGTCGATCACCCGTGTCAGCGTGTCGCGCACGCTGGCCACCGCCGTGCCGGGGAAGATGCGGCAGTTGATGTTGACGCTGGCGCTTTGCGGCAAGGCATTGAGCGCATGTCCGCCTTCGATCATGGTCGCCACGCAGGTGGTGCGGATCTGGCCGACGTAGGCCGGGTCGGCCGAGATCGTCGCCGCGGCGGCGGCATCGTCGGGATTTGCGGCGTATCGGCGCATCGCCACGCCCAGCGGGCCCGGCGTATGGGCGCCAGCGGCGCGCAACGACGCGCGCGTGATGTCGTTGCTCAGTGCCGGGAACTGGTATGCCGCCACCTTGTCGATGGCGTGCGCCAGACGATGGATCGCGTTGTCGGGCGCCGGCTCGCTGGAATGCCCGCCCGGCGAGGTGAAGGTGATGCGAAAGTCGGCGTAGGTCTTCTCGGCGGCCTGGATCTGGTACACCACCGGCTTGCCGGTGGCCGCATCGAGGGTGCCGCCGCCGGCGTCGGCATTGAGCACGTAGCGCGCATCGTGATAGCGGCGCACCAGTTCGCGCGTGGTGGCCATGTCGGTTTCCTCGTCGCCCGACAACAGCAGGTAGATGTCGCAACTCGGGCGGAAGCCTTCGCGCTTGAGCGCGATCAGCGTCTGCACCAGCGCCACCACGGCGGTTTTCATGTCGGCGGTGCCGCGCCCGTACAGGTAGCCGTTGTGCTCGACGAGGGTGAACGGGTCGCGCGTCCAGTCGGAGGCCTTGGCTGCCACCACGTCCATGTGCCCGGACAGGTAGATCGGCTTGCCGCTGCCGGTGCCGCGATAGCGCGCGACCAGCGCAGCGGTCTCGCCGACCGGGATGATCTGCACGTCCTCGGCGGCGAAGCCGCCGGCGCGGAGCCGTTCGCCGAGCCATGCTGCCAATGCCGGCACCTGCTGCCGGCCCTGCACCGTGGCCACGCCGATCGCGTGCCGCAGCATCGCCATTGCCGCATCGGCATCGCCGGCGGTCGGCGCGGCGGCGGCGGCGGTCGAGGCGAACAACATTGCCGCAGCGAGCGGCCGCAGCAGGCGAACATGCTTCATCGGATTTCTCCAGTGGGACAGGGTTGACGCGAGGATCGGCTGGCGCGCTGGCAGCGCGCGTCGGCGTTGCCGATGCCGGCGCGGGATGGGCCTGGCCGGCGGCTCACGAGTGCCCGAGGGTGCGGTCGATGCGATCCAGGCGATCGTCCATCTCGTTGCGGAACTCGTTCATCTCGCGCAGCAGCGTCTCGATGTTGACCTCGTTCTTCAGGTTGACCTTGAAGTCGGTGTCGGCGCGGGCGCGATCCTTGATGCCTTGCCGGTTCTGGCTCATCACGATCAGCGGGCCTTGCAGGGCGACGAACACCGCCAGCACGAGGTTGTAGAACTGATATGGATATTCGTCGAACGGGTGTGGCCCGGCCAGCCGCGGCCAGTTGATCAGGCACCATGCAGCGGTGAGCGCGCACAGGAAGAGGATGAACTTCCAGCTGCCGTTGAGCTCGGCCACGGTGTCGGCCAGGCGCTCGCTCCACGACAGGTTCTTGTCGAACTCCTCGTCGACGTTCTTCGCCGCGCGCGCCGACAGCAGGGTGTTGGTTTCGCGCAGGCGCTCGCTCATCGTGCGCAAGATCGCCATTGCCGCTCGCGGGCGATGGTCGAGATAGTTTTCCAGCGTCTCCCGGCTCAGCTCCAGCAGCACGGTCGGGCTGGTGGCCTGGGCGCTGGCGCTGCGCGGCTTGTCGTCGAACATCGCCAGTTCGCCGAAGAACTCGCCGCGCGAGATGTCCTTGAGCGAGATCCGCCGCGAATCCTCGCCGGGCAGATGGATGTTCACGTCGCCGCTCTGGACGATGTACATCGAATCGCCGTCGTCGCCCAACGCGAAGATCGGCTGTCCGGAGCGGTACTCGCGTTGCACCAGCGTGCCGGCCAGCGCGACCAGATCGTCGTCGGCCAAGCCTTCGAACAGCGGGATCTCGCGCAACAATGCGGCTGCGTTCACGGGCACCTCCTGCTGCCGATCATGCTAATCCATCGCCGCCTCCGCGTGCGCCGGGCGGTGCCCGCGGCATCGCCGGCGCCGCTCACGCCAGCGGCACGTCCTGGCCCATCGCCCATGCCACCTTGTGCGGGTCGAAGCCCGATTCGATGGTCGGCTTGACGATGCGGAAATACGGCGAGACGTCAAAATCGCGCGGCGCGAACAGGCTGTGGTGGCGGATCGAGAGCAACTCGCGGCGCTTGTGCGAGGTGTCGCCTTCGTCGTCGAGCACGAGTTGCGGCAGGATCGGGTAATGCACCGACTGGTAGGCCTGCGCGATCAGACTCGAGCAGATCGCGCGGGTCGGGTCGCCGCTGCCGATCGCCAGTGCGCGGCGCTTGACGCGGTCGGGCAGCGGTGGCGTGCGCACCAGGTAACGCATCAGGTCGAACACGTTTTTCATGTCGTACTGATGGCCCATCTGGCTGCTGGCGAAGGTGACCACCGCGTCGATCTCGCTTGCGGTCAGCCCGACCGGGCGGCAGATGCGGGTGTGGAAGCTGGCGTATTTGGACAACGGCACTACCTGCACGCCGCGGGTGACGTCGGCCTCGATCAGCTCGGGCACCGGCACGCCCGAGCCATCGACGAGATCGGCCATGCACAACGCCGCATGCGACCACGTCGATTGCGTGAGGTAGCGGATGGCGATCGAGAACCGGCTGTTGCCGTCGACCAGCAACACGTCGCCCTTGCGAATGGTGGCGGCGACGACGGTGGCCGGCGACGTCGACGGATTGGCCACGCGCTCGACCGGTGCGGCCAGATAGCGGGCCAATCGTCGACCGATGCGTTCGCGGATTCCCGGCATCTGCTGCCCCCTTGCGATGGCTCCGTTGCGTCCGGCACGACAGATACTAGCGCAGCGGCGCGCGGCGGCGGAGCGTGCGCGACGGCGAGGGTCGCGTCGGCGGGCAAGCTTGCCTAGAATGGGGCCATGCCGCGCCCACCCGCCAGCCGCGATTTTCTCGTCAATCACTTCCTGATCGCCGTGCCGGCGATGGATGACCCGAACTTCGCGCGCGGGGTCACCCTGTTGTGCGAACACAACGAACACGGCGCGATGGGGCTGCTGGTCAATCGTCCGTCGGAATATCGCCTCGGCGAGGTGTTCGCGCAGATGGAGATCGCCGCCGAGGCGCCGCACATCGCCGAGGACACGGTAATGGTGGGTGGGCCATTGTTGAGCGATCGCGGTTTCGTGTTGCACGACGGCGGCGACGAGTGGCCTTCGACGATGCGCGTCGCGCCCGGCATCGCGGTAACGACCTCGCGCGAGATTCTTGCGGCGATGGCGCGCGGTCAGGGTCCGAAGCGGCATCTGGTTGCGCTCGGCTACGCCAGTTGGGGAGCCGGCCAGCTCGAACAGGAACTGGCCGACAACGCCTGGCTGACGGTGCCGGCTGATCAGGGCATCGTCTTCGACACGCCGGTCGAGCAGCGCTGGCAAGCGGCGGCGCGACGGCTGGGCATCGACTTCGGCCAGTTTCCGGGCTACGTCGGCCACGCATGAGCGTGGCCACCGCGCTCGGTTTCGACGTCGGCGCCCGCCGCATCGGCGTCGCCGTCGGCAATGGCTTCACTGGCACCGCGCGTGATCTGGCGGTGGTAGACATGCGCGATGAAGTCGCCGACTGGGCGGCGATCGATCGCCTGATTCGCGAATGGCGGCCGCAGGCGCTGGTGATCGGCGACCCGCGCAGCCTCGGCGACGACGGCCGCCGCGCCGATTTCAGCCAGCCCTCGCGCCAGCGCGCGCAGCGTTTCGCGCGCGAGGCGCTGCGGCGTTATGCGCTCGATGTGTGGATGGTCGATGAGCGGATGAGTTCGCTCGACGCCGCCGCCCGCTTCGCGCAAGGCCGCGCCGCCGGCGCGCGCCGTCGTGGCGAGGCGAAGAAACTCGACGCGCTCGCCGCCGCGATCATCCTCGAACGCTGGCTGGCCGCGCCCGCCGATGCCGATCGCGTCATGGCCGACTCGCCATCGCTGCCGGTCGATGCGACGGGGTGTGCGGCATCGCCTTCCCAACCATCCACTTCCGAACCACCGACATCGGAATCATCGAACCGCGAAAACGCCTCATGACCGAACCCACGCCACCCGACCTGCAATTGCGCGCCGACGGCCGCCTGCGCCATTTGCTGAGCCTGCAACATCTGCCGCGCACCGCACTCGAACGCTTGCTCGACGCCGCGCAGGCGCTGCGCCCGCAGGCACTCGGCGGCACCGCGCTGCGCCACACACTGGCCGGCCGCAGCGTCTGCAACCTGTTCTTCGAGCCATCCACGCGCACTCGCAGCGCGTTTCATTTCGCCGCCACGCGATTGGGCGCGGACGTACTCAGCTTCGATGTTTCCACCTCGTCATCGGGCAAGGGCGAGACGCCGCTGGACACGATGCGCAATCTCGAAGCGATGGGCGTGGACTGCTTCGTGGTGCGCGCGCGCGAGGATGGCGCGGTAGCGGCGCTGGCGGCGCAGGCTCGCGATGGCGTGGCGCTGATCAACGCCGGCGACGGCCGTCACCAGCATCCCACGCAAGGGCTGCTCGACATGCTCACCCTGCGCCAGGCCAAAGGCGAAGACTTCAGCCAATTGTCGGTGTTGATCGTCGGCGACATCCGCCACTCGCGGGTGGCGCGCTCGGATCTGGCCGCTTTGCGCACGCTCGGCTGTCGCGACATCCGCGTCTGCGGCCCCGCGAGCCTGCTGCCCGATGCGCACGAACTGCATGGTTGCACGGTGGGCCACGATTTCGATGGCCTGCTCGATGGCGTCGACGCGGTGATGATGCTGCGCCTGCAACGCGAGCGCATGGTCGAAGGTCTGGTGCCGTCGCTGGAACAATATTTCGTCGACTACGGGCTGGACGAGCGTCGCCTGATGCGCGCCAGGCCTGATGCCGTGGTGCTGCATCCGGGGCCGATGAATCGCGGTGTCGAGATCAGCGACGCCGTCGCCGACGGTGCGCAATCGCTGATCCTCGCGCAAGTCTCCAACGGCGTGGCGGTGCGGATGGCGGTGATGCGGGAATTGCTGGCGCACTGAGCGCGGCGTGGGCGCAGTTTTTCAGCGCCGTGGAGTAGGCGGGTGCTGCGGC